>NZ_BAAFHO010000076.1:0-209 GCF_054665055.1 Lysinibacillus sp. CTST325 | reverse complement strand
AGTCACGTACTTGAGTACGCTCCTTCCTTCTCTCCATCGCTTCCTCGAACTACTCGTATCTTGAAACCCTTGGTTGAAAGAATTATTCTTTCAAAACTGGATAAACGGTGCATTGAATGTTTCAAACATTTTGGTTAAGTCCTCGATCGATTAGTATTCGTCAGCTCCATGTGTCACCACACTTCCACCTCGAACCTATCTACCTCATC
>NZ_BAAFHO010000075.1:0-211 GCF_054665055.1 Lysinibacillus sp. CTST325 | reverse complement strand
AAAAAATGGTGCCGAGGGCCGGAATCGAACCGGCACGGTAGTCACCTACCGCAGGATTTTAAGTCCTGTGCGTCTGCCAGTTCCGCCACCCCGGCACATTTGGAGCGGAAGACGAGGTTCGAACTCGCGACCCCCACCTTGGCAAGGTGGTGTTCTACCACTGAACTACTTCCGCATGTGCATAAGATTTATTTATCCTGGCAATTATGAA
>NZ_BAAFHO010000074.1:0-220 GCF_054665055.1 Lysinibacillus sp. CTST325 | reverse complement strand
ACAGCTTCACACAAACAGTTCACGGACGTACTTACAAATTAGTAGGTACTTAAAAGCAGTACTATGGAAACCGGCACGTATTTGGCTTCGAAAAATCAAAGGAAATACGGTACCGTAAGGATTTTGAGTTATTAGTTGCCTCAGTCAAAGGTTATAGTAAAAAAATGGATGTTTACTATCTCTACTTTAGTATCTTTTATTTTCTTCAAAAACGGAAGGA
>NZ_BAAFHO010000073.1:0-229 GCF_054665055.1 Lysinibacillus sp. CTST325 | reverse complement strand
TACTCTCACAGGGGGAAGCCCCCAACTACCATCGGCGCTAAAGAGCTTAACTTCCGTGTTCGGTATGGGAACGGGTGTGACCTCTTTGCCATCATCACTAGACTATTGTCGGCTTTCAATATACGTCCTATTTCTTCGTCAGCTTCTGTCGTTCAGTCAGTCACGTACTTGAGTACGCTCCTTCCTTCTCTCCATCGCTTCCTCGAACTACTCGTATCTTGAAACCCTT
>NZ_BAAFHO010000072.1:0-238 GCF_054665055.1 Lysinibacillus sp. CTST325 | reverse complement strand
CTCACTTACAGCTCCCCGAAGCATATCGGTGTTAGTGCCGTCCTTCATCGGCTCCTAGTGCCAAGGCATTCGCCGTGCGCCCTTAATAACTTAACCAAGTTATTAAGCCTAAAAAAAACTTAAAAAATAAATGTGTTTGTTACAATTTCAATGTCGTTTTATCCAGTTTTCAAAGAACAAGTTTTGAAGTATTTCATTCATTAAGAATGAACCTTCAAAACTGAACGCAAAACGTAAT
>NZ_BAAFHO010000071.1:0-246 GCF_054665055.1 Lysinibacillus sp. CTST325 | reverse complement strand
TTTTTAAAATACCTGCCCCTTCAACAATTAGTGTTTGGAGAAAGCAATTTGAAACTCAAGGATTAAATGCCCTTCAATCAAAGAAAAAGGGGCGTCCATCCATGAAAAAAGAATTCAATAAACAATCAAAACAATCACCAGTCGAAGGCTCTACCGAAACACTTGAAGCACGTATTAAACAACTAGAAATGGAAAATGAGTATTTAAAAAAGTTGAATGCCTTAGTTCAAAACAAGGAAAAATCAC
>NZ_BAAFHO010000070.1:0-251 GCF_054665055.1 Lysinibacillus sp. CTST325 | reverse complement strand
AACTTGTTTACACATGCGACGGAGGCAACCTTATGACATTTGTTATAGGGTTGCGTTTTTAATTTATCGTAGTACTCAACGATGTGATTTCCACCAAATCGTCGCTGTCTAATCATGTTCTGAACGGATTGATACCGCCTAATATCAATACCTGTATAGGCATTCAACTGTCTGTTGTTGTCAAACCTCTGAATGTTCCCAATTTCTGCTATGATTCTGACAGCTGAGTTAGCTCCAATAGCCGGAATACT
>NZ_BAAFHO010000069.1:0-253 GCF_054665055.1 Lysinibacillus sp. CTST325 | reverse complement strand
TTGCTCTACCAACTGAGCTACACCGGCAAATGGTGGAGGATGACGGGCTCGAACCGCCGACCCCCTGCTTGTAAGGCAGGTGCTCTCCCAGCTGAGCTAATCCTCCTGGGTATTATGCCTAGCGACGTCCTACTCTCACAGGGGGAAGCCCCCAACTACCATCGGCGCTAAAGAGCTTAACTTCCGTGTTCGGTATGGGAACGGGTGTGACCTCTTTGCCATCATCACTAGACTATTTAAAAGACAAGATTTA
>NZ_BAAFHO010000068.1:0-255 GCF_054665055.1 Lysinibacillus sp. CTST325 | reverse complement strand
GGTTTAAGTATGTTGGATCCTTTGAGATCGTGTATAAGAAATGGGAATCAATAAGGCTAATGTGAAGACTTCAAAACACATAGGGAGGGAGAACATGAAACATGTTATCGCCTTTGATATTAGTATGAGAAAGAGTTATATGGTTGTCTATAACGCGCTGAAAAAATGTCAGTTGGAAAAGGAAATTGCGCACAATCGTCCGGGATTTATGGACCTTAAAAAGTTAATTGATGACTTAATTGAAGGATATGATGA
>NZ_BAAFHO010000067.1:0-255 GCF_054665055.1 Lysinibacillus sp. CTST325 | reverse complement strand
ATGAAACGTTCCAGTGTTCTTGAATAGACTCCTGTAGATTCAAATACGATATGAGGTTGCTCATCATATCCTTCAATTAAGTCATCAATTAACTTTTTAAGGTCCATAAATCCCGGACGATTGTGCGTAATTTCCTTTTCCAACTGACATTTTTTCAGCGCGTTATAGACAACCATATAACTCTTTCCCATACTAATATCAAAGGCGATAACATGTTTCATGTTCTCCCTCCCTATGTGTTTTGAAGTCTTCACA
>NZ_BAAFHO010000066.1:0-255 GCF_054665055.1 Lysinibacillus sp. CTST325 | reverse complement strand
AGCACAAAAGCGTGCAACCCATGAGTTAGCAGATGAAGCCATCAAAGATATCATTTTAAAAGCGTATCATTTCCGTGGGCGTAGGAAAGGTGCACGTCAAATTAAAATGACGTTAGAAAATCAATATGGGATTACATATAACTTAAAACGTATTCGCCGTATTATGAAGAAATTCGAGATTGTATGCCCAATTCGAAAAGCGAATCCTGCACGTAGAATGGCCAAAGCAACAAAAGAACATCGTACATGTCCAAA
>NZ_BAAFHO010000065.1:0-255 GCF_054665055.1 Lysinibacillus sp. CTST325 | reverse complement strand
AGGTTGATATTCCTGTACCACCTCCTCACCGTTTGAGAAATGGGGGGACGCAGTAGGATAGGGTAAGCGCGCTGTTGGATATGCGCGTCCAAGCAGTAAGGCGTGTGTGTAGGCAAATCCGCACACTGTAACGTTGAGCTGTGATGGCGAGTCCGTATGGACGAAGTTCCTGATTTCACACTGCCAAGAAAAGCCTCTATCGAGGTGAGAGGTGCCCGTACCGCAAACCGACACAGGTAGTCGAGGAGAGAATCC
>NZ_BAAFHO010000064.1:0-255 GCF_054665055.1 Lysinibacillus sp. CTST325 | reverse complement strand
GGATTCTCTCCTCGACTACCTGTGTCGGTTTGCGGTACGGGCACCTCTCACCTCGATAGAGGCTTTTCTTGGCAGTGTGAAATCAGGAACTTCGTCCATACGGACTCGCCATCACAGCTCAACGTTATAGTGTGCGGATTTGCCTACACACACGCCTTACTGCTTGGACGCGCATATCCAACAGCGCGCTTACCCTATCCTACTGCGTCCCCCCATTTCTCAAACGGTGAGGAGGTGGTACAGGAATATCAACCT
>NZ_BAAFHO010000063.1:0-259 GCF_054665055.1 Lysinibacillus sp. CTST325 | reverse complement strand
AGATAGGTTCGAGGTGGAAGTGTGGTGACACATGGAGCTGACGAATACTAATCGATCGAGGACTTAACCAAAAAAAGTTTGAAACATTCAATGCACCGTTTATCCAGTTTTGAAAGAATAATTCTTTTAACTAAGGGTTTCAAGATACGAGTAGTTCGAGGAAGCGATGGAGAGAAGGAAGGAGCGTACTCAAGTACGTGACTGACTGAACGACAGAAGCTGACGAAGAAATAGGACGTATATTGAAAGCCGACAATAG
>NZ_BAAFHO010000062.1:0-285 GCF_054665055.1 Lysinibacillus sp. CTST325 | reverse complement strand
AGGTTCGAGGTGGAAGTGTGGTGACACATGGAGCTGACGAATACTAATCGATCGAGGACTTAACCAAAAAAAAGTTTGAAACATTCAATGCACCGTTTATCCAGTTTTGAAAGAATAATTCTTTCAACCAAGGATTTCAAGATACGAGTAGTTCGAGAAAGCGATGGAGAGAAGGAAGGAGCGTACTTAAGTACGTGACTGACTGAACGACAGAAGCTGACGAAGAAATACGACGTATATTGAAAGCCGAAAATAGTCTAGTGATGATGGCAAAGAGGTCACACC
>NZ_BAAFHO010000061.1:0-297 GCF_054665055.1 Lysinibacillus sp. CTST325 | reverse complement strand
GATGAGGTAGATAGGTTCGAGGTGGAAGTGTGGTGACACATGGAGCTGACGAATACTAATCGATCGAGGACTTAACCAAAATGTTTGAAACATTCAATGCACCGTTTATCCAGTTTTGAAAGAATAAGAAAGTTTTTCAGAAAAAAAGCTTGCAATTATAACGAAAATGAGTTATAATAAATCTTGTCTTTTAAATAGTCTAGTGATGATGGCAAAGAGGTCACACCCGTTCCCATACCGAACACGGAAGTTAAGCTCTTTAGCGCCGATGGTAGTTGGGGGCTTCCCCCTGTGAGA
>NZ_BAAFHO010000060.1:0-304 GCF_054665055.1 Lysinibacillus sp. CTST325 | reverse complement strand
CCTGATAAGCGTGAGGTCGATGGTTCGAGTCCATTTAGGCCCACCATTATTCCGAAGTAGCTCAGTTGGTAGTAGCACCTGACTGTTAATCAGGTTGTCGCAGGTTCGAGTCCTGCCTTCGGAGCCATTTTTTGTGGGGAAGTACTCAAGAGGCTGAAGAGGCGCCCCTGCTAAGGGTGTAGGTCGGGTAACCGGCGCGAGGGTTCAAATCCCTCCTTCTCCGCCATTGGCCCGTTGGTCAAGTGGTTAAGACACCGCCCTTTCACGGCGGTAACACGGGTTCGAATCCCGTACGGGTCATACT
>NZ_BAAFHO010000059.1:0-305 GCF_054665055.1 Lysinibacillus sp. CTST325 | reverse complement strand
CTGTTTTCATTGCCTAGCGACGTCCTACTCTCACAGGGGGAAGCCCCCAACTACCATCGGCGCTAAAGAGCTTAACTTCCGTGTTCGGTATGGGAACGGGTGTGACCTCTTTGCCATCATCACTAGATTATTTTCGGCTTTCAATATACATCGTATCTTGAAATCCTTAGTTAAAAGAAATTATTCTTTCAAAACTGGATAAACGGTGCATTGAATGTTTCAAACTTTTTTGGTTAAGTCCTCGATCGATTAGTATTCGTCAGCTCCATGTGTCACCACACTTCCACCTCGAACCTATCTACCTC
>NZ_BAAFHO010000058.1:0-321 GCF_054665055.1 Lysinibacillus sp. CTST325 | reverse complement strand
TCTCACAGGGGGAAGCCCCCAACTACCATCGGCGCTAAAGAGCTTAACTTCCGTGTTCGGTATGGGAACGGGTGTGACCTCTTTGCCATCATCACTAGACTATTTAAAAGACAAGATTTATTATAACACATTCTCATTATAATTGCAAGCTTTTTTTAAAAAACTTTCTTATTCTTTCAAAACTGGATAAACGCGCATTGAATGTTTCAAACTTTTTTTGGTTAAGTCCTCGATCGATTAGTATTCGTCAGCTCCATGTGTCACCACACTTCCACCTCGAACCTATCTACCTCATCGTCTTTGAGGGATCTTACTTACTTG
>NZ_BAAFHO010000057.1:0-331 GCF_054665055.1 Lysinibacillus sp. CTST325 | reverse complement strand
TTCCCATTACGCAAGTAAGTAAGATCCCTCAAAGACGATGAGGTAGATAGGTTCGAGGTGGAAGTGTGGTGACACATGGAGCTGACGAATACTAATCGATCGAGGACTTAACCAAAAAAAGTTTGAACAATCAATGCACCGTTTATCCAGTTTTGAAAGAATAATTTTTTCAACCAAGGGTTTCAAGATACGAGTAGTTCGAGGAAGCGATGGAGAGAAGGAAGGAGCGTACTTAAGTACGTGACTGACTGAACGACAGAAGCTGACGAAGAAATACGACGTATATTGAAAGCCGAAAATAGTCTAGTGATGATGGCAAAGAGGTCACACC
>NZ_BAAFHO010000056.1:0-348 GCF_054665055.1 Lysinibacillus sp. CTST325 | reverse complement strand
CAAGTAAGTAAGATCCCTCAAAGACGATGAGGTAGATAGGTTCGAGGTGGAAGTGTGGTGACACATGGAGCTGACGAATACTAATCGATCGAGGACTTAACCAAAAAAGTTTGAACAATCAATGCACGTTTATCCAGTTTTGAAAGAATAATTCTTTCAACCAAGGGTTTCAAGATACGAGTAGTTCGAGGAAGCGATGGAGAGAAGGAAGGAGCGTACTGAAGTACGTGACTGACTGAACGACAGAAGCTGACGAAGAAATACGACGTATATTGAAAGCCGACAATAGTCTAGTGATGATGGCAAAGAGGTCACACCCGTTCCCATACCGAACACGGAAGTTAAGCT
>NZ_BAAFHO010000055.1:0-353 GCF_054665055.1 Lysinibacillus sp. CTST325 | reverse complement strand
AATCTCCGGATCAAAGCTCACTTACAGCTCCCCGAAGCATATCGGTGTTAGTGCCGTCCTTCATCGGCTCCTAGTGCCAAGGCATTCGCCGTGCGCCCTTAATAACTTAACCAAGTTATTAAGCCTATAAAAAAACTTAAAAAATAAATGTGTTTGTTACAATTTCAATGTCGTTTTATCCAGTTTTCAAAGAACAAGTTTTGAAGTATTTCATTCATTAAGAATGAACCTTCAAAACTGAACGCAAAACGTAATCTTACAAACCCTAGGTTTGTATTCCGAAAATATCCTTAGAAAGGAGGTGATCCAGCCGCACCTTCCGATACGGCTACCTTGTTACGACTTCACCCCAA
>NZ_BAAFHO010000054.1:0-362 GCF_054665055.1 Lysinibacillus sp. CTST325 | reverse complement strand
TTAAATCAAAACGATTCGTCATCAGATGTAGTTCTTTACCATTTGGATCCAGTACTTCGATACGGCGAAATACATTTTCAGCACGATTTTGCGTGTTGCCAATCAGAATCATTTCATCCGATAATACCGATGATTGTTCAGGTACTTCAAATGATTCAATCACACGTGTTATGGCGTTTTTTCGTAAGCGTGAGACAAAGAAAAATCCGTCATCTGTCATGCGGTCAAAGCGCTCATAATCTAAGTAGCCTCGGTCAAACACGTACATACACTCCTTGTCATCAACGAGAATTTCAAGCTGACCACGATCATGTTCTTTCGCATTCGTCAACACCGCTTTATCAGGGTATGAACGACCTTTA
>NZ_BAAFHO010000053.1:0-370 GCF_054665055.1 Lysinibacillus sp. CTST325 | reverse complement strand
CGTTTTACGTGTATCTTGTAGACCAGCTACTCCAGTTGTACGATAAGCTGCACGCCAACGCTTTCCCGCTGAACTAATGCGCTTCAAACCAATCAGTTCAACATCTAAACCAGCCTCTTCAAAAATCGTTCTTGGGAGTTTTCCTTTTTCATTTTCTGCAATAAAATGGCGTTTGAATTCCTCAGTATAAGTAATCGCTTTATCACTAATAGCCTGGACATTAGGATTACAGTTTAGTTGTTCTTGCTCTTTTTTAGTAAATAATCTTTTCGTCATTTATTCCGCTCCGACATCTTTTTTCTCATTATAAACAAAAGTACCCTATAGGATAGACTTTTTTCAAAGTGTCTATCTTATAGGGTACAGTTTA
>NZ_BAAFHO010000052.1:0-418 GCF_054665055.1 Lysinibacillus sp. CTST325 | reverse complement strand
TAACCCGAAGGTCGTTGGTTCAAATCCGGCCCCCGCAACCAAAATGGTCCCGTGGTGTAGCGGTTAACATGCCTGCCTGTCACGCAGGAGATCGCCGGTTCGATCCCGGTCGGGACCGCCATTTTTTTGAAATATGGGTCAGTAGCTCAGTTGGTAGAGCATTAGATTGAAGCTCTAAGTGTCGGCGGTTCGATTCCGTCCTGACCCACCATATTTGCGGGTGTAGTTTAATGGTAAAACCTCAGCCTTCCAAGCTGATGTCGTGAGTTCGATTCTCATCACCCGCTCCAAGGGCCTATAGCTCAGCTGGTTAGAGCGCACGCCTGATAAGCGTGAGGTCGATGGTTCGAGTCCATTTAGGCCCACCATTATTCCGAAGTAGCTCAGTTGGTAGTAGCACCTGACTGTTAATCAGGTT
>NZ_BAAFHO010000051.1:0-496 GCF_054665055.1 Lysinibacillus sp. CTST325 | reverse complement strand
TCTAGTGATGATGGCAAAGAGGTCACACCCGTTCCCATACCGAACACGGAAGTTAAGCTCTTTAGCGCCGATGGTAGTTGGGGGCTTCCCCCTGTGAGAGTAGGACGTCGCTAGGCACCTGAAAAAGCCGAGGATTTATTCCTCGGCTTTTTTTCTATGAGATGATTTGTCAAATTAAGTGCAACAATTGCTCATTAAAAGCCTCGTTTGCAGTTTCCAACCAAGACATTTTCTTGGTCAGTTGTTGATATAGTTTAATGATTTTGTTAGTTCTTCTGGTGATACTTCTTCGAAATTTGTTTGCTTAGGGAAGAATTCGCGAAGTAACCCATTCCCATTTTCGTTACTTCCACGTTGCCAAGAAGAATTGGCGTCCGCAAAATAAACATCAATTTTCAAGTCTTTTTCTAACACTTTATAGCAGCTAAATTCTTTACCTCTGTCTGTTGTGGCTGTTTTTATAGTGCCTTTTGGTAATTTAGTATGAAGAAGACGT
>NZ_BAAFHO010000050.1:0-498 GCF_054665055.1 Lysinibacillus sp. CTST325 | reverse complement strand
GCCACCCCGGCACATTTGGAGCGGAAGACGAGGTTCGAACTCGCGACCCCCACCTTGGCAAGGTGGTGTTCTACCACTGAACTACTTCCGCATGTGCATAAGATTTATTTATCCTGGCAATTATGAAATTTTAAAAATGGTGCGGGTGAAGGGAGTCGAACCCCCACGCCTTGCGGCGCTAGATCCTAAGTCTAGTGCGTCTGCCAATTCCGCCACACCCGCATATTTTGTTGGCAATTAAATGGTGAGCCATGAAGGACTCGAACCTTCGACCCTCTGATTAAAAGTCAGATGCTCTACCAACTGAGCTAATGGCTCAAAATGGTGCCGGCGATAGGAGTCGAACCCACGACCTACTGATTACAAGTCAGTTGCTCTACCAACTGAGCTACACCGGCAAATGGTGGAGGATGACGGGCTCGAACCGCCGACCCCCTGCTTGTAAGGCAGGTGCTCTCCCAGCTGAGCTAATCCTCCTGGGTATTATGCCTAGCGACG
>NZ_BAAFHO010000049.1:0-504 GCF_054665055.1 Lysinibacillus sp. CTST325 | reverse complement strand
TTGGGGTGAAGTCGTAACAAGGTAGCCGTATCGGAAGGTGCGGCTGGATCACCTCCTTTCTAAGGATATTTTCGGAATACAAACCTAGGGTTTGTAAGATTACGTTTTGCGTTCAGTTTTGAAGGTTTATGAATAACTATAAAACTTCTAAGAGGGCCTATAGCTCAGCTGGTTAGAGCGCACGCCTGATAAGCGTGAGGTCGATGGTTCGAGTCCATTTAGGCCCACCATATATACCTCTTGGGGCCTTAGCTCAGCTGGGAGAGCGCCTGCCTTGCACGCAGGAGGTCAGCGGTTCGATCCCGCTAGGCTCCACCAATAATTTGTTCTTTGAAAACTGGATAAAACGACATTGAAATTGTAACAAACACATTTATTTTTTTAAGTTTTTTTTAGGCTTAATAACTTGGTTAAGTTATTAAGGGCGCACGGCGAATGCCTTGGCACTAGGAGCCGATGAAGGACGGCACTAACACCGATATGCTTCGGGGAGCTGTAAGTGAG
>NZ_BAAFHO010000048.1:0-516 GCF_054665055.1 Lysinibacillus sp. CTST325 | reverse complement strand
TCTCATCGATGATTAATAATTTATATTTTGTATAATGTTTTAAACGACTCTCTAGCCTGTTTTCTAAACGGGCTTTTTTCAGATTCTGAATTAAGTCATGGCACTTAATAAAATAGGTACTTGTTCGTTTTTTTGCTGCAGTAATGCCAATTGCTGTGGCCAGATGGGTCTTGCCGACACCACTTGGACCAAGGAATACAATATTTTCATTTTCTTCGATAAAACGAAGGCTTTGAAAATCGAGTATTTGTTGCTGGTTAATACTTGGTTGAAAATCAAAATTAAAATCCTTTATTTCCTTTAAATGCGGAAATGCAGCGACTTTCACCATCGCATGAATCATATTTTGCTCACGTACATCGATTTCATAGTTTGTCAATTTAATAAGTGTATCGATAAAAGAAAGCTCATTTTTAATGCTAAAGTCGATGACTTCATTCAAATGGATGCCCATTTGCTTTAATTTTAAATACTCTAAGTTTTGCTGTAGTTGCTGATAATTTGTACTCATTATTG
>NZ_BAAFHO010000047.1:0-533 GCF_054665055.1 Lysinibacillus sp. CTST325 | reverse complement strand
CGAGTTCGAACCTCGTCTTCCGCTCCAAATGTGCCGGGGTGGCGGAACTGGCAGACGCACAGGACTTAAAATCCTGCGGTAGGTGACTACCGTGCCGGTTCGATTCCGGCCCTCGGCACCATTTTTTTATTTTAATAATTAGCGCCCGTAGCTCAATTGGATAGAGCGTCTGACTACGGATCAGAAGGTTATGGGTTCGACTCCTGTCGGGCGCGCCAATATAACAAACGGGAAGTAGCTCAGCTTGGTAGAGCACTTGGTTTGGGACCAAGGGGTCGCAGGTTCGAATCCTGTCTTCCCGACCATTTCCTAAAATTAACATGGGGCCTTAGCTCAGCTGGGAGAGCGCCTGCCTTGCACGCAGGAGGTCAGCGGTTCGATCCCGCTAGGCTCCACCAATTAAAACAAATGAACCTTGAAAACTGAACAAGCAAAACGTAATCAATAAAGTTTTTAGTAACTAACCTTGAGTTAGTGAACGAAACAAAATTTTGGACATCAAACATGATGCCAGCAAAACAATTTGAGCTAAT
>NZ_BAAFHO010000046.1:0-607 GCF_054665055.1 Lysinibacillus sp. CTST325 | reverse complement strand
CGATAAGAATCTCTTACTCGTTCAGTTGGTAGCTGGAGTAAGTGATTCTTTTCTTTTTGGAATTCTAAAATCGGAATTTTATTCGTTCCTTGATGAATTTCATGATTGATACGATTACACAATTTTTTAATATAGGCGTGTAATTCAGTTATGTTAAACTTTCCTTGATAGGCATGGATCTCATCCAAAAACTTCATCGTTGTCTCCACTTTTCCTTTTGTTTGTGGTCGACCTGCTACACAAGGCTTCACCTTAAATCCAAAATCTCTCGCAAAGTGCGCAAACTTCGCATTCACTTTTCCTGCAAAATGTTCTGTTCGTGCTTCATCCATCACGGTTTTCATATTGTCAGTGATGAGTTCTTCTGGTACACCACCCATTTTTTCAAACGTGTCGGTTAAGAAAGAAAATAAAACTGCCTGCGATTTAGAAATACTCATATAGAAGAACCGCATACGAGAGTAGCTTAGCACTAACACGGCTACATTAATCTCCACCTGTTCACCATCACTTGTTTCATAAAGAATACTTTCTTTCCAATCCAACTGTGCTTGTTTGGCCATACGTGTTTCATAACGGATACCGCCATTCAAAGAAGATACACGCT
>NZ_BAAFHO010000045.1:0-629 GCF_054665055.1 Lysinibacillus sp. CTST325 | reverse complement strand
GCCACCCCGGCACATTTGGAGCGGAAGACGAGGTTCGAACTCGCGACCCCCACCTTGGCAAGGTGGTGTTCTACCACTGAACTACTTCCGCATGTGCATAAGATTTATTTATCCTGGCAATTATGAATTTTTAAAAAATGGTGCGGGTGAAGGGAGTCGAACCCCCACGCCTTGCGGCGCTAGATCCTAAGTCTAGTGCGTCTGCCAATTCCGCCACACCCGCATATTTTGTTGGCAATTTAAATGGTGAGCCATGAAGGACTCGAACCTTCGACCCTCTGATTAAAAGTCAGATGCTCTACCAACTGAGCTAATGGCTCAAAACTATGGTGCCGGCTATAGGAATCGAACCCACGACCTACTGATTACAAGTCAGTTGCTCTACCTGCTGAGCTAAACCGGCAAATGGTGGAGGATGACGGGCTCGAACCGCCGACCCCCTGCTTGTAAGGCAGGTGCTCTCCCAGCTGAGCTAATCCTCCTGGGTATTATGCCTAGCGATGTCCTACTCTCACAGGGGGAAGCCCCCAACTACCATCGGCGCTAAAGAGCTTAACTTCCGTGTTCGGTATGGGAACGGGTGTGACCTCTTTGCCATCATCACTAGACTATTTAAAAGACAAGATTTA
>NZ_BAAFHO010000044.1:0-857 GCF_054665055.1 Lysinibacillus sp. CTST325 | reverse complement strand
GATCTCCTGCGTGACAGGCAGGCATGTTAACCGCTACACCACGGGACCATTTTGGTTGCGGGGGCCGGATTTGAACCAACGACCTTCGGGTTATGAGCCCGACGAGCTACCACTGCTCCACCCCGCGTTAATAATATATTCTTTTCGAGTTTTTCAAGCGCCATTTAAATATAAACTGGAGGAGGTAGAGGGATTCGAACCCCCGCGCGGTGTTACCCGCCTGTCGGTTTTCAAGACCGATCCCTTCAGCCAGACTTGGGTATACCTCCGTAATATTATATAAATGGTGGACCTTGCAGGACTCGAACCTGCGACCGGACGGTTATGAGCCGTCTGCTCTAACCAACTGAGCTAAAGGTCCTTTAAGATGGCGGCAGAGGGGATCGAACCCCCGACCTTACGGGTATGAACCGTACGCTCTAGCCAGCTGAGCTACGCCGCCAGGATCTTTATACTGGTTATCTTTTATGGTGGAGCCTAGCGGGATCGAACCGCTGACCTCCTGCGTGCAAGGCAGGCGCTCTCCCAGCTGAGCTAAGGCCCCATAAAATGGTCGGAATGACAGGATTCGAACCTACGACCCCTTGGTCCCAAACCAAGTGCTCTACCAAGCTGAGCTACATTCCGATAAATATTAATTTGGCGCGCCCGACAGGAGTCGAACCCATAACCTTCTGATCCGTAGTCAGACGCTCTATCCAATTGAGCTACGGGCGCTAATAATTAAAGTAAAAAATGGTGCCGAGGGCCGGAATCGAACCGGCACGGTAGTCACCTACCGCAGGATTTTAAGTCCTGTGCGTCTGCCAGTTCCGCCACCCCGGCACATTTGGAGCGGAAGACGAGGTTCGAACTCG
>NZ_BAAFHO010000043.1:0-858 GCF_054665055.1 Lysinibacillus sp. CTST325 | reverse complement strand
CGGATTGATACCGCCTAATATCAATACCTGTATAGGCATTCAACTGTCTGTTGTTGTCAAACCTCTGAATGTTCCCAATTTCTGCTATGATTCTGACAGCTGAGTTAGCTCCAATAGCCGGAATACTACGTATTATGCTATACTCTTCAAGCCTTTCGGCTATCGACTCCATTTTACTGATACATTGTTCTTTCTGAAGGAGAAGCTCTTGAAACCGTTTAGCATATACACGAACTTGATCACAAACCACATCTGTTGAAGACGCGGCGGGGTAAGATTGCTTTGCGGCCTCTATTAATTCAACAGCTTTTTCCTCTGCTTTGTTTACTGCCATTCGTTTTTTTGTGTTTGCGAGTATTCGATTTTTAATGATTGTTTTTGAATGATTCAAGACTAGATCTGGATGAGGGTATAATTGTACTACGTTTAGGAACAGTTCAGACTTGGTCGTGAAGATATTCTCGAGTTCAGGAAATGTTTCCTGGACGACCTTATGCAATCGACTGCGGGTGACGCTCAATTCATCATCCAATTCGCTGTAGTGTCTCGATAATCGTTTTAACTGACGGTAAACATCATTGGAATCTGTTTCAATCCGTCTTTCGTGCGTAAAGTGTGTGAGTGCCAATCGATGTGCATCACTTCGGTCCGTTTTGTGAATCCGTAAGGAATCACATTGGAGTTTTGCTTCCAAGGGATTTAATAGGCAATAACTATAGTTGTTCTCTTGCATGAAACGTTCCAGTGTTCTTGAATAGACTCCTGTAGATTCAAATACGATATGAGGTTGCTCATCATATCCTTCAATTAAGTCATCAATTAACTTTTTAAGGTCCATAAATCCCGGACGATTGTGCG
>NZ_BAAFHO010000042.1:0-958 GCF_054665055.1 Lysinibacillus sp. CTST325 | reverse complement strand
ACAGCTTCACACAAACAGTTCACGGACGTACTTACAAATTAGTAGGTACTTAAAAGCAGTACTATGGAAACCGGCACGTATTTGGCTTCGAAAAATCAAAGGAAATACGGTACCGTAAGGATTTTGAATTGTTAGTTGCCTCAGTCAAAGGTTATAGTAAAAAAATGGATGTTTACTATTTCTACTTTAGTATCTTTTATTTTCTTCAAAAACGGAAGGATAAGAAAACAGAAAATTCAATTAAAATTCGTGCGACGTTAGTGAATCAATTTTTATTTTAAATTATCGAACTTTGTTTTAAATGATCAATCTCTTCATAATAATTAGTTCTTTTTTAATTTGAATTGTAAATCAAACAATGTAATAAAGGCTATTCAATTGTATATATTTTGTGTTCCATAATAAATAACCGTAAAAAAACCCTGATACAGCAACACACTGTACAAAGGTTTGTATTTCATGCTAAATCATCTTATTTACAAGATAATGTGATTATAAAGTATAACGAGATTAGTTATACTCACTCATGTATTCTGTTTAAGTAATCAGTATACAATTTTTTTGTCTAGTATACATCTTTATTGTAACTCAACATATTCTGTAGCTTTTGAATAAAGTTCGATTAAAAGTAAGCCGCAAACACTGATTTTATACAGAAAGAAACCAACTGTTTTGAAACAAAGTTTGATCAAAACAGTTGGTTCTTTATTTATCTAGTTTGGTTTTTATTGATTATTTCTGGATGCGAATCTTCAATTAAAGTGCCCGTTAAAATTAGCACTTCACCACAGAAAATGAAAGATGATTTAGTTCTTTCATGGGAGTTCAATTAGAAAAAACATACTAAGATTAGTAGTGCAGACCAAGGCATTGGTTCGTACTACTATTTTTTTATATAGTAGAGGTGAAGAATAGGTCGGGCAGCTCTTTGGATCTTGAATCCGTAAAAAAAACTGAC
>NZ_BAAFHO010000041.1:0-1004 GCF_054665055.1 Lysinibacillus sp. CTST325 | reverse complement strand
AAACAATCAAAACAATCACCAGTCGAAGGCTCTACCGAAACACTTGAAGCACGTATTAAACAACTAGAAATGGAAAATGAGTATTTAAAAAAGTTGAATGCCTTAGTTCAAAACAAGGAAAAATCACCAAACAGGACAAAGCACAAGTAGTCTATGAGTTAAGGCATAAATATTCGGTGAAAGCACTTGTAAAACTCGCTGGCATTCCACGAAGTACGTACTATGATTTAGTAAAACGTATGAATCGACCAGATCCAGATGCCGATTTAAAAGCAGAAATAAAGGCGATTTATGAAGAACATGAAGGGCGTTATGGCTATCGCCGTATTCGTGACGAGCTAGCGAATCGTGGGCAAAAAGTGAATCATAAAAAAGTGCAACGTATCATGAAAGAGTTAGGTTTAAAATGTTTAGTACGTATGAAAAAGTATAAATCGTATAAAGGAAAAGTTGGTAAAATTGCGCCAAATATTTTAGACCGCAATTTTAAAGCAGACGCCCCAAACGAAAAGTGGGTAACAGACATTACGGAATTTAAATTATTCGGTGAGAAGCTTTATTTATCGCCAGTTTTAGATTTATTTAACGGGGAAATTATCACGTACACAATTGGCTCTAGACCAACCTATTCACTTGTTTCAGATATGTTGGACAAAGCGTTCGAACGTTTACCTGAGCACCACCAGCTACTCATGCATTCCGATCAAGGCTGGCATTATCAAATGGAAAAATATCGTCGCGCCTTAGAATCAAGAGAGATTGTTCAAAGTATGTCTCGTAAAGGAAACTGTTACGACAACTCTGTCATGGAAAATTTCTTTGGAATTATGAAATCTGAATTCCTTTACATGAGGGAATTTGAAAGTGTAGAGCATTTTAAAATAGAATTAGAAAAATATATCAATTACTATAATACGAAACGGATTAAGGCAAAATTAAAAACGAGTCCGGTGCAATACCGAACTCGTTTTACCCAAGCTGCCTAATGAAATAACTGTGTCTAA
>NZ_BAAFHO010000040.1:0-1018 GCF_054665055.1 Lysinibacillus sp. CTST325 | reverse complement strand
CCATTTCATACTAATACTGAGGTGTTAGTATGCATATTCAATTAGAGATTGAGACAGAATTTAAAATTAATAGTCTTTCAGATTTAGCAAATTTTAAACAAGTAATGGAGCATTTAAACATGAAGATTAATAAAAGTAGATTAGCAAGGGATATAGGCGTAGATCGACGTACAATCGATAAATATCTAAATGGCTTTATACCAAAAACAAAGCGTAATAAGCCATCTAAAATTGATGAGTTCTATCCGATTATTGCCAGCCTCTTATCAGAAGATTCTAAGCAGGTATTTTATTATCGACGTAATCTTTGGCAGTATTTAAAAGACAACCATGATTTAGAGTGTGGGCAATCTACATTCCGTACCTATATTGCCAATACGCCAGAATTTAAGGCTTACTTTGAGAAAGCTGAGCGTGTATCTTCTTTGAATGGCGGTATCCGTTATGAAACACGTATGGCCAAACAAGCACAGTTGGATTGGAAAGAAAGTATTCTTTATGAAACAAGTGATGGTGAACAGGTGGAGATTAATGTAGCTGTGTTAGTGCTAAGCTACTCTCGTATGCGGTTCTTTTATATGAGTATTTCTAAATCGCAAGCAGTTTTATTTTCTTTCTTAACCGACACGTTTGAAAAAATGGGTGGTGTACCAGAAGAACTCATCACTGACAATATGAAAACCGTGATGGATGAAGCACGAACAGAACATTTTTCAGGAAAAGTGAATGCGAAGTTTGCGCACTTTGCGAGAGATTTTGGATTTAAGGTGAAGCCTTGTGTAGCAGGTCGTCCACAAACAAAAGGAAAAGTGGAGACAACGATGAAGTTTTTGGATGAGATCCATGCCTATCAAGGAAAGTTTAACATAACTGAATTACACGCCTATATTGAAAAATTGTGTAATCGTATCAATCATGAAATTCATCAAGGAACGAATAAAATTCCGATTTTAGAATTCCAAAAAGAAAAGAATCACTTACTCCAGCTACCAACTGAACGAGTAAGAGATTCTTATCG
>NZ_BAAFHO010000039.1:0-1236 GCF_054665055.1 Lysinibacillus sp. CTST325 | reverse complement strand
AAAAATTGTGTAATCGTATCAATCATGAAATTCATCAAGGAACGAATAAAATTCCGATTTTAGAATTCCAAAAAGAAAAGAATCACTTACTCCAGCTACCAACTGAACGAGTAAGAGATTCTTATCGAATCAACCATACGCTTGTGAAAGTCAATGCATCCAACATGATTTCCTACAAGTCCAATCAATACTCCGTACCACCGGGGTATCAAGGCAAAAAAGTAGGGCTACAAGTGTACGATAATCAATTATGGATTTATTATAACATGGAACTAATCGCGCAACACAAAATAAGTGAAGCAAAACTAAATTATCAAGAGGCACATTATCGTGAACTGATAACAAAGGCCATGCCCGAATACCCTGATATTAACGATTTAGCGAAACGGAATTTAGCAGCGATTGGAGAAATGTATAAATGAATTCAATAATGAGTACAAATTATCAGCAACTACAGCAAAACTTAGAGTATTTAAAATTAAAGCAAATGGGCATCCATTTGAATGAAGTCATCGACTTTAGCATTAAAAATGAGCTTTCTTTTATCGATACGCTTATTAAATTGACGAACTATGAAATCGATGTGCGTGAGCAAAATATGATTCATGCGATGGTGAAAGTCGCTGCATTTCCACATTTAAAGGAAATAAAAGATTTTAATTTTGATTTCCAACCAAATATTAACCAGCAACAAATACTCGATTTTCAAAGCCTTCGTTTTATCGAAGAAAATGAGAATATTGTATTCCTTGGTCCAAGTGGTGTCGGCAAGACCCATCTGGCAACAGCAATTGGCATTACTGCAGCTAAAAAGCGAACAAGTACCTATTTTATTAAGTGCCATGACTTAATTCAGAATCTGAAAAAAGCCCGTTTAGAAAACAGGCTAGAGAGTCGTTTAAAACATTATACAAAATATAAATTATTAATCATCGATGAGATTGGTTACTTACCTATTGATCCAGAGGATGCGAAACTGTTTTTCCAGCTCATTGATGCCCGTTATGAGAAACGTAGCACGATTTTCACAACGAATGTGAACTTCAAATCGTGGGATGAAATTTTCCCTGAACCAAAGCTAGCGAACGCGATTTTAGATCGTATTTTACATCACGCAAGCGTTGTCACAATCGTCGGTGATTCATACCGATTAAAGCATCATTTAACCTCGGAAAACGAGTAATTTTGTACACCCTTAAACGAGCAAAAATGTACATATTGGTGTTGACATTTATA
>NZ_BAAFHO010000038.1:0-1271 GCF_054665055.1 Lysinibacillus sp. CTST325 | reverse complement strand
TCAAAATCCTTACGGTACCGTATTTCCTTTGATTTTTCGAAGCCAAATACGTGCCGGTTTCCATAGTACTGCTTTTAAGTACCTACTAATTTGTAAGTACGTCCGTGAACTGTTTGTGTGAAGCTGTGTTAGCACGTTTAAGCAATAAACGATCATCGCAATGTACACCTGATTATGCACAGCTTGCTCGCTTTGACCGTAGAACTTTTTAATGTTCAGATGCTGTTTCATCCACTTGAAAAACAATTCGATTGCCCACCGTGACTTATACAGTTCAGCGACTTCATCTGCACTTAAATCAAAACGATTCGTCATCAGATGTAGTTCTTTACCATTTGGATCCAGTACTTCGATACGGCGAAATACATTTTCAGCACGATTTTGCGTGTTGCCAATCAGAATCATTTCATCCGATAATACTGATGATTGTTCAGGTACTTCAAATGATTCAATCACACGTGTTATGGCGTTTTTTCGTAAGCGTGAGATAAAGAAAAATCCGTCATCTGTCATGCGGTCAAAGCGCTTATAATCTAAGTAGCCTCGGTCAAACACGTACATACACTCCTTGTCATCAACGAGAATTTCAAGCTGACCACGATCATGTTCTTTCGCATTCGTCAACACCGCTTTATCAGGGTATGAACGACCTTTATCTAGATAAACAAGGCGCAAATGTAACTTCACACCTGATTTTGTTTTACGGAATTCAGCCCATCTATGGTTGTTTAAGTTCAATGGCAATGTGCTGGAATCAATGATTTTAAGTGGTGTTGTGATTTTTCGACGCTGCTCAAAATGCGTTTTCTCATGAATTTGCGTGACTAAGTCTAGAAAAATCTGTTGGAAAAACTCAGATGGCACTTGGTTTAATCGCCTGCCTAATTGCGAAAAGCTGATGGACTCTAAATAAGTTGCTTTTTGTAAGTCGTCTGATAACAGTGTGTCACTGATGGCGCGTAGACTTTCGGTTTCATTCAGCTGTGCAAACAGTAATAATTTCAAGAATGAAGCGATGTGAAGCTTCTTTGTATAGTAATTTAATTGATGAATTTCAACTAATTTCTCCATTTGTGTAGAAGAAATAGGTGAAAACCATTGTTCAAATGATGTTTTTCGTGTAAACTTATCCATGCTTATGTCCTTTATTTTGGATTTGGATGGTTTACTACTGCCCAACCATTATAAAGGCTTTTTTTATGCACGGATAATATTACAGAAAATTCAGTTTTTTAAAATTACGTTGAATTATTTTAATGCGACGCTAGTGA
>NZ_BAAFHO010000036.1:0-1423 GCF_054665055.1 Lysinibacillus sp. CTST325 | reverse complement strand
ATGAGATTTCCCATTACGCAAGTAAGTAAGATCCCTCAAAGACGATGAGGTAGATAGGTTCGAGGTGGAAGTGTGGTGACACATGGAGCTGACGAATACTAATCGATCGAGGACTTAACCAAAAAAAAGTTTGAAACATTCAATGCACCGTTTATCCAGTTTTGAAAGAATAATTCTTTCAATATGTCTAGTGATGATGGCAAAGAGGTCACACCCGTTCCCATACCGAACACGGAAGTTAAGCTCTTTAGCGCTGATGGTAGTTGGGGGCTTCCCCCTGTGAGAGTAGGACGTCGCTAGGCACCTGAAAAAGTCGAGGATTTATTCCTCGGCTTTTTTTTTCTGTGAAAATAAATAATTTCTTGACCTTTGAATATCCTTAAAATAGATCTGTACAATTTACGGCGTTTATGTACCGGGCGCTTTGATTATAAAACGTGAAAAGAGAGATGTATCATATATTCGATGCATCTCTTTTTTCTATATGTGACTGCCATGCGTATGAACTATGGGGGACAAGTCCCGAACTGCGAGGATGGAAGTAGTGATAAGACTAATAGCAAGGGTGTGTCCGTGATGTCGAGGAGTCTTCGACAAAGCACCGCTCAATGTCTGCAATGAAGGAATATCTTGAAATTTGATGTGCATTTTAGACCAACATGTGTACCTGAACACAGCTATTGTTATGACAGCTTCAATGAGAAATATCCAACGCTAAAGTTCGCAAGAACAAAGGAATGTGCAACCTATCCAATTTGTGATAATTCCCTATGTCAAAAGGTTAAAATTAAATGTGACACAGATTAGCCTGTGGTTCTGGAAACACATTATAAGGAATGTACCGAACGTGTGAATGTCCATTTCTAAAAATAACAATCATAAACTCAAGCAATATAATTTTTAAAAACGTAAGTATCCTTTATAGGAGCAGCCTAAGCTCTTGGAAAATATGTTTTATGAAATTGATTCAAAAGAGATTATGATAAAATTACATTTTAGATAACAAGAATATTAAATTAACTTCAGATTTGCGAGTCTAATATGAAATTGTTTTCTCGATCATAATATAGGAAGTTTCTGGATAAAAATATTTTTTTAAAAAAGTATTGACCTTCTTAGATTAAGAGTGTAATATTATAAAAGTCGCTAAGACATCTACTAAAAAACAATTAAGTTAAATAAATTAGTTGTTGACATTGATATTGCGACATGATATTATATAAGAGTTGCTACTGAGAAAACAGCAACGAAATGAACCTTGAAAACTGAACAAGCAAAACGTAATCAATAAAGTTCTTAGTAGCTAACCTCGAGTTAGTGAACGAAACAAAATTTTGGACATCAAACATGATGCCAGCAAAACAATTTGAGCTAATCAAATTTCTTTTTATGGAGAGTTTGATCCTGGCTCAGGACGAACGCT
>NZ_BAAFHO010000035.1:0-1571 GCF_054665055.1 Lysinibacillus sp. CTST325 | reverse complement strand
AGTGTGCGGATTTGCCTACACACACGCCTTACTGCTTGGACGCGCATATCCAACAGCGCGCTTACCCTATCCTACTGCGTCCCCCCATTTCTCAAACGGTGAGGAGGTGGTACAGGAATATCAACCTGTTGTCCATCGCCTACGCCTATCGGCCTCGGCTTAGGTCCCGACTAACCCTGAGCGGACGAGCCTTCCTCAGGAAACCTTAGTCATACGGTGGACGGGATTCTCACCCGTCTTTCGCTACTCATACCGGCATTCTCACTTCTAAGCGCTCCACCAGTCCTTCCGATCTGACTTCAACGCACTTAGAACGCTCTCCTACCACTGACATCGTAGATGTCAATCCACAGCTTCGGTGAATCGTTTAGCCCCGATACATTTTCGGCGCAGCGTCACTCGACCAGTGAGCTATTACGCACTCTTTAAATGATGGCTGCTTCTAAGCCAACATCCTGGTTGTCTGTGCAACGCCACATCCTTTTCCACTTAACGATTACTTTGGGACCTTAGCTGGTGGTCTGGGCTGTTTCCCTTTTGACTACGGATCTTATCACTCGCAGTCTGACTCCCGTGTATAAATATCTGGCATTCGGAGTTTGTCTGAATTCGGTAAACCGGGATGGCCCCCTAGTCCAAACAGTGCTCTACCTCCAGTATTCTCATCACGAGGCTAGCCCTAAAGCTATTTCGGAGAGAACCAGCTATCTCCAAGTTCGATTGGAATTTCTCCGCTACCCACACCTCATCCCCGCACTTTTCAACGTGCGTGGGTTCGGGCCTCCAGTAAGTGTTACCTCACCTTCACCCTGGACATGGGTAGATCACCTGGTTTCGGGTCTACGACCACGTACTAATTCGCCCTATTCAGACTCGCTTTCGCTGCGGCTCCGCCTTCTAAAGCTTAACCTCGCACGTAATCGTAACTCGCCGGTTCATTCTACAAAAGGCACGCTATCACCCATTAACGGGCTCTAACTACTTGTAGGCACACGGTTTCAGGATCTCTTTCACTCCCCTTCCGGGGTGCTTTTCACCTTTCCCTCACGGTACTGGTTCACTATCGGTCACTAGGTAGTATTTAGCCTTGGGAGATGGTCCTCCCGGATTCCGACGGAATTTCACGTGTTCCGCCGTACTCAGGATCCACTCAGGAGAGAACGAACTTTCGACTACAGGGCTTTTACCTGCTCTGGCGGACCTTTCCAAGTCGCTTCATCTAACTCGCTCTTTTGTAACTCCGTATAGAGTGTCCTACAACCCCAAGAGGCAAGCCTCTTGGTTTGGGCTCTTCCCGTTTCGCTCGCCGCTACTCAGGGAATCGATTTTTCTTTCTCTTCCTCCAGGTACTTAGATGTTTCAGTTCCCTGGGTCTGCCTTCAAGACGCTATGTATTCACGTCAAGATACTACGCGATTAAACGTAGTGGGTTCCCCCATTCGGAAATCTCCGGATCAAAGCTCACTTACAGCTCCCCGAAGCATATCGGTGTTAGTGCCGTCCTTCATCGGCTCCTAGTGCCAAGGCATTCGCCGTGCGCCCTTAATAACTTAACCAAGTTATTAAGCCTA
>NZ_BAAFHO010000033.1:0-5381 GCF_054665055.1 Lysinibacillus sp. CTST325 | reverse complement strand
ACTTTATAGCAGCTAAATTCTTTACCTCTGTCTGTTGTGGCTGTTTTTATAGTGCCTTTTGGTAATTTAGTATGAAGAAGACGTACTGCTTTTTCCATTGATTGAGCTGAGCGATCTGGTATCAAAAGGCCAACATACCATCGTGTCATTTGCTCAATAAATGTTGCTACACAACCTTTTGCTTTCCCACGTCCAAATACAACTGTATCTAACTCCCAATGTCCAAAGGTTTCACGTTTACGTACTTCTTTTGGGCTTTTAGAAATTGGTGTGCCAATGTTAAATCTTCCTCTTGTTTCGCGGGGCTTTTGGCGCTTTCCTTTTTGACAGAGAACGGTTATAGGCACTTCTAAAAGACCATCGTAAATCCAGCGATAGATGGTTTTAAAACTCAGCTGACCTTGATACAAGCGGCCGACAATTTGTTCAGGCGACCAAGTATCCCGCAACTTTTCTTGAACAGCTTCTTTTACTTCTGGCGTACATTTTGACTTGGTACCACAGTTGGATTTATTTTGGTGGTAACGTACTTGCGCTTCGTCAGCTGTACTACCGGCTTGCGTTTTTTTCTCTGGAAATCGTAGAAGGTTGACGATTTAAGAGTTTCGCTATTTTACGAATCGAATAATCAAGTTCCAGGTATGTTTCTATTTTTACACGTTCTGATATGGTAAGATGGGTATAGCTCATAACGATTCCTCCGTTTGAATTTGGTGTGGTAACTACATTCTACACGAGGTCGTTATGGGCTTCCTTTATATTGACTTCTGGGTGTTGCACTTAATATTACAATCCGTCTTATAAAATTATACAAATAGTATTTAACCAATAGTAAAAAATCGAGAAGCTAATTTAAGCTTCTCGATTTTTTAAATTATTTACTTTAGCAAAAGTTAATCTTTATATAGTTAAATATACTCATTAGTATTTAGATATTTCATTATGCTTTCATATTAATTTCGATGTAAAATTACCCATAGTATTAAAAGGTAATATTATGGCTTTTATAGGTATTATATATTAAAATAGGTAATAGTTATTTTTACATACTATTAGGATATAGATATGTAAAAAATATATAGATAGGAGTGTAAATATTGATAATACTAGATAGACCTTATGTTTCGGAATTATTAGCGGACACAATTAGTAAGAATAAAATTCCGGTAATCAAATTAAATGAAGTTTTTATACCAAACGAATCTACTATAAATTTAAAAAAGGTAGACGATTTGTTGATTGAATTAGAGAAGGGGAATTCTCCAATTCTCTTTAACTCTGAAAATGGACTTAATATTTTATCAAAATATGCGCCTAATCACTATCTAACAACTGTTACAGATATTTTGAAAAATAAAGTTACTTTCAGGAAAACATTAAGTAGACATTATAAAGACTTCTTTTTCACAGAAGTTTCTCTAAAAGAATTAGAAGAATTAGATCCTAGTGCTCTACCTTTCCCTATTATTGTTAAGCCTGTTATAGGATATTCAAGTATAGGTGTACATCGTATTGATAAGGTAGAAGAATATAAAGAAACTATTAAACAGCTTAAGTTTGAAATGGAAGTTACAAGTTCAGAGTATCCAATCGAAGTTATTAACAATCAATCATTTATAATTGAAAAATTAATTGAAGGCGATGAATACGCGGTTGACGTATATTTTACAGAAGACGGGGAACCTGTTATCCTAAATCTTTTTAAAAGAATGTTTAGGCATGAGAAAGACATGAGCGATAGGATTTACTATACGAGTAAGCAAGTAATAAATGAGTCCCTCAACAAAATTCAAGAGTTTTTAAGAACTATTTCTTCGTTCTTCGCTTTAAAGTCTGCCCCAATACATATTGAAATTCGCATCGATAATGATGAACAGATTGTTCCTATTGAAGTAAATCCACTTAGATTTGCTGGTATCGGTACAAATGAACTTGGCGTTCATGCATATGGTGTAAACGCATGTGAGTACTTTTTTAAACAACAAAAGCCTGATTGGGAAAATATAGTTAATCAAATGGATGATTCAATTTATAGTTTTTGTTGTGCTGAAATAGATGCTTCTATTGATTGTAAGCAAGTTGTATCTATTAATCATGAAGCGTTTAAACTAAATTTTGATGAAATTTTAGAATATCGACCAATGAAAGTGAATGAAGGTTCTACTTTCGCTGTAATCTTCCATAAGTCACCGGATTTAAATGAAAATATAAGGTTATTGAATTTGGATCTGAATCAATATATAACGTTAAAAGAATTGGTATTTGTTTAATAATGACTAATTATTTTATTGCAGTTAGGAGCGTTAATGGTGTTTAAAGGTATGACAATTAGAAAGAAAATATTATTAAATGTATTAATGCCTATTGTTGTTATAAGCACAATTTTTAGCTTAGCCATTTTTATTGTAGCTGATCGTTTAATTGACGGATATATTATTCCTCAGTTTGAAGAGAGCTTAACAATGAAAATGGAGGACTTTGATGAGTTATTCGATAAAGAATTAATCAATAGTGCTAAAACAAACAAAAGTGCATATCAAGAATTATTGTCTAGAGGAAATGCATTTAAAGAAGAGTATGATTTAGAAAATGTGTATATTATGAGTAAAGTAGATAATAAAGAAGTCATTTTATTTTTAGGTAATGATGATAAGTATTTATCACCACTAGCGTTTACAGACGAACAAAAAGCAGCGCTAGGTACAACCAAAATGGTTACAAGTGATATTTATAAGGATGATTACGGTGCTCATAAGTCTACATTTTTACAAGTTCAAGGAACAGAGTCTGTCTTAGGATTAGATGAAGATGCAGATTTTATAGTTGATCTAGAAAACTTATTAATAAAAGTATGTGTATTATTAGCACTTATATTTATTGTGGTAAGTGGTATACTAGCATATTTCACTGCTAAAAGAATTTCTAAACCGTTAAATGAACTTGTAGATTATACTAAAGTAATTGCAGCTGGTGATTTAACACAGGAAATAAAAAATACAAGTAATGATGAAATTGGGCAACTTGCATCAAGTTTTAATAGTATGCAAGTACAGCTAAAAGAAGTTATAGGTCATGTATCCTCAACAGCAGATTATGTAGTAAATGGGTCTAAAGAATTGACTCAAAGTATAGAGCAAGTGACAGAAATGGCTAATCAGGTATCAGCAGCCATTCAGGAAGTTTCAGTAAGTAGCGAAATGGTAACAACTGGGGCTATTCAAAATCAAATTGCGATTAGAGAAATATCAGAGGGAATAGTGGAAATTACAGAATCTACCACAAATGTCTCTGATGAATCTATTAAGACATCTGAAGAATCCAATCAAGGTAATAATGTAATTCAACAATCCGTACAAGGAATTGATTCAATTAACGAGCTTTCAAAAGCCTCTATGCAAATGACTGAACAAATGCATCAACGTTCTAAAGAGGTAGGACAAATTACAAATGTAATTACAAGTATTTCAGATCAAATTAATTTACTTGCACTAAATGCAGCTATTGAGGCTGCTCGTGCAGGTGAATACGGAAAAGGGTTTGCTGTTGTTGCAGATGAAATAAGACATTTAGCAGAACAATCTGCCCAATCTGCTAATGACATTACTAAATTAATCTCTGAAATGCAAAACAATTCTAATGAATCTGTTGAAGCTATTACGAGAGTAGTAAATGAAATTGATCAAGAGACTGTCGCAATAAGATTGGCTGGAGATACTTTCCAAAAAATCTCATCTCTAATTTCAAACATTAGTATGCGAACGCAATCAATTGCTTCAACAGTAGAACAAATATCTGCAAGCTCTGAACAAGTATTAGGGACTACAGAGACGACTGTGCAATCATTGGAGCAAACATCAGCAGGTACCCAAAATATTGCTTCAACTATGCAAGAGCAATCTGCTTTTATGGAAGAAATGCTAGGAACAGCTAATCAAGTAAATGAGATGGTTGAAGACTTAAAAGGTCAAATTGCACATTTTAAAATTAAGTAATCTAAGTAATAACATTAACTAAGTTAAAAGGATTAGCTCTATCTAGAACAGAGCTAATCCTTTTACTATTTTTAAATCTGTATGTCAGTATCAAAGTCGTTAGTAAATTCGACAAAATACTCATTGAGTTCGTTCTATTTGTATATAACTCTTTATATAATGTATTGATTATCTTAAAAAGGAGAGGGAATTTTGTGGATTGATGGTGTTTTTTCTGGTGGTGGTTTGAAGGGGTTTGCACTAGTTGGGGCGTATCAAGTACTAGAAGCTGAAAATTTTCGCTTTAAACGGGTGGCTGGAACAAGTGCTGGGGCCATACTAGCTGCTTTTATTGCTGCAGGATATAGTGGAAAAGAAATCCAAACTATGTTAGAAGAATTGGATGTACCTTCATTACTAGATCCAAGGAAAACAATCTTACCTTTCCCGTTTATGAAGTGGGTTAATGTTTATCACCATTTAGGTTTATATAAAGGAAAAGCATTAGAAAAATGGTTTTTTCAGAAATTGGCAGCAAAAGGCGTTTATACATTCGGAGATTTACCTAGAGATTCGTTAAAATTAGTGGCTTCAGATTTAACAAATGGCAGAATGATCGTTTTACCAGATGATTTGCAAAAATATCATATCGAAGCGAAGAATTTTTCTGTAGCAAGTGCTTTACGTATGAGCTGTGGAATACCTTTTTTCTTTGAACCTGTTACATTAAAAACGGGAAAAGGAGATTCAGTTATTGTAGATGGTGGCGTACTGAGTAATTTTCCGTTATGGGTATTTGACGATAGAGAAGGACGTAAAATGCGACCGATTATAGGACTTAAATTGAGTAGACGTAGAGAAGAACAACACCCACATGAAATTAAAAATGGATTAAATTTATTTGAGGCTTTATTTTCTACTATGAAAGATGCTCATGATGAAAGGTATATTTCAAGACGGCATGAAAGAGATATTATATTCATCCCTGTCGATGATTATAGCGCCACACAATTTGATTTAGATGAAGAAACTAAAGAAACGCTTTTAGAAATTGGAAGAAACCGTACTATTCAATTTTTAAAATCATGGCCAAGGTTTAGGCTATAAAACTTTTAAAAAAATGAATAAAACTATTGACGTTCTATGGAGTGGGTGATATTATATAAAAGTTGCTGCTGAACATGCAGCTAGAATAATATAAAAATAAAATAACTGTTTGACATTCTGCGAAAAACATGTTATTATATAAAAGTTAGCTCTTAATAAAGAGATGACAATTATATATGAACCTTGAAAACTGAACAAGCAAAACGTAATCAATAAAGTTTTTAGTAGCTAACCTCGAGTTAGTGAACGAAACAAAATTTTGGACATCAAACATGATGCCAGCAAAACAATTTGAGCTAATCA
>NZ_BAAFHO010000032.1:0-5775 GCF_054665055.1 Lysinibacillus sp. CTST325 | reverse complement strand
TTGCTCTACCAACTGAGCTACACCGGCAAATGGTGGAGGATGACGGGCTCGAACCGCCGACCCCCTGCTTGTAAGGCAGGTGCTCTCCCAGCTGAGCTAATCCTCCTGGGTATTATGCCTAGCGACGCCCTACTCTCACAGGGGGAAGCCCCCAACTACCATCGGCGCTAAAGAGCTTAACTTCCGTGTTCGGTATGGGAACGGGTGTGACCTCTTTGCCATCATCACTAGACTATTAGTTTTCAATATACTTCGTATTTTGAAAGCCTTATGTATTTCGTTTTGAAGTTTTTATTACCTGTCCTTCAAGACAAGAATTATTGTATAACGTTTTCTAGCATTGTGCAACTCTTTTTTATAAAATAAAAGAAATCATTACTTTTCGAAGATATTTTTGTCATGTAAGAGAAATTATCACTCTGCTTTTTATTATAACAATAGCTTAATTAAAAGAAAACAATTAATTTATTAGAAGTAGTTTTATCTATTTTAATTCATTAAAAAATACTGTTTTCCGATTTGAGCTACTCTTTTCTGACTGTCGAGACACTTCGCTTTTTTCAGGAATCTTTAATCTACGACAGGATCCATCAGAGTAGCCCTTCGTTACAATCAACTAAAAATGCCAAATATAAACCAAAAACTATTTATAGATTCAATTAACATGCCTGTTAATTGATCATTTCAAAATTATTTAATTATAGTTTTCAGGTTTCATCTTATCCACAATCATATTAAACCCTAAATTTACAGCACATGTGAAAGAACATTTCTGACGTTGCACTTTCGTTACCGAAAACATTTGCTAATGAAGTTAAATAACAGAAAGTACCCTTTGTAATCGTCCAATTTCCTCTAATGTAGTTGTCGGACCAAAAGATACTCTAAAAAATTGACGTGCCGCTTCCATAGAATAGCCCATTGATAAAATCGCCTTCGTACCAGATTCACTATGAATATCACAGGCACTTCCAGTGGAAATACATATCCCCACTTCATTTAATTTTAACAAAACGTCTTGTCCCTCTACTCTTTTCATTAATACACCACAAATATTAGGCAATTGCTCCTTACTCTCAATTATTTGACACGTTTCTTGCAAATTTTTCTTAAAGCTTTGACGTAATGCTTCATAATGCTTCCGCTCATATTGATAATCTTCAATCGCCGTAGCAAAAGCGACAATAGCTGGCGTATCTAATGTTCCTCCCCTTAGCCCACGCTCATGCGTGACACCTGGTGCTAATGCGGGAACACGAAGCTTAGGATTAATATAAATAGCTCCACATCCCTTTGGCCCACCTATTTTATGGGCTGAAACAGTAATAGCATCTACTTGCTGTTTTAACGGAAGTTTACAGAAGGACTGTACACAATCGACATGCAAGAGAACGTTTGATTGTTTTGCAATCTCGGCTATTTCTTCAATAGGTTGAATAGAGCCTATCTCTGAATTTACATGTTGGATAGTGATTAAAGCCGTATCTTCTTGTATGGCTTCTCGTAGTTGCTCCACATGAATACAACCATCTTGTTGTAAAGGTAACTTTGTGACCACAAACCCTATTTTTTCAAGTGTATTTAAAGCCGCATGTACGGAGGTGTGTTCAGCTTGTGATGAAATAATGTGCTTCCCTTTATTTGACGCTAAAGCTAATGACAAAATCGAAATTAAATTGCCCTCAGTGCCGCTTCCAGTAAAAATGACACCGTCACTATTTACTCCAAGAGATCTTGCTACGACAGCTCTTGCCTGTTCAACAAAATAATGGGCTTGCCCTCCTAGATCATGTAAGCTTGCACTATTTCCATAATACTGTTTCGCTACCTCACAATATGCTGTAAGAGCTTTTGGAGTCATTGGAGAGGTTGCAGCGTAATCCAAATAAATCATCTTATTCTTCCCTTCTAGTTCATCAGGTCTTGTTTTCTCTTTTATTTTATGTAAAGATATGTGTCAAGACAACTGTAAAGAAGGTATATGTATGGATGTAATGACAGATGTACTTATTATTGGTAGCGGCGTTGCTGCACTTCAAACTGCTCGACTACTCGAAGGACATTTTCAAGTTCAGATAGTTACAAAATGTTCAATTAAAATGAGTAGTTCTTATCGTGCTCAAGGCGGTATTGCTGCCGTTACAAGTCAAGAAGATCATCCAAAGTTTCACATTGCTGATACGTTGATTGCTGGTGAATATCATCATGAAAGAAGGAATGTTGAAGTACTCATAGAAAACGGTACAGAAATTATCAGTGATTTATTAAATGAGGGCTTCCCAGTTGATCGACAAATTGATGGGTCCCCGGCTCTAGGCTTAGAGGGGGCACATAGTCATCACCGTATTTTACATGCAGGTGGTGATCGTACTGGCCAAGTAATGATAGATTATTTGCTCAGACAACTTACATCTAATATCGTTGTGAATTGCTATGAAATGGCTTACGAGCTTTTATTGAATACAGTTGGAGATTGTGTTGGCGTTCTTACAAAAGGAGCAGAGGGAACGAAGCGCTACCTTGCCCACCACGTTATTCTAGCGACAGGAGGTGCTGGTGCTATTTATTCTCGTACGTCTAACTTTGATACAAATACTGGAGATGGTATCGCTTTAGCATATCGTGCTGGAGCTGCCATCAGTGATATGGAATTTATGCAATTTCATCCGAGCTTACTTTGGTGTGGAGGGCTGGCTAAAGGATTAGTCTCTGAAGCTGTGCGCGGCGCTGGAGGAAAGTTTGTCGATGCACAGCGTCATCCCATAATGAAAGGCATACATGAACAGTTGGACTTAGCACCACGCCATATTACTGCACATGCATTATTTAATAAACGTGCTGCTGGGCAGGAAACCTTTATTGATATTTCAAGTATCGAACACTTTGAAGAAAAATTCCCTACGATTGCTCAACTTTGCTATGACAATCATGTTAATTTACAAGATGGGTTAATTCCTGTAGCACCAGGTAGCCATTTTTTAATGGGTGGTGTTGTTGCTGATGACTTGGGAAGAACATCTATTCCTAATCTTTATGCAATAGGAGAAGTTGCTTGTACTGGGGTGCATGGTGCTAATCGTTTAGCTAGTAACTCTCTTTTAGAAGGCATTACGTTTGGACAAAGAACAGCCCAATACATTATTCAAACAGGTTGTAAGCAAAACAGTTTCTTAATTGATGACAAACATCACCAACAAACAATGCCATCATTATTTACAAAAGATCAATTACGACAAATGATGATGCACACGTTAGGCATTGTGCGAAATCCTATCGACATGGAACGATTCGTACAACAATTGCCCTCAATGCAAACACTTCTTCATGTTAATTTAGATGGCTTGAATCGACCGGAACTCGAACTTTACATGATGCATCTTGTCGCTACATTAATGGCACACGCAGCCATTACACGAAAAGAAACTCGCGGAGCACATATTCGCATTGACAGACCACAAGATGATCATCATTGGGCAAACCGCTGGATCATTTTTCAACAAGGACAAATGAAAGTGAGGAATTCATTATATGAATATCATCAAACTCGAGGAATTGCTAAAACAATTTTTTAATGAGGATATAGGCGATGGGGATATATCGAGTGAATTTATATTTTCTCCAGAACAGCAGGGATCTTTTTCTTTTTATGCGAAGGAAAGCGGCATTTTTTGTGGAGCCCCCATCATTAAGCATGGATTTCTTCTTCTTGATCGATCTATGGATATTATCCTTTATAGAAAAGATGGTGAAAAAGTCAATGTTGGTGATATTCTAGCTGTTATCCAAGGACCTCTTCAAAAGTTATTAATGGGTGAACGTGTCATTTTGAATCTTATTCAGCGCATGTCCGCTATTGCTACAGCTACAAATTTAGCGGTACGAGAAACAGCAGGTACTAATGCGAAAATATGCGATACACGCAAAACAATGCCTGGAATGCGTATGTTAGATAAATATGCTGTTAGAATCGGTGGCGCCTATAACCATCGCAATGGTTTATACGATGCGATAATGCTAAAGGATAATCATATTGCTTTTGCAGGTAGTATTACTAAAGCCGTACAGGCAGCCCGTGAGAAAATCGGTCACACCATTAAAATCGAAGTCGAAATCGAAACAAAAGCACAATTAGATGAAGCAATTGCAGCCGGTGTAGATATCATTATGTTTGATAATCGTAGCCCTGAGGAAATACGTGAATGGCTCCCAGCAGTTCCCCCGCATATTGCTACAGAAGCTTCAGGCGGCATTTCGCTCCATAACTTAAATACCTATGCTGAAACAGGTATTCAATGGATTTCACTCGGAGCGCTAACACATTCAGTAAAATGCTTTGACATTAGTGCACTAGTACAAACGAAAGGAGCTAATTCTATTGTCCATCACTAGTTTATTACACCAAACATCACTACTACCAGAGCATTATCGTGTATTATCTAAAAATGACATGGAATCTCGTATTATAGCTATAAAAAAGAAATTAGGTAGTATGCTCTTCATCCCTGGGCATCATTATCAAAAAGATGAAGTGATTCAATTTGCAGATGCAACAGGGGATTCCTTGCAGCTTGCTCAATTATCAGCAGCTAACAAGGAAGCTGAACATATAGTATTTTGTGGCGTACACTTTATGGCGGAAACAGCTGATATGCTCACAACTGAACAGCAGCATGTTTATTTACCTGATATGCGTGCAGGCTGTTCAATGGCAGACATGGCAGACATTTATCAAACAGAACAGGCATGGCCGATTTTACAGGAGCTCTTCGGCGATACCATTATCCCTCTAACATATGTCAATTCTACTGCTGCCATTAAAGCATTTACTGGGCGTCATGGTGGAGCCTGCGTAACATCGTCCAATGCAAAAGAAATGGTTAAATGGGCATTTACGCAAAAATCACGTATTTTCTTTTTACCAGATCAACATTTAGGAAGAAATACTGCGTATGATTTAGGAATACCGCTTGAAAATATGGCAGTTTGGAATCCTCATACAAATATGCTTGAGACAGATCAGTCTCCAGAAAACATTCAAGTCATCTTATGGAAGGGACACTGCTCCGTCCACGAAGGTTTTACAGTCCAGCATACGGAGCTTATACGTCAAGTTCATCCAACTATGCGTATCATTGTTCATCCTGAATGTAATCGTGAAGTTGTTGCTGCTGCAGATGATGCAGGTTCTACAAAATACATTATCGATACGATTAATAAAGCACCGGGTGGTTCGGCATGGGCAATCGGTACTGAAATGAATCTTGTTAATCGGATAATCCAGCAGCACCCTAATAAGCAGATTATCTCTTTAAATAAGAATTTCTGTCCTTGTCTTACAATGAATCGAATTGACCTACCCCATCTGCTTTGGTCCTTAGAAAGTATAGAAAGGGGGCAGCCACATAATCGTATTCGAGTAGAAGCTCACACAGCTGAAGAAGCACGTAGCTCACTTGAAAGGATGCTATTAAGAGTTTAAAAGGCAAAACGTCTACTCATTTTGGTAGACGTTTTATTTATTATAATTACTTAAGTCTTCAAACGTGAACATGTTGTGATGTTCCATTTTTAGAGGAAAATATTCGAATCTTAAAAACTATTTTTATACGAAAAAAAGCAGTAGATGTAAGTTACATCTACTGCTTTTTAGTATGACCCGTACGGGATTCGAACCCGTGTTACCGCCGTGAAAGGGCGGTGTCTTAACCACTTGACCAACGGGCCAATGGCGGAGAAGGAGGGATTTGAACCCTCGCGCCGGTTACCCGACCTACA
>NZ_BAAFHO010000031.1:0-6398 GCF_054665055.1 Lysinibacillus sp. CTST325 | reverse complement strand
TTGCTCTTTTTTAGTAAATAATCTTTTCGTCATTTATTCCGCTCCGACATCTTTTTTCTCATTATAAACAAAAGTACCCTATAGGATAGACTTTTTTCAAAGTGTCTATCTTATAGGGTACAGTTTAATAAAAGAGGGCTTTTTTTATCCCTTTTTGTTTAACGCGAGTGGTCTCTTTTCTTCTCTTTAGCTTGGTCCTGCTCCGCTTTAATTTTAGTTTCAATCTCTTTAACGCTTTTTAATGAAAAAATATCTTTGGATGATGATTTAATTTGTTCGGTTTTTTCTTTAATACTTATCCTCACTTTATCTCCACTCTCCATAGCATCCTTAACAATTCGATTCAAATGTGAAAAGTCAGAGTATTCCCCGATACTCGCCATAACAAGGGCATTTCGAGTAAATGAAGCATTTTGCGCGAATAACTTTTTATCTAAAAATATATTTTGAGTAGCTGCATATTGTACACAAAATTCTGTTACAGTTCGCGTATTACCTTCACGGAAAGGGTGTACTTGCCATAGTGTGGCCATATTCTTTGAAAATGCTTCAGCTTTCTGTTCATATGTATCTAAATTACTCCAATTAACTTTTTTCAATTCGTTAATGGCTGCTTTAGCTTCAGCAGGAATTTTTTTATTTTGACGATATTGAACACTCATACCTGAAAGCACGGGTTCAGCTTTTTCTATATCCATCAAACGAGGTTGTCCGGCCCACTCATAAACGTCACCCAAAATGTGCTTGTGTATATCCATTAAATGCTTATAATCAAAATCCCCTTTAACTTCATTAACGTTTGCTAATCTAACCAGGGAGATAGCAGATTCAGCTTTATCTAATTCTTCCTGATCAGTAATATTTAATTTGTTTTTTAACACAAAACTATTTGGAATTAAGTACGGATCATTCATAAATATAACGCTCCCTTATAATAAATTTCAAAAAAGCTCTGAAATTAGTCATTCAGAGCTTCAGGAGATTTTTTGTATTTATTTATTAACATCTGTGCAACTTCCTCAATTTCCAACTCACCATCAATATGTCTCTGGAATAAGACCTGATCTTCAGGAGCTACTGGTTTAGCTCCTAAGCTGTTAATTGCTTCTGCTTGTGCCAATCTTTCCGCTCGCTCTTCTTTGGTTGTATTAGCAATGCTATATTTACCCATACTTCATCCTCCTCTTTTAAAGTGATTGATCTCGCTTTTTATCTTTGGCTTGATCCTGCTGTTGGCCTTTGATATTGGTATCAATTTCTTTTATACCCTTCAAGGAGAAAATACCTTGTTTCCCTTGTTGCTTAAGTTCTTTCTGCCAATTTGAAAGTTCAGGTAGTTGATGATTATTTTGCTTGGCCTGATTAATAATACACTCAATTTTGTTCAACAAAACATCGCTAGGCGGCTTCTCATTTAATGCGTTGGAAATAACCTCTTTAGGGCTAATTGAAGGTGTTTCAACACTAGAATAAACCTTAGTTCCTTCCCTTGTAAAAAGACTAATATCAGCGAAATGATTCCCTTTAAAAAGGATATCAAGATTATTAGGTAAATTAGTAACTACTGTGTCATGAATTGCCTTATCCGTTGACCTTGCAGTTTGTGGCTTTGTTGCATACATTGACTCATATCTCTCCAACGTACCTAAGTAAGATAAATCTTTCGATACCGCCATTACATAAAGATTGACTTCATAGCCTTTTTCTTTTAAAGCTGAAGCTGTTTTCATTGGTGTTTCAGCAGTTCGTAAAGTACCTTCAATAGTTAAGTTAAAGCCTTCCTTACTAAAATAATCAATCAAAGCTTCTGTCATTCGATTTGAAAAAGGCGTAACATGCTCTACATAATCTTTTCCATACTCCTTAACTAGTGCAGAAAATTTTGGGTGCTGGATTTTAAACGTGTCATTATCAATAGTAATAACATCCTTGTTTAATTTATCTTTAGCTAATGCGTGTAAAGTGCTTTTCCCTGCCCCTGGTTGGCCTCCTAAAAGGAAAGCAACTGGATTTTCTTGTCTCGTCTTATTTTTACTCAATCTATCTTTTGTATAGTTAAAACGCTGCTGGAACTCGGCATCAGTGAAGAGCGACAATTCAGACTTATTCATTTGCATTTTCCTTTGTTATTCCCCCAATAAGTTCGTCCATGCATTTCCAAAAAATCTTTAAACCATCCAACTCTTGAATTGACATTTCAAATAAATCTTTATCAAGAAATTCTGACAGCTGATCTAACAGAATAACGTAAGAGTTACTTTTATCATTTATATCAATTCCATTGTTAAAGATGTAGTTTAATAATTGTGCATGAACACCATTTGCAAATTCATTTAATATTTCGATTTTGAAAGTTTTTTCGTAGTTTAAAGGCTTTTCCATTTTCAACACTCCCTTCTTTTAATGAAACCACCAGGTACTCAACTATTCATATGGTCTATATTTCTTCCGGAGTAATTCGAGTTCGTCTTTCTTCTCCAGCAGCATGCTTTTTAAGAACATTTTAGGTTGTTCTTTAGCAACTATTAATTTTCCATCCTTCACCAATTGTCCTAGCCGGGCCGTTGATATTTCTAATATTGATGCTGCTTCAGCTCCAGACAATAATTCTTCATTTAAAAACCCAAGAAGTTCCTCAGTTGATGCAAATTTATATTCCACAATTTCACCTCACTTTAATTATAAACATAAGTCTTACAGCGTGGATTGAAATTGTGATTCCATACAGGGCTAGTAATACATTGCCAAAGGTTGAGCGATCTTGAAAATCAACATACTTCAGTATTATAACTGTACTAGCAAACAGCAAGGCAATATTTACATAACCAAATTTTTCGAATACCTTTTTCATATATACAAATAAGTGGATGTGTTATAATTTTATTTAAGAAGGAGGGTTAACCTCCTTCCCAAAGTATTAGCGACGATTCTTCTTAGCGGGGGAACGTCGCTTTTTCTTTTTTCCTTTTTTCATGTCGTAAATGTCTTTAAAGCCTGACGTGAAAGCTTTAAATGTTGTAGCAACAAGTGCGACAAGCGCAAGGACTTTTTCAAATTCATCCACTTATATTCACCTCCTTTATATACTTATTATACAATACCTATTTATAAATGTAAATAGATTTTGTATATTTTTTTACTTTTTTTCCATTTTTTCACTTTGCCTGTAGAAGCGAAATTAGTTCCCAAAGGGGATTATTTTTCCCCTTTGACATGGAGAACGAAAAACACGTATAGACAGTTGGTCAAGGGGGCTTTCGGTAAAAGTTTTTGCTGTTGCGCAGCGTTCTTAAGCAAAAAGTTTTTCCGCCCTTGAACGACTGGCTCGCTGTCTTACGATTCGGAAGGCAAAGGGAAAAAATAAGGAGCACAGCGACGCAATTTTCGGCTTCAGCCGAAAATTTCCTTGCCTTATGGTCTTAAGGTTTTCGGCTCATGGGGTACGTGCCGATAGGCAAACGGATCAGGAACTTAGGGTATGTAGGCGAAGCATGAGCCGTACAGACCCTAGTTATCGAGCCTTTTAGTGCCACAGTGACACGTATAGAATGTTGATATATGGCAATCTACACGCCCTACCGTAGATGGCCATATTTCTACAGTCTGTAGTGCTGCCGCCCGAAGTAGGTTTTTTAATCTTTTACTGAATTTAAACAGCTCTGAAACGCATCGAACAAAGAAAGATACGTCTAAAAAAATTTCGATGCGTCTGAGCACACTCAAAACAGAAGGAAAAATATACTTATAAGCATTTTCTTAAGAAAAAAAGTCCGCCTTTAGGCGAACTGGAATATTTTATTTACGATAGGCTCGTCTTTCTGCATATTCAATACACAGATGACATACCTTAATTTTTTTATTTCTTTCATTCTTGTAATTTCTTAAATCGACTGCTTTTCGTTTACAAAAATAACAAGCATTTTTAGGGGGCTTAGGAGTACTAGTTATAAAATTTTCTTTAATTTTTGTTAATATCGACTTCATGAAGCTATTCTCCTTTCATCTTCTATTTTTCGACAAATGGGGAGAAATCCCTTTCTGAAAGTTGCATTTGCAGAAGTTTGACCAATATCGACCTTTCAGAACATTCGTGATATACTGATTACAGTAAAATAATTCGTATATTGAGCACTTGCGAGTGTAACTGCGGCCCCATTATCTATATCAGTAGCAATAATCTTACTCCTGTTAGCATTTGTACTAAGATTTATTAGTTTAAAAACATCGACAGGAGAGATGCCTATGAAAAAATCATCAAATCTTTTAAATGCAAAACCCCTTATTTCAGTTGTATCTGAAACACTTTGGACAGGAGTAGCTGGTATCGCCGTAAGTGCTGAATATATGAGCAAATGAAAAGTCGTCAAATGACGACTTTTTTGTTTGTCATTTATTAGATTGTTCGGTTTAATCTTTACATCATACAGCTGCAACTATAAATACCTGAATAGAATTCTAAGTAAAGTCGAAAAATTCTTATTGGTGTAGCTTTGAAAAAAAGATTGATTGTTTATAATAAAGATTGATAATTTGTAATAAAGTTTGATAAAAATCATCTCTTTAGTTATTCTTTGAGATGATTTTTTTATTGGACATTTATGTTAAAACTGATGGTTATCTTGTGAAGAATTGTACTTAAACTAACGGAGCAGTTTAGTTGAATAAAGATTTGGTATAATAAGCGACAATAAACTAAGTTGATTAAAGGAGTTACAATATGATTACTGCTCAAAATGCTGAAGGTTTCCTCAAAGAGAAGATTGGTGAAAATACAACTATAGCAAATGTTTGGAATGAATTTATATCGTTTGGAAGACAACCAGTTGAAGGAGAAGAGGAAATAGCTTTACTCTTCCAATGTGGAGTATACGATTTTACAGGAGAAGAATTATTTTATTTTGATTTCGTTAGACAATTTACTGTCTATGAAGATGACGAATATTCTGGGATGGAACAACTCCATTGTGAATTTGTATTTACCCCAACTAATGAACTTAGAAGTTTGGAAACGTCAGAATGGTATTTTGATACCGATGGTGATGTGGATGTTTTTTATCATTTGGTTGAAAATCTTGAAGAGTTTAAAATAGCATTAAAATTTGAACCTTTACGATTAAATATTTATCAAGAACAGATATAAGTTATTTAACTACCTGTGCTTTGCTTCGATAAGGGAGCAGGGCATTTTTCTTATTTAACTAACTGTAGCTTTAGTGGAATAAGGGGTCTCGCCATATTTATGTGGATTTACAACGTTAAGGAAAGAGCGGTTACCAAATGATGGTTCGTGAACCATACAACTACAATTTATGTCTATATTGAAAAGGGAGGCGACATAATTATGTGGTTAATATTAGGTCTTATTGCAATAGTAGCAACTTTTATAAATCTTTATATGTATGCAACAGGTAAAGATTATAAGCTTGCAATGGCAATGGGGTTATCATTTACAGCATTGACACTCTGTGCAGAACATAGCCTTGTATCTAATTGGGTAAAAGTTGAAGATTGGGCGGCTTTAGGGGATGTAGTACCTACTATGGAAAAGGCATTATGGTTTTTGACAATTGTTTCTATTTTACTAAATATAGCACCTATACTTTTAGAACTGAAAAATAAAAAATAATTACTTATTGTTGTTCATTTGGATTTACGTCCCCATATCTCGCTTTGGAAAGGTTATAATCCAACTAACAAAGCAAGTTTGTTGAGGAGGGTTATAATGCGTTTTCTTTTTTGGCTAAGTGTTGTTTTCTCGGGAATTGTAAGTGTTGTCGGCTTTACATTCACTAATATGATGACTACTTCATTCGACCCCTCAGGTGACAATTTTGTTGGAGGAAATGGAAACCCAGGCTTAATGTTTGTTATGTTTCCGATGCTAATTATTCTTTATTTTTTCTTTACAATGATGTTTGTTTTTGAAAAGTTACACAAACGTTTTTTAGTGAAAAGAAAAATATTTCAAGTTTGTTATTCAGGGGTAGTTGTGCTGATTTTGGGAGTAACGATTTATCGAATCGTTTCATTTCGAAATGAAATCAATTCATATTTTGAATACGAAATATCCTATTTAAATCCTTTTTCTAATCATTTGTTTTTTAACTTCTGGACGTTTATAGCCAGCCTTTGTGTTTCAGGATTTTGCTCATTTTATTTAAAGAAAAGAACGTGAAGAAACTAACGGGTGCTTTACTTGAAGATCATTGAGTTGTTTATGCAGCTCTTTTTCTTACGATTAGTCAAATATCTATAATAACTTTCTTAACTCTCTGATATTATTTTGATAAATTGGGCCATGCTGAATAAGCCTAGTGATTTTTCGATTTTTCATAAGGCTTTAGTATGTTAAACTGATGCTACGACTGTACTAGGGAGCCAACCTGTAGTCGTAGTTT
>NZ_BAAFHO010000030.1:0-6460 GCF_054665055.1 Lysinibacillus sp. CTST325 | reverse complement strand
ATGTATTACAACCATTATCGAGGGCAATGGAACTTGAAAAAGCTGCCGCCTGCAAAATACAGACAGCAGCTTCAAAAGGTAGCCTAGCTTTTTTTCAAAATGTCCTTTACAAAGGGTACACTTTATATCCAATTGTGTATGTAGTTAATGCTATAATTAATTTAGGTTATGTATTTTTCTACTTGGCAATTTGACGATATTGAATAACACAAAAGGTTACAGAAAAACCATATAACTTGCTAATTATGAAGAAATGATAACTTTGGAAAAACATCTTTGTTAAAGGGAAGCTTGAGCGTGAAACAGACCCTGATGTGAAAAGTTATTTTTATAAGAAGTATTTAATATTAGTGGATTAGAATGAGGAAATTATGAACAAAAACTCTTATAAATATAGAAGGAGTGGGTTGAAATGAGAAAAAAAACTCACGAGGAGAACCTTGAGGAAGTAAAGGCGGTTCTAGCATTTGAAGGTTTAGAGCTGTTACCAGAATTGGAGGAGCTCATCTTGAAAGAAGCCAAAGGGGAGATTACAGCTCTACAAAGTGAAGAAATGGCAATGAAAATCTTGGGTTTGAGCAATGGAAAAATTTAATCAATCTAAATATTGCTATCCTAACTCCACTATCTTGATTAATAAGTTTGATGTTCGTGATCAACAAAAATTAGACCAATTAGAAGCATATTATGTTGGAAGACGTTTATATCAATTACGAGAAAATCTATTACATGGGAATTTTGATTTTTCCCATTTGAAATCAATTCATAAATATCTTTTTCAAGAAATCTATGATTTTGCTGGAAAAACACGAACTGAAAATATATCAAAAGATCATTTTCAATTTGCTAATTCATTGTATATCGAAGAACAAGGAAAAGAGTTATTTAAAGAATTAAAAAATGAGGGATTTTTAAAAGGATTATCAACTGACCAATTTTGTAAACGTGCTGCTTATTTTATGGCTGAAATTAATGTTTTACATCCTTTTAGAGAAGGTAATGGACGGGCTCAGACTGAATTTATAAGGCTTCTAGCAGCAGAGAATGACCTTGAATTAGATTGGGGAAGGATTGGCAAAGAGGAATATACAAAAGCTACTATTTCATCAAAATTTGATGATACTAAATTAGGTGAAGCAATTTATAAGTGTATTTCTAATCATGAGCCTAAACAACAAGATATTTTTTCATTAAAAGGTGTTAAAGGGATTGACACTAAAATTAAAGCGCAGCAGGACCAAGCTAAAGAGAAGAAAAGAGACCACTCGCGTTGAATATAGAATTACAAGTAAAGTTCGCCTTAAGGTGGACTTTTTTTCTTAAGAAATAACGTTTTATACATATATTCATATATACATATATTCATATATTCATGTGTACGTATATGTATATACGCATAATGAAGGCTTATTGCCTCTAAAGAAGATGGCTACAATTACAAGGAGGTATTTGAATGATTGAGAAATATGTTATTACCTGTCCGTATTGTGGAAGTGTATTAAAACCAGAGGGTGAAAAGTATTATTGCGATTTTTGTATCATGATATTGCCCGCGGATCGAGTGCAACGTAATCATGAACGAGTTTCTGTCCGTGTCCGAGATTTTGCGCTAGATGTTTACCTGGATAAGACTACTCCAGAGCTAATGAGATATTCAACGTATGAGTTACTTAGTTTATTGAAATATGCAAGAGCTGAAAGAACAAATATATATAAACTTATGAACACATTTTATAATGCTCGTAAACAGCAAGGTATTGAAGAATATAAGGAATCTGAAGAATACAGCGGAAAAGAATATGAAAAAATCACGCGTAAAATGTTTGTACTTGAAAACTTGATACGTCAGCGTTTGGGTTACGTTCCCCATCGTATTACAGATGTTTATTTAGGTAAGTATTTAGCAGCGATGGAAAAAGATAAACGTCAACCAATGATTATCCGACAACAGAGGAAAGACGATATAAAAACCAATTAAAAGCTTAGTAGAAAGTTCGTTTTAGAAAATTCATGGGAGTTCAATAAGAACTAAACAACAACTTTATTATTTTTTTAAAGGACTTTATTGTAAATTAAACAACTTTATTATCTCTGTACAGTAAAATAAGAACGGCTCTTAAATCGTTCTGTACGTATATCTTTAAAAGTTGCTACGCTCTTAGTTTCATTCCTGGTATTCGGATCCGTTGTAGATGCTGAAATATACTTGATATATCAATGTTTATTGGAAATGGATTTATTGATTTATTCCTTTCAGTAAAAATCGAGGTGAACTTTTGATTATTCGGAGATAATTATAATGAGGGAAAAGTGTTTATTATGATGTAGATCAAGGGGCTTTTTATTAAAAGCTTTTTTGTTATTTGCATAACCTCGATCTACATCATATGTGTTAATTTAAAGTGGTTGTTTACGTATGTTTTTAGCATGATATACTTGCCTTTTTATTTTCGGGAATAAATACTCATGGATGAAGAAAACGTCCTATGAGCGACTGTATGGCTTTAATTTTGCAACGTTAATATTTAGAAGTATATGAAGCAAAAGCTCCAAGGGATAAAATTACAAGTACGATCCCAATAGCAAATTTTATGAGTGCAAATGAAATTGTGACCGCAAACACTAATAATCTTAAAGCTACTACAACAATAAAACTAAATGCTTTAACAGAAAAATTTAAAATGCTATTTAAAATTTTCATATGAAATCGCCCCTTTATCGTTCAATATCATCTTTTTGTTTCTTTTCCTGGCTGCTTGTTTCTTTGCTAGTTAAATTTTTAATAATATCCAAATCAGCTACAGTTTGAACGCTGTTCTTAGTATCATCAATATCTATACGATCAGGCACACCATCATTATCTAAATCAACTTCTTTGATACTCTCAGCATATTTGACCTTTATTTCAGTATCTCCTTTTGCTACTAATTCCAACGTATCTTTTCCTAATTTTTTTTGTAATTCATTAGGGTTAATAGCTGACAGATTCTTAAGGAATCTGTTTTTATACTTTGCTTCAAATAATTTTTTATATGATGGGAATTCTACAGTTTGAAAGTCTAAGTTTTCCTTAGTTAAAAAATCCAAATCTTTAAAAGGATCTTCGGTGTTTTCTAATTCTGCTAACCGAGTCGCATTGATTTCGTAAACGACAGATCCAGTAGTATTTAAATATATATCTTCACAATAATTCTTTTCGAATTCACAAAGTTTTTGATAGGCTATTTCCCTTTCAATAGGTTCAGTTTTATCTAAAATATTTTCATCCATAAAGAAAACACTCCCTTATTATTTTTGGATAATAAATTAAAACGATAGGCGTAAAACACGACTATCGTTTTCTGTTTTTAATATTGTTATAAATTATCTCTCTATAGATGGTTTTCGAGTTTTAACTTGATCCTTATCTTTTTGTTCGGATTTAATCTTGGCATCTATTTCTTTGACACCCTGTACTGAAAAAATTGATGATGATTTTTGTTTTTCCTTACTTGCTTTGCTTACTTCATTATTGTTTTTAACTTTAGAAGCTTTTAGGTCTGCTTGATCGTTAATCATTTGCTTATTTTCTAAAATATTACTTTTTCTTTCTACGACATTTTTTAAAGCTTTTTCAATAACATTTGATTGCTGGCCTGCAAAGAAAAACGAATAGTTATCTTTTTCGTTTTTAACAACAGAAAAATCTACACCCATTTTTTTGAGTTCCTTTTGATAATCTTTTAATTGCTGCTTTGTTATGTTTTCATCTAAAGCAACAACTCCTTCTTTATGTTTATTTATTAAGTCAGTAATTTTTTGTTTACCTTCTTTTGTATTATCATTAATTACGAAATTTTGTTCCTCTTTATTTTTCCCAAGTCTTTCAATCAGTGATTCCAAAACTTTCAAGAGAAGTTGCTCACTTAATTTAACTCCCTGTGACACGATCTCTATACCTACTCGTGTATGTTCATCAACTGATACCATTTTTTCTTTACCTCCTTTGTTTATTTACCTACATTATACCATTTAAATGGAAGAAATGATATAATTAGGAATGCAAAATATGGCATTTTTAATAAAGGGCAAGCTACGGGATTACCATGGTAATCCCCAAAAACGTTGTTTTTGACTTGGTAGGAGAATCCTACGACCTTTACAAATAATTAGCTGTTATTTTTGTGAAATAAGCAGCTATATTTGTTGTCGCTACGCTCGATATTTTAAAAGGTAGGGAGGGATTTTTATGTTTATAAATAAAACTTATTTACAGTTAAGTGTTAGTGAAGATGAAAAAAAATATCTAAAGGAAAAAGCAAAAGAACTAGGGTATAAGAGTGTATCAGCTTTTATGGTTGATAGCGCTAAAAGTCATTTTAAAATTGAATTTGATATGAAAGTTTATCGTGAACTTACAAAAGAAATTAATTACATTGGAAAGAATGTAAATAGTTTAATTCGTAGAATAAATACAGACGGATTTTATTCAGATAATGACATTGATTTTTTAAAAACAAATCAAAAAATAATTATTAATCTGATGAATAAAGAATATGACCGTTTGCTAAATTTGAAACAGAAATATACTAGCGATAAATTAAGTTTAAAAGAGAAGAATAGTTTGATTAAAGCATTGCAACAAAATGAAATTGATGTACCTTTAAAAGTAGTCTTGGAAGAAGTGTTTGAACAAATAAAAGATGATCTTCTTTACATTGGTGAAGCTATTGAAAATTCACCTGAACAAGAAATAGAAGTTGCTGATTATGTTTGGGAGTATTTATATGGGGATACGCTTTTTGAATTGGATAAAAATAAACTGATTGAATTCGCTAATAAAATCTTTATATTTACTCAAAAATTAAAAATGAAATTGTTGAAACTAGATAATGTATTTGATGATGATGATTGGTTTTCTTTGAAAGACATTTTAGATGAATATGAAATTTATTAATTAAGGATTGATTCAATATGTCTATCGTTAAAATACAACAGGTTAGAAGTTTAAGGGCAGCAGTTAAATACAGTATGCAAGATCATAAGACAAATGAGGAATTAGTGACTTCATATGAATGCGATATTGAAACGATTGAACGTGATTTTAAAAGTGTGCTTTATGATTACAATGAAAAGAAAAATAGCAACAAAGATATGAGCGCAAGAATGATAATTCAATCATTTGATAGTGATGATAATTTAACGCCTGAACAAGCTCACCAGTATGGTGTAGAGTTAGCTGAAAATTATTTAAAAGGTAAACATCAATTTGTTGTTATAACGCACACAGAAACCGATAACCTCCATAACCATATTATTTTCAACTCGATTAACTTTGAGGACTTAAAAATGTTCGATAGTAAAAGGCAACATACTATCAATAATCTAAGGAAGGAAAATGACAAAGTATCTGAAGAACACGGATTAAATATTATTGAAAGTGGACGAAGTAAGGGGATTACTTTTAATGAATATGTAGCAAGAGCAAAGAAGCAATCTTTTAAAGGGAAACTTGAGGAAATAATTAATGATACCATTTTAAAATCTAACTCTTTTGAAGAATTTTTAGAACTCATGAATAAACAAGGATATGAAAGTAAGATGGGGAAATACTTATCCTTTAAAAATCCTAGATCAAACAAATTTATGAGGACAAAAATGTTAGGCATGAACTACTTTGAATCATCTATTAAATACCGGATTACTAATAAAGACTATACACCACTTAAACAGACCTTTATTGACAAACAATGGATTGATAAATCACAAGCTAAATTTAAAAATAATAAGGGTTTACAGAAATGGGCCACTAAACAAAATATTAATTACTTGAATGAAATAAGCAGCAAGCTATATAAACAAGATATTACGCTTCGAGAGTTAAATGAAATTGAAATCAAAAAAGAAAACTTAATAAGTGGTTTTGAAAAGCAGCTTGAATTAATTGACGGTGAAATTTTCAAACTGGAGAAGATGAAGGATTGCTTCAATATTTATCAAAGTAGCTATTCGTTGATTAAAGAATACAAAGAAGCTGATGATAAAACGGAATTTAAACAGACCAATTACTCGAAGTTCAAACAATTTGATACTGCTAAACGGGATATTAATTATCTAAAAAAACATTATGATGTTACGGACGCTGCAGGGCTAAATTATAAATTGTCACTTATGACGGAAGAACGGAATTTACTTTATGGAAGCTTAGGGAAAGACAAAAAAATAGCTAAAGAATTAGAGCAACAAGAGCAAGCAAAAACACAAAGGAATCAAAAGAATCATGAGAATGAACGGTGAAAAAGTAACAGGTTTAAGTAGATACGTTATGGTATATTTTTAAATGCAAAGGGGTATTATAAATGCTAATTTAAATATGTACATTCCTGCTTGAATAACGATGTACAAAAATACTCTCCCATTTCATACTAATACTGAGGTGTTAGTATGCATATTCAATTAGAGATTGAGACAGAATTTAAAA
>NZ_BAAFHO010000029.1:0-7139 GCF_054665055.1 Lysinibacillus sp. CTST325 | reverse complement strand
CTCTATGATTTCGTCTTTATTAACTACAGTTGCGGCTGGAATGAAAACCGAAATTGGTGTTGCTCTACCTATTGCAGGTGGATTGTTTGCTTTAATCGCCAGTATCTTTATCGGTTTGAAAATTTTCAAACGCGTTACTGGTGCTAAATCTTAATAACCAAAATACGCCCTTGGGTGCGTAAGGTACCGGCTCTGCCGGGGGTTCCTTGGGCTCCCTAGGGCGTATTTTCTTATATTGCGATTTCCCACCGAAAAAGGGGTGTTAAATTTTAAAAATGAGAAAAATATTCGTGCTATTTATGGTGATAAATTTAGCTTTATGTAGTTCATTTATTTTTATGCAAGAAGCACATGCAGCTGTTGGTAAGGTTGTGAGTCAGGCGGCCAAACATACAGCGAAGGAATTTACAAAGGATATAGCTATGGATATATCTTTTAAATTGGCTATGGACGCAAAGTACAACATGTCTGGTCAAAAACCTAAACAAGGGTATGAAGCTATTTGTCTACCACAATATAAAAAGCCTACGGGCGAATGTACAAATCCTTTGCAAATAAAAAAGGATGTTAAAAGAGAAGAGTTATCTGAAACGATAGAAAAGGTATTAGACAAAAAAATTGCTGGTGGTGCATCAGCAGCTAAGTGGATGAAATTTCTGGATTGGTTTGCACCTATATTTGCAGTTGGGTTGGGTGTAGCTGTAATTGATTATGCAATAGATGGTGATGTAATGAGCTTCTTTGATGAAGTGGCTTATGAAGCGCTTGTGGAATTAGGATTTATTGAGCCATTAGGGAATCAAGAATCATTGCTAGAAACAGGGAATGGACAAGGTTTTGTAAGACCTTCAATAAGTTTGCCAGAATTGCCGTTGGATGCTGAAAAGGAATCTTGGAAAGTGTTTCAGTTAGATCAAGCTGTTAATATAAATGGTCTTTTTAATTGTGGTGGTGTTAATGACTGCGTAAAAATCGAAGGTGTTTATAGTACGAAAAGTAAAGATAGAACTTTAAGGATAGTTCCTAGATACGGTGGAAAGTTAAAAGCTACTACTGCAAATATGGAACATTATAGTGATGATTTTGGTGTTGGAATTGAGATGACACAGATTACTTTGTATCAGTATGCTACTACCAAATATGGTTTAGATAAGAACAGATTAGTTTCGTATCGTATAAATCCTACTCTTGACACAACACCAAAGTATTATATAGAAGCATTAACAGGTAGCACTGGTAACCAAACATTATTAAGACCTGAATTATATACATTTGCAGCAATGAATTTATTAAGATTTGCTCTTAACCCAGAGAAGGAAGACCAATCACCTTTGTTATTCACATATATTCCGGGTCCAGTTACTAAGCCAGAAGAGGTAGTAGTACCTAAATTCGACGAAGCGCAATTACAACCGAGTAAAAAGCCAGGTACTAAAGTGCCTGTAGTTGCACCGGGTGCATATCCGTTAGAAGAAGTAGGTACAGGTACACCTGTTTACCCTTCTATTGATAAGGATGGGAATATTGCATATAGGACAGCAGATGGTCGGGTGGTATTGGATATAAATGTGACAGTAAAAAATCCTACTATAACAGTGAATTCAGATGGTAGTTTAAAGGTTGAAAAAGCTCCAACGCCGGAAAATCCTAATCCTGAGCCGGGAGAAATACCGGGTAAAAATAAACCAAATACTGAAAGTGACCTTAAGTGTGAAAAAGGTTTTGAAAAAATACAGTTTGGAAAAGTAGGACATGCCTTTACAAATGCTTTTCCGTTTTCTATTCCATGGGATTTAAAACGTTTTATTGATAATGCATTTAATGGTGTTGGAAGCGAAAAACCATCATTTAATTTAACCTTTTTGGGGGATGATGTAGTTCTTGAAATACCAGAGTATTTTAATCCGTGGATTAAATTTTTTAAAGGTTTAATTGTAATTTTGTTTGATATATCTTTAGCGTTTCTATTTTACAGATTTATGAAAGGTGGCGGAGATTAATGGGTATATTCGATTCAATAAAATGTGCGTTGATTGAACTTTGTAATTTATTGATTGAGCATGTTTTAAATAATTTATTATCTGCGATAGCTTGGGTTATTGGTCTTTTGCCATCTTTTCCGATTGAAAATGAACCACTTCAGTGGGGTGAATTTGGTAAATCTTTAGGCTATTTTTTTCCTTTGGGAACAATGGCACAACATTTTGTATTGATGTTAACTGTAATAGCTATATGGTATGCGTACGAATATATAATGCGTTGGATCAAGATGATTAAATAGGGGTGTTTTCTATGAGTATAGAATTGTATACAGGGTTTGTAGGTAGTGGGAAGAGTTATGCTGCAGTAAAAAACGGTACGGTAATAGCTGATGCTCCAATGGGTAAAAGATGGGTTATAGCTAATTTTCCAATAAAGCCGAAAAAGAAAATCTTTGCGAAGTTTAGAAAAGAAAAATTTAAAGAACCCAGATGGATATATAAAGAGAATGAAGAATTAACTCCAGATTATTTAATTAAGAAATCGATTGAAATGGGATGGAACGAAAAAGAAGGTAGTTGTTTGGTCATATTTGATGAAGCAGGTATACCTTTTAATGCTCGTTCATGGAATAAGTCTGACCGAATGGAATGGATAAAGTTTCTCTCTCAATCTCGTAAATTTGGTTACGATTTTATTTTTATTACTCAACATAGGGACATGATGGACAAGCAAATCCGTAATTTGTGCGAGTACGAAGTGCAGCATAAAAGGTTAAATAATATGCATGTGTTTAAAATATTGTCTTTGTTTAGAGTAACTCTGTTTGCTGGTATTTCGTTCTGGAATGGGATGTCAAAAGAACGAGGTACATTGCGAATGTATTTTTATAAAAAGAAAGTTGCTGATCGCTACGATACACTGAGGATTTTTGATAGGAGTGATGAAGATGTTCAAGCCGATTGAGATGGTCGAAGAATTTTTATCAAAATTAAATTTTTTTATAGAACCGCCAATTTTAATTATATTTAGTTTGTTTTTGGCAGGATTGATTTTTTGGGGGATGAATGTATTTGGTGATGAAAGAAGAAAAACAGGTAACTTTTACTTTGGACTTATTTTATTGTTTGTAGCTAGTTTAATAGGTGTATTAAATGGATTTTTATAAGGGGTGAGCCATATGGAAGATACAAACCATGAATTGATAGATTTGTTGTTATGTGTGGCGTCGTTTGCATTTATTCTTATTGTTGTAAATGGAGGGGCTTGAGGATGATGGATAAAATACTTGATTTTTTAGTTGGAATTGCAGTGTATATTTTTTGTTTTATAAATGAGATTTTCTAAAACTATGTATTTACACGAAAAGTATTTACTTAAATGTATTTACATTAATATATTTACAATGCTATAATCTACTAAACAACTATTGGGAGGTTATGGCAATGTTGGCTAAAAGTATAACTAGAACATATAGACAAGATGCAATAACTTTAGCTTATTTGGATGCATTGGATAGTAAATTTGGTGGTGGTCATAGCGCTCTAATGCGTAAAGCTATTGCAAATTTAGCAAAAGAAAATTTTAGTGAAGAAGAATTGAAGAAGATTCAAATGGATCTATTGTTTAAGGAATTTCAAAAAGCAGAGTAAGGGGATGTGGAGATGGATAGACAAGAATTTATGGATAAAAAGAAAGTTTTGTTTGATGAATTTTTAGAAGTTTCAAGGTCAATGAAGCTAGGGCAAGAACAAAAAGATTTTGTAGACACGTTTTATAATAATTTTTTTAACAGCGTTTATGACGAGGGAGCTTTTGTAGCTACTCAACGTGTTGTAGAAAGATTAGAGAGATGAAAATAGGGGTGGATTCATGTTTGAACTAGATGAAGTAGCAGACCATATGAAGTATATATCAAATCAGCTTGAAGAAATAAGAACACTTAGCAAAGGTGAAGAAGATTTCTATGATGCGCCCTATAATAATGATTTTGTTCTTTTACAAAAAATCCTTAAGGATAGAATTGAACAAATGTTGTACAGATGATACCTCTCACTGGCTTGCCAGTATTAGCGCCAAGGTAGAGATGATTCTCTGCCGCTGGAACGTAGTGGAGGCTATACTGGAGAATAGAGAATAGCTTGCGTAACAGCGTGTAGCCAAATTTAATTAAGCTAGATTTACTCTACTCTCCTTATAAGCTTTTTTAACTGGAGGAGAAAAAATATTTAGTTAAGTTGGCTTAAGCCAACTATTAATCTTTAGATAGGAGGATTTAATATTTATGGAAAATGAATGGATTGAAAATATCAAAAAAGAAAATTTGAAACTTAATCAATTTCTAGAAGCTAACCCTGACTTACCACGCGAGGTTTATTTTGTTATTAAACAACGTTGTATCGATTTAGATAAAGCTATTATGCTAGCGATGGCAAAAGAAGTATCAGGAGAGGAATAAGATTTTTGGAGCCGATAGGCGGAAAAAATCTCTTGGTATATATTACGAAATCACAGTCACCCTAGAGGAAGGAGATATACAATGTGAAAGAATCTATTAAAGAGTCATTAGATGAAAGAAAGCGTTTAATACGCTCTGAAAGGTATGCTTTACAGTCTGTATCAAAGAAAGCATTGCCTGGTGAACGTGTTTCAATATGCTTGAGAAATAGAATACCTAATAAAGCTGAACAAACATATGAAGATATTAAGGTTTGGCAACATAATAAAACAGGTAAAGCGTTTTTAAGTGGTTTAGCTGTTTGTGGTTCAGTTTGGACATGCCCAGTTTGTGCAGCTAAAATTTCTGAAAGACGGAAATTGGAATTAAAAAAAGCCTTTGATATGTTTCAGTCAAAAGACGGTAAAATAGCTATGTTAACATTGACATTTGCACATAATAAATTTGATAGTTTAAGAGATTTACTTGATAAATTTGGACAAGCTACTCAAAAATTTATGACTGGTAAAGCATATCATAATATTCGTTTAGAAATGGGCATTGTGGGAAGAATTCGAGCATCAGAGTGTACATATGGAGATAATGGATTCCATCCTCATACGCACATAGCGATATTTTATGAAAATGATTGTGATCTAGAAGAGATGCGTATTAAAATGTATCGACTTTGGGAAAAAGCCTGTATTAAATTTGATTTAAAGACTAGTTTTGATTATGGATTGGATTTACAAAATGCACATAAAGCCGAAGAATATTTTACGAAACATGGTACGTGGTCCATTGAACAAGAAATGACAAAGTGGCACACGAAAAAAGGTAAAAAAGATTCGTTAACACCGTATGATTTTTTAAGATTATATTTAAACACTGAAGATGAAAAGTATTTAAGGTTATTTAAAGAATACGCAACTGCTTATAAAGGGAAACGACAATTACAGTGGTCTCAGGGGTTGAAAAAAAAGTTTGTACTGGAAGATAAAAGTGATGAAGAGGTAGCAAAAGAAAAATTAGAGGATGCTGACCTTCTTGGCTTGATTGAATATTTTGATTGGAAACACATATTAAAATATGATTTACGTTCTAGACTTTTAGATAATATTGAAAAGCATGGTTATGATTTAGGTTTAAAAATAACTTTAGCAACAAAAAAAGAATCTTCAGGGCACGAAGATTCCGACACAAATGAAATATAACATATTTCCGTTCTTTTTATTATATAACATAAATAATTAATTTAGAAGTCTTACAGTAATCTGTAAGGCTTTTTTTGTTACACTAAAAGAAAAATAAAAAGGATAATATTATTTATGTGAGGTGGCAAATGCCTAGACCTAGAAAATATGATTATCAAAAAGATTATCCAGTAAGAAAAGCTATATACGTGAAATTGCCTGTTGAAATAGTAAGTGAACTTGAAAAATTAGGCTTAGAAGGTTCGGAATTGTCGAATAAAGTCGAACGATTTTTGATAGATTTAGTAGAAAATAACAGAAAAAATATTGATTAAATTCTCTTTTTTTTTTATGATTATATACGAACAAGAAATAGACAGTCGAAAACCTGTTCGCATTTTGTTCTATTGAAAATCAAATTTAAGGAGGAAATTTGAATGGCGATTGCTATTGTAAAAGGTATGTTTTTAAAAGCTTTTACTAAAAAATCCAGTTTTGGAGGTAACGATAAGACATCTTTATATGTAGATGTTTATCAATCAGATAATGAAGGGTCTGACAAACTTGTACAAGTTAAAACAGATGATTTGAGCTTATATGAACAATTTGTTCAAAACTACGATAATGGTTCTGTTATTGAACTCAAAGTTCAAGTTAATGCATATCAAAACAAAGCTTATTTCAAGTTGCTTGAAGTGATTTAATGGATGAACAAATTGAAACTTCTGGTCTACCAGAACAAAATGAATTAGGTTTACCAACCGTTGATTTCACTGAATTAGAAACAAAGATTGATAAGCTGGTAGAAGTTTTAGTAACTGATCAAGAACAAAAAAAAGCTGAAGCAGAAAAATTAGCAGAAGAAGAAAAGCAGAAAGCTGTTGAAGATGAAAAGAATTTAAAAGAAGAACAATTGAAAACAGCGAAAGATGCGAAATTACAAGCGGAAACGACTGAAAAGGAACACGACTTACTGCAATCATTAGTTACTGCTGTTGATGAAATGGCGGTAGCTAATGAGGGTTACCACGCCGAAACAATAGAATTGATGGAAAAGCAACATAAAGATAATGTTGAAGGTTTCTATTTTGTAGGTTTATCAATTGTTATTGCGTTTGCTGTTTATATGTTCTGGAATCAATTGAGTAAGTGGTGATGAGTATGGTTGAAATTTTCCCAGAACTTGATTTATCAAAATCTATTATTTTTTTAATAAGTCTTTCTATGTTAGCTATTGGTATTGCTTTTATGGTAGGTTTTACAGTTAAAAAAATGCTCCAATTTTTAAAATCCTTTTGATGGTTTATGTGAGGTTATCGCCAATTAATGACTTACTTAATAGTGAGCATAAAAGGGGATAATTTCTCCTAAGCCATTAGAAAGGAGGGGGCAAAATGGAAGGCTCTATGATTTCGTCTTTATTAACTACAGTTGCGGCTGGAATGAAAACCGAAATTGGTGTTGCTCTACCTATTGCAGGTGGATTGTTTGCTTTAATCGCCAGTATCTTTATCGGTTTGAAAATTTTC
>NZ_BAAFHO010000028.1:0-10613 GCF_054665055.1 Lysinibacillus sp. CTST325 | reverse complement strand
TTGGCTTATCTTTTGATGATAGTTTTATGCAAGATTTTATACATGCTGTAGCTAGTCATTTAACCTAAAAAGGTTGTTACAACAACGATGTATAAAATCTTGCATACATAATCATTCGTGCTTCAACCGAAAAGGCAGTAACGGTAAGGGTTTATCCTTTGTCGTTACTGCCTACTTCAGTTGTTATGTCAACTCGATTTGTATGGGAATGTATAATCAAGGGTGGTCATCCAGAAGGATAATGTTTAGGGGATTACGGGCGACTTGATGAGAAAAAATGTGAGCAGACTTGTAGAAAAGAATAGAAATCCCTAATTGGGGGCGTTTTTGGCAAAAAGTAAAATTTATATTGAAAAACAATAAGAAGTTTTTATAGAATATCAAAAGAGTTTTATTAAAAAAGAAGAGTAACCGAGTTACTCTTCTTTTTTATATTTTTTATAAATCTCCTGCTACAAATATTTTAACATCAAATTCTGAAAGATAGCCTGCTTTTACACCTGCTGCAGCAACATTATTGGCTACAGTAACTTTGAAACCTTTGTAGGTAGCATTATACTTACTCCAAACAAAGTCATATCTATCTCTTATAATTCCTTTATAATGCCATTTTTTAGTTTGAGGATTATAATTTACATCTAAACTGTAATTATAATTATGTAGAGATGTATATAGTTCTCCAGTATTAAATGCAGACGAACCGGAAGTGCTATCCTTGGTTTTTTTCGCCTTTTTCGTTTTAGTTACAAAATCGCTAACTATTTTTTTGAAAGAGCTATCAGCTGATATCAAATTACTTGGTCTACTAAAGGCTTCATATGTAACTGTATCGGTTTGACCGTTGTGAGATTTTGCCATTAATTCTGCTGTGAAAAGGTGACCGTAATCATCTTTTACTATTTTTGTACCTTTGCCCCATGCTACAGTAAATGTCTGTTTAGGATCTACTACTAATATTCTTTGAAATGGACTTCCTTTTTCTTCTTCATTAGTTATTGCATCTTCGTTTTCTACTGGGATAAGTTCTACTTCTGATTCCTCATCCCATTCTACTGAAATAAGTTCTTGTTCTGCTGGAGTATTTTCCTGGACTGTAGGCATTTCTGGTGAATCATTATTCTCATTAGCTAGGGCTGCTGAAGTAGGTAATGATAATAATACAGTAGTACTTAAAGTTAGTAATGTTTTTTTCATGTAATGAATAACCTTCCTTTTTTTGCTATTATTGTAGTTATTAATTTCAGAAAGAGGTTTAAGTAAATGAAAAAGTATAAAAAAACTCTTTTTATATTTGTGATAATTGGATTTTTAGTTGGTTTTTATATGTTGTGGAACACTGTGGTACACAATTTAGGAACACATGCTTCTACCGATGCAGAAATGGAAATAAATGGTAAATACTTATTGAATAGAACTAGTGCCCATTCTTTTAATTTAACTAGTATAGAAGAACAAGTATTTGTTTTAAAACCAACTATTGAAGAGTTTAATTATGATAAGAAATTTATTATTGCTCGTACAACAGATGATAAGTTAAATGTATCTAAAAATAAAAAAAGTGATTATTGGATTATAGATATGAAAACAAATCAAGTATATGGACCAATGAATAAAGAAAATTTCTTTAAGAAAAAAGTGGAATTATCTTTGGAGCTTGATTTGAAAGATACATCCAAATTCTTCAAGTGACTTCTGAATAAAAAGGTAATAAATACTTTATATTACAAAAACTTTCCTTAAAATAACTATTTTTTACAATATAACTTTTTTTGGGTAAAATCAATATTTTTTTGGTAAAAATTGATTATTTAGTTACATTTGGAAAAATTGAATTGCAGATGGTTATGTGTTTGAAAATATAGTAGCTACGTTTTCAGCTGCGTTAGAAAAAGCTGTACAATATGATCTAATAGCGCCAATTCCTTCGGACAAGCGTCCGATAGAGACACCGAAAGTTCCGTGCAGACGGTTATGTGAAAATTGGATGGAGTAAAATCTCGGACATGAGAAACTTGACTAAAGAAGATATCCGAAATGAATTATCTGAAAAATATGAGTATGAAGGAAGATCTTTATCAACTAACTTAGGCACACTCAGCACTTTTTCAAAAGTAATGAAATGCGGGGATGTAGTGTTGATCACTCATGAGAACTTTGTTCATATTGGTTTTGTTGGAGATTATATTCCTACAGAGATTGAAGAAGGAAAATGGGATCACAGAAGGGCTTGTAAATGGAAGGCTATGGTTAAAAAAGATGATCTAAAAGAAGAGGTAAAATCACTGCTTAGAAATATGACTACTGTTACAAAGTTTCCTCATCCTTTTGTAACGTCAGGTATTCCTGAAATATTAGGAATTATGGATTCGCAAGAACAGATAGAAATTATTGAAACCTCTGCAATTGAAGGGACTAAATCAGGCCCTTCAATATTTGAAGAAATAGGCGAAAAGCAAAATCATAGATCTAACGAAGGTATAAATAATACACAACTCTTGCATCGACTTGAATCGTTGGGAGCCACTGCATTAGAAATTTTAGAAGAAGAAATGAATTCCGATGATTCTGAGCGTAGAAGAAAAGCTGCTGTTGATTTACTCAGCATTCTACACAACACTAAGCGTTCTATAGATAACGAATAGAAAGGCTTGAATCATAATAGGAAGCCTAGGATACGATTCTAGGCAGGGCGCCTAAAGAAAGCGAAAAGGACCCGCTAAACGCAGGTCCTTTTCTATCGTTTTATCATAAATGATTTCATATACACAAACATGTCTGTGTATCATAGTATTCGTTTATTAACCATAATTATAACATATTATATGCCATTTTTCAAGGGTTTACCACCGAAATTTTGGTTTCTTCAACCATGATTTCATCAATCTTCATGAATTTACATATTTTATCGGTTAATTCTTTTAAAATCGCCGGTTCTAAATTTATCTTACCAGAAGGTAAAAGGCTTTGAATGTTCTTTATCCGTCGAATATGAACCGATTGGATATGATTGAACATTACGTAACTGTTATTGGAATCTCCAATACCCAAATCTTTTATGCACATCTCTACACCACTATCCTTATAGCTTTGCTTTTGACTGGATAAAGGTACTACTAAAAACATAAAACCTTTTTGGGCTAGTACTACTGAATAATGACCGTGTTCTTCTTTCATGGATTGATCTTTTTGTAAATCGCTAATTTCATCCCCTAGATTAATTCCAAATTGAACAAGTACAATATCCCCTTGCTTGATTTCTCTTGGATGACCTTTTGGTCTAACAGATCTTATTTGTTTTTTTATTTTACCTTCTTCTTCTACGGTTGCCTTGCTTAGTTGTTTTTTTAAATTCACATGCTTCATATTGTTTTTATTTTCTTTTAGTTGTTTTAAACACCAATTTAAATATGATTCAGCATAATTTTCATCGACGTCTAACAATTCTCCCCAAAAAGTTGAGTGTAGTGCTTTTACGCTAGTGTTTTTGGTACTATTTCTTAAATCTGCCATGTTGTTCCTCCATTTCTACTTTAATTATAGATTAATGGTGGAACTATTTTTAGTAGTGTTTCAAATAATTTATAAATCTATCATCATATATAATTTAAATGGAGTAGCGAAAGCTACTCTTTTTTATTTCTGAGAAGTTTTTCCCACCATGATGTTTTGGGTAGCTCTTTGAGCTATCCTTTTCTACTGTTATGTAAAGTCAAATTGTATAGAAATGTATACAATAAATACATGATGTATTACTTATAGTTATTTTTTCACTAAATAAATACACATTTTTATTTATGAATTTGATTGAATTTTTCATAACGTTCGAAAGCTTCTGGGTCATTAATCATTTCATAAAACATAATAGTTTGTTTTGCCTGTAATGTTTCAAGCTCTATTTTTTGTTCAGCGAAAGCTAATTCAATTTCTCTATTTTTTATACTACTTAAAATCCACTCTCTTGCTAACTCCGTTGTTGGTTTTCCAATTGCCTCTTTAAAGTTAAATCCAATCAGTTGCAAAATTTTTAAAGTTTGAGTAGAAATTAAAGAATTGGTTATATCTAAAATTTCTTCAATTTCTTCTGGAGATTTTTGTGGTGAACTTTTTTTGATAACTTTTTCTAAGAGTGGAACTAAATTTTCTGTAATGAAATGAATATCTTCCTCTGAAATAAAATTCATATCTAGTTCTCTTTGCAGTGCAGATACTTGTCTAATCAAATCATTATCTTTTTCAATAAGTTCTGTCAAAATAGCGTCCAACTCTGTAATAATTTCATCTTTATTACCTTTAACTTTTGCTTGTTTGATTCTGTTGGTGATACCTGTTAGAACAGCAGTGGCGCTTTGAGTAACAACAGGTGTGAAAGCACGAATATTTTCAGCGTTCAAGTATTCACTCATTTCTTAATCCCCTTTTAAATTATATTTAAAAAATAACTCTCCCTCTTCCAATCGTAACATACAGTCATAGGATTTGAGAGCAATTGATGTACAAAAGGAAAACGTCCTCTAAATCATGGTATGATGGGTCATAACGATTCTTATAACGGAGGTGTAACACTATGGAGAAAGTTTTCACACCAAAAGAAGTTACTGAACAATTAGAAGTCACTGCTGAAACTCTGAAAAAATATTCGTTACTTTTAGAGAAGAATGGAATGGAAGTATCAAGAAACAATAGAGGTCACAGACAATATGCAGGCGAGAATATCAAAGTCATAAAAGCATTGATCTATTTGAACAAAGAGAAATCCATTAGTCTAGAAGACGCTGCAAGCATGGTAACGTCTAGCGACTTTGACTTTACTATTATGGATAGCAACGTTACAAATCCCAATGTTACAACGTTATCCGGTTCCGTTATCCCGATACAGAACGAGGTGGCTGCAACGGTTCTGAACCAAATTCAATATCTACAGAACGAGCTGAAAGTACGGAATGAGAAGGATGATGAGTTCCAGAAAATCGTTACAGAACGACTTGAGGAGCAGAGAAATTTGATAATCAAACAAGAGGAAGCTTTGGAGAAATTAAACCAACAATTAGAGGCTGAAAGTAAAAAAGGTTTTTGGCAGAAGTTATTCTCCAAGAAATGAATCGAATTTTAAGCGTCATGGCTCTATTCAATAAACTAAAGAAACTAATAGTCAGAGAATATATTTACAAGTTGCTAACTTTAGCGTATGGTAGGAATAACTAAATCGAACGTAAAAAAGCCATTCCACAGTGACTAATAAAGTGTTGGTAGCACTTTATTAATCGCATATCGTATCTCATACATACGATGCACATATCGTGAAATGACTGATTTTTTACTGTTAGATGATACATAGTATCTATATATGTCATTCTAGTATGAATTAGACGACATTTCAACAGTTAATTAAAAGGTCATTCAAGATTATTCCTTAATCTAAAGCGTTTTGCATCGTTAAGAAACACGATGTGAAACGCTTTTTTGCTTCAAAAAAGGAGCAACTACCATGAAAAATAAACTAAAAACTACACCAAACCAAGCAGTCCAAACATTCATTACATACGGCAATCAAAAAGGAGATCGGCAACTCAAAGAAGAGCGCCTGCAGCAACTAGAAGAAGTACTGGCAACCCAAGGGACTTATCCTGGCGCGAAAGTACATAGAGTACTAGAAAAATTGATTTATGATCTTACATACAACGGCATTATCAAAGTAAGCCGAGAGCATTTGAGCAAAAAATTAGAGGTTGGATTAAATACAATCTCTACAGCTTTTAAGTATATGGAGCAATCCAAGCTATTTATCCTGTCTAGAAACAAATCGGGGAAAACAAATAGTGGGTGTCGTGTCATTATTGATGTGCAGCACGTTAATTTTGAAAGTATTTTAAGTGGTATTTACCGTCTAACTGCTTATGAAATTGCAATCTTAAAAGAGGACTTTAAATATCTAAGTAAACATCAAAATAAACATCAGGATTTGGCTCAAAACGCTGTCACACCAACGATAAATGGCTCAAATTCGATTCTTAACTATAATAACCAAATTAAAACAATAAAAGATATAAAGACGTCTACTAAGCAAGCGTCTGATAAGAAAAATAATCTTTATAATCGTTTAAAAGAACTCTATCAAGCCCGTACAGGCTCTTTAGCAGGCTTTAAACCATTTGTAGGTGTTATCTATGGTTCATTGAAAAAAATCAAAGCAGAGGACAAGCTAGGACTGTCTCATGGCCATTTAGAAACGATTCTGTATCAATCATTAGATGCAGCCATTTCAGCGAGCGATCAATACGTTAAAACAAATCGATTAGCCTTATTAAGTGCCATTATTCGTAACAAAATCAACGATTTAACGGTATCAAATTCATCTGCAGCACCAGAAGTAGCTAGAAACGTAGAGCAAGTACCTGCATGGTTTGCGACTCGTCATGAGCCTATAGAAGAAGTGACAGAAGAAGAAAAGGCTTTTTTTGCACAGGAACGTGAAAGAATACTGACCGAGTTAGGTAATATTCATCAAAAGAGGAACGGTTAATACCGAACTTCTAGTTTGCTATGTTTTTTTACTCCTAAAGGCATGGTAAAGATAACAGTTTTTATTCTAGTTTTATGAAAAAATCAAATTATAGGCCATTTACGTTTGGTTTAAGATGGTTAATTTATTTTTCTTTATATTAACTTCATGCTCTAATTTTAAAAGGTTTAAAAAGCTCGTAGGGAGCTTAGAGAGCCGTACCCCTAAAAGAGTTCGTCGAACAAGGGGGGCTTTTCTTCATGCAAGGATCGGGTAGTATTTTTTGTCCTACGGAACGCTGCGCTCAAAAAATCTCCACCCTTTCCTCCTTGCATGAAGAAATTTTGGCGGTGTTGGATTGTCGCCAAGCCGACATACCTAAAACGAGGAACTAAGGATATCGGCTTGCACGTGCCATTGTACCGCCAAAACCGCCAGTGCTTCCGTTCATATTTTTTTCTTTTCCCTTATGGATCGACGCAATGTGGGGTTTAGCCCCCACACGACTAGCCAGCCTCCACCCTAAAACAAGGGGAAAGTCAAAAGAGTCTTAAACAGACACCATGAGAGTAGCATTTTGCTACTCTTTTTTGTTTTGGAAAAAAATGAATTTTAAGGTAAAAAGTATATAAAACCTATTTAGTTTTATAAAGAGGTATGGTATAATAAGAGTATAAAGGAGGTGAAGAAAATATGGCTGAATTTGTGAAAATCCTTGAAACAGTTGTACTTATCGCAACAGCATTCAAAGCTTTCACATCAGGACTAAAAGACATCTACGACATGAAGCAAGGAAAAAAGAAAAAGCGACGCTCTCCCGGGAAGAAGAACCGTCGCAAGTAACCAGGAAGGAGGTTGACGCCTCCTTCTCAATATAATTATAGCACATTAAAAGCAAAGCTAGCTTGAGCTAGCCAGAACCCACTTAAGTGGGTTCTTTTATTAAAAAATAAAAGTATAGAAAAGATTTGAAAGGTTTTCTTTTTTAGAAAGAAGGCAAGCAACGGGATTACCATGGTAATCCCCAAAAACGTTGTTTTTGGCTTGGTAGGAGATTCCTACGACCTTTACAAATATAGCTGCTTATTTTTTAAAAAATAAGCAGCTATATTTGTTGTCGCTTTGCTCGATTATTAAAAACAAGAGGCTAGCTTAAACCCCTCCTATCTACTAAAGCATTAATACCAGCTTTTTTTAATGAAGCCGTCAAGTTACCGTCGAAGAGTGGTTGTTAAATTAAATCCTCCTTTCCCTTTATATAGAGAACGCCACAGAGGCGAATAAAAATTTAATGGAGGTAATATTTATGGCAATTGGTGAACCACTAACTTCAAAATCTCAACTTTACGGACGTGACAGCGTCGATCTATTGGCTAGAACTCTATATGGGGAAACTCGAGGTGATTCCACATCTCGTGTAGGTGTTGCTCATGTCATTCAGAATCGCAAAAACAATAAAACGTATAATGAATTTAAAAATCTCAACACGATTGAAGCTGTAGTACTCGCTCCATATGCTTTCAGTTGCTTTAACGCCAATGATCCGAACTTGGCTCACTGTCTAAAACCTGACACAAGCAGTGCTGTTTGGAAAAACATTGTTAACTTGGCTTCAAACTTAAACGGTTTCTCAAATCCAATCGCTAGTAAGTGTTTCTATAATACTAACAAAAGATTTGCAGAACTAAGTTACACTCAAAACGGAAAATTATACTATAAATTCCCAGGCGGAAGTACGGTTGAGATCCATTCAAAAATCTCGATCGGTGAACATATGTTTTTTGACTATATTGTAAAATAATTACCGACAATGATAGATTTTGTTCGGTTTGTTGCCACAATCCAAAGGAGTGTGGTTGAAAAAGGCAGTAATGACAAAGGTTAATTGTCATTACTGCCTTTCCTAACTTTTTTTTATCTTTAAGGTTGTTTTTTTTTCTATAAAACTCCCTTTATTTACTATAGAAAAAAACTCAGAATCGAGGTGTTAAGATGCAGGAAATAATTCAAGCAATTTCAACAGTAGGCTTCCCGATTGTAGCGTTTCTACTTATTTTTTGGAAATTTGATAAATCACTTGGTTTATTAACAGAGGCAGTAAATAACTATACAAGTGCTGTTCAGTTATTACTACAAAAGGAAAAAGAAAAAGATAATAATTAAGGAAAACATTCTTTTTTTTTGGTATAATAAGAACATACGTTCCTTTTATAAAGGAGGGGTTTTGGATGCAAAATCGCTTATTAGAAACATTTTTGGAAGATGAAAAAATAAGTAAACTTTATTGCAGCTACTTAGAAAATTCAACGCCCGAGAAAAAAGAACTCATCGAAAAACACTTCAAAATTCATGTGAAAAAGATTCAGATATTTAGTTACTTCTCAAAAATCCTCTATTTCGAATCACAGAGATTTGACAAGAAAATCCGAAAAGTTTCTACAAAAAATCCTTTGATTTTGGATAAAGATTTTGATGATAGTAATACAAGCCCTCTTGATTTGATTAAATCAGAAAGAAATGACAACTATTTCGAGAATGTTATTTCCATAGGTTTTAGGAAAATGGAGAATCTCTTTGAAGATAAAACACTTTATAAAATTGTGTCTAATTTGAGTTTAAAACAGAAAGAAATTTTGTATTCAATTTATGTTAAGGGTTTAACTGAAGATGCAGTAGCTACACAGCTAAGTGTTACGAAACAAGCTATTAATAAAACTAAAAATAAAGCATTAAAGAAAATCCGACAAGAATACATACAATTTTAGGAAGTGATGCTGATGAGTGAATTGATTGTTCAAAGATTCGAAGAAGAAGTAATTGAAATGTTGAAACCTAAAATTAAATCTGTTTTGAGACAAACTAATCCGCAAAATCGAGAGGATCTAGAACAAGATCTCATTTTAATGGTGCTAACAGCGATTAAAGAAAAAGATTTTAAGCAGATACCATCCTTTTTTGAACTTATGGAAGAGGAGAAAAATCAAAATTATAAACTTTAGGATCCCTTTGGTAAAAAATATAAGAATAAATTGTTTTAGGCTAACTAAAAGTTAGCCTTTTTTATTTTTATTTTGGGTTGTTTTTAAACTAACTTACTTCCCTTTATATAACATAAGCCAAACTGATCTGAAAGAACGCGAACTTTTTCAGGGAGGCTGAGGTATAAGTTCCCGCGTTAGCTGATAAGGGATACAGTCAGTCTAACGTGGTATCCCGAACCTACCGAAACTACAATAAAAAGCAATATGAGAGGAAGTAGTATACTATGTCACCTAGTAATGAATATGCAAAGCTTGTAAAAATCAAAACCAATAATGTTAGCGATAAAGGATTCAAAGCAAAATTACAATTACCAAACAGTAAAACCTTGACAGGACCATATGATTATATAAATTTCTATTGTGGTCTTGAATCTTATGAATGTGGTATTTCTGTGAAAGACAATAGTGATTGGAAAGAGAATGGCGTATTAAAGTGGCGTGCTTTTGCGAACGGTGAAGGTGGTACAACCTATGGGCCAAAATTCTCTGACGGAGCTACTGTCACGATTTCACTTGAAAAAAATGCTCAGAACAAGATGGAATTCAGAGTAAATGATTCTCTTGTGAAAACTTTCGAAAAACCACTCACTACTGTTCAGAACTCTGCACGGCTAATCCTTGCTGCTTATCAAGCAACAGGGTACACTCCACCACTAAAACCATTTAATGTTAAACATAATCAAGTGAGGGCTTATGAAATGAAATATAAAAATAGCTCAAATAATTGGGTTGCCTTTACATCAGGTAGTAATGTAACGACAGAAGAATGGCCATTAGGGGTAGGAACACCTGACGGAAAAGTGTACAATTTGGATAAGACATCTATTGGTAATGCCGAAGTATATGCATCTTTAAAATAAAAATTTATTATTGAGATGGTTACTAAGTAGATCCCCCAGTTTTTTTAGGGGATCTACTTTTTTTGCAGTAATTTCACCTTTCATTAGGCTTCTTATCCATAAAGTAATTGGCTTATCTTTTGATGATAGTTTTATGCAAGATTTTATACATGCTGTAGCTAGTCATTTAACCTAAAAAGGTTGTTACAACAACGATGTATAAAATCTTGCATA
>NZ_BAAFHO010000027.1:0-19875 GCF_054665055.1 Lysinibacillus sp. CTST325 | reverse complement strand
TTAGCACTTTCATTTCCATTTAAGTAACGCTCAACTGCTTGTAATTTATCTTCTACAGTATATTTAGCCATAGAAAAACTGCACCTCCAATTGTTAGATGTGTCTAACAATTGGGGTGCAGTTCAGACGCTGGGGGTTTTTTATAAATCAATTATGCCTCTGCAAAATTCCGTGACACTCACTAAAAGAGTTAAAAGTGTATACCTGGTTTATCGCTTAGCTTGCAGCCTGTACCATATTTTGTTTTTAAGGCACCTTTAAAGTTAGTTTGTTCAAGTTCAGGGTATGCCTGTTTCCAAAGTTCAAATACATTGTGACTTGAAGCAGTACCCTCTTTTGTTAGTCGAACAATATGGAAACCATATTCATCGTTGCATCGAGCTAATGGACGATTTTCACGCACTGTAATGATTCGGCCGCTCGCTGTAACATCATATAAGCCTTCGTAACCTGAAATAGCACGTCTTTCTTCATCGAAGTCAGCTGTTTCTTCCACTTTTTCTTTTTTTGCTTCTTTGATTTCGTTTTTTTCTACAGGCTTAGCAGCTTCTTTAATTTCAGCTTTCTCTGCAGGCTCAACTACTTCTTTGACTTCATCTTTCTCTACAGATTTAGCCTCTTCTTTATTTTGAGTTGAAAGTTGTTCCACAATGACGAAATCCTTGTTAGAAGCTTTGTCGCTCATTGTCGCCATTACGTTCATAATAGAACCTACATAACGTACTGGTTTATCTTTGCCTTCTTCAAATACAAAAATATTATAATCGGTTTTATTCATCTTCTTCATAATAATATTTCCTGTTTTAGTAGTAAAACCGATAAATTTGTTCTTTTTAAGTACTTGTATTGCTTGTTGCTTTGTTAAAATCATTTTTTAAAATCTCCTAAAGAATCGTTTTTTCTATTTTACCATAAAATCAGTTTTCCTGTTTTTCTTAAATATTGGATGTTTCATTATTACAATGATAATTCTTTAGCTGAGGGAAGCATTGCGTTTATCGCTTTAGCGTAGGGTTGATTTCCCTTCCGGCAGGGCGCTTTGCCGCTGACGCTTCGCTTTCGCGCAGAGCAAAGCTTCCTGGGGGCGTACGATGATCCCGAAGGAGTCGGCCACTCTCCATTCCCATAAACTTACTTTAAAATGTAGAATTTTTCGAAGGGAGAAATTGAGCTGTACGTAGAATCGTTCAAGTAACCTTGCAAACTGATTAGGCAGGTAATAGAATTGGTCGGGTAATCAAGAAAACTGATTGGGTGTGTGTGCAACTGCTCGGGTAACTCCGAAAAGTGATCGGGTGGGGCGAAGAACTGCTCGGGTAGCCCCGAAAAGTGATCGGGTAGAGCGAAGAACTGCTCAGGTCCCTAAGGTAAGTGCTCTAACTCGTACCTAACATAATCAAAAGGAGGATTTATTTATGGTTCAACATTTATTTACTATGAATTTAGAATGGTCGGAGGGAAGAAATGGGACGGGTAATATTGTTGCAAACAATCTAAATACGAAAATTTCTATTCCTCGAGAAATGAATGGGCCGGGGATGGGGACAAATCCTGATGAAATGCTGCTTGGAGCGGCAGCAACCTGCTATTTAATTACACTGGCTACATTACTTGAAAATTCGAAGATTGCTGTGTTGGATTTGTCTATGCAAGCTGAAGGTTTTGTTGATGTCACGAATGGTGTTTTTACTTATGAGAAAATCGTACATAAGCCAAAAATTGTTGTACAAAATTTATCTGAGCGAGAACAAAAAAGAATTAATCGATTAGCTGAGAAGGCAGAACAAACATGTATGATTAGTAAGGCATTAAGAGGAAATGTTCAAATTACATGCGAAGTACAGGTTATACAAGGTTAAAAAGGAACATATCCATTAATGGCTGAATATAATAATGTGAGGAGTTATTCAAACGTGATTTTGAAATAACTCCTTTTTTTGATTTATTAAATGTATGCATTTTTAGTATGCAGATTGGAGTGGAGACTGGGCGACTCATTGACTGTCGCGCAGACAAAACCTTGCTGCTGCCGCTTCGCTTCCGCGCAATAAATACTGTTTCCCCGACATCCCAAAGAAAGCGCCTAGTCGGAACGGTTATCAACCCACGTTCTGATGATGTACCTCTTTTTTACATATTATTATTATGAAATTGCTTTTTCAAAAGTAGTTCTATAAATGTCCCAAATGAATATATAAAGGTAAGTGGTAAAAAAATGCAAAGGATGATGTGTTGCAAGAGCAGTCAGCTCAGACTATTAAATTTTATAGTCAGTACGGGAAAAGAATTTTTGATATTGCGGGGGCACTCCTATTACTTTTCATTACCATCCCTCTAATGTTAGTAGTATTCCTCGTTTTACTTATTAGCACGGGCCGTCCTGTTTTTTTTAAACAAATCCGTACCGGACAAGATCATCAGCGCTTTGTTATTTGGAAGCTACGGACAATGACCATACAAGCAGTTCCGGTGAATATGCCTACTATGTGTGCAGACGGAATTCCGGATGATTATTTTTTTAAAACTGAACAGGATGCACGAATCACAAAAGTTGGGGCCGTTCTTCGGAAGTTCAGTATTGATGAAATTCCACAGCTCATTAATGTCTTAAAAGGAGATATGAGTATTGTTGGACCACGACCAGAAGTTCCGACCATCACAAATGCTTATAACACTTTACAGGCACGACGTTTAGAAGTAAAGCCAGGTTTAACAGGGCTTGCTCAAATTAACGGCCGCTCTAATATTTCTCACGGGCAAAAAATTTCATATGATCTAGAATACGTTGATCGCCATTCCTTTTGGATGGATTTTAAAATTATCATCAAAACACTTTACGTAGTTTTAGCGAGAACAGGAGCTTATTAAAAATTAAGGAGTGTTAGGTTCTGAAGATCGTTCAGCTTATAACACGGTATGGATAAGATTGGAGGAGCGCAAAAGCATGTAGAGACACTTGCCATAAAATTAAAGCAAGAAAATTATGTGGTAACGATTGTAACAGGCTTTTATGATCCGTCACTGTGGTGCTTCCAAGAAGAAAAAATGGGTGTTGTCAGTATCCCAGCTAGGCAGAGAGTGATTCACCTAAAAAAGAATTTATAAACCTTGCTGCAATTAAGAACAACATTTTAAAAAATACAACCAGATATTATTGCAGCACATTCATCTAGGACGGGCGCCATTGGTCGTGTTGTCGGTTGGCTTTTACGCATTCCAACTGTTTTTACGTCCCATAGCAGGAGCTTTACAGAGGCGTACCGCATAAAAAAGATGAGGTATAGTCGAATGAAAAAATCACTTCAGCCGTTAACAGCTAACAATTATTAAGGTATGAAGATGATCGCAAGCTAGTTCATAAAATGCAGACGACTCATAATGGAATCTACTAAATAGAGAAGCGAGTAGCACCTATTAAAGAGAATGAGGAGCATCCATTAATCACGATGGTTGCTCGTTTTGAAGTGCCAAAAAGACAGGATTAATTGCAAGAGGCTTTAGCGGAGCTTTCTGATGTACTATGGAGCCTGCAATGATAGGTGATGGCTCACTGCGCCCTAGTGAATGGATTTTTAAATAATCGAGATGATAAAGATCTACTAAATAAAAGGCTTAAACAATTATTAATGGATGAGAGCTTACGTCAAAAAATGAGGGACGCAAGTGAACGTCGCTTTTTAAGAAATTTTACGTTTCTACCTGCATCAGAAAACGCTATTTGTCTACGAACAGGCTGTATTAAAATCGGCTAAGAAAGGTGATTAATTTGCAATTAATTCGCATTCGAACTGATGATGAGCTTATGTGGTACAAGGATATTTGGGATGAAATTTTAGCAGCGGAGGACAATGATAATCCATTTATAGAATTTGCTTGGTTTTATAACTGGTGGCAAATTGTTGGGCGAAGAGAGCGTGTTGAGCTCTATGTTGTTGAAGAAAATGGTACTATCATTGCCTTTTTCCCCTTCATGGTTCGACTTCGATGGGGAGTACGAATTTATGCCTTTGCGGGAGAAAATATTGCGAATTATTCAGGTGTTGTGGCGAAAAATGAATGGCTGTTGCTCGCTACGACTTTTGTGTTTGATCAGCTCATTGAAAAGCATAAACATCTACTATTTTCGTTTCATGGATTATTGGAAAGCAAAGACTCTACAAAGGTCATTGAGCAATATTTTGTTGAAAGGCAGTTACGCCCGAGTATTTTTCGTGTAGTGACCCCGTATCTTGCCTTTCGCGATGTAGATTTTCCTACCTATTTCACTCAACGTGGAAACATGCATGGTATGGATAGAAGAGAACGGAAGCTGCATAAATTAGGCTCATTAACGAGGAAAATCCCTTCGCAGGACGAGCTTTGGCAAATGTTTAGATTATTTGATCGACGATGGGCTAATAAAATAGATACAAGCGATTTTACGAAAGGTAAGAAAAAGGATTTTTTTGAACGGTTAACGCTTCTTCAAGGGGAGGCATTGCAAGTCGAGGTAGACGCACTTGTTTTTGAAGACCAATGGATTGCCTTCACCTATGGAATTTGCTGTCGTGGACGTTATGTAACTTACGCACTTGCACATGAGCCAACATTTAATATATTTGGACCTGACAGATTAGTGAATCAGAAAACGATCAAGCGAACTTATTCTGAAAACTATCACTTGTTCGATATGAGTATTGGCTATGAGCCGTATAAATTCGATTGGCGTTCTAATATTGATTTTACAAGACGTATGCTCGTAAGCAGTGGTACGAAGCGAACGAAGCTATTGGCGAGTTGCTATACGCTGAAGGAACGATGCAAGGAGTTTTTTAAAGGCAATCATCGTGTCGTGGAATGGAAGCGCAATACTCTAGGTCAATTACGTTACTTAGTAAAGTATGGGAAAGTAAAAAATTGGCTAGAATATGGACAACTGTTCGTAGAAAAATTTATTCGTTTTAAGCAAGTGGATTTGTATGAATTATCCCCATCAGATAATGTTACACCGCAACAACCTGTAGGAGATTTGTTTGAGGAATTGTCGATACAGGAAGCGATGCAACTCGATAAGGAAGAGGTTATTTCTTTATTTTATAAGGGATACACCATTTACAAAGATTCTTATGCAGAAACGAATAAGCCTGCGTTTGCGTTACATGCGGTGAACTGGCGTGTAGATGAATTGCAAATTGTTGAAGCATTGCCAAAGCAGACCTATTTTTTAACCTATGATGTTTATAAAAATATCGATATTATCACAGCCTTTTTCCAAAAAATGAAACCTGCACAAACACTTTGGGTTACTGCAAGCTTTTGGCAATGGCGAAAGCGTAAACGATTATTGCAGCTAGGCTATAAACGTATTTCTCGAATGAAACATTTTAAATGTGCTCGTTACGGGCGAAATCATGTAGAAAAATACACAGAGAGTGGGGGCGATGTTCATTCTGTCCATTAAAAGTAAGCGATGGAATATCGCAATGCAGCATTTTTATTTTGTAGAGAAGCCAGCCAATGTTAGAAAATCAATGAAGGTAATTGGATTTACAAATTCACTTGTACCAAGTCGTAAGCTTGTTAAAAGTGAAACGGTTCATATTCACCTTACAGATAGTGAGTTATCATTGTATCTTGCTCTTTCAGAAAGTAATCGAAAAATTCTTCGTCGTGCACAAAAAGAGTCCTATCAAGTTTTTATTTATAAAGAACCATCAGATGAAAATTTACGAGCCTTTCAACAGTTTTATAATAACTTCGCAAAAAGAAAAAAACTCGAGCTAATTAGTAAGTCTCAAATGGAAGCTATTACGCTTTTAAAAAATAAAGGAGCACTATGGTTGTCTGAGATTCGCAGTTTTTGTGGACAAACACTATGCTATAGACTCGATATTATATACGCTAAAAAAGCGATGTCCTATTATGTAGCGACTTGTCATTCACAATCAATGCCAGAGCATTTAAAAAGACCAATTCGTTATGCAAATCGTTTCTTACTATGGCACAATTTATTGCATTTAAAGGAGCAAGGCTTTGTTTTATATGATATGGGGAAGCTGACAGATGATCAAAATGTTCGTGCATTTAAGCTAGGCTTCGGTGGACAAGTCGTCGATGTATACTCCGGTTACATTACTCAATCCAAAATACGTGCACTGTTACTGGGCGTGCAAAAATGGAGGAAGTAGTAATTAAAGTAAATCGTGGAGGCCTTGTCATATCATTGGATTTTGAGCTAAATTGGGGTGTCCACGATGTATTTAAGCACGGACAATACGATAAAAATTTATATGGCGTCCGTGAAGCATTGCCTAAAATACTAGAGTTGTTTGAACAGTATGGCATTCATGCGACTTGGGCAACAGTAGGTCTATTGTTTGCAGAAACAAAAGCTGAAATGGCTCACTACTTAAGAGGTATTCCCATAAAATATAAAAACATGTGCTACGCAGCACATACACAACTTGCAAAAGTAGGAGAAAATGAGCAAGAGGACCTTTTACATTTCGGTAAATCCTTAATTGAGAAGATTAAACGTACGCCACATCAAGAAATAGGTAGTCATACATTTTCACATTTTTACTGTTTAGAAAATGGACAAACTGAAGCGGATTTTCGTGCAGATTTACATGCTACTGCCATGATTTGTGAAGAAAATATCGGACCGATGAAATCGATTGTATTTCCGCGTAACCAAGTGAATGAAGCATATTTCTCAGCGTGTAAGGAAGTGGGATTTGTATGCTATCGAGGAAATGAAAAACATCCGTTGTACGATTCTCAAAAATGTACGAAAAAAGGTCGACTATTAGGTGCGAAGAAATGGCTGGATAGTTATGTTAATGTAACGGGAAACCATCTAGTAACGCTAGAAGAAATGCAAAAGGATTCCTTTATTAACATTCGTTCAAGTGCATTTTTAAGGCCCTATTGTAGCCCTTTACGATTTTTTGAAGGCTTAAAAGTCCAACGTATAAAAGAGGGAATGCATGCAGCTGCAAGGTCTAAAGCTTTTTATCATTTATGGTGGCACCCTCATAATTTTGGCAAGAACATCGAAAAGAATTTAGCTATGCTTGAGGAACTTTTACAGTATTATCAGGAATTGCATAATCAATATAACTTTCAAAGCTATACGATGCACGAGGTCGCAGAGCTTTGCCAAACTTTATCCCGCAAAAGCCCGATTGGTGAAGACTAATCATCAGTGGGGTGAAGAAAACCCAAAAAGTAGCAACCTAGAAAATTACCTAGTTCGCTACTTTTTTATTGGGGTAAATGGAAAATGGTTTTGCTTGTAATAAAGTTTAATCAAAATAGATTCTTCTCTTACATATTGAGGTTTCGAGTTCGATTCCGGATACAATTAAATGATCTCGAGGTAGATAAAAGAGTCGTTATTTACCGCTCCGTTTAGAACGCATACCTTTTAATAAAGTGATATTATCCGAATTGAGAAATTGCTCATACACTTCACTATTAACATCATATATTGCAAGTTTCCCTTCATCATCGTAGTGTATTCCCCACCCATATTTCTTTACTAATGGAGAAGCTCTAAAACACGCTTTAGGTTTTTGGAGAAAATGTTTTCTTAGTTCATCTAATGGATCGGATTTAATTTGGTTTTTAATCAAATAAGTTTGAAATTGTACTTCTTCCTGAGTATATTTGTAAGGGTTATTACTGATTAAGTCATATTCAATCGAAGCTATTGTAGGTTTGTTATTTCTTGGGAGAGGCGTAATAGCTGAATTAACTTCCGAATCCTCTGAAATTTTAATAAAAGTATTTTTATAACTCATTAAATCAATCCTTCCTGTAACTATTTACTTTCGCTAGCTTCATAAAAATTCGATGAAATGCACTTACCACCCATTGTTTTGAGGGTGTTCATTTTGAAGCTCCATAAATTTTGTGCCCCGTTAATTATTTCCACATCCGATCTCTGTTATCCTATTATTTCCATAAAAAACTAATGTAGATGAGATAAAACGGTGCAACTTTGTTATAAACGTATAACTTTCCGGTACATCTTTCTTTCAAATCCACATATGGAGAATTTTTCAGAAATTAAGAGGGAAAATACCGAACTTTGACGAAATTGTATGTACTAATGGTACTATTAATATTGAATGGAATTCTTTAGGTATATTTGTAGGAACAATTAAGCGGTATAGGGCAATTGACTTCAATTGGCTCATCAGAACCCTACGTTATAATAGTTATAGAAAATAGCATGAAGGTGGTCGGTTAACATGTTTATTCAATCAGAATGGCAGTATAAGCAAGAGAATGGTTCAGCTATGCATCAATGGGTGAAGCAAAAAGAAAATCCACTTCCAAATGATGTAGATATTATTTTGTATGGTGCTTTATTATCGTATGCTAGTAAACCATCCGAAAAGGCACTGTATCCAACAGCATTTCGAAAGGCTTGGCCAAGTTTTCAATCTTATAATTTAGATGAGCAAGTAGATTTGCGCTCGTTGGCAGTCGTTGATGTAGGCGATGTGGCTATTCACGAGACGGATAGAATGCTTTCAGAGTCAGCTATTGAAGCTGCGGCAGAAAGCTTAAGCACCGCATATTCTAAAAGTTTCACGTGTCTTATAGGTGGAGATCATGCGATTACAGCTTGCTCTCTTAGAGGAATCAAGAATGCCTTTCCAAAAGATCGCATAGGGATTATTCAAATTGATACGCATTTGGATGCTCGGAATCAGGAGGAAATTGGCTTAGCTACGGACTCTCCAATACAGCAGCTCATTGCAGCAGGCGTTGTAGAGGGGAAACATGTTTATAATGTCGGGTTACACGGCTTTTTTAATTCACCAGAAATGATTTATTACGCGAAAGAACAAGGAATACATATGATTACGTTAAAGCAAATGCGTCGTGATGGCATACAATTAACGATTCGTGAAATGCTCCGTCAGCTTATGTATGAGGTGGATCGTATTTATGTATCTGTAGATTTGGATGCGCTCGATATTACATTTGCCCCAGATGTACCTGCTGCAACACCAGGTGGTTTAACAGCCTATGAATTATTTGATATCTTAAAGCTCGTTGGAGAAAATGAAGGGGTCCGCCATATTGACTTTGTCTATGCCGATCCAAAGGAGGGGGACCTACGCCCGGAAACAGTGAAGATGGGCGTGACAGCATTTTTACAATGGCTAACAGGTATTCGACTGGATTACCGCAATCGTATTCAAAAAAATAACGTCCAAGGTGTAAGTAAATAATCAAGTCAAAGTCGATTTCTCACGCAGGTCGAGGAGTTACATCTACATGTGACGCAATCAACTTAAAAACTTTATTGTATATAAAAAGCTATCGTTTTGCATAAAGATTGGCCAGAACAAGGGGAACTTATTGACATCAGTACAAAGGGGGAGGAAATATGGTTATAAAATTAGAATCTGAGCGTCTATGTATAGAACCCTTTACCAGGGATGACGCATTCAGAATCAAAGAATTGGCTAATGACAAGAGATTAGCAGATATTCTTGGGCTTCCGCACCCATATGAATTGAAGTTCGCACAAGATTGGATTGATAGGCAGCCAGAACTTATAAAACTGGGAATCGAATACCCTTTAGGAATTGTTTCAAAAGAATCGAGAGAAATTGTAGGAACGATTACTTTAAGAATTGACAAGGTCAACAATAGAGGTGAACTTGGTTATTGGATTGGTCGGGACTATTTGGGGAAAGGTTTTGCAACCGAAGCTGTAAATAGAATGATTCATTTTGGTTTTATCGAACTAGGTCTCAACAAAATTTGGGCATCTGCCATTTCTAGAAACAAATCATCGACTAGGGTGTTAGAAAAGTGTGGATTACGCAAAGAAGGAACACTGAGACAAAATAGACTTTTATTGGATACATATGAAGACGTTGATGTTTATGGGCTTTTAAAAACAGAATACACCGTCTCTGCTCTCTAATAAAGATGACAAAAGGAAGCCCTGTAGAAGCGGATGTCACGGAATTATGCCGAATTGATTATAAGTTTAGTGTACTGCATAAAATTAACACTATGCTATATATTGTAGATGTTCTTATATAGTTTGCTATAATAGACAATGCTTAATAAAAGTATTATAGATGAATACAATCATTGTATTGTTATAGAGAGGACTATTTATCATGACAACAAAACCAAAACTTTTAATTGTAGATGGCATGGCGCTATTATTCCGTTCATTTTTTGCGTCGGCTGCGATGGGGCATTATATTCGCCTGGCGGATGGGACACCTTCTAATGGTGCCCAAGGATTTGTACGTCATGTATTAACGGCACAATCTATTATGAAGCCGACCCATCTTGCTGTTTGTTGGGATATGGGTGCACATACATTCCGTAACGAATTATTTAATGGCTATAAGGCTAATCGTCCATCACCACCAGAGGAAATGCTACCTCAATTTGATATGGCGAAAAATTTATCGCAACAAATTGGTTGGCAAAATTTCGGTGTTAAAGGAATGGAGGCAGATGATTTAATTGGCTCAATGATTACAAAATTTCAGGATGAGGCTGACATTACGGTAATTAGCGGAGACAAGGATTTACTGCAACTTTTAAGACCATCAGCGGAAATTGCTTTTACGAAAAAAGGCTACACAGAGTATGACGTTTATACGCATACGCGCTTTCAAGAGGAATATGGCATCGAACCGATTCAATTTGCACAGGTTAAAGCTTTTATGGGAGATACGAGTGACGGTTATCCAGGCGTTAAAGGTATTGGACCAAAGCAGGCACTTACATTAATTCAAACATATGGTTCTATCGAAAATGTTCTTACGTCAATTGACGAATTAAAGCCAGGTCAACGCACGAAAATTAAAGAGAATCTAGATATGTTAAAATTGTCACACGAGCTTGCAACCATTCAAACGAACGTACCAATCGAAGCAGAATTAGCGAGCTTAGTATTACCTAATTACGAGCCTCAAACGTTCAAAGAAATAGAAGAACGTGGCTACACATTAATCGCCAAGCAAGCACGCTCACTGTATTCACTTATATAAAAACAAACATCATGGTCATCAAAGCAGAGTATAGATATATGCTCTGCTTTTTTTATCCATTATTAATGAAAAAAGAGCGTGTTTAAACATCGCAGGCACGCTGTCACTTAGTTCGGTGTAATTTTTACAAAGCTTAACACTTTTTCATTATCTTTAAAAGGAGCCGTTCGAATTTTACTTTCACGATTAGGGCCACCATTATCATGGAATATTAACCACAGCTCATCATTGCGTATTTCATAGCCAATGAGAGGTACCCAATGATAGACGAAGGTAGATTTTTTATCGCACCAATTTAAGCTGAAATAGCGGTCAAAGCGTATGGCGACAGGGCGACCAGCATCGATTTCCTGCATAGCTTCTTTTAATGAACAATCGCGAATATCCCATGTCGGACGAAGCCGGCGAAGGTTGCGAATTAGACGCCATTTGAATAATCCGATTTTTGTGCCACCGAGAAGTTTATAAAGTTCATTTACCGAAGGGGATTGATGTTCTAAATAGTGTAAGACTACGTGAACAGTCGTAGGACCACAAGCTGAATTACGGTATTTTGGTGAAATGGATGCATCATATTGAGACTTTCCGAGTAGCGACAATTGCTGGCGCATCATAATCTCCTTTCTAAAAAGAGCCGCATTTCAAAAAGAAATGCAGCTCATTTTTCCATTATTGTTGTGCAGATAAGAATTCAGTAACTTGCGGCTGACGCTTCGCTTTCGCCACAGATACGTAGCTCTTCTACATTAACTTTGCTATTTTAGCCTAGTTAATTATTGTTGTGCCGATAAGAATTCTATAACTTGCTGAGGTGTTTTAGCATTTGCACTATGTAAGTGTGCTAATTTTTCACCGTTTTGGAAAATTAGTAGGCTTGGAATACCCATTACATCATATTTGTCCGCGATTTCTGGAAGCTCATCACGGTTAAGTTCATACCAGTCAAATTGGTTGTATTCTTCGATGATTGGATCGATGAACATATTCATGCGTGTGCAATCTGGGCACCATCCAGCGTAAAATTTCACTAGAACTTTTTGATCACCTGAGATCAGTTCATTAAATTGTTCAGCAGTTGTAATTGTTTTCATTAGTATTTCACTCTCCTTGCTTTCCATTCTACACATTTTTCCCTCAACCTGAAAGTTTTCTGTTTGGAATTATCGCTATCTACTTATTGTTTCGTTTTCGCTCGTAAAAAACAAAAAAAGTTGTATATTGCAAAAATAATTGGTGAAAAAAGATTGCTAAATTAAACAAAATATTCTACACTAAAAACAGAAAAAGTAGTTTTATCTTTATTCAGTAGAAGAAAATTACCTCTAAATTAAAATGGTAGCTGAATGAAGATAAGCCTCAGTCGTATGTCACAAATTACGTATAAAGTGATCTGGACAAAAATACACTAAGGCAAACTTGATATTTTTTTGGCCAAAAAATGAATGGCTGTTCATTCAATGGGAGAATAAGGGGGAATTGCTTGTGACTTACAACATTAAAAAAGCGGCTGTTCTAGGTTCTGGGGTAATGGGTTCTGGAATCGCAGCACATTTAGCAAACATCGGTATTCCAACATTATTATTAGACATTGCACCGAAAGAACTAACAAAAGAGGAAGAAGCGAAAGGTCTTTCCTTAGAGCATCCTGCTGTAAGAAATCGTATCGTTAACGGAGCTCTTCAAAAGTTATTAAAGCAAAAACCAGCACCACTTACTTCTAAGAAAAATTTATCACTACTAACGGTTGGTAATTTTGAGGACGATTTAGAGAAATTAAAAGATGTAGATTGGATTATTGAAGTTGTCGTAGAAAATTTAGCGATTAAACAAAACCTATATGAAAAAATTGATGCTGTACGTAAGCCAGGCACAATTATTAGTTCAAACACATCCGGCATAAGTATCGATGCAATGGCAGAAGGACGTTCAGAAGATTTTAAAAAGCATTTCCTAGGAACTCACTTTTTCAATCCGCCACGCTATTTAAAATTACTTGAAGTCATTCCGGCAAACACAACAGCGCCAGAAGTTGTAAGCTTTATGAAAACATTTGGCGAAGATGTGCTTGGAAAAGGTGTCGTACTTGCGAAGGATACACCGAACTTCATTGCCAACCGTATCGGAACGTACGGTTTACTAATTACTGTACAAGAAATGCTAAAGGGTAGCTATTCGGTTGGTGAGGTTGATTCTGTAACAGGTCCACTAATCGGTCGTCCAAAATCTGCAACATTCCGAACGTTGGATGTTGTTGGTTTAGATACATTTATCCATGTAGCGAAAAACGTTTATGATCAAACAACTGGTGAAGAGCAGCAAGTGTTTGCAGTACCAGAATTCCTACAGAAAATGGTCACAAACGGCTGGCTAGGGGCAAAATCAGGTCAAGGGTTCTTCTTGAAGCAAGGTAAAGAGATCCTTGAAATCGATCCAGACACACTAGAATATAGCCCAGCAAAAAAATTAAAAACTCCTTCTATCGAGATGGCAAAACAAACTCGTGGATTAGCAAATAAAGTAAAAGCACTAACATATGCGAAGGATCGCACAGGAGAGTTATTATGGGGTATCTTCGCTCCAACGCTAATTTACTCGGCACAGCTACACGGTGAAATTGCTGATGATATTGTTGCGATTGACAATGCTATGAAATGGGGCTTCGGCTGGCAGCAAGGGCCATTTGAAATATGGGATGCAATTGGTGTTAAAGATTCCGTAGCTAAAATGGAGGCTGAAGGTCGTGAGGTGCCGGCATTTGTCAAAGATATGTTAGCAAGCGGCTTTGAAACGTTCTATTCGGAAATTGACGGTGACCTAGCGTATTATAATGGCTCTGAATATGTAAAAGTGCCAGTTAATGAAAAGGAAATTAACTTAAAACGTTATAAGAAAAAGCACGGTGTTATTAAATCAAATACAGGTGCTAGCTTAATAGATTTAGGTGACGGAATTGCCTTACTTGAATTCCATTCCCAATCAAATGCAATTGGCTTAGACATTATTCAAATGATTAACTTTGCAGTCGATGAAGTAGAAGCTAACTTTAAAGGCTTAGTTATCGGTAACCAAGGGAAAAACTTCTGTGTTGGTGCGAATCTAGGAATGATTTTAGTAGAAGCACAGGATGATAATGTTTTTGAGCTAGATTTTGTTATTAAAGCATTCCAAGATGCAATGCAAAAGATTAAATACTCTCGTAAGCCTGTTGTGGCGGCGCCTTTCGCTATGACACTTGGTGGAGGAGCAGAAGTCTGCTTACCAGCTGCACATATTCAAGCAACAATGGAAACGTATATGGGCTTAGTGGAAGTCGGCGTAGGTTTAATTCCTGGCGGTGGCGGTAATAAGGCACTTTACCAAAAATTCATCAAAGGGTTACCAAATGGTGTTGAGGTAGACTATCAACATATTGCTAATAAAGTATTTGAAACAGTTGCGATGGCAAAAGTTTCGACGTCTGGCGAAGAAGCACGTGAAAATAACTTCTTAAACTTTGCTGATGGGATTTCTGTTAACCCAGATCACCAATTATATGATGCAAAACAAGCTGCACTAGCACTTTATGAGGCAGGCTATCAACCACCTGTACCTGCGAAAGTTCCTGTAGTCGGTGCATCAGGCTACGGTACGCTATTAATCGGTGCGCAAGGATTGTTTGAATCAGGCTATATTAGTGAACACGATTTAAAAATCGCTAAAAAATTAGCGTATGTCATTGCTGGTGGTAAAGTTCCATATGGCACATTAGTAGATGAACAATACCTATTAAACCTTGAGCGTGAGGCGTTCCTAAGCTTAGTTGCAGAACCTTTATCTCAACAAAGAATGCAGCACATGCTTTTAAAGGGCAAACCACTGCGTAACTGATTTTAAGACTGACTTAACCATACTTGCACATGAAACAAAGGGGGATTAATACGATGCGTGAAGCCGTTATTGTAGCAGGAGCACGAACTCCGATTGGAAAAGCAAAGAAGGGTTCTTTAGCAACAGTTAGACCAGATGATTTTGGAGCGGTTGTTGTCAAAGAAACATTAAAAAGAGCGGGCTATGAAGGTCCGATTGACGATTTAATTTTAGGGTGTGCAATGCCTGAAGCTGAGCAGGGCATGAACGTCGCACGTAATATAGGAGCGCTTGCCGGGTTACCAAATACAACACCAGCGCTGACAATTAATAGATTCTGTTCATCAGGTTTACAAGCAATCGCTTTTGCAGCAGAGCGTATTATGCTAGGACATTCTAAGGCGATACTTGCTGGTGGAGTCGAGTCTATGAGTATGGTGCCAATGGTAGGTAATACACCTCGCTTAAATCCAACTTTAGCAGAAACTGCTCCCCAATATTATATGGGGATGGGGCACACAGCGGAGGAAGTAGCACGTCAATACAATGTAAGTAGAGAAGATCAGGATGCATTTGCGGTGCGTTCACATGAGCTTGCAGAAAAAGCGATTAAAGAAGGTAAATTCAATGATGAAATTGTACCAATCGAAGTAGAGCAGCATTATGTAGATGACAACAACAAGCCACAGGTGAAAAAATTCACGTTTAGCATGGATGAAGGTGTACGTCCAGGTACAACTGTAGAAGGTTTAGCGAAGCTTCGTCCAGCCTTCCATGTTAAGGGCAGTGTTACAGCTGGTAATGCCTCTCAAACTTCGGACGGTGCAGCGGCAGTACTTGTGATGGATCGCGAGGAAGCTGAAAAGCAAGGACTTACACCAATGGCGAAGTTTTTAGGCTTTGCAGTTGGCGGTGTACCTCCTGAGGTGATGGGTATTGGACCAATCGTGGCAGTACCTAAAGCACTTGAAATTGCAGGGTTAGCAATTGATGACATTGATTTATGGGAAATTAACGAAGCATTTGCGTCACAATCCTTACAGGTCGTACGTCATTTAGGCATCGACCAAAACAAAGTAAATGTCAATGGTGGAGCAATTGCCGTAGGTCACCCACTTGGTGCTACTGGAGCCATTTTAACATTAAAGCTTATTCATGAATTGAAGCGTCAAGGTAAGAAATATGGCGTCGTGACAATGTGTATTGGCGGCGGAATGGGTGCTGCAGGAGTATTTGAAATTCTATAACTTATTTCAACGTTCGATGAAATAGAGATAGTTGCTAGATCAGCTTGGAGTGCAGCGTTTTCGGTTGCCTCCGAACACAGTGCTTCAAGCTTTTCTATATATGGGGGATTAAAGCTACTAACAATAGATAAATAGGGAGGAATTTAGAATGACAGAAAAAACAACGGATTTCATTAAAGGCGGCGGATTTATTATTGAAGATGTGGAATTAGATCGTGTATTTACACCAGAAGATTTCACAGATGAGCATAAAATGATTGCTAAAACAACTGAAGAGTACGTAGCAAATGAAGTGTTACCAGTCGTTGAAAATTTAGAACACCATGAATTTGAGCATTCGGTTCGTCTACTAAAAAGTGCAGGTGAACTCGGCTTACTAAGCGCAGATGTACCTGAAGAATATGAGGGTCTAGGTTTAGACAAAGTTTCTTCTGCATTAATCGCAGAAAAAATGTCTGTTGCTGGCGGCTTCTCTATTACGCATGGTGCACACGTAGGTATTGGTTCTTTACCAATCGTACTTTTCGGAAATGAAGAGCAAAAGCAAAAGTATTTACCGAAGCTTGCGTCAGGTGAATTAATTGCTGCTTACGCATTAACTGAGCCAGGTTCAGGTTCAGATGCATTAGGTGCAAAAACTACTGCAAAATTAAATGATGCAGGGACACATTATATTTTAAATGGTGAAAAGCAATGGATTACAAATGCAGGCTTTGCAGATGTATTTGTTGTCTATGCGAAAATCGATGGCGATAAATTCTCAGCATTTATTGTTGAACGTGCCTACAATGGCGTTTCGGTTGGTGCAGAAGAGAAAAAAATGGGGATCAAATCTTCATCAACTCGTACATTAATCCTTGAAGATGCAGAAGTGCCTGTAGAAAACCTATTAGGTGAAGTAGGTCGCGGACACGTTATTGCCTTCAATATTTTAAATATCGGGCGCTATAAATTAGGTGTTGGTACAATTGGTGGCTCGAAGCGTGCATTAGAGCTTGCCATTCAATATACAAACCAACGTCAGCAGTTCAAAACGAAGCTGTCTGATTTCAATCTAACAAAAGAAAAATTATCAACAATGGCTTCACAATTATATGCGTCTGAGTCATTAAACTATCGTACAGTAGGTTTATTTGAAGACCGTTTAAGTCAGTTAAGCCCAGAAGAGCAAAAGCAAGGGAAAGTGATTGCTGGTGCAATTGCTGAGTATGCTATTGAATGTTCTATTGCTAAAGTATTTGGTTCTGAGACTTTAGATTACATTGCAGATGAAGCGGTTCAATTACACGGTGGTTACGGCTTTATGGCTGAATACGAAGTAGAGCGTATTTATCGCGATTCTCGTATTAATCGTATTTTTGAAGGTACAAATGAAATTAACCGCATGATTGTACCAGGTACATTTATGAAGAAAGCATTAAAAGGTGAATTACCATTACTACAAGTTGCTCAAAACTTACAACAGGAGCTTCTAATGCTAATGCCTGAGGATGTAGGCACAGAGCCGCTAGCACAAGAAAAATATCTTGTGAAAAATGCGAAGAAAATTGCTGTATTGGCAGCAGGTATAGCAGCACAACGCTACGGCGCGAAGCTTGATCAAGAGCAAGAAGTATTGGTGAATATTGCAAATATCGCAAACCAATTATTCGCGATGGAATCAGCTGTATTGCGTACAGAAAAAGCGATTGCTCGTGACGGTGCTGAAAAAGCTCATCAAAAATTACTATACACTCAAATCTTCTGCCAAGAAGCATTCGCAGAAATTGAAAAAGAGGCAAAAGATACGATTCTTGCTTCAGCAGACGGCGACGCAGCACGCATGACATTGTCTGCGCTACGTAAATTAACTCGCAACAACCCATACAACTTAATCGCGAAGAAACGCGAAGCTTCTGTTAAACTAATTGAAGCAGAAAAATTTGTAGTTTAATATAGCAGAAAAACCTAGCTATCCAAGATGTGATAGCTAGGTTTTTTGTTGAAAATAAAAGTGAGGATCTTCGGCAAAGCGAGTGGTTGATTTCTGTTCCGACTTGGCGCATTCCTGGGAGCGTCCGATGAGGTCGCTTCGCTTTAACAAAATTACATTCAACTTTTTAGTTTATCGCCATAGTTTTGAATTTTATCTACTAACTTTCACGTTTTATCACCCAACTTCTGAATTTTATCGACATACACCTGCCAAAGAGCAAAAAAGAATTCACGCACAAAACTGTGTGTGAATCCTTTTACTTTATTATGTTGCCCATTCTCCGCTCCAATCAGGCTATTCGCATAACATACGTTTTAACAGAATGACATTCAACTTTCACGTTTTATCACCCAACTTCTGAATTTTATCGACATACACCTGCCAAAGAGCAAAAAAGCAAGAAAATCGCTGATAAAAAGCTGAGAATCGCTGATAAGATCAAGAAAATCGCTGATAAAAAGCCGAGAATCGCTGATAACAACATGAAAATCGCTGATAAATTTTCGAGAACCGCCGAGAGCATCATGAGTCGCGCCAGCCGGAACTCCAATCACCCCCCTTTGCCATGAGAGTTTCATTTTGGTTCGTAACGATTAAGATGGTATACTACAGAAAATGAGGGCTACACTGAAAATGTAGTTCCTAAAAATGATAGTAGAGGAGCCTATAAATGACGATTCAATTTATTCAATATCCGAAATGTACTACTTGCAAAAAAGCTCAAAAATGGCTAAATGACAATGGGGTTTCATACGAAGAGGTACACATTGTCGAACAACCACCTACAAAGGACGAATTATCAAACTTATGGCAAGCAAGTGGACAACCTTTAAAGAAATTTTTTAATACTTCTGGTATGAAATATCGAGAGCTTGGCTTGAAAGATAAACTTGCTGAAATGACTGAAGAGGAGCAGCTTGAACTGCTTGCATCAGATGGTATGTTGATTAAACGTCCGATTGTAACTGATGGGAAAAAAGTTACTTTAGGGTTTAAAGAATCAGATTTTGAGCAAGCTTGGAAATAACCGCTTTTAACTTATTTCAGCGGTTGTCCAAACATCCGCTGAAATAAGTTAAAGCCTCCGGCGGATGTCACGAAATCGGAAAGGAGTTCTTTGTGCAAGCACAAAGCCGATTTCGGACGCAATCATGCCGAGGCATGATTGATTCTTCTTGTTTTTATGGAAGAAGTATGGCACACTGAAAATGAATATATTACATATTTATGGAGGGGTTTTTTGCATGAGCACACCTAAAGACTTACGTTACTCTGAAGAGCACGAATGGGTAAAAGTAGAAGATGGTAAAGTACGTATCGGTATTTCTCATTTCGCACAAGCTGAACTTGGAGATATCGTTTTCGTTGAACTTCCACAAGTTGGCGACGAAATCAAAACTGATGATCCATTCGGTAGCGTAGAATCTGTTAAAACAGTTTCTGAATTATACGCTCCAATCTCAGGTACAGTAGTTGAAGTAAATGCAGATTTAGAAGATAGCCCAGAATTCGTTAACGAATCACCATATGAAAAAGCATGGATGATCGTTGTAGAGCCTGCTGATGCTTCAGAAATTGAAAAGCTTATGACAGCTGAGCAATACGAAGAAATGATTGCTGAATAAAAGACAAGCCTGAAATAGAAAAACGTCGGAAATGAAGTGACCCCTAAAAGTTAGACACAGTTATTTCATTAGGCAGCTTGGGTAAAACGAGTTCGGTATTGCACCGGACTCGTTTTTAATTTTGCCTTAATCCGTTTCGTATTATAGTAATTGATATA
>NZ_BAAFHO010000026.1:0-30211 GCF_054665055.1 Lysinibacillus sp. CTST325 | reverse complement strand
TGAGGTAGATAGGTTCGAGGTGGAAGTGTGGTGACACATGGAGCTGACGAATACTAATCGATCGAGGACTTAACCAAAAAAGTTTGAACAATCAATGCACCGTTTATCCAGTTTTGAAAGAATAATTTCTTTTAACTAAATAAGTCTAGTGATGATGGCAAAGAGGTCACACCCGTTCCCATACCGAACACGGAAGTTAAGCTCTTTAGCGCCGATGGTAGTTGGGGGCTTCCCCCTGTGAGAGTAGGACGTCGCTAGGCAATGAAAACAGTCAGCTGAGTGCTGGCTGTTTTTTTATGAAAAACCTTGATAATTTATCAATAATTCAACAAAACTTGCTTAAAATAAGACAGAGCTTACCTAACATTTATACTAAATGTAGAAGAAATTAAAAAAAGCTATATTTTCCTTAGGGTAAAAAAGGGTAAAAAGACTATCAGTGTTGCTACCCCGAAAAATCTGAATTGTCTTTCTTTTATAAGTTTCTTGACAGTAGCTTAGCACGTTGTTAATCTTACAATTAATATTCTTTTAACTATAGGAGGACGTTACGAAAATGTGGGAAACTAAATTTGCCAAAGAAGGTTTAACTTTTGATGATGTATTATTAGTACCAGCGCATTCAGAAGTATTACCGAAAGATGTTGATTTATCAGTTCAACTAACACCGAAGATTAAATTAAATATTCCAATGGTCAGCGCAGGCATGGATACAGTTACAGAGTCTAAAATGGCAATTGCTATGGCACGTCAAGGTGGTATCGGTATTATTCATAAGAACATGTCGATCGATGAGCAAGCTGAGCAAGTAGAAAAAGTAAAACGTTCTGAAAATGGTGTTATTACAAACCCATTCTTCTTAACTCCAACTCACCAAGTTTTCGATGCTGAGCATTTAATGGGCAAATACCGAATTTCTGGTGTACCAATTGTTGATAGTATGGAAAACCAAAAGTTAGTAGGGATCATTACAAACCGCGACTTACGTTTCATTTCTGACTATTCTTTAAAAATTGAAGATGTTATGACAAAAGAAGATTTAATTACAGCTCCTGTTGGAACGACTCTAGAGGATGCTGAAAAGATTCTTCAACAATATAAAATCGAAAAGCTTCCAATTGTAGATGAAGAAGGTAAATTAACTGGATTAATTACAATTAAGGATATTGAGAAGGTAATTGAGTTCCCTAACGCTGCAAAAGACGTACATGGTCGTTTATTAGTAGGAGCAGCAGTTGGTGTTTCAAAAGATACGATGATACGTATTGAAAAGCTTGTTGAAGCACAAGTAGACATCGTAGTAATCGATACAGCTCACGGTCATTCTGAGGGTGTATTACAAACGATTCGCTCGATCCGTGAATCTTATCCAGAGCTTGAAATTATCGCTGGTAACGTGGCAACTGCTGATGGTGCACGTTCATTATTTGAGGCTGGTGCGGATGTAGTGAAGGTTGGTATTGGACCAGGATCTATTTGTACTACACGTGTCGTAGCTGGTGTAGGTGTACCACAAATTACAGCTGTTTATGATTGTGCAACAGTAGCTCGTGAGCTTGGTAAAGCAATTATTGCTGATGGAGGCATTAAATACTCAGGAGACATCGTTAAAGCTCTAGCAGCTGGTGGTAACGTTGTAATGCTTGGTTCACTTCTTGCAGGTACTTCTGAATCTCCTGGTGAAACTGAAATCTTCCAAGGTCGTCGCTTCAAGGTTTACCGTGGTATGGGTTCAATTGGAGCTATGGAAAAAGGTTCAAAAGATCGTTACTTCCAAGAGGACGCGAAAAAATTAGTACCAGAGGGTATTGAAGGTCGTCTTCCTTACAAAGGACCTCTAGCGGATACTATTTATCAACTAATCGGTGGTATTCGTGCAGGTATGGGTTATTGCGGTTCAGCTAACCTTGAGTTCTTACGTGAAAATGCTCAATTTGTTCGTATGACAGGTGCAGGTCTACGTGAATCACATCCACATGATGTACAAATCACAAAAGAATCACCAAACTATTCGATGTAATATATTACTAGCAACTTTTATGCTCTCGAATCGTCTACAAAGATGACACGAGAGCATTTTTTTATGATAGAGATTGCGCACGGACATTACTATATATGATAAAATGTCGAGGACAAGATTATTTTTTTGGAGGGCTTTAAAGGTGAAAAAGACAATGAACACTGTCATTCGCTTACTCCTAATTCCTGTTTTGTTATTTAGTGTTTTAGCAGGTATTCCGGCGAAAGCAAATGCAGAAACAGATTTAGGACTACACGTGGATGCTGCAATTTTAATTGACGCAGATTCAGGAAAAATTTTATATGAACAAAATGCAGATACTTCACTAGGTATTGCAAGTATGACAAAAATGATGACTGAATACCTGTTATTGGATGCAATTGATGCAGGTACAGTTAAATGGGATCAAGAATATCACGTAACTGATTATACGTACAAAATGTCTCAAAACCGTGCATTAAGTAACGTACCATTGCGTAGAGATGGAACTTACAAAATTAAAGAATTATATGAAGCAATGGCAATTTACTCTGCAAATGCTGCTACAGTCGCTATTGCAGAAACAATTGCAGGTACTGAAACTGAGTTTCTAAAGCTAATGAATAAAAAGGCAGAAGAGCTTGGTCTTAAAGGCTATAAATTCGTAAACTCTACTGGTCTTAACAATGCAGATTTATTTGGTATGCAGCCAGCTGGTACTGGACCAAATGATGAAAACGTAATGCCTGCTAAATCTGTAGCTAAATTAGCATATCATTTACTAAAAGATCATCCAGACGTGTTAAAAACGTCTAAAATTGCAGAAAAGAAGTTCCGTGAAGGTACAGATGATAGCATCGACATGGTAAACTGGAACTATATGTTGCCGGAATTAGCGTACAAATATGAAGGCGTTGACGGATTAAAAACAGGTACAACAGACTTTGCGGGTCATTGCTTTACAGGTACAGCAGAGCGCAATGGTACACGTTTAATTTCTGTAGTTATGAAGGCTGTAGGAGAGGATCCAAAAAAAGCGCGCTTCGATGAAACGGCTAAATTGTTTAACTATGGTTTCTCACAATTCTCGAAACAAGAAATTATTCCTGCAAACTATAAGTTTAAAGATCAAGAAACAATAAAAGTTACAAAAGGTAAAGAAAACAAAGCAGCGATTGCTGTTAAAGAACCAGTTTCATTTATGGTCAAGTCATCTGAGAAAGATTTATATAAACCTAAACTAGTTTTAGATAAAAAGAGTCTTGAAGCAGAGGTTAAAAAGGATACAGTTGTCGGAAAGTTAGTTCTTGAACGCTCAGAAGGCACAGATTACGGTTTTATTGACGGTAAGGACCTTAAAGCTGATGTTGTCACTACAGAGGCTGTAGAGCGTGCTGGTGGCATCTCATTATTCTTCCAAGGTGTTGGTAGCTTCTTCGGGAACTTATGGAATGGTATTACTGACTTTGTTGGTGGCTTATTTTAATAATTAATTTAAAGAACACGTAGATGTTTTCAAACATCTCGTGTTCTTTTTCACGTTTTTTCGCTCTACTGCATACGCTATTAGGCGAAAGGATGTGGCTAAATGTGTGGCATTACAGGATGGGCTAGCTTTCAAAAGGATTTAAGAACAAGTAACGACATTTTAAAGTTAATGACGCAAACGTTAAATAAACGAGGGCCAGATGATGAAAATATTTGGTGTAGTGAGCATATTGCATTTGGCCATCGTCGGCTAGCCGTCATAGATTTAATCGGTGGGAAGCAACCGATGCAGAAAGAATATGATGGTGCAAACTACGTCATTACATATAATGGCGAGCTTTATAATACAGAAGAATTAAGGAAAGAGCTGCAAAATCGAGGGCATCTTTTTAAAACACATTCAGATACGGAAGTATTATTAACGGCTTATATTGAATGGAAAGAACAGTGTGTTGATTTTTTAAATGGAATTTTCGCTTTTGGTATATGGGATGAACAATCACAATCTCTGTTTTTATGCAGAGACCGGCTAGGTGTAAAGCCTTTATTTTACACAGAACAACAAGACGGCTTACTTTTTGCATCCGAAGTGAAAGCATTATTAGCTCACCCACTGATTAAAACAACCATTAATACGGATGGGCTAGCAAATATTATGGCTGTTGGACCGTCTAGAATGCCCGGAAAGTCACCTTTTCAGAATATTAGTGAGCTACGTCCAGGATATGCAATGCGTTTCTCTAGAGAGGGTATACGGGTTTGGCAGTATTGGCAGTTACAGAGTAAACATCATGAAGAGTCATTAGGGGAGACAGTCGATCATGTACGTTTTTTACTAACGGATGCTATTGAACGACAGCTTGTTTCAGACGTACCGATCTGTACATTTCTTTCAGGAGGATTAGATTCCAGCATTATTACGGGCATTGCTGCAAACATGTTTCAGCATCAAAATAAAGGCAAACTCCATACGTACTCTATAGACTATGAAGATAATGAACGTTTTTTTAACCCACATGCTTTTCAAACATCCACAGATACGTATTGGATTCAAAAAATGACAGATACCTTTAGTACAACACACCATGCGGAGGAAATTTCCCAACAGCAATTAATCGATTTCTTAATAGAATCTGTCATCGTTAGAGATTCACCGGGGATGGCAGATGTAGATTCATCATTATTATGGTTTTGTCGAGAAATTAAAAAGGATTTTACCGTTGCACTATCAGGTGAATGTGCAGATGAAATTTTCGGTGGCTATCCATGGTTTACAGAAACGACTACAGGTTTTCCATGGATTCGTTCACTGTCTGAAAGATCGACTATGTTACAAGAGCGATGGCGTAAGAAATTAAAAGTTGAATCATATGCACAACAGGCTTATTCACAAACAATTGCTGAAGTACCATATCTTGACGGAGAGAGTATTGAGGAAGTAAGGCAGCGAGAAATGTTTTATTTGAATATGGTATGGTTTATGCAAACATTGCTGGAACGAAAAGACCGTATGAGTATGGGGGCGAGTCTTGAAGTTCGAGTGCCGTTTGCAGATCATCGTCTTGTGGAATATACGTGGAATATTCCTTGGGAAATGAAAAATTTAGATGGTATGGAGAAGGGTTTACTTCGTAAAGCAATGCAACATTTATTGCCAGAAGAAGTGTTATATCGGAAAAAGAATCCGTATCCTAAAACGTATCATCCCGTTTATACAGCGGGCGTTCAAAAATGGCTCAGAGACATAATAGAGGACAAAAATTCAATTCTCCATGAATTATTTGAACGGCAGAAGCTAATAGAGCTAATTGAATCAGGTGGCAGTTCTTTTAAAGTTCCTTGGTACGGACAATTAATGGCTGGTCCACAGCTTTTAGCTTATTTAGGTCAAATTCATACATGGTTTGAGCTTTATAATATCCAGCTAATTGAATCATAAGAATGAAGATAAAAGAAACACCAAGCAACCTTTTAACGTGAGGTTGCTTGGTGTTTTTTCTGTATATCCCAACAGTTCATTAGCTTTTCGATAGAAGCTTCAATTTCATGTACAGGTATGCCTCCAAAGCCTAGTAAAAATTGAGCTTTTGAGGGTGAGGAGTGATCCAGGCGGTAATCAGATAGTGGATAGATTCTGATTTCCGCATTGGAAGCAAGCTGCTGTAATTGCTTTTCAGACAAAGTATGTTGTACATCGAGTAAAATATGCATTCCTGCTTGCTCACCAGTGATGTTAATTTGATTAGAATAGTTTTCTAAAATAGAAGTAAGTTTTTCATGTTTTTTTCGATAAATCTTTCTCATTCGATTTAAATGCTTTGCAAAATGGCCGTCACGCATAAAATTAGCTACAATATGTTGATCGAAACGAGGTACGGTTGATGAATAGTAATTAAATACATCATTATAAGCAACAAGTAATTTTGGTGGAAGTACAAAATAAGCGACACGCAAGGACGGCATTAACGATTTTGTAAATGTACTCATATAGATTACTTTATCATTTCGATCTAACGCATGAAGTGCAGGAATTGGTTTTCCAGTATAACGAAATTCAGAATCATAATCATCTTCAATAATGTATCGAGAGGAGCTTTGTGAGGCCCAATTTAAAGCTTGTGCACGTCTTGTAGCCGATAATACTGCTCCTGTAGGGAACTGGTGAGATGGCGTGATATAAACAACGTCAGCGCTAGTTTTTTCGAGCTCATGAATGATAATCCCTTCATCATCGACCGCAATTGGATAGACTTTTCGTTTATGCTGGGAAAACATACGATGCACAGCTGGATACCCAGGGTTTTCAAGGGCAAAGCAAGTATTGTCACTAAAGAGTCGCAAAATCATTGGTAGAAGCTGTTCTGTTCCTGAACCGATGACAATTTGCTCGGGACTACAAACAACCCCGCGTGATTGAAATAAATAATTAGCAATCTCCGTTCGCAAAGATAGTTCTCCCTGAGGCTCACCTGTTAATAATAATTCCTTTGAGGCATCATCAAAGAGCTCTTTCGCGTATTTCCGCCATGTTTGAAAAGGGAAGGCATCAATATCTATGGAACCAGGATTGAAATCTATCTTGTACGATTTTTTCTTAGGTTGTTCGTTTAATGAAGTTATTGTGTCCTGCTGAATATACGGAAGCTCGTCAATTTCCTCTACAAAATAACCGACACGGGATTTAGACATAATATACCCTTCAGCAAGAAGCTGTGCATATGCAATTTCAATAGTTGTTTGAGAAATATTCAAAAAATCGGCTAATTTTCTTTTTGATGGTAATTTTTCTCCTACTGCGATTTTCTTTGAAATAATAGCTTCTTTAATGCCGCTATAAAGCTGGTCATAGAGCGGTTTTTCACCATTTTTTTCTAGTTGGAATAAAAGCATGTCCATGTTCATTAATCCTCCTGACCTTATGGTTATTTTATAAACTGGATATTTTTATATGGTCAATTTCGATTATACTAAATTTCATCATAAAGGTGGAGGTTAGAAATCATGAGACAAACAGGTACAGAATTAGTTAAGCGCGGGATGGCGGAAATGCAAAAGGGTGGCGTCATTATGGATGTTATTAATGCGGAGCAGGCGAAAATTGCGGAAGCGGCAGGAGCTGTAGCTGTCATGGCATTAGAACGAGTACCATCAGACATTCGTAAGGCGGGTGGTGTTGCACGTATGGCGGATCCTCGTATTGTCGAGGAGGTTATGGGGGCTGTATCCATTCCCGTAATGGCTAAAGCACGTATTGGACATATTGTAGAAGCAAGAGTGTTAGAAGCGATGGGTGTCGATTATATTGATGAAAGTGAAGTATTAACTCCAGCAGATGAAGAGTTTCATTTATTAAAAAGTGATTACACAGTACCATTTGTTTGTGGGTGCCGTGATTTAGGTGAAGCTGCTCGACGCATAGGTGAGGGGGCTTCCATGTTACGAACTAAAGGGGAACCGGGGACAGGTAATATTGTTGAGGCAGTTCGTCATATGCGTAAAGTGAACGCGCAAGTACGTAAGGTAGTTGGTATGACAGAGGACGAATTAATGACAGAGGCTAAATTACTTGGTGCTCCTTTTGAATTATTAAGAGAAATTAAGCGTCTTGGCCGTTTACCAGTAGTGAATTTTGCAGCAGGTGGAGTTGCTACGCCAGCTGATGCAGCATTAATGATGGAGCTTGGAGCTGACGGTGTATTTGTTGGTTCTGGTATTTTTAAATCAGAGAACCCAGAGAAATTTGCCCGTGCAATTGTTGAGGCTACTACGCATTATAAGGACTACAAGCTAATTGCCGAAATTTCAAAAGAGCTAGGTGTTCCGATGAAAGGCATCGATATTGCACAGCTTAGCCAAAATGAGCGTATGCAAGAGCGAGGCTGGTAAGATGAAGCGAATCGGTGTTTTAGCATTACAGGGAGCGGTACGAGAGCATGTGCAAATGTTAGAGTCTCTTGGATGCGAAGCGATCTTAGTAAAACAAAGTGCTGATTTAGAGAAGCTTGATGGACTTGTCTTGCCTGGTGGAGAAAGTACAACGATGAGGAAGTTGCTGAATCGCTATGAGCTGTTGGAGCCAATTCGCGTACTTGCAAAGCAGGGTTTACCGATGTTTGGAACATGTGCAGGATTGATTTTATTAGCAAAGGAATTAGTGGATTATGAATCACATTTAGCAGTAATGGATGTGGTAGTTGCACGGAATTCTTATGGACGTCAGGTAGATAGCTTTGAAGTGAAGCTCGACATACCGAAAATAGGTGCTGCCATTCCGGCTGTCTTTATACGTGCGCCACATATTGTCTCAGTTGGTGAAGGTGTTGAAATATTAGCAGAGCATGACGGGAAAATCGTGTTAGCGAAAGACGATCATCTATTAGGTTGTTCCTTCCATCCAGAATTAACGTCAGATGCACGAATTCTTGAATATTTTGTATCTTCTATGGTATGACTTGCAAAATTTCACTTCATATAGTACAGTATGGATAAAATTTAAATAACTGAACACGATGATGGGAAGTAGTAGCAAGCACGTTTTTTTTAGAGAGTCAGCGGGTGGTGGAAGCTGATAAAAGCACTTGTGAATCCGTCCTGGAGTTGCGCAGTCGAAGTTAATGAAGTAGGCTGTCGCCGGCTGAAATGCCGTTATGAAATAAGTGGATTAGACAAAGTACAATGTGTCTAATCAATTAGGGTGGCAACGCGGGTAGCTCTCGTCCCTTTTGGGGATGAGGGCTTTTTTGTGTTTCTACTAAATATTTTCCCATCATTAAGAATCTACTGGAGGTATGACGATGTTAGATATTAAACGCGTGCGCGACAATTTCGCGGAAATTAAAGAAATGCTATTAACACGTAATGAGGATTTAGGAAACTTAGATGACTTTGAACAATTAGATGCAAAGCGTCGTGAATTAATTGCAAAAACAGAAGAGCTTAAAGCTGAACGCAATAAAGTATCTGAGCAAATTTCAATCATGAAGCGTAATAAAGAAAATGCGGATGAAGTTATTGCACGTATGCGTCAAGTTGGCGATGAAATTAAAGAGCTAGATGTCCAATTAAATGATGTAGAAGAACGCTTTAAAGATATGATGATGCGTTTACCAAACATTCCACATGCATCTGTACCAGTTGGCACAACGGAGGACGACAATGTAGAGGAATATACTTGGGGTGACATTCCAGCATTTGATTTCGACATTAAAGCACACTGGGATATCGCTACAGATTTAAAAATTGTAGACTTTGAACGTGGTGCAAAGGTGACTGGTAGTCGTTTCTTATTCTATCGTGGTCTTGGCGCTCGTTTAGAACGTGCATTAATGACGTTTATGATGGACTTACATGCAGAAGAGCATGGCTATGAAGAAATGTTACCACCTGTAATTGTCAATCGTGATAGCTTAACAGGTACAGGACAACTACCTAAATTTGAAGAAGATGTCTTTAAGTTAGATGACACAGACTATTTCATGATTCCAACAGCAGAAGTACCTGTAACAAACTTCTATCGGGATGAAATTTTAACAGCTGAAGCATTACCACAGGGCTTTGCAGCGTATAGTGCATGCTTCCGTTCAGAAGCAGGTTCTGCAGGTCGCGATACACGTGGTTTAATTCGCCAACACCAATTCAACAAAGTAGAATTAGTACGCTTTGTAAAACCAGAAGAATCTTATGAACAGCTAGAACTTTTAACAGGTCATGCAGAAAAAGTACTGCAATTATTAGGATTACCATACCGCAAACTAAAAATGTGTACAGCTGATTTAGGCTTTACTGCAGCGAAAAAGTACGATTTAGAGGTTTGGATTCCAGCTCAAAATATGTACCGCGAAATCTCTTCATGCTCTAACTTTGAAGATTTCCAAGCACGTCGAGCAAATATTCGCTTCCGTCGTGAGCCAAATGCAAAACCAGAGTATGTACACACATTAAACGGTTCAGGTCTTGCAATCGGCCGTACAGTAGCAGCAATCCTAGAAAATTATCAGCAAGCCGACGGAAGCGTAGTGATTCCAGAGGTATTAAGACCATATATGGGCGGAAAAGAAGTAATTGCTCCAAAGTAGGCTGAGTCGAAAGCGAAGCGGCTGATGAAAAGAAAAAACTACTGTTGAAAATCTAATCTCAACAGTAGTTTTTCTTTTTCAAAAGTAGGTTAGCGAGGTCGAACTCGATGTTTCACAGAGAAGTTATGTTCATTAGAAAGCAAGTAAATAACGCCCTCTATAAAGCCTATAAATGCTGGGATATATGTCCAGAAGAAGATGAGGTACAATATACCTTGTCCAGTTTTCCCTAAGTAAAATTTATGGATTCCGATTCCACCTAAAAAGATAGCAAGTACCCCTGCGACCGTTTTATTTTTTATAGGCCAAGAAGGGTCGATTCCATCATACATAAATGCTTGCTGTGGCTGTGTTTGATAGACAGGTTGAGGCTGTTGTTGATAAACTGGTTCTGGTTGTTGCACAACTTGCTGTTTATTACTGAAATTGAATTTTTCACCACAATATTTACACTGAGCTAATGCAACATCAGCAGGTGCACCACATTGGGGACAGTCAACATTGTTCATATTAAAATCTCCTAATCAATTATTATTGTTTTTATGCATCTCTTTTTAGACATTATTTTTTTCTTAAAGGTGATAACCAGTTATTGAATTCATTTAACTTGAGCGCCGCAGTTATTACAGAATTTTGAAGTAATATCAAGTTCTTGCCCACATGAACAAATCGGTTTAAGTAAACTATTTCCACAAGAGCTACAGAATTTTGATGATTCTTCGTTTTCACCCTGACAAGAAAGACATGTAATAACCTTACGCGTTAAATTTTCACCGCATAAATTGCAAAACTTACTAGTAGACGAAATATTGCCGTGGCAAGAAGGACATATTTTATGTGTGACATTATTGGTAGGCTGTTGTACTTGTTGGTTCATCATATTTACCATACCTTGTCCTACCCCTAGGCCAACCCCACTTGTAGCAAATAATCCGGCTACACCATTCTCATTTGATGCCGCAGACTCATATATATCAAAGCTACGCTGTGTTACATAACGATTGTCACCCATAATTTCGAATTTAGCTTTATCTTGTAAAATTTCATTTATTTTATCGAAATCTTCTTCTGGGAAGTTGATGGATTGAATATGAAAATGGGCCATTATAAAGCCGAACTCACTGAATTCATTAGATATTTTTTCTTTTAAACTATTTGAAATATTATTAAGTTCTGTTGTTATTTCAAGTGCAGAAATTTTCTCATTAATAATTTTATTTGCAAGTTCAGTTTTTATGGAGGTAATAAGAGAACCTTTAAAGTAATCTTGTACTTTTTCATAGCTAACAATATCATCTTTATTCATAGAGCCAATAATTTCTGTAAAGAACAATAAATAATCATCAAGACGAAGGGACAGTTGACCAAACGCTCGTATACGTAGTTTTACAAAGTATTTTGGGTCAATCAGTTGGATAGGATCAGTGGTACCCCAATATAAATCCATTTTTGACGTAAGATTTATAAAGTATATCTCTGCTGAAAAAGGTGTCTTCCCTCCATAGGCAAGATTCACTATGTTATGCAGTAATGGTAAGTTATTTGTTGATAAAATATGTGTGCCCGAATTAAACACATCACATATTTGGCCACCTTTTATAAAGATAGCTACTTGTCCCTCATTAACAATAAGTGTAGAGCCTAACACTAACTTATCTGTTGGATGTTTGTAGATTAACCAATCACGTGAACGTAATCCATCGAATTTCACTCTGTCCAAAATAGGCATGAATATACTCTCCCCCTATTTATTTACTATGAATATAACTAGTTATATTTTCCCTTTTCATTTTATGGATGTCAATAATTTATATGTATTGAAATTCTTTACGGATTATTTAATAATGAATGTGCTATCCAGTTTTTATGATAGAGAATCTTTTGTTGAAAAGAATTATCACTATTCGAAAAAGAAGGTTTCTCAGATTGAGATACCTTCTTTCATTTTAAATTTCTTCATTGTTAGATACTAATGCTTGTCTTGCCTTTTTCTCGGCCTTTTTTCGTTCACGTAATGCTCGGAAAAAATCGGTTAAGATTTGTCCACATTCCTCAGCTAAAATTCCCTCCGTTACTTCACATTCATGGTTAAAGCGTGCATCGTTTAATAAACGATAGAGCGAATCTACACAGCCTGCTTTTATATCTCTTGCACCATACACAACGCGAGGCACACGAGATTGCAAAATTGCACCTGCACACATAGGGCAAGGTTCAAGTGTCACATAGAGTGTTGTTTTTTCAAGACGCCAGCTACCTATTTTTTTACAAGCATCTTGAATAACCATTAATTCAGCGTGCGTCGTTGCATTTTGTGTTGTTTCTCGTAAATTATGAGCTCGTGCAATAATCTCTCCATCATATACAAGCACAGCTCCTATTGGCACTTCTCCAAGTAAAGCTGCTTTCTTAGCTTCTTCGAGTGCACTGTTCATAAACAATCGGTCTGTTTCAAAAATATCCACTATGATCTCTCCTTATCATTTAGTGTATCTTGCTTAATTGACAATTGCTACTATCAAATATGTCACAGCAACAATGCGTCAGGATTCAGTAAGAAGTTAAACGTTGACATTTCCAAAACAACCACCTATATTTATATATGAACACATGCTCATATATAAATATAAAAGGATAGGGGTAAACTATATGGATGAAAAATTACAAAATACAGAGGTTCAGACTAACAAAGAGCAACATTTAGACGAAGAAACATTATTTGTCGTGTCTCAAACATTTAAAGCATTAAGTGATCCGACAAGAATTCGTATTTTAAATTTATTATGTACGGATGAACATTCAGTCAACGACATTGCTGAGGTTTTAGATTTAGGTCAATCAACAGTTTCACATCAGTTGCGTTTTTTGAAAAATTTACGGTTAGTGAAATATAGAAGAGAAGGCACATCTTTATATTATTCAAAAGATGATGATCACATTATGAATTTATTAATGCAAGCTATTGAGCATGCTACACATAACTAGATAATGGAGGAAAAAACATGGGACATAATCATGATCACGGCCATGATCATACGCATGGCGCGAATAAAAAGGTGTTAATAGTATCATTTATTATTATTACGAGTTATATGGTTGTTGAAGCGATTGGTGGTTATTTAACAAATAGTTTGGCTCTTTTATCCGATGCAGGACATATGTTAAGTGATTCCATTTCATTAGCGATAGCCTTACTTGCTTTTATGTTTGGAGAAAAGGCTGCGAGCTATAGTAAAACATACGGTTATAAACGATTTGAAATTTTGGCAGCAGTATTAAATGGTGTGACTTTAATTTTAATTGCTTTATTCATTTTCTATGAAGCAATAAAACGTTTTGCAAATCCACCAGAAGTGGCAACTACAGGGATGCTAATTATTAGTACAATCGGTCTTTTGATCAATATTTTAGTAGCTTGGATTATGATGCGCGGCAGTGATACAAAAGATAATTTAAATATGCGCGGGGCTTTTTTACACGTATTAAGTGATATGCTTGGATCTGTAGGGGCCATCGTTGCCGCACTATTAATGATGTTTTTTGGTTGGGGCTGGGCTGATCCACTTGCGAGTGTTATTGTTGCCATATTAGTATTGAGAAGTGGCTACTATGTAACGAAGGCAGCTGTTCATGTTCTCATGGAGGGAACACCTTCAAACGTAGACGTTGAGGAAATTATACAAATTATTGTACAAACGAATGGTGTTCAAAGCATTCACGATTTACACATTTGGACAATAACAAGTGGAACAAATGCCCTTTCTTGTCATGCAGTTGTTGAAGGTCAGTTAAAAATTGCGGATAGTGAGAATATATTACGAGAAATTGAACATAATCTTGAGCATAAGGGCATAAAGCATGTAACGATTCAATTGGAAACCGTAGCACATAAGCATAATAATTCAATTTTATGTACAATAAAAAATGAGCAGTCGAATCATCACCATCATCATTAAAATTTTTTAAAAATTTTCAGCTTTACATACCCTTCGTGGGTATGGTAATCTGTAATTGTAAGGTAGGAGGTGTATTAAATGGAGGATATAGTGAAAGAAGATGCTTGTCATACAGAGGAAGCTACTTCGTGCCGAAAAAGTCATCATCCTGAACGCGTTAAAAAGGATTTAACGACTCGTTTAAATCGAATTGAAGGTCAAATCCGAGGTATTAAAGGGATGATTGACAAAGACGTTTACTGTGATGATATTATTACGCAACTGTCTGCCACACAGTCTGCTTTAAATAGTGTTGCAAAGATATTATTAGAAGGTCATTTAAAGGGATGTGTAGTAGATCGTCTATCAGAGGGTGATGATGCAGTGTTAGACGAATTAGTAGTGACTATTCAAAAGTTAATGAAAAAGTAAAATTTATTAAGAAATATATACCCCTATACAGTATTTAACATTAAAGGAGAGATATTTTATGCAAAACGTAACTTTAAACGTACAAGGAATGTCATGTGGACATTGTGTAAACTCAGTAGAAAAAAGTGTTGGCGCTTTAACTGGCGTTGAACAAGTAAAAGTAAACTTAGCTGATGGTTTAGTAGATGTAGCATTTGACGAAACACAAGTATCTCTAGATCAAATTAAAGAAGCGATCGATGATCAAGGCTATGACGTTAAATAATATAAATAGGGTGCTCTTGTAGCACTCTCTTATTTTCACTTTAACATACCCCCTGTTGGTATGTGGAGAGGAGCAATGATGATGAGTTCGGAAATAAAAGAAGCAAATTTGCAAATTACAGGTATGACATGTGCAGCCTGTGCGACTCGTATAGAAAAAGGTTTAAATAAAATGGATGGTGTAGAACAAGCGACAGTTAATTTAGCTCTTGAAAAATCATCTATTAAATATGATCCGACAAAATTAAACGAAGAAGACTTTGAAAAGAAAATTGAAGCACTTGGTTATGGTGTCGTGAAACAAAAAACAGAATTCAACATTACGGGCATGACATGTGCAGCCTGTGCGACACGTATAGAGAAGGGTTTAAATAAACTAGCGGGTGTATCCTCTGCGAACGTTAACTTAACACTCGAAAAAGCTACTATAGAATTTAACCCATCTGAGGTGACGATTGCAGATATTATTGCAAAGGTTGAGAAATTAGGATATGAGGCTCATCAAAAGGCAGATGAGCAAGAAACTGTGGATCATCGTGAGATGGCCATCAAACAACAGCAGAAAAAATTTATTTTATCGGCCATACTTTCATTACCATTACTGTGGACGATGGTAGGACATTTTTCATTTACATCATTTTTATATGTCCCTGAGTTTTTAATGAATCCATGGGTACAAATGGCGTTGGCTACTCCTGTTCAATTTATCATTGGGAAGCAATTTTACGTTGGAGCCTACAAAGCTTTACGCAATGGTAGTGCCAATATGGATGTACTTGTAGTAATGGGAACATCAGCGGCGTATTTTTATAGCGTATACCAAGCAATTATTACTGCGGGGTCACATCATGCCCCTCACCTATATTTTGAAACGAGTGCCGTTTTAATTACTTTAATTTTATTAGGTAAATTATTTGAGGCAAAAGCAAAAGGTCGCTCATCTGAAGCAATCAAAAAATTAATGGGGCTTCAGGCAAAAACGGCCATCGTTGTTCGTGACGGTGTAGAGAAAGAAGTACCGTTAGAAGAAGTAGTCATTGGTGACATTATTTTAGTGAAGCCTGGTGAAAAAATTCCTGTTGATGGTGAGGTATTAGAAGGAACAACGGCTGTAGATGAATCGATGTTAACAGGGGAAAGTTTACCTGTTGATAAAAAGCAAGGTGACCTATTATTTGGCTCTACTATTAATAAAAATGGCTTCATTAAAATGACGGCGACTAAAGTCGGTCGTGATACAGCCTTAGCTCAAATTATTAAAGTTGTAGAAGATGCACAAGGCTCCAAAGCGCCAATCCAGCGCTTAGCAGATCAAATTTCAGGCATTTTTGTTCCAATCGTTGTTGGCATTGCGCTTGTCACGTTTTTAATTTGGATTATTTGGGTGCAACCTGGTGAATTTACGCCAGCACTTGAAGTATTAATTGCAGTTCTCGTCATCGCTTGTCCATGCGCGCTTGGATTAGCAACGCCAACATCTATTATGGCGGGCTCTGGTCGTGCGGCGGAATTCGGAATTTTATTTAAAGGTGGAGAGCATTTAGAGCAAACTCAAAGCATTGATACAGTAGTTGTTGATAAAACAGGTACTGTGACACACGGCAAACCTGTATTAACGGATGTTGTACTAGCGGAAAATCAAGACGAAGCACGCTTTTTATCGTTAATTGGTGCAGCAGAGAAGCAATCAGAGCATCCGTTAGCAGAGGCAATTGTTCAAGGAATTGCTGATCGCGGTATTGACCTAGGTGATGTTCAATTCTTTGAAGCAATACCAGGTTACGGTGTGCAAGCGACTGTCTCTGGTCAAGGGGTTGTCATCGGTACTCGTAAATTGATGCAGCAATACGGTATTCATATTGATGATATCCTACCAACAATGGAACAATTAGAGGAAAACGGTAAAACAGCCATGTTAGCTGCGATTAACGGTCAGTATGCAGGTCTAGTAGCAGTTGCTGATACAGTGAAAGATACTTCAAAAGAAGCGGTTAGCCGTCTACAAGAAATGGGCATTACGGTGATTATGATGACTGGTGACAATGAACGTACAGCACAAGCAATTGGAGCTGAAGTTGGTGTGAATCATGTGATTGCTGAAGTGCTACCAGAAGGTAAAGCTAATGAAGTGAAAAAACTGCAAGCTACAGGTAAAAAAGTAGCGATGGTTGGTGATGGCATTAACGATGCACCAGCACTTGCAACAGCTAATATTGGAATGGCGATTGGTACCGGTACAGACGTCGCTATGGAAGCAGCGGATATCACACTAATTCGTGGCGATTTAAACAGTATTGCGGATGCTATTATCATGAGTCGTAAAACAATGCGCAACATTAAACAAAACTTATTCTGGGCATTTGCTTACAACACATTAGGTATTCCAATTGCCGCAATCGGTTTGCTAGCTCCATGGGTAGCAGGTGCAGCGATGGCTTTTAGTTCAGTATCTGTCGTTTTAAATGCACTGCGTTTACAGCGAGTTAAATTATAAGGGTAACGATAGATCCACTTTGAGTGGGTCTATTTTTTTATTTATTTAAGCAGATGTCAAAGAATTGGTTTTGGCCTCCTATTTTAATAGAGAAATAGTTTGGTTCTGTTTTTCACTTTCTCACTATGATACAATGAAAAGCACTGATTTATTTTCTAAGCCTTCGGACGCAATGATGCCGAGGCATCATTGATATAATTATAAAAACCTCGAGGACGGGGTAATTGACGATAGAATCCATAGAACATAAAGGAGGAGCTTCTGGTGACGGTTCCATTTGTTACGGTAGAAGGTCCGATTGGTGTTGGTAAAACCTCTTTATCTAAAGAGCTTGCAGCAACATTTAATTACCATCTATTAAAAGAAATAGTAGACGAAAACCCTTTTCTAAATAAGTTTTATGAAAACATAGAGGAATGGAGTTTCCAGACGGAAATGTTCTTCCTATGTAATCGCTATAAACAATTATCAGATATAAAAAAATTTCGTTTAATGCATGATAAACCTGTTGTAGCGGACTACCACATTTTTAAAAATTTAATATTTGCAAAGCGTACATTGGCATCAACTGAGTATGATAAATACGAGGAAATCTATAAAATATTAACGAAAGATATGCCTGTTCCAAATGTAGTTGTTTATTTACATGCTAGTGTTGATACGCTGATGAAACGTATTGCGATGCGTGGTCGTGAATTTGAAAAAATGATTTCGCGAGATTACATGGAGCAACTAGTGGCAGATTATCATTCCTTTATCGAGCATTTTGAGAACATGCATCCCGAAATTCCCGTTATTCGATTTAATGGTGATCAACTTGATTTCGTAAAAAATCCAAATGATTTGACATATGTTTTACAAACAATAAAGGACACGTTACAACAAAGGAGCTTGCAACAATGAATTTGAGAGAGAAATATGGTATTCCTCCACAAACGGTCATTACAATCGCTGGTACGGTTGGTGTAGGGAAGTCAACAATGACAAAGGCGTTGGCAGAGGCGCTAAATTTCCGTACTTCGTTTGAAAAGGTAGATACTAACCCATATTTAGATAAATTTTATGAGGACTTTGAAAAATGGAGCTTCCATTTACAGGTGTATTTTTTAGCGGAGCGTTTTAAGGAGCAGAAGCGAATCTTTGAATATGGCGGCGGGTTTATTCAAGATCGCTCCATCTACGAAGATACAGGCATTTTTGCTAAGATGCACTATGACAAAGGTACAATGAGCCCAACAGATTACGAGACGTATACAAATTTATTTGATGCGATGGTGATGACACCGTATTTCCCGCATCCGGATTTACTTGTGTATCTAGAGGGGCCAATTGATGCTGTAATTGGTCGTATTCAAGAGCGTGGACGTACAATGGAGCAACAAACACCGCATGATTATTGGATTGAAATGCATGACCGCTATGAGAACTGGATCAATAATTTTAATTCATGCCCAGTTCTACGGTTGGATATTAATGATTATGATTTATTAAAAAATCCTGAAGCAATTGAATCAATTGTGAGCCGTATCAGTCATATGCTAAAACAAACAAGTCATTTACGTAAATAGAAGGTTAGATAGAGCTAATATTTCAAAAATATTAGGAAGTTAACCATTGGGGTTCTGGCCGAAAGCGAAGCGACAGGCACAAACAAGTCATTTACGTAAATAGGAAATGAACTATGCTAAAAATTTAAAATCGAAAGCTCAGCGACGTGCAGAAACAAGAAATTGAAGAAAATAAATGATCAAAAGACGTGAGACAATATGTAGCCTATTGTCTCACGTCTTTTGAATAGGAGGGATTACTATAAGAATAGCTGTATATTGCGGTTCTGGCTTAGGCATAAACCCAATTTATGCAGAGAAAGCAGCCGAATTAGGGACTGTATTAGCTCAAAATGGTCATGGTGTCGTTTATGGTGGTTCGAAAACAGGATTAATGGGAAAAGTAGCAGATGCAGTATTAAAAGCTGGAGGAGACGTTATTGGCGTGATGCCAACTCATTTGCAGCAGCGGGAAATAGCACATGCTTCGTTAACAGAGATTCATTTTGTTGAGTCTATGCATGTACGTAAAGCCAAAATGGTAGAGTTAGCAGATGCTTTTATAGCTTTACCAGGTGGTGGAGGGACAATGGATGAATATTTTGAAGTGTTTACGTGGGCACAAATCGGATTACATGAAAAGCCCGTAATTTTATATAATGTAAATAATTTTTATGATGCGCTTTTACAACAATTTCAGAAAATGCTTGAGGAAGGTTTTATACGAGCTGAACAAAAATCACTGATCCGTGTAGCTACTACATCGGAAGAAGTATTACATTTTGTGAAAAAACATGGGTAGTATCCCCATGTTTTTTCTGCAATAAATAATCTTTATAAGTATTTTTATTGGGTTCGTTACCATAAAAATTTTTAGTTCGCTAATACAATGAAAGAGGTGTAGATTATGCAGACAATAGATACACAAGTTACTGATGACCTAGTAGTACTGGCAATTGAACGAAATATAGCCATTACCCGTTTTGATATGAATCATAAAGTTGCCTATGTTAATGAACTTTTTGCTAAGACATTAGGCTATAAAGTGGAGGAAATGATAGGAAAAGATCATAAGGATTTTTGTTTACCGGAATTTGTGAATAGCATAGAGTACGGAAAGTTTTGGCGCAATTTAGCTGCTGGCAATAGCTATCAGGATAAAATCGAAAGGATGGATGCGAGCGGAAATAGAATTTGGCTTGAGGCTACTTATATGCCTGTCTTTGCTAATAATTCAAGTAAGGTGCTTGGCGTATCGAAAATCGCAACAAATATTACTGAACGTCAAAGTGAAATTGTTAGTGTAGCCGATACATTAAAGGTCATGTCTAAAGAGCTTCATAGCCGTTCAGAGGCTGGTATTCAAAATAGCGAGGATTTACTAGGAACAGTGAAAGAGGTTTCACAAGAGTCTGCCGATAATGTTAGAAATCTTGCGCAGCTACAGAAGCAAGCTGAATCTATTAAAGGGATTGTGAAAACCATTCAAGAAATTGCTTCTCAGACAAATCTACTTGCACTAAATGCAGCTATTGAAGCAGCAAGAGCCGGTGAGTATGGCCGAGGCTTTGATGTTGTGGCAAAAGAGGTAAGAAAACTGTCAGCAAGGGTGGAGCAATCTATTTCACAAGTAAAAGATAATGTTGAGGGCATTGAGCGAGAGATTGGAAAAGTCACGGAAAGTATCACACGAATAGCTGAAAAAGTTGAAAAAACAAATGGTCAAATTAATGTAACAACGAATGATTTTGCCGAAATTGCTACTGCAGCAGAAGCATTAGATGAACAATCAAGACATTTTACCGAAATAATTTAACTTCTTTCAGCAAGTGTTTTATGTCATGTAAGTGAATCGGCAGTTACAATTATTTTCTATAGCAAAAGCGAAAGGAAGTACATAATTCTTGTAATTTTCTGATATATATTGAAATAGTAGATGATTTTTATTTACAATAATTGTGTAAGCTTTCATAAATCATAATAGGGGTGTTATAGATGACAAAGGTGGGAGTAAGTTTTAAGCATTTGCCAACGACTGCAGTTTCAGATGCGACAGGAGGACAAACGAATTTACGTAGTGATATTAAACCGTTAGCAGACCATTTTAAAATTGCTGGCCGTGCGGTAACAGTGCGTTTGCCAGATGGTGAAAATGGTGCAGTATTAGAAGCCATTCGAGCTGCTAGAGAAGGGGATATTATAGTAATTGACGCTAAAGGGAATACAAATCGTGCAGTGGCCGGTGATTTTGTTCTTTCATTAGCGAAGGGTATAGGTGTACAGGGCTTTGTTGTTGATGGTGTTATTCGTGATATTGCAGCTATTCGTGAGCTAGACTTTCCTGTATTTTCACTTGGCACAACGGTAGCAGCTGGCAATAAAAACGGCGGTGGCCAAGTAAATGTTCCTATTGCTATTGGGGGCGTTTCTGTTCGCCCTGGTGATTATATTATTGGGGATGTGGACGGTGTAGTTGTCGTGCCACAGGAAGATGCAGAGCATATTGTGGCAGCCGCTGAGGTAAAACTTGAAAAAGACGACGCACGTGCTCAAGAGGCACATGCAAATGGAAAAGAATCTATTATTGATTATTTAGATAAAGTATTAACTTCTTCCAGCAGTAGCTGAAAACGGACGCAATAAAAAAATCCTCACGATGCCATCCATACATCGTGAGGATTTTTTTAATTTTTATGCTAAATTTTCATTATCTTTAAAGTAATTTTTCATTTTCTCTGAATCGAAACGGCCTTCCCATTTCGCCATTACTAATGACGCAAGTGAGTTACCAATTACGTTAACGACTGTACGTCCCATATCAAGAATACGATCGATACCTGCGATAAATGCTAAACCTTCAATTGGAATGCCGACAGTACCTAAAGTTGCTAGAAGCACAACGAAGGATACTCCAGGAACACCTGCAATCCCTTTAGATGTAACCATTAATACAAGCATTAACGTAATTTGTTCACCAATACTTAGGTGAATACCGTACATTTGAGCAATAAATAAAGCAGCAATAGCTTGGTACAGTGTAGAACCATCTAAGTTAAAAGAGTAACCGGTTGGAATAACAAAGGATACGATATCCTTTGGAGCACCTAGTTTCTCCATTTTCATCATAACTCGTGGTAACACAGCTTCAGAACTTGCTGTTGAGAACGCTAAAATCAGTTCATCTTTTAGTACTTTAATTAAGAAGAAGATACTGATACCTGTAAATTTGGCCACAAGACCAAGAACGACAAAGATAAAGAATAGCATTGTTGCATAAACAAGTATAGCGAGTTTGCCAAGTGGTATTAGTGAAGCGAATCCATATTTGGAAACGGTTACACCAATTAAACCAAATACCCCAATTGGAGCGAATTTCATTACGAGGTTAGTTACCCAGAACATGGTATCTGCTACCCCTTGGAAGAAGTTTAATACTGGTTTACCACGTTCGCCAATGGCAGCAACCCCTAAACCAAAAATAACTGAGAAGAAAATGATAGCAAGCATATCACCTTCAGACATTGCCTGAATGATATTTGTCGGTACTATGCCTACAATAATATCAAATGGTCCTTCATGCTGTACTTCTTCTGTAGTTGCAACGTATTTCGAAATATCTCCTTTAGAGAGCTCGTTCATGTTTACGCCCGCGCCTGGGTGGAATAAGTTTGCGGAAAGTAAACCAATTACAATTGCTACTGTTGTAATAACCTCAAAGTAAATAAGCGATTTCCCGCCTAATCGTCCAAGCTGTTTCATATCTCCAGTGCCAGCAACACCAACGATTAAAGTCGATATAATAATCGGTACAACAATCATTTTAATTAGATGAAGGAAAATATCACCTAGAGGTTGTAGATATGTTTCAATTTTGGGGTTTCCGTAAAAGATTCCGCCAATAATTATCCCTAAAATCAAACCGACTAAAATTTGAGTGGCTAAACTGAGTCTAAATTTCTTCTTCAAAACCTTAGTACCTCCTAATATTAAAATTTTTAGGACTTGCCTTACTTTAATAATACGGAGGACTTATGAAATCCGACAAAATCCGAGAAAATTAATTTAATTTAGTTAAAATGTCTGAATATAATACCTGAATAAACTTCTTAATATTAACCTTTGCTTTGCGATTTTTGTGATCTTCTATCTGGGTCATAAGCAGACGAATTTCTTTAAAGTCAAAGTATCGAGGTGCATAATATTCAAATTCGGAGTTTGTATAATCTACGACACCTAAATTGGCGAGATTTATCATCGCTGCTAATATAGTACGTCGCACGCGCTGTTCAATGGCTTTACTTTCCTTCAAAATTTCATCGGGTGTAGCCTTTGTGACAACTGCAATCTCCTCATAAAGCTCCTTTAATGGTGGAAGTGGTGCGATTTTGTGCTGATGAGCAAGTAATGTTTCGATGATAGCTATAATATCTTCGCTTCCGATCTCACCAACGATACCCATATCATTTAAGATGGATTGAATATGATCACGTGACGTTGCTTTATGATTTATTTGTTCACTTAGATCAATATTTGTAAGTGATTGGCGAATAATAAGCAATGAATTTTTTAGGCGGAACTGTTCAGTTGTTTTACGTAAAACATTTTCAACCTCAATACGGTTTATAGGTTTATGAATAAAGAAATCTATTCCTTGCTCATATGCCTCACCAACCATTTCCTTATTCACTACTTGAGAAATCATGACAAATTGTCCCTCAAAACGATTTTGAATAAGGTGTTCGACTGTTGCTATCCCATCAAGCTTGGGCATAAGCAAATCGATCAACACAAATTCTGGCTGTGTCATTAAAATTTGTGGAATGGCGTCCTCACCATTGCGTGCTTCACCAATAACTGTACCTAAGCCACTATCTTCAATAATTTGTTTTAACATGACCCGGCTTGCACGATCATCATCTACAATAAAATACCTCATTTAAGTCTCTCCCGTTTGAATAGTTTGCGTAGGAACTTTAATTTTAAACATCGTGTTTTGAGTATTTGATTCAACGGTTATTGAGCCATTTAATTTATTTACTAATTCAACAACATGTGACAGCCCAATACCTGTTGCTGCGACACCGTCTACATTGTATTTTGTGGTGTATCCAGGTTCAAAAATAATAGAGAGATTACTTTGTGGAATGCCCTTCCCATTATCACATACTGTTATTACAGTATCGTCCTGTTGCTGCTGAATGGCAATAGAAATGATGCCTTGATTTTCAATTGCTTCTATAGCATTAGCTGTTAAATTATTCAAAAGTGCAAGCAATGCAATATGTTCCTTCGTTTGAAAATCAATTTCAATAATTAATTTGAATTCAATTTCTTTGCCGAGAAAATTAGCGTACTTCCTATTGCCGTCTTCAATATAATGCAATAATTCTGACAATCTAAGGGAGCCAAAGCTCTTCTCACCAACAATTTTAGAAATACCTGCATAAATGCGTTGTGAATCCTTCTTCACTTCATGAATTTCCTGGGCAATATGAAGTGCCTGTATACTTTCTGCACGATAACCTAGCGATTTTAATTGTCGATATAATTCAAACCCACTGGCTGTTATTGCTTCTATATGGTTCATAGATTTTTTTAAATAAAGTGTTTCAACATATAAATCTGAACCGATCGTAAGCATTTCCTGAACACGTTTTTTTTGCTCAGCGATTAAAATGGAACTATAAATACCAACAACAAAAAAACTACGTAATAAAGCAACTGCTAATAGTATAAGTAAATCATGAAGGAATATAAAAGAATAAGAATTTATAAAAAAACGAAATAGTTGTTCCACTAAATTACTGAATACTTCACTAAACGCAACTAGCAATCCAAGCAATAGTGGCTTTTCTCGATATTGATGAATGCTTAAAATTTGTAGGCATATTGCAAACATTATATAAAATGCAGTAGCAGGTAAATGTATTGATAAACTATCGACTACTGGAACATCATGTAAAGTGTAATTAATGATAACTCGAAAAATGGTTGTCACGATGCTCGTAGTAAATCCAGCTAAAATGATTGGTGTAGGTCTAAGTAGTGTGCATAAAAAGAAAATAATACTTCCTAATCCGAAACGAAAAGGTGTATTAGCGAAAGGCATTATTTTAATCTCACTACCGATAGCAGTTAACAGAGCAATTGTGATAATCCAAGTGAGGGAAGCACGAGATATGTGAAATTTCGAGTGCATAAAAAAATCCTCCCTAATAATATTAACGAGCATTATGCTAAAAGAGCTCGTTTGCGTGTTTGGAATAAAGGTAATTGTACCACTACTTTTGATGTTGTGTTGGGGCGGAATACGATTTTGAAACGAAAACATATTTGTCTAGATGAAATAATGCTATAGATTATTAACTTGTTTCAGCGGGTGTCCAAACATCCGCTGAAATAGAGGAACTCAGGTTAAGACCTTCACATCCTGTGAAAACGCCTGAGTGACCAACATCGGTGCTGTATCGGTTATAAAATCATAATCAACAATAAAAAAATACCACAACCTAAGTGGAAGTGGCATCTAGTAAATGTTACATATGATTTTTAAGCAAAAAAAAACGGCTACATTCGTAGTCGGAATTTTAAAACTGGAGGAGGTAGAGGGATTCGAACCCCCGCGCGGTGTTACCCGCCTGTCGGTTTTCAAGACCGATCCCTTCAGCCAGACTTGGGTATACCTCCATGTTGTTTTGTTGCGTTGTCTTATCGACAAGAATTAATTTATCATATTTTAAAATTCACGTCAACAGATTTTTTACGTTTTTTTTCTTCATTCAACAATTACTTTCTATAGCGAAAGTAAAGCGTCAGGTACAGAAGTCTCTCACCTCTATAGGCGGGGGGATGAATGCGGTACTAAGTCACTTTTCAGCGGATGTCATGGAATCGAAAAGGAGTTCTTATAGGATGTTAGCTAAAATTATCGCAACCATGCGATAATCGGTAAAAATGCCAAGTCCTGTGGCTACCGAAATGACCGATATCGCGTCGGCCCTTATGCAGGCCCAAGCACAAAGCCGATTCCGGACGCATTGTTTATCTGTAGCGGAAGCAAAGCGACAGCTACAAATGTTTTCTGCGCGACAGCGGCAATTATGGCGAGGCATAATTGATTAATAATTACTTTTTTACAGTGCAGATAGAATGTTCCAAATAAATATTATGTGTATTAAGTTGCAATTTATGAAAACAGTGAGTATACTAGTTATTGCCGTGCTAGGTGGGAAGGTAGCGGTGTCCTGTAACTCGCAATCCGCTCTAGCGAGACTGAATTCCTTTTTCGAGGCTGTCCGTATTGTTTGGTCTGCCTTTTGCACGTAGTGTTGACGATTGGGTCCTGCGCAATGGATACCCATGAACCATGTCAGGTCCGGAAGGAAGCAGCATTAAGTGGTCTTATTCATGTGCCGCGGGGTTGCCTAATCTGAGCTAACGACAAGAGTAACGCTTATGTGCGGCTGTCGAAGAAAGGTGCACGGCATTAAATTGCCAATTCAAACGCATCCGTCTACAAAAGGCGGATGCGTTTTTTTATATGATTTTATAGTATTTTTGGGGATGGAAGATCAATCACCGACACGTTTAAGGAAGTTACAAATTGTACGGCGGACGTTAGGAGCCGGAAGTATCAGCCTTCACTACAAGAAGTGAAAAAGAATTGTCCTGAAATTTTAGAAAAACGATGACACTATTTTATAAATAATGAGGCAAATGCTATAATAAAACTATTCTATATAATGAAGAAAAGGAGAGGAAACCATTGACGTATCAAGCATTTTATCGTGTGTATCGACCGCAATCATTCCGAGAGATGTCTGGTCAAGCACATGTCAAAAGAACGCTACAAAATGCTCTCCTAGCGAATAAAACAACACATGCTTATTTATTTTCTGGTCCACGTGGTACCGGGAAAACAAGTACAGCTAAAATTTTTGCAAAGGCTTTAAACTGTGAGCATGCACCATCAAAAGAGCCTTGTAATGAATGCGCTACTTGTTTAAGCATTACAGACGGTTCTCACCCAGATGTTATTGAATTTGACGCGGCGTCTAATTCACGCGTTGAAGAAATACGAGACATCATTGAGAAAGTTCGATTTGCTCCTGCGAGTAGCAGATATAAAGTGTATATCATTGATGAAGTGCATATGCTTTCTACAAGTGCTTTCAATGCCCTATTAAAGACGTTAGAAGAACCACCTGCACATGCTGTATTTATTTTAGCAACGACAGAGCCTCATAAGTTGCCTGCAACGATTATTTCGCGATGTCAGCGCTTTGATTTCAAGCGTCTTTCAACCAATGATATTATCGATCGCATGAAAGTTGTATTAGAAGATATTGAGTTACCATTTGAGGAACAAGGTTTAAAGGTAATCGCACAGTCAGCAGCGGGTGGTATGCGTGATGCTTTAAGCTTATTAGACCAAGTTGTATCCTTCAGTGGAGAAAAGTTGAAGCTTGAGGATACATTACTTGTGACAGGTTCTATTAGTCAGGAAGTTTTCTATGAATTAGCAGAAGCTCTTAAAGTAAAAGATGTCGCACAAATGCTTGCGTTATTAGAACAGCTTATTGCGGATGGGAAAGATCCTCTTCGTCTTTCAGAGGACTTGATTACATTTTTCCGAGATTTATTATTACTGCAAACAAGTGAAGATTTGGCCGAATTATTAGAACTAGTATCACCAGAGGAGCGAGTATTTACATTAGCGCATGATTTTGCACCGGATTTGCTCTATGGCTACATTGATATTTTAGCGAAAACACAGCAAGAAATGCGGTTCTCCCACCATACAAAGATTTACTTGGAAACAGCGTTACTTAAAATGGTACAGTTTGCGGGTGGTGCAGTTGGTCAGACTGCCACTTCAGGTGACGTAGCTATGAGCCCTGAGCTCGCTCAAAAAATCGTGGCACTTGAGCAGATGGTGCAACAACTATCAGCCCAATTACAAGCTGGTGCTCCTGTGCAAACGGCGCAAACACCAAAAGAGCAACGTCCACGAGCGAAAAATCCAAATGGCTATAAAGCACCAACAGGCCGTATCCAAGAGATATTAAAGGATGCTACAAAGCAAGATGTGCAACGTATCAAATCGGTTTGGGCACAGGCATTAAGTCAAATGCAAAAATCTCAGTCGGCTCTTTTAGCAGAGGCTGAACCTGTTGCGGCATCTTCAAGTGCTTTTGTGTTAAAATTCAAGTATGATATTCATTGTCAAATGGTTGCTGATAATCAATCCCTAAAAGCTCAATTCACACAATTAATTGCAGGGCAAACTGGTACTATGTACGAAATGCTTTGTACGCCTGAAGAGGCTTGGTTAAAATTACGTGAAGAGTTTATTCGTGATCATGGCTTACAGCAGGAGAAAAAATCTCAAAATGAAACCGATCATGAAATGGAATTATCAGAACCACCACCGGCAGAAATGCCAGAAGGGCCGTTTATCGACGATGCTCAACCGCTTGCTTCACAAGATCCACTTGTGACGGAAGCAGAAAAGTTGTTTGGTAAAGATTTCATTGAGATTGTTGAAGATTAATCATTTAGGAGGAATATGTTTATGCGCGGAATGGGAAATATGCAAGGTATGATGAAAAAAATGCAAAAAATGCAAAAGGAAATGATGGAAGCTCAAGAGGCTTTAAATGCAGAGCAATTTGAAGGTGCAGCTGGTGGCGGTATGGTGAAAGTAACTGTGACTGGTCAACGTGAAATTGTAGAAGTAAATCTTGATCCATCAGTAGTAGATCCGGACGATATCGAAATGCTACAAGATTTAATCGTTGTTGCTGCAAATGAAGCATTGAAAAAAGTAGATGAAAAAACGAATGCAACAATGGGTAAATTCACTCAAGGCATGAATCTTCCGTTCTAGGAGGTAAATAAATGTACTACCCAGAACCAATATCGAAACTGATTGATAGTTTTATGAAATTGCCAGGTATCGGGCCGAAAACCGCGGCTCGTCTGGCGTTTTTTGTGTTAACAATGAAAGAAGATGACGTTTTATCCTTTTCAAAGGCATTAATTGATGCTAAACGAAATTTAAGCTACTGCTCCGTATGCGGCAACATAACTGATGTAGATCCATGCCATATCTGTACAGACAAACAACGTAATCATTCTATTATTTGTGTTGTTCAAGATACAAAAGATGTGATTGCGATGGAAAAAATGCGCGATTTCAATGGTATGTATCATGTATTGCAGGGAGCTATTTCACCTATGGATGGTGTTGGTCCAGAGGATATTAATGTTGCTTCGCTACTAGTTCGTTTGCAAGATGAGACTGTTCAAGAACTTATTTTAGCTACGAATTCAACTATTGAGGGTGAGGCAACAGCTATGTATATTTCTCGTCTAGTGAAGCCATCTGGTATTCGAACAACACGAATTGCTCATGGACTACCAGTAGGTGGAGATTTAGAATATGCAGATGAAGTAACGTTATCGAAGGCAATGGAAGGTCGCCGAGAATTGTGAGTGAGGGATTAATATGTTCTTCCGCAGTAAGGGAAAATTAAAAAAAGAATTCGATGACAAGCTTGTGAATCTTATAAAAGGAACAAAAGAGGATTTGCAGCAGGCGAAGATAATTGAAGAACTACTAGATGACTATGATTTAGAAGCAATTGCTCAACGAAAAGCAGCAGAGAGTATACATTTTTATTTATTCAAGGAAGCTAGAATTCGTAGAGTGTTAATTAAATAATAGTTTTTAAACTTATTTCAGTGGGTGTTCAAACATCCGCTGAAATAAGTTAATGCATCGGCATAATTAATATTCATAGAAGCAAAACAGGAAACATAAACTTTCATAATTATATTGCTAAGGGGGAAACCATATGTCGTGGTTAGTAATTATGAGTTTTTGTGTACCTGTAGTGCTTCTTTTTCTTTATATAATAATAAGACATGCTAAGATGGGTAAAATTTTAGAAGGAATGTCTGTGTTTTGGTTTAGATTTGCTTTTGCCTTTCTACTATTATTTATTATTCACTTAGGAATAGGGTATGCAGGCTATAATGTGCCGATTAATCTATTTTCAGTATTCACAATTGCAATATTAGGTATTCCTGGTGTGATAGGGATAACTGCTTTAATATATTTTTTATAAAAAGCTTGCAAACCAAAAATATTGTGGTATAGTAATAAGAGTCGTTAAGATAACTATTGAAAAACAAATGAGTTTCAAATTAAATAATTTATTTGTTGACAACAAGTGAACGGCATGATATTATATAAGAGTTGCTGTTAAGAAAAGCGGCAACGACATGAACCTTGAAAACTGAACAAGCAAAACGTAATCAATAAAGTTTTTTAGTAGCTAATCTAGAGTTAGTGAACGAAACAAAATTTTGGACATCAAACATGATGCCAGCAAAACAATTTGAGCTAATCAAATTTCTTTTTATGGAGAGTTTGATCCTGGCTCAGGACGAACGCTGGCGGCGTGCCTAAT
>NZ_BAAFHO010000025.1:0-36642 GCF_054665055.1 Lysinibacillus sp. CTST325 | reverse complement strand
CGAAAATAGTCTAGTGATGATGGCAAAGAGGTCACACCCGTTCCCATACCGAACACGGAAGTTAAGCTCTTTAGCGCCGATGGTAGTTGGGGGCTTCCCCCTGTGAGAGTAGGACGTCGCTAGGCACCTGAAAAAGTCGAGGATTTATTCCTCGGCTTTTTTTCTGTGAAAATAAATAATCTCTCGGCCTATGAATATTCTAAAAATAGATGGAGAATCTCTACCTAGTTTAAAATGCCAATACGAAAGGAAAGGTATCTGACCGGGGTAACTTCGATTAAATCTATTTTAGGTAGACTAACTTATTTGTGGTTCTTTGTATGGTTCCTTGATGAATTTTTCTATGTGCGCTTGGCATTTGTAGGAACTATAGGATGACGAGTGGCTCTAGCAGACCATAACATTGCACTAGGCGATGAAAACGGTAATTTTAGACCAAACGAAAACTTAACACGCGCACAATTTACAGCGCTTATGTACAGTTATAAGTCACCATGAAGGGAGAAATATCGTAATTTGATACATCTCGTTTTCGATTTTAAATAAGTAAAAAGAAAGGCTGTTTTCTAAAAGATAAAAACAGAGTTAATCTACAAAATGTGTAGAATCAACTCTGTTTTTAGGTTTGATATTTCGAAAATCGAATATTTAACTAAAGCACCCGTTAACGCAATAAGAAAGATACATCAATAGTCTATTCTTATTCGTCCCAAAATTCATTATCTATTGCATTTTCTATCTCATCTAAGAAAAACTCATAAAAATTAGGCTTAGAAAGATAGATGGCAGATTCAAATGGACTCCAGTTCATAATCGGACATTCTCCATCTTTTAGCTTACTTGTATCCAAACAATAACCATATTCATCACACCAATGGATCATAACAAACCCAATCGGCATTGAAGAAAAACGTTGTTTATAAGAGAGCATCATTTCACAGTCACTAAATTCAAAACCCTTTCCTCCACCACCATATTCAACTAAAAACCATATATAACTTTCTGGAAATGTAACCCCTAATAATTTTTCCGTTTTCTCTATTTCATCATAATTTATGCTTCCAAAAAAGTTCTTCCTCTGGTCATATTGATTAATAAGTTTATTTATTTTTAATTTATACAATTTTATTTAACCTTTCACGATTCCTTAATATTAATACATTCTTGATGTTCTTTAATTTATTTGTATTTCCTTCTTCAACTAACCTGAACCGTTAGTAAAAAAGCGTCCTCACTTGTTGGAGAAACGCCACCGTTCCTATTTCATTCCATAGAATACTTTACCTATCAAATCTTAACATTGTATTGCCTTAGTTTTTACATGTAATTTTTTCCTCTTTCAACTAACCTGCCCCTATGTCTAGAATTCTATTAAGTTGGCAATAATCCCTTTTATATTACTATTTTAGGGGGAATGGAATTGTTACTGTTTCAAAAGCATGGACTTTGTTTGAAGCTGATAAACGAATAGAGGGCTTTTCGCCACAAACGCTGAAGGCCTACCGGTTACAATCTTTTCTATTAATTGGTTATTTTAAGGATATAGAGATGGAATTGCTTAACACCAATCACCTGAAGGAATATCTTGCTATATCCGGCAAGCACTTAAAACCAGCCAGTCTTGCACACCGTATCCGCTTTATGAAATCATTTTTTCGTTGGTCTCATGAAGAAGGATACCTGAGTAAGAATCCAACTTCCAAAATTAAAGAACCGAAAGTAGGAAAGCGGATACCCAAGTATTTAACCGAACGGGAGATTGAACACCTCCGTGAATCCTGTCATTCCGCAATGGAAAAAGCAATTTTCGAAATCATGTTTTCTACTGGTTGCCGAATTGGAGAAATAGTTGCGTTAGAAAAGAACCATATTAATTGGTCCAATCAATCCGCAATCGTTAGAGGAAAGGGTGATAAGGAAAGGGAGGTTTATTTTAATACGCGTTGTGACATATGGCTTAAACGTTTTATTGAAAGCCTTACTGACAATAATCCTGCCATCTTTGTGACAGTAAGGCAGCCACATAAAATGAGTGTTGCCCAAATGCGATACATCATCAAGCGGATATCAAATCGTGCTGAAATCAATAAAGAAATTCATCCACACCAACTTAGACACAGCTATGCAACTCATTTGTTGAACAATGGAGCACCCATAGAAGTCATACAAAGTCTTATGGGGCATGAGAGAAGCGAAACAACTAGGATCTACGCTCAATTAAGTGGGAGACTAAGGAAAGAGTATTATCAGAAGTACTTTTAAATGTAAAAGGAGCAATGTCTTAAAAGACTTTGCTCCTCTTGACAAAAGCACCCCGTTAGTTCAGTTAGCAGATAGATATTTATTGAAAGTTATTAATAGTTAATTGAAAAAACCCAAACATATTCGGTAATATAAAGATCAAAAATAGCCCTGTAAACGAGAAGGTTATAAATCTTTTTCTATCTATACCAACTCTTAATTCCCAGAGTCCCAGACATACTAAATACAAACCTAACAGCATACTAATCATTGGTAACATTACTAAATAAATATTCATTTCATTTTCTCCTTTTAATGATTATGTTTTATATGTATCTCTTTGAACTGACATAGTCCCTTTACTTTAATACGATTGGCAAGAATAGGAGTTCCAATTTTAAGTAAATTATCCATTTGAAATTACAAAATCTTAAACTAAACTGCCCCGTTAGCCATCCATGTAGCGCAAAACCCGCGCTACACCACAGAAAATGAAAGATGACCACGTTCTTTCATGGGAGTTGAAGAGCAACAATCTTTACGAAAACAGCCAAAAGAAAAGAGGCTTTACACTATTATTTACTAGGATAGAGCAGGGTGAGGAGTGATATGCTATCATTCCTCACTTATTCTATTCCGTCAAAAACCTCTCTATCTATTCCTTCTCAAATTGAAAAATATCTTGATTGATCATTGCATGAAAGTAGCTATCCATTTCTTTTGCCGAAACATCTTTTCTATTTTGTAACCACCATGTACTTAATGTTGTAATGACACCTGAGTGGAATTCGATAATCAACTCAGATGGTATCGTATGATTTTTACAAATTCGTTGTAATTCCTCATTTTCTTGTTTCTTCATTTCACGAGTTTGATAAGTCATAAAGTTGATAAACTGTTCATCATCCATTTGCGACTCTATTATTTTCCCAATCTCTTTATGACGTAAGAATTGTTCTGTCACTTGAAATGGCTTCGTTAATCGATCTAAAAGTGGTACTGTCAATGCTTCTTCTTGAGTTTGTTTAAGTCCAAATGCCAATAATGCATTTTTATCCTCAAAATGTTGATAAAATGTTGTTCGGTGTACCATTGCACGATCACAAATTTGATTAATAGTAATGGCACTATATTTCTGTTTTGGTTGGGTCATTAATTCAAATAAAGCTTCCCACAATAATTTATGTGTACGTCTAATACGTAAATCCAGCTGTTTCTCATTACTTTTCATCTACACTTCTCCTATTTTGTAGTTTATTTATACAACTGTTGAAAATTGATTCTGCCCATTTAATCTACGAATGTATATTATATTACATGTGATCTTTTGTATACACATGTATTGATAGTCAAGACGGCAGGAGGAAAGTTAATAAATGAATATGACGACTACGAGTTCTACAAGTAGCAAAGTTGATCTTTCTACTATTAGACATAAGCCAATAATAATCGCATTAATGTTAGGTGCGATGGTCGCGCTTTTAAACGAAACATTACTTGGTAATGCTTTAACTGTACTAATGAGAGAGTTTGATGTAACAGCTTCAACCATTCAATGGCTTTCTACAGCTTACATGTTAGTTGTGGGCGTTTTAGTACCGATTACAGCATTACTTCAACAATGGCTCACAACAAGACAAATGTTCTTAACCGCCATGATTACATTTTTAGTCGGTACATTGATTGCTGGGGTTGCACCGACGTTTGCTATTTTATTAATCGGTCGTATTGTCCAAGCAATCGCCACTGGATTAATTTCGCCATTACTAATGAATACAATTTTAATAATTTGTCCACCTGAAAAACGTGGTGCCACAATGGGCTTAATCGCACTTGTGATGATGTCTGCTCCAGCAATTGGCCCGACATTATCGGGAATCATCGTTGATTCTCTTGGTTGGCGCTGGTTATTTTACCTTGTTATACCTATAGCCATATTTCGATTTTAATTGGAATGAAGTATCTTCAAAATGTCTCTGAGATAACACGACCAAAAGTGGATTATGTATCAATTCTTTTATCGACATTAGGTTTCGGCGGTATTGTGTATAGCTTTAGTTCTTCAGGTGATTTAGGATGGTCAGATCCGAAAGTTTATGTCACTTTAATGATTGGGGTTATAGCGTTAGTCATTTTTATTGTTCGTCAATTAAAAATAGATCATCCAATTTTAGACCTACGCGCCTTTAAATTTCCAATGTTTACTTTATCAGTTGGGTTAATATTCATCGTCATGATGTCCTTGTTCTCAACGATGACATTATTACCGATGTTCTTACAAATGGTTTTACTTGTTACAGCCTTTAAATCAGGGCTCATCATGCTACCAGGAAGTATTATTAGCGGCATCATGGGGCCGGTTGCAGGTATACTATTTGATAAATTAAGTCCAAAGATTATTATCATACCAGGTATTGGGCTAGTAGCCTTTGCAATGTGGTTGTTCAGTGGTATTAACGCAGAAACAACATTACTACAAATTATTTTGATGCATAGCGTATTAATGGTTGGACTCATGTTTGTCATGACAGTACAAACATATGGATTAAATCAACTGACACCAGAGCTTTATCCACACGGTACAGCAATCTTTAATACGTTATCGCAAGTAGCCGGCGCAATTGGAACAGCAATATTTATATCGAAAATGACAACAGGTACAACGAAGTATATGGAAAGCTCAGAAAATCCAATGGAACCAGTTGAAAAGTTAAATGGCTTAACATCTGGTTTCCAAGGGGCATTTACGCTTGGGTTAGTCTTTATAATTGTTGCCCTCGTTGTATCATTTTTCTTAAAAGGACAGAAAAAGAAAGTAAAAGCCACTCAGCTCTTATACAAGAAAAATTAAAAGGTAGTAAATTTTGTATACCGAGCACTCGGTTTAAGTGAAAAAGGGAGATGTATCGTATGTTTGATACATCTCTCTTTCTGTTTTTAGATCAGTGTAAAGAAAATAGCTACAATTCTAATTATTGGTAAAAAATACTGGAAGTCCCAAAGGTGATTGTGTAAGCTATTATTAGGAAACCTTTTATCATAAATTTGTAACTATCTTCATATAGTAATAGCAAGCCTATGAAAGGAGTCGTTATCATGCGCATGCCGGCACTACCTAAAAAGAAGTCTCCTCCAAGGGAAGCACCAAGGTCATGGTGGAAAGTTGTAAAAGCGTACTTATCCAGAGGGAGGTTTTACCGTTTGCCACCTCGGAATCGATAAATCAGATTTAAATGTTCGATGCAAAAAAGTCGCTTTAATAGCGACTTTTTTATCTTCTTTCAGCAGGGGTTTGATTGTAGCAAAGCGACAGCGGTAGCTACAATTACACCAAGGCGAAAATATTTATTATATCTGTTCATTTTCTAATAGAAATGTATTTTTTGTTGGGCCAATTAAATAAAGCTCATGCATGGCTCGAGTGAGTGCCACATAAAGTAGCTTGCGATCAACCTTCGTATCGTAGAAAGGTGTATCGAAGGCAGCTACGATCACAGCATCAAATTCAAGGCCCTTTGCTAAGTGACTCGGAACAACTAGCAATAATTCCTGATTGATGGACTCATTTTCAGTTAGAAGCTGAGAAGCAATTTTTTTGTCCTTTAATGCTTGCTGCATTGTTTTTGCCTCTGCAGTCGTCTTGCAAATTAAAGCAACGGAATGATGTCCATTGGCTCGAATGCTTTCAAAAATTTCTTTAATTTGCAGGGCATCAAATGATGGAGCCTGTATATAGGTAGGGTCATTGCCATGACGAACTACTGGCTCTACTAATGGAAGCTGTTCATCCATTTGTGCTAAAACCTTGTTCGCAACCTCCATAATTTCAATGGTTGTTCGATAGCTTTTTTGCAGTGTTCTAAAGCTTGCTCTAGGAAATAGATTTTGGACAGGTTCCCAGGCAGTAAGGGAACGATAGCTGTGAATTCCTTGTGCTAAATCACCGACCATCGTAAACATATCTGTTTCAAGCCCAGTCTTTAAAGCAGCGAGTTGAAATAAACTATAGTCCTGTACTTCATCGATGAAAACGACTCGCATTTTCCATTCATCTGGAATGCCCTTTATACGAGCTTGTAAATAATACAGTGCCGCTAAATCTTCAAGCACCCATTGTTCTTTAGTATGTGCCTGTAAAAATTGCTGTTGCTCAAGATAATGCCATTCTGGAGCAAGCTCTGCTAAAAGCTCAGCATTTGTTAGAAGCGTACGATAGAGAGTTTTGATGTTATGTTTAGCAAAGCGTCGCATATAAACTGTTGCTGTTGATTTTGCCTCTTTCTCAACAGCAGGAATACGTTCATCACGCTCATCAATAAACTTCGTGACAACACGACGTCGTTTGTCATCATCACGAAATCCATCAAGTGCTCTGCCAAGTGCTTCATCATATTTTTTATGAAGTGTATTTAAAATAGCCTGTTTCTTTTGACGGACATGGCTTGCAAGCACTTTTTTAATATGTGCAAGTCGTTTTTCAATCGGCATATAAGAAAATTCATATAAAAATAGCTTCTTTAAATGCGAGGCACGCATAATGCAATATTTTTCAATGTAAACATCCTCAAATTGGTTGGCAATTTCCTGCTCAATCTTTTGAACGTATCGTTCTATTACATCACGGTAATAAAGCGAGCCCTTCATTTCAGATATCCAAGAAGCTACCTGTTGGGGTTCTCCGGCAACAAGAGATTCTAACTGTTCATTAGGGTTTTGAAGTTTCAATTTTAGCTTTGTCGCAGCTAGAACGTAATCGGTAAAGGTAGTTTGGCAAATTTTATCGACACCTAGCTCTGGTAAAACATCACCAATATAATCGATAAATAACTTATTCGGTGCTAATATCATAAGCTGCTCAGGGTTAAAATGCTCGCCCATCGTGTAGAGGAAGTAAGATATTCGGTGTAGGGCAATTGTTGTTTTTCCACTACCAGCAGCACCCTGTACGATAATAGGCTGACGAAGATGTGCCCGTATAATTTCGTTTTGCTCCTTTTGAATAGTGGAGACGATTTCTGTTAAACGCACATCTGCTTTTCCAGCTAACGCTTCTTGCAGTAATTCATCGTTTGTTGTTAAATCAATATCCCGTATATCGAGCAATTCACCATCATTAATTTTATATTGGCGTTTGGCAAATAGATGTCCCTTATGGATTTCTCCACGAACATCATATTCCATATCCCCAAGGCGACCATCATAATAGACGTTTGCTACCGGTGAACGCCAATCGACTATTATAGGCTCATGAGTTTCTCGATGAAACAAAGACGTTTTTCCGATATAAAGAAACTCTTCAGGATCACCTGTCTTTTGAAAATGAATTCGGGCAAAGTATGGCTTTTTTTGAATAGCCTCTAAGCCTTCCTTTTGGTTTCGAGCCATTTCAAAGAAACGAGCGTTTGCTAAAATATTAATATAGCCCAAACTAGAATCTAAATAATCAAGATCTGCCATCGACTTACGAATATTCTCCTGAGCAGATTGCAAACCTCTTTGTGACTCATTTAAAATTTGCTGCATGTAATTTTTAGTGTAAGCTAGCCGCTCCACTTCAGCCTGAAAATCTGGATGTTGTGCAGTCATTTTTTAGCACCTCCTAAGTACTTACATTTTCAAGTAGATTCTCATACTACTATATATAATATTTACCATCAAGTGAAATTGTAATAGGCTTATTAAGGGAGAAGAGAAATCGAAATTTAATAGCACACCTGTTAACGAGTTGAGAGGTGAGCGAAATAGGAGGTTATCGAATTTGGATATTTTTGCGCATAGAGGCGTTTCGGCACATTACCCAGAAAACACTATGGCTGCTTTTGTGGCCGCATCAAAGCTTCCGATTACAGGAATTGAACTAGATGTTCATTTAACAGCGGATAGGGAGTTAGTCGTTATTCATGATGAAACGATCGATCGTACATCTAACGGCTCTGGCTACGTAAAGGATTATACGCTACAAGAGCTCCGTGCATTTGATTATGGTTCATGGTTTTCTTCTAAATTTGAAGAGGAGAGAATACCAACACTAGGAGACGTTTTAGAGCTATTTGCGGGCACAAATCACCGTATTAATATTGAGCTCAAAACCGATATATTTCCGTATAACGGGATAGAAGCACTTGTGATTAAGGAGGTAGCTGCATTTCAAATGACAGAGAGAGTAATTATCTCCTCCTTCAATCATGAATCTATTCAAATCGTCGCACAAAGAGCACCATACATTGAAAAAGCAGCGCTGTTTGCGGAAATTTTAGTTGATTTTAACGGCTATACAGCACAGATTCCGGCAGATGCTATACATGTCAGCCTACCTACAGCATTTCGGAGATCCATTCAAGAAGCTCTTAATGAAGGAGCAACTGTCCGTGTCTATACAGTTAATGATGTCGAGAACGCAAAGCAATTACAGCAGCTCGGTGTACAGGCAATATTTACAGATGATCCGGAAAAGATAGTGTCGGGATTGATATAGGAAAAGGAGCGACGGAAAGAGCTGTCAAAGCGACTGAAAGAATCATTAGAGCGACGGAAAGAAAAGCCGAAGCGACGGATAGGAAGTCGAGAGTGACGGAAAGAATCATCAGAGCGACGGAAAGAAGAGCCAAGGTGACGGATAGGAATCAGAGCGACGGAAAGAAAAGCCGAAGCGACGGAAAGGGCGGTCAGAGCGACGGAAAGAATAGCCGAAGTGACGGATAGAATGGCCAGAGCGACGGAAAGAATAGTCGAAGCGACGGATGGAAATAAGAGCGACGGAAAGAAAAGCCGAAGCGACGGATAGAACGGTCAGAGCGACGGAAAGAAGAGCCGAAGTGACGGATGGAGATCAGAGCGACGGAAAGAAGAGCCGAAGCGACGGATGGAAATCAGAGCGACGGAAAGAATGGTCAAAGCGACGGATAGGAAGTCGAGAGTGACGGATAGAACGGTCAGAGCGACGGAAAGAAAAGCCGAAGTGACGGATAGGAATCAGAGCGACGGAAAGAAAAGCCGAAGTGACGGATAGGATTCAGAGCGACGGAAAGAAGAGCCGAAGCGACGGATAGAACGGTCAGAGCGACGGAAAGAATAGTCGAAGCGACGGATGGAAATAAGAGCGACGGAAAGAAAAGCCGAAGCGACGGATAGGAATCAGAGCAACGGAAAGAAAAGCCGAAGTGACGGATAAAACCGCTGAATCTCTAGAAAAATCACCATTTAAGGGGTTTTTAGGATTTAACGCGCTGAGAGTGTGCGAAACAGTGCGTTAAATCCTAGTATGAGAAAAATATAGCAAGCAATTAAATTTTTGTTTTTACCACTTTACGCGGTTATCTTCGATACTGCCTAGCATTTGTTTGATGACAAGTGTTTCGCCATTGTCTAGTAATACGGAGCCGTCGTAGTAGCCAAACATTTGATGTACTTCAGATTTTATGAGACCAGCTTTTGTGACGGATACACGCTCGTAAAATGGGGAGAATGTTAATGAAACTTGGTTAGTGAATTTAGTTTTAATTTTCCATCGTTGCATTAAATCGTCTTGATTATAATTGAACAGTACATCCTCATGTATTTTTGTCATTTTACCTTCAACGAAAACAGCATTTTCGGTCATGCCAGTGCCGTCTGTCCATTTACCACCTAAATTGAGTCCGATTCGTCTACCTCGAACTCGCTGTGAGGCCATTCCCCATTGCCATGTGGATTGACGAGGCCAAACGCCACGACTGTATTCTAGGACAGAGAAATTTTCCTCAGGAGAAAACATAAAGCGGCGATTACCAATTGTCACAAAACCAGAAGTAGGGAGTATATGATGCTTACCTGTAAATTGGAATGTTTTACGGTTCCAAGGGATGACTACATTCAATGACTCATCTGTAGGCGGATGCTGAATGACAATCTTTGCACGTAAAACATCTCCATCGAAGTCTGGGATTGAAACGGATAGATGTGTTTCATTTTGTACATATGTCATATCAATCATCATGTCGCTATTTTTGAAGGATACTGAATCTAGCACTTGCGTAGGCATTTTTAACTTTCCACCTAATGGAATTGTAATTGTTTTTTCAAAGTAGCGCTGTGTTTCATATTCAAGGAAATAGACGAAGCAGACCGCTGCGTAGTCTAGATGGCTGATAGTAGCTGAGAAGATGATCTCATCGCCGTAGACACACCAATAATTCCATTTCTTTTTGCGCATGATATGGCCACTTAAATTGCTGTTTATGAGAGGTTTACGAGCAAATCCGATGGCAGCTGGATTTAAATTACCTTTTTTATCGCATAAAAGAGTAGGTTGTATAATTTCTTTCTCAGCATGCTGCTTCAATTTCAACATCCCTTCTGATTCATAAAATAAAAATCTATAATTCCTTACCCTTATTGTAGCAAAAACTATCTCAAAATTGGCAAAGATAGTACCAATTAAGACCACATTCGACATTTTTATGAATAAGGACCTAGCTAATAGAAGCCCCTCATTATACATATGTTGAACATAAGGAGGGGAAGCGTGGCAAAAATGTATAACAGACAGGCCGCTGTACAGTATGCGAACTTGTGGTGGAACAGGCGTAATCCAGCATTTCCGAATTTTACTGTTGATTGTACGAACTATATATCTCAATGTTTACTTGCTGGGGGAGCACCAATGCGAGGTGCTCCAAACAGAGGGAAAGGTTGGTGGGTTCAACATGGAAATTGGAGCTTTAGCTGGTCTGTTGCACATTCCCTTAGATGGTATTTGGAAGGTTCTACAACGGGGTTGAAGGGTAAGCGTGTACAATCTGCCGAAGAATTAGAACTTGGAGATATTATTTTTTATGATTTCCAAGGGGATGGAAGAGTTGATCATTCCGTAATTGTGACTAGTATCCAAAATGGTGTTCCATATGTTAGCGCACACACTTCAGATAGTATTAATCGACCGTATTTTTATGAAGATTCAACGGCTTATACGCCAAGCATGATTTATTATTATATTCATATAGAAGATAGTTTTTCTTAAGGTGAAGCAGTGTTAAAGCTCATCATTTTGTGATAATGTGAAGGATAGAAGATATCAATTTCGCCTTGGCGTAATTGCGTCCGAATTTTGAATTGTGCTCGCACAATTCAAAATTCGTGACATCCGCCGGAGGCTTTATCTTCATTCAGTAGGTGTGGCACAAAAAAAGGAACTATAACCACCTTCAGTGGAGGGAGTCTTCTGTACCTGTCGCTTTGCTTTCGGTACAAGAGAGATTTGTAACTGCCGTTTCACTTACGTTACATAAAGCATTTGCTGAATGAAGATAAATCTTAATTATTGTAGTGTTATAGAAGGAGCTAAGAGTATATGAGCGAACAATTTTTATCTGTTAGGGACGCGATTATTGAGCGTCGTTCTATTAAAAAGTTTAATGGACAGCCGGTGGATCGTGAAGATTTATTGGCTATTATTGACGATGCAGTGTGGGCACCAAATCATGGAAATCGAGAGCCTTGGCGTTTAGTCGTTGCATGTGGTAAGGAGTTAGATGGTCTTCATAATTTATTGCGTGATCTAGCGATACCGAAATGGCAGGAGCTTTCAAGTGAAGATTTAGCGAAGCAAATGACGAAATTCACATTACCAGGTGGTTACGCTTTTGTCATCGTTCCAGAGGATGCTCGACAAAAAGAGCGTTTAGAAGATTTTGGAGCGGCAAGTATTTTTATTCAAAATATTCAATTGCTTGCTTGGGATAGAGGAATCGGATCATGCTGGAAAACACCTGGGTTCCTGGATAACCCAAAATTCCGTGAAGCTCTAAAGGTTCAGCCGGGTGAGCGCGTGATCGCGATGCTACAGGTTGGCTATTTTGATGAAGTACCAAAAGGGAAAGAACGTAAAAAATCAGCAGATATCGTTACGATTTTTGGAGAATAACATTGCAAAAATCCCCTCGTTATTTTTAACGAGGGGATTTACTTTTTTACTTTTGTAATTCAGCTACCTCGAATAAATAATCGCTTAAAACGCGTAATCCTTTATCGAAGTTTTCTAAATGGAAGTGTTCATTTGGTGCATGGAAGTTTTCGCTTGATAAGCCGAAGCCCATTAGCACTACTGGCAATTCTAAAATTTCATCAAAGGCAGCCACGATAGGGATTGATCCTCCTCCACGTGTGTAAGCAGTTGGCACATTATATACTTTTTCGTATGAGCGACCAGCAGCTTGGATAAATGGATGATCGAATGGTGTTAAGAATGGACGACCTTTATCGAATTCAGAGATTGTCACTTCAACGCCAGTTGGCTTATGTTTTTCAATATGTGCTTTTAATAGTGCTACAATTTCATCAGGCTCTTGATTTGGCACAAGACGGCATGTGATTTTTGCACCAGCCTCAGCAGGAAGCACTGTTTTAATACCTTCGCCAGAGAAGCCACCAAACACACCATTAACCTCTAATGTTGGGCGTGCCCAAGTACGTTCTAAATAGGAATAACCAGCTTCACCGAATAATTCCTTCACGCCAACTTCTTCCTTCACTGATTCTTCATCGAAACCAAGTGCACGGTAAGCTTCGCGTTCCTCTTCAGATAATGGTAAAACTTTATCGTAGAAGCCCTCAACTTGAATTGTGCCATGCTCATCGCGGAAGGATGCTAAAATGTCAGCTAAAGCATGAATGGCGTTTTGTACACCGCCACCGTAAAGACCAGAGTGAAGGTCACCTTTTGCACCACGAACATCAATTTGAACCCCCGTTAAGCCGCGTAACCCATAGCATACAGCAGGCTTACCAGGACCATATAAACCTGTATCAGAAATTAAAATTAAGTCAGCAGCTAGTTTCTCTTTATGCTCTACAACATAGGCAGGAAGGTTAGGACTACCAATCTCTTCTTCACCTTCATAGATAAATTTCACGTTCACTGGTAAAGTGCCAGTTGTCGCAAATAATGCTTCAATCATTTTTAAGTGCATAAACACTTGCCCTTTATCGTCACTAGCACCACGAGCGAATAGTTTGTTATCTCGGATTGTCGGGTTGAATGGCTCCGTTTCCCATAAATTTAATGGGTCAACCGGTTGTACATCATAATGACCGTAAAATAGAATAGTTGGTTTATCCTCTGCGTGTAACCAATCCGCATAAACAACAGGGTGACCTGCAGTTTGCGTAATAGAGATGTTCTCAAGATTTAGCTTTTTAAAAGTGTTCGCTAGCCACTCAGCAGCATTTTGGATATCTCCTTTATGCTCTGATAAAGAACTAATACTTGGAATACGTAAAAATTCATTTAATTCATTTAAATGTGCTTCGCGATGTTCTGAGAAATACGCATCTAATTGCTGTAAATTTGTCATCTAGCATCCCTCTTTTCTAATATTTCGATAATAGAAATAGTATAGCATAATGTGGTTGGGGAATCTTGTTATAGCAATGGTTCCTGCCATATTCGCTAATGATTAGCCCCGTTGCCTGTAAAGTTGGTTGAAAAACTCATAGACCATTTCATGCTGGATGCTTGTCACATACTTTCATCACTGTTCTTTTCTATTTATAAAAAAGCAATGTCCTCCAAATGCATTCAAGGACATTGCCAAAATCGATCGTACAACCGATAAATTATTTATTGAAGCGTACAAGACGCTCAATTGGAAGACGTGAAGAACCATAAGCTGGTCCAGCTGCCTCGCCAATCGCTAGTAATAAAATAGGCACTTCGTTCGGTGGTAATTCCATATATTCAGCAAATTTTGATTTATCGAAGCCTCCCATTGCGACTGTATCATAGCCCATTTCCTTCGCTAATAGCATAATTTGCATTGAAATTAAGCCTGCGTCAAAGTGAACGATATTTAGTAGCGCTTCTTTTGGAATCGCACCATACATTGCTAGAGAATCCTGGGCAAGCTTACTTGCAATTTCTTCAGGCATATAGCCTAGTTCAACATTTTTTGCATAAATTTCCTCTGCATTTAGATACATTTCTGTATCTCCAATGACAGCGATAATGGCAGATGCTGTTTCGATTTGTTCTTGATTAAATGAAAAAATATTAATGTTCTTTTGGATTTCTTTATCATCGATGACGATAAAGCGCCATGGCTGCATATTACTTGAAGATGGGGATGAAGTAGCATCTGCTAACAGTTGCATAATCGTTTCACGAGAAATCGTTGTGTTAGCATTGTATTTACGAACTGATTTACGCTCGTGCATAATTTGTTTTACTGGTGTAGTAGTTGTCATTTTATTTCCCTCTTTTACTAAATATAAATTAAACTGCTTTAATTGTTACATTGATATTGCCCATTGTCGCTTTTGAATATGGACAAACGGTATGAGTTACTTCTAATAATTGCTGTGTTTCTTCAATTGATAGGCCTTCAATATGTCCTTCAATGTCAACAGCAAGCACGTAGTCAAATACAGCTTGCTCCATTAGTTTAACCGTCGCTTTAATTGTTGATGCCCCTTGAATTTTCTTTTGACGTTTAATTAAATCTAAAGCGCTATTAAAGCAAGCGCTATAACCTGCTGCAAATAGTTGTTCTGGGTTTGTAACATCCGCTAATTTCGAGCCAGGTGGTGCAATATTTAATGATAACGATTGATCCTCTGCATACGATTTACCATTACGGCCACCGTTATTAATCATTGTTGTTGTATATAATTCTTTCATAAGATTAACCTCCTCTTCTGTGGCACTATCAAATTAAGTTGTGTGCAATTTAATTGTGCGTAATTGATTGTATACAATTTAATTGTGTTTGACAAGTAGAAACTTTATTTTTAATATTAGTATCAAAAGTACTTAAAGAGGGGATTCCTATGCCGAATCATTTAGATAATCAACTATGCTTTCTTTTGTATGCGACTTCAAAGGAAATCATTCGACAATATACGATGTTATTAAAGCCATACGATTTAACTTATACAGGTTATATTGCCATACTAGCGATAGAGGACGATGAGCAAATTACGGTGAAGGAATTGGGGCAACGTTTATTTTTAGACTCTGGTACATTAACACCAGTATTAAAAAAGTTAGAGGTAACAGGCTACGTCCGTCGTGAGCGTTCCAAAGAAGACGAGCGACAGATGCAAATCTATTTAACAAAAGCAGGAATTGAAGTACGCCAAAAGCTACCTGAAGTGTCACGTCAAGTAATGAAGCAAACCAACATTTCAGAGCAGCAGTATGTGCAGCTGAAAAACGCCCTTCAAGATATTTTACTAAACGACTTGCCAATCAAGGATGAAAAGCTAGGAAAATAAAATGATTTATGAGTCTCTCCCTGAACTATTGGATCAATCACATAGGATTCAGTCACAAAATGTTAACGCCAGCTATCAAGTTGGCGGTTTTTTATTTTATATAATCAAAAATCAAATACAGTCTATCTATACACATGCCGCCTTGTTTTTAATTGCCTCAATCTAACCCACATAACCCGAAAATTATGCTATATCTGCAATTTAATGATAACTGTTAAAAAGAAATCGAAGTATTGATATACAAGGTTTTATAGTTTGTTTTGTGCGCTACTTGTATCCTCACTAGTCTATAAAGTTTGACTTGGGGTGGAGACTAGGCGACTCCTTGGGGACTAGCGTCTCAGATGAGATCCTGCAGCGAAGCGGCTCATCGAACGCTCACAGGAAAGGGCCAAGTCGGAACGGAAATCAACCACACGTTATGATAATGAGCGGAAAAAGGAGTTCTTGAAACTTTTCGCAATTAAAGCACGTAAATATAATGAAATGTTTTATTTATACATTAATGGAGGTTGCTGTTGTGGAAAAGTTCAGTAGACCAGAAGAAGTCATAGATATTTGGTTAAGCGAAGGTTATGAAAAAGTTTATAATGCGACATCAAAAGATTTTCAGCAGATAGTCACTTTAGAACAATTCATTGAGCTAAGCACATCTTTTAATAGTAGCGTGAAAAATTATCAATTAGAAACTAAGACGATATTACAAGGTTTAACGCATTACGTATGGTTAGATGATAAACGAGAGAAAGTAGTTGTAGCTTCTTTTGATGGACTCAATCAAATACAGCGTTTTTATTTAAAGTCTTTTATTACTTATCCAAAAACGGACCAACAATATACAAAAAATAAATACATAATGCCAATTAGAGATGAGTGGTTTGTTTTTTGGGGTGGTACAAATGAATTTGTAAATTATCATTATGTATATGAAAATCAGCGATATGCTTACGATTTAGTAAAAGTTCAAGATGGACAATCTTATCAAAAAGGCCCAATTCAAAATGAAAATTTTTATGCTTTTGATGAAGATATTATAGCACCAGCAGATGGTAAAGTCGTAAAAGTTGTAGATGGAATAAAAGATAATGTACCTGGTGAAATGGATGAACGTAATGCAGCAGGAAACTATGTCGTGATTGAACATGCTAATAATGAATTTAGTATGATCGCACATTTTAAAATGAACTCGATTTTAGTAAAATCAGGCGACATCGTTACAGAAGGGCAACTTATTGGAAAATGCGGAAACTCTGGTAATTCATCAGAAGCTCATATTCACTTTCAGGTAATGGATTCCCCTGAGATTGTACATGGAAAGTCCATTCGTATTCTATTTAAAGATGGTAAAGAGCCAATCCAAGGGGATACGATATCTTGAACATGTGAAGCGAAAGCAAGGTGTCAGGTATGGAAGCTCTCACCTCTAGAGATGGTGAGATGAACGCGGGATTAAGTTACTCTTCGATAAGATAGTTCGAAATTTTTGATTTTTATGTATTTGCGCATGTATTCTATTCAAGAGGTGATAGAATGGTCACACATAAAAAGATAATAGCTATTTCAGGTAGCATTCGAGAAGGCTCTTCCAATACGAATATATTAAAGGCTTTAGCAACTTTTATTCCTGAAAGTATTGATTATTCAATTTATAACGGAATACAAGACCTTCCGCATTTCAACCCGGATATAGACGGAACGGAACCGCCAGCTGTTGTCGAGAGTTTTAGAAAAACGTTAGCTGAATCAGATGCGCTTATTATTTGTACGCCAGAATACGCAAAAAGTGTTCCAGGAGTTTTGAAAAATGCTTTAGAGTGGCTTGTCCCATCTGCCGAACTTTATAAAAAACCAGTAGCTGTTATAACAGCTTCTCCAGCAATTACTGGGGGAGACAAAGCGCATGAATCTTTACTACTTACGCTGGGAATGCTTGATACTAACATTGTTGAAGATGGATCATTGCTAGTCCCATCTGTCGGAACTAAATTTAACAATAATGCTACAGTGAAAGACGAGAGCACTAAGCAATCACTTATCGACCTTATTAATAGTTTAGTGTACGAGATTAATAAATAATAAACTTTATAATTCACAATAAATTGGTGTAGCTACTGCGGTTTCTAAAAAGAGCTATCGACCATATTTTATGCCTTACTCCTAGCAGGGGTAGGCTTTTTCTTTTATGGATAAGAAATTGACGCCGAAACAACAAGCATTTGCTGATGCTGAAAGAAGTAAAAAAGATCACCATAAATAGGTGATCTTGAATACTCCGTTTTCAAATTTCGTTACTATTTACCAAATAAAAGGAATTAGCTTTTTAGTTTTCTGTTTATATAGTGTAAATTGTTCTCCATACTTGTTTTGTAAGTAATCATCAGATTTTGGAATATAGCCAAAAACAAATACTAAGAATAAACCTAGAGGGATAAGCAAACTATACATATTGTTAGAGATTAGCGCTAACCCTAGTACCCAAAGGCAATCTCCCAGATAATTAATATGAATCGCATATTTAAATAAACCGCCTGTATATAGTTTACCTTGGTTTATAGGATTGTCTTTAAATGGCTTTCTAAGTAACTCTGAAATTGTGTTTAACATACTGCCGCCTAAAAACAATATCCAGCCTACAATAAGTACCATTAAGTTTGGTTCCTGATTACTTGTAATCATTAAAATGGGGAAACCTAAATAATAAATCCCGAAAGCTAGACTATTCATGATGGCTTCTTGCCATGCAATACCTCTAGGCAACCATATAAACATCATGGCTGTTAATCGTAAAGCTGTAATAATTAAAGCAATAAAAAGCCCTAGTGAAATGCCTGATTTGTCATATGTAATGAAAAGTAAATAATAGGCAATGATTAAATAGATAATCTCAGCAACTAAAATCAAGAATTTTTCTTTTACCGTTGGCTGGTTTATACCATACATTGTAAGACGCTCCTTCATTTTTTTATTTTATTGGGAAATATACCTCTATGATATTACTCTCCTCTGGTGTGCTATAGGGATCGGTTTGATAAACTTCAAACGGAGCACCGTTCAGTTTATAGTTATTTTCATCAATCCAAACATGCAGCTTTGTATGAATAGAAGGTAATTCATCGTAAGAGCCAATAAGCGTAGCCATTGCGCAAAGACCAGGATTAAACACTTTTGTTTTATTGGTGGCCATTGCAAGAGGAATGGCAATTTCTACATCATAATTTTCAGGTTCATATTCTGAATCATGGAAAATAGCAAGTGGCTTTGCAATAGGTGATAAATTTTCAAACAAAATTTTACTAAACAACTCATTAAAATGTAGTAGAAAATCAGCGGTATTTATTTGTTTTCGTTGAGATACTATAGGATAGGTTAAGTGATCCACAAGTTTAATCTCAATCTGATCTAAATAACCCATGATATTTTCCTCTTCTTCTAATAGTTGAATATCATGCTTTATTTTTTTTGACAACGAAGAATAAAATGTAATCTGCTGTGTCAGATTTTCTTGTTTGGCTTTCATTTTAGAGTTAAGAAGTTCGGTATTCTCCCAATTAGCTAAAATAACCTTGATTTCTTCTAATGAAAATAAATAGCTTTTTAAGCGTGCGATCACTAAAGCTGTTTCTAATTGAGAAATATTATAATAGCGATAGTTGTTTTTAGCGTCTATGAAAGCAGGTTTTAAAAGTCCAATTTCATCATAGTAGCGTAGAGTCTTCAATGTAAGATGTGAGATCTTTGAAAACTCACCAATTGTAAGCATAACAATCACCTCCTGTTTTAAATATAATGCTTCCTGTAAGGGGAGGGTCAATCAATGTAACTAAATTTTTTTATTGTCATATAAGATAATGGTAAAAAATGGATTGCAAGCTGTGTCAGGAATAATTTTTTAGTTGAGTATACACTCCATAGGCGTTAATTTATAAAAGAGTATAATTTTTCTATCTAAATATTTGTAATTTTTAGTTTTATGTTAATATATTTACTGAACTATATTTTATGAGGGGGTTTTTTAATGTCTTCTACGACAACTTTAATCGAAGATTTTCAAAGTTTTTTTATTCGTTTTCAAAATGTATGGAATGGTTGCAATGCAGATGAAATGAATGCTTTGATTTCACCGGATATAGTAGTACGGTGGGTAGGACCTGGTACTGATATTTCAGATTGGGGATACGAAGAGACTTGTAAAGGTTGGCTAGAGGCATATAAACATTATGAAGGTCATGATCCAAAATGGCACTTTGAAAAATTGCATATTACACCTGCGTCTGACAATGAAGTGATTGCAACGTTTTGGGTAACCTTTGAAATGGATGGGAGATTTATAGATGTAGTGAAATTATTCGTTCAGAGATTTAGGAAAGAACAAAATGATGAGTGGAAACTAATAAGGGAATATTGTGAGCATCTAAGTTCCATAGCTTTAACATAAAACTAAAAGGGTTAAGTCCGGTTCAATACCGAACTTAATCCTTTTAAGCAAGGGGATCACTTACAAATGAAGTGACCCCTAGTTAGGGTTTTGAACATCATTATACTCGGAATTGAGCTGCTAAGTTTCTTAACTCTTCAGCCAAGTTTGCAAGTGCATAAGCAGATGATGAAATTTCCTCCATTGATGCCGTTTGTTCTTCGGTCGTAGCAGAAATACTTTCTGTGCCTGCTGCGTTAGATTTAGTTATGGAGTGGATCGAATTCACACTACCAACAATTTCTTCGGTGCCTGCTGCCATTTGTTCGACTGCTGCAGATACTTCTTCTACCTGCATCGTAACACTTTGAATGGCATCTTGAATTGAAGCGAAAGTAGTACGTGTATGTTCTGTTGTTTTAATTCCTTCATTAACCCCCGCTGTTACTAACTTCATTGATTCAACAGCTGTTTGAGTATCTTTCTGTGTCTCTGAAATCAACACTTCAATTTGGTTTGAAGAAACAGCAGACTGTTCTGCTAATTTTCTAACCTCATCTGCAACGACGGCAAAGCCCTTCCCATGCTCGCCAGCACGTGCGGCTTCAATTGCAGCGTTCAGGGCAAGGAGATTTGTTTGTTCAGCAATGGCTGTAATCGAATCAATAATTTGACCGATTTCATTAGATCGTTTTCCTAACAAGTCGACAACTTCGGATAAGCCTTTTACTTGTTCTGTGATGTCTATCATTTGTTGATTCATTTGATTCGCGGCATTCATACCATTTATTACCAGGGATAAAGAATCCCCTGAAAGTTCGCTTACAGCTTGAGCATTTCCAGCCACTTGTTGAACACCTGTCGAAAGCTCATTAACGGTATTGACTGTGTTGGAAACACTATTTAGTTGCTCTACAGATCCATTAGCGATAGTTTCCATCGTATTGGCAACCATCTCTGTTGCCTTTGTAGTTTCTGCTGCATTAACATTTAATTCTTCAGATGCTGCGGCTACATGATTAGCAGTTTCAGTGACTTTAGTTACCGTATTACGAATATTATTAATCATCGAATTAAATGATTGAGTTAATTGACCAATTTCATCTTTGGATGAATAGGTGCCTTGGACAGTAAAATCACCGTCGCCTGCCTTTAACATATTTGCCTGTAACTCTTTAACTGGATTCACAATTAAACGTGCAATCCATGTTGCCAATGTAATAAAGAAAATAATGGCCACAACAGAGAGAATGGAAGAAATAAGCATAGTAGTGAATAGACTTTTTTTATTTTCTTCATTCAGTTGATTGGCATCTTCAGAACTTTGAGTCATAAGATTGCGTGCATCACTTGCCATATTCTCAGCAAATTCATCTAAAATTGTGGTGTAAATAGAATAGGCTTCTGCGTTTCGGTTCTTACTAGCCAAATCAATAACATCTGCCATGGTTTTAAAATAACCATCAACATTGGATTTAAGAGATTTTAACATTTTTTGTTCATCTTCATTTCCATTGTAAATGGCTTCAAATTTCACGATTGAGTCTTTAATACTTTCAGCTCTCTCTGAGATCATTGTCTTTAGTTCAGCATTATCATTTGCATCCGTAGTAATCATGAGTTCTAAAACGAAAGAATCCATCGCACGAATATCAGTTCTAGCTTGACCGATATATTGAATTGGCAAAAGTGATCCGTCGTACATTTCGCTAGATTTTTTTGCCATATCATTAATGTAATAAAAACCACCACCAGAAATAATTAGCAAAAATATAACAGCGGACGTAATGAGTGTTAAAATTTTCTTTCTAATAGAAAAGTTTTTCAAAAATATTTCCTCCATCGGCTCAATTTTTTGTGAAAAAAAGGTATATGCTAATAATTTTGAATATATTGAGTAATATATTTTGTAACAATATACCACATACAAGATATTAATAAGAGAAGAGTGAATTATAGAATTTTTATGAAAAATGAAGAGTTACAGCTTATTGCAATCGAGTTTACTGACGGAAAAAATCTTAATTTTGCTTTCGGTAAAGCACGCGATAAATAGATGCCGTTCTTTTTCCACTTTCAACAGTAAATAATATTTCCTCATATTAAAACACTTACTTCGGTTGTTGTTTTTATTTTTAATAAGTAGTCACTTAAAGAATTGCATATTACATCTGCATCCGACAATGAAGTGATTGCAACGTTTTGGGTAACCTTTGAAATGGATGGGAAATTTATAGATGTAGTGAATTTATTTGTGCAGAGATTTAGGAAAGAACAAAATGATGAATGGAAATTAATGAGGGAATATTGCGAGCATCTAAATTCAGAATCTTTTATTTCTAACTAACCTAGGTTCTCGCTAAATTATAAAAAGCTGAATGAGAGAGATCATTCAGCTTTTAGTATGTTTATTCTCGAATAACCAATAGTACGCCGCTAAAGATTAATGCAGTTCCAACCCAAAAGGATAGGCCGATTTGTTCGCCTAGTAATAGCCATCCTAGGAAGGTGCCGACGATTGGTTGAAAGAAGAAAAATAAACCACCACTTGCGGCATTGAGCATCTGTAATCCACGATTCCACAGTAAGAAGCCGCACGCTGTGGAGATAACGCCTAAGTAGAGTAGGCCGCCCCAGATGGATGGTTCTAACATAGCATGAAAGTCTAATTTTATTAATCGTGGAACGGCTAAAGGTGTTAAAACAATGATAGCGACAAGTGTTCCGTAGCTAGTGACAACGATTGGTGAATACTTCTCCGGTACCCGTTTAATAAGGACGGACATCAGTGACCAGGTTAGGGCAGCGATTAGTAGAGCAACCCCACCTAACTGATGGGAGGAATCGATATGTGCACTACCTACGATCATATAGACTCCGAATGTCGCTAGAATAATAGAAACAGCTTTTTTGAAAGTGATTTTTTCTTTTAAAATAAATCTCGCAAAAACAACCATAAATGCCGGTGTCGTTGCTGTAATGATGGCTCCCATTTGAGCAGTAGACAGCAGAGTACCCATCTCTTGTGCAACGATAGAAATCGTATTGCCGATTAGCCCAATCATAAAGATTAACAGCCAGCCCCGCCTATCAATTCGCCACGATTGTTTTGTACTAATGCCAATGATGAACAAGGCAATTATTGCAATCATATAGCGCAGCCATACTAATTCTAAAGGTGGTACGGTATCGACAACTACCTTTACTACTACATACATGCCGCCCCAAATGCTAGCAGCAAGTGATAAATATAAGGAACCTAATAAGGTTTTTTTCATTTTTTCCCCTCCGTTATCTCTAGACAATGCCTGTCCTTAACGGAGAAATGATGATTCACCGTTAAGGGAGAATCACTTCAGGTACATCGTGTTCAAATAATGGTGAGAAGATCATAATATAGCCAGCTCCTTTTTATAGTATTTCATTTATCATATAACATTTTTTTGAATTTGATTAGAAAAAAATGGTCTGAGCCCGGTGAATTACAGATTTTCCGAACGAGAAAGCCCATGAAGCAAAGAATCGCACACAAGTTGTCGCTTCTGCCTTTCGATTGGGGCTGTTAAATTAAGTGCTTGAAATGTATGAAAAATCCGAATTCTTTTACATTAGGAAATTTAAGGGGATACTATTGAATATACAATAAAAAAGAAGGGGGAGGGGCGTGTTATAAAGCTTTTCTCCGAATAATAAATATAGTAATAAAACAATATTTACGAATATTACAAGTGAAAGCATTTAAGCTTACACGATTGTAATGTAATTGAAAGCCAATACGATAGAGTGTAATACATTATTTTGCGAGAATGTGTATAGAAGCAAGAACAAGAAGCGGAGGAATACACAATGAATGAAAAATTAGAAGGCGTATATGAGGAATACAATCGTTACATATATCACTTATGTTTAAAACTTACTCGCAATAATGTAGAAGCTGAAGATTTAATGCAAGAAGTATGGGTAAAAGTTGTGCGCTATGAAGATAGCGTTGCTGAGGTGGAGCATATTAAAGCTTGGCTAACAACAATTACAATGAATACATTTAGAGATCGCTATCGTAAAAAGACACGACGTAGTAAATACATGATGAACCAACCTGAAACATTAGACGTACCGATATTAGATTTGGTTCCCAATAATGACATTTCAACAGAAGAAAAAATTGAAAAAGATATTGTTACTAAATTAGTACAGGACAAAATGGGTCAATTAGATACAATCTATCGTAAAACATTATGGTATTTCTACATAGACCAATTTTCACTTGCGGAAATCTCTTCAATTATGAAAGTTTCAATTGGTACTGTGAAATCTCGTTTATTCCGTGCAAAAGCTCGTTTAAAAGAAATGTTAATGGCCGATGCATCCATAGTAGAGTCAGTGCTACCAGCATGATGAAATGCATTGGTCGCACTAGCATAATTACTTAGACGGAAGTATTCGCTCGGCCAATCCCCAAAAAGATGCATTGCAAAATGATTTTGCGATGCATCTTTTTTTTGTATGGATTTTTATAGCCAGGAGAATGAACATCATTGATGGTAAAAGTCGGTAGAACTTGGACATCGCTGATAGAACCTGGAACATCGCTGATAAAAGGTACAGAATCGCTGATAAAACCTGGAACATCGCTGATAAAAGGTACAGAATCGCTGATAAAACCTGGAACATCGCTGATAAAAGGTACAGAAACGCTGATAAAACCTGGAACATCGCTGATAAAAGGTACAGAAACGCTGATAGAACCTGGAACATCGCTGATAAAAGGTACAGAAACGCTGATAAAACCTGGAACATCGCTGATAAAAGGTACAGAATCGCTGATAGAACCTGGAACATCGCTGATAAAAGGTACAGAAACGCCGATAAAACCCCAGACATCGCTGATAAGAGCCAGAAACGCTGATAAAACCCCGGACATCGCTGATAGGAGCCAGAAACGCTGATAGAACCTGGAACATCGCTGATAAAAGGTACAGAAACGCTGATAAAACCTGGAACATCGCTGATAAAAGAGCCAGAAACGCTGATAGAACCTGGAACATCGCTGATAAAAGGTACAGAAACGCTGATAAAACCCCGGACATCGCTGATAAGAGCCAGAAACGCTGATAAAACCTGGAACATCGCTGATAAAAGGTACAGAATCGCTGATAGAACCTGGAACACCGCTGATAAAAGGTACAGAAACGCTGATAAAACCCCGGACATCGCTGATAGGAGCCAGAAACGCTGATAAAACCTGGAACATCGCTGATAAAAGAGCCAGAATCGCTGATAAAACCCTGAACATCGCTGATAGAAGAGCCAGAATCGCTGATAAAACCCTGAACATTGCTGATAAACGACGATTTTACTTTTCACTCACTTAAATGCAGGGCTAAGTGAATTTCTAAATAATGTGCTGGATTGTGTAAATCTCGATTTAATAGTTGTTCGATTTTTTCGAGTCGATGATATAGCGTATTTTGGTGAATGTGTAAGGTGGAAGCCGTTTTCGAAATGGAACGATTTTGATGAATGTAACAACGAAGTGTTTCAAGTAAAGTTTCATCCTTTAGCTTGTATAACGGAGCTAATATATCATGGACAAATTGTCCGAGCTCTTCTTCGGTTTGTTTGCTGAACAATCGATTAATACCAAGCTCCTCATAACAAACAATTGTTACTTCATCTTCATTTTTTGTGTGGCGCAAAGCCTGCCGGAGAGCTTGTTTACTTTCTTCTGCACTCTGAGCGACTTTTAGTAAGTGATCCTGTACAGCTCCTATGCCAATTGCAACCTGTTGATGATAAAACTGAACCCAACTAATGATTGCCTGTGTTAATTGTTGTTTTATTTTTTGGCGAAACGCTATATCTCCTTGTAGTACCCAAACGACTGTTTCACGCTGTGTAAATATAAAATGCTGGCCTGTAAAATACTGCTGTACATGTTGAATAAATTGCATACTATTTTTATGAGAAAATTGTTTCAGCCTAAATTTTACGACGAATGTTGGTCTCTTAATATCAAGTCCTAATTCATCATAACGAGAATCGACGAGAGGGGCGCGTCCAGAGATAAGTTGTTGGAAAAGCTCAAAACGCTCTTTAACATTTGTTTGTCCAGCTGCTTGTATTTGCAGTGATTTTAAAGTTAGGCTCATCGCCGCATTTTCGATAATCATACGTTGTTGACTCGTTAATTGCTCTAACCCCTGAATAATTAAATAACCGAAATTTTCTTTTTCATTTCCAATTGGAAAAACATAGCCTATATCAATTAATTGCTCGTTGGTAATTGTTGCGAGCTTGTCCATCTCTGCCAGCTGTAAAAACGTTTTACGATCTGCTAAATTTACATATTGAACATCTAATTGTAATAATTCCTTGGTTGTTTGAATGATTTTCATTTCTTTTACATTTTGCAAGGATAGTCTAATAAAGATTTGATGAATCTCATGTTGTTTTACAAAATAAGTATTTAACCGCTCTATTTCTTCATATGCTTCAGCATTTCTTATAGCAACTGCCGCCTGCGATGCGAAGCTTTCTAGGAGTCTTAAATCACTTTGTTGGAAAGCGCGTTTATTTGTATATTGATGAACAATCATTACACCAAGTTTTCTGTCATTAAAGGTAATAGGAACAGCCATCGATGTATTATTCTCGATTCTTCCTAAATGTACGGCTTCCATTAATGCGTCTAGATTAAATTTTGAGACATTCCTCATGATCTCTAATGTTTCTGGATAATTGTAAATGCCTGATACACCTGTTTGAAATGTATAACCTGCCATTCCCTCGCCTAATTGGGGAGCATAATCAAAAATACGCTCTGTCACGCCCGCACTAGCTACTGTATATAAATGCTCCATGTCAGGGTTGAATAACATTAAAAATCCACGATCAATTACTGGTATGGCTAAAATGGCAAAATCTATGATAGTTTGCAATAGTGTTTTTATTTTCAATGTGGAATTCATCGCTCCCATGAGCTGTATAATTGCTAATTTTTGCTCGCGCTGCCGTATAAGAGCTTTCTGATAAAAGGTCTTTTCTAGCTGCCATACTAAAAATTGCTCATCATAACTTGTAAAATCTCCAAAGATGATCCCTTGTACAATATACTCATTTGGCTCCGGTATGTATAACGTTGCACTGAAGCGTTGCTGTTGTTTATCCCAATGTGTTCCTTTAAGATCGGGGTTTATATCACAAGGTCGACCAGAAAATAAAGACCATTCCTTTGTTGCGCTATAAATATAAAAGCTACAATTGTCATCGCTCAATACAATTTCTTTATTTGCCCCTGAAAACATCGTGATTTCGACTCCTCTCCCTAAATTTCAGAATTTATTCTAATGAACTTTTATAAACATTGTAAGATATTCTAATGATTTCGTCCTTCGTTTTTCTTAATATTTAGATAATTTAATTGAAGGGGTGGAGATATGAATGCTGAACTAAAAAAACGCAGTAATTTAATTTTAGGTGTTTTATTCTTCGGATGGATGGTTTCCTACATTGACCGGACCGCTATTAGCCTAGCTTTAATTAGTATTGGCAAAGATTTGTCCCTATCAGCCACTGAACTGGGATTTGTTTTAAGTGCTTTCTTCTTTGGATATGCAGCGATGCAAATTCCTGGTGGATGGCTAACGGATAAGTACGGAACGATTAAATTATTAATTGGTGCAGTTATTTTTTGGTCAGTTTTCACTGCATTTACAGGGCTAGCCTGGTCACTTACTTCATTGCTCTTAATTCGATTTTTATTTGGTATTGGGGAAGGTGGATATCCTGCCGCAAGTACGAAAGCAATCTCTATATATTTTCAGAAAGAACAACGTACAAAGGCTCAAGCGACAATGATGTCATCCAATATGATAGGTGGTGCTATCGCTCCTATTATTTGTGCTCCTCTATTATTAGTAATGGATTGGCGCAATGTATTTTTCTTAATTTCCGGTTTAGGACTTATTTTCGTGATTGCTCTTTTGTGGAGTACGAAAAATGCACAAACATTTCTATCAGAGGAGCGAAAGGAAACCGAAGAGAAGGGCTCTTTTAGCAAAGTATTAAAAAATACTTATTTAATGCGTGTACTTCTAGTTTTCTTTTTTATTAATATTGCAAACTGGGGATTAAACTCATGGATGCCAACATATTTAATGCAAGTGCATGGTTTAGATTTAAAAAATGTCGGATTCATCGCTGCCATACCAGCCATTTTTGGAATGATTGGAATGATTATAAGTGGGCGTATTATCACAAAGCTAGGAGGGCGCTCGAAATATGGCGTGATTTTCGGAGCAGTTGTGCTAGCTATTTGTTTATATCTCATGTCTACAGCCGCTTCTGCAGCACTAGCTATTACGTATCAATCAATCGCCTTTATATTCGTATCTTTTATGGCCACATTTATATTTACAACGCCACATCGTGTTGTCAATCAACAAAATGTTGGAACAGCTTTTGGCCTCGTAAATTTTGGTGGACAAGCAGCTGGGATTATTTCTCCAACAATTATGGGTTATTTAATTAATGCATCGGGTGGTTCTTTTAAAACATCGTTTATATTTTTAGCCATTATGTGTGTCATCGCTGCTGTAATCGCTGTTACTTTACCAGTTAATCATCAGCAACAAACAAATATAAAATCTGTGGAGGGATACTAACTATGAAACAGCAATTATTTGATTGGATGCAATTACATGAAGAAACTTTCAGTTATATGGCAAAGCAAATTTGGGACAAGCCTCAGCTAGGCTATAAAGAAACATTTGCGTCTTCACTGCAACAAGATTTTTTTAAAAAAGAAGGGTTTGAAATTGTTACGCCGATTGACGATGTACAAACTGCTTTTTATGCACAGTGGGGATCAGGTAGTCCAATTATTGGATTTTTAGGAGAGTTTGATGCGCTTCCGGGGTTATCACAGCAAGTCAGTGCACTATATTCGCCAGTGGAGGAGGGAGCACCGGGGCATGGCTGTGGTCACAATTTATTAGGAACGGCTGGAGTAGAGGCAGTAGTTGCCTTAAAAGAAGTGATGGTGCTTCACAATATACAAGGAACAATTCGCTATTATGGTTGTCCAGCAGAGGAATTGTTATCTGGAAAATCGTATATGGCGCGTGCCGGTGTTTTTGATGATTTAGATGTTGTTTATACGTGGCATCCATGGACGTTTAACGTGACAGCGAACTTCTCTATGCAAGCACTCATTGCCATTGAATTTCATTTTTCAGGTCGGACTGCACATGCTGCTAGTGCGCCACATCTAGGGAGAAGTGCGCTTGATGCTGTTGAATTAACGAATGTCGGAGCCAATTATTTACGTGAGCATGTGCCAGACGGCTCTCGTATTCATTATCAAATTACTAATGGTGGCTTAGCTCCAAATATTGTTCCAGATAAAGCAAGTGTCTATTATTACCTACGTGGAGCAAATCGTGATGCTGTCAAAGATTTAGAAGGCAGGCTCATTAAGGTGGCAAAAGGGGCAGCGATGATGACTGAAACAGAAGTGCATTGGGAGCTGAAGGCAGGGTGTTACGATACATTACCGAATCTCACATTAAATGAGCAAATGCGGGCGCAATGGAACGAGCTACCGCCATTAACCTTTACAGAGGATGAACTCATTTTTGCGAAAGCGCTACAGGCTTCATTAGACCCTTCTGTTCTTGCAGGTACCGCCCAACAATCTTTTGTACCAAATGAAATAAGTAATGAAGTATTGGTGGAGCAAGTATTTCATATGCCACAAACTTTTCGCCAATCCATGCAAGGATCAAGCGATTTAGGGGACGTTTCGTGGATAGCGCCCCTTGGTCAAGTATTTACAACTTGTGCTCCATATGGGGTCCAAGTGCATACTTGGCAAGCAACTGCTGCTTTTGGATCTTCGCTTGGCATGAAAGGGATGCATTATGCGGCAAAAGCAATGGCAGGAGCTGCACTTGATTCCTTACTAGATCCAGATGTTATTAAAAAAGCGAAGGCAGAATTTGTGAATTTAAGCGCTGGAAAACATTATAAATGTGGTATTCCAGAAGAAGTGAAAGCGCCAAACACAGTTATAGGATAATGGATGTAAGAAAAAGCGATAAACTAACTAACGAAGACAGGGATGTTATGTACACAGGGGTGGGGGAGTTACCGTAAACTCGCCCAAAAAGAAAAATACCGTAAAAAGTTAGATTACATGTCTAACTTTTTACGGTGTGAAAATGAAGCGTTTACTCATGTTTATTAGGTTCAGCGTTGAGTAATTTTGCAAAAATATCACGTAATGTTTGTACTTCCTCAGCTGACAGCATACCAAACATATTTTGTATAATTGCGCTAACTTGCTGACGGGAATCTTCTAAAATATCTTCACCATCAGTTGTAATTTTCAATTGGGATGCTCGGCGATCTGTTGCATGCTGTGTTTTTTCAATAAAGCCAGCATTAATGAGCTTAGTTGTTAAAACAGTGACACCACCTGTCGTCACTTTTAACCGATCAGCAATGGCAGAAGGGCGCTTTGGTCCCTCCTGCGATAAGTAGTCTAAAATTAAAATATGGGATTTTGAAAAGCCGAGTACATTATGATTATTCCACTCGTTTGCCCACTTACGCTCAATGGAAGATACTACTTCAAACAACGAGGTAATGGCTCTTTCTTTTTCTTGATCCATATAAGGTCAACTCCAAAACTGTTTTAACTTTCTTGTGCTAATCTTGTCATCGCGTTTAACTCATAAGCACGTACTCTGCGTGGAATAAAACGGCGAATGTCCATCTCATTGTACCCAACTTGAATACGTTTTTCATCAATTAAGATTGGGCTTCGTAACATTCTTGGGTGAGCTTGGATGATGGCAAACAACTCTTGAATAGAGAGCTGATCAATATCAACATTTAAATTTTTAAAATCATTTGAGTTAGTTGCAATGATTTCGTCTGTTCCATCTTCTGTCATGCTTAAAATTTCTTTAAATTCAGCAAGTGTTAGTGGATGTGACGTAATACGTTTTTCTTTATATTCGATTTTGTGATCTTTTAACCATTTTAATGCTTTTCTGGATGAAGAACAGCTCGCTTGTGAATAAATTGTAACTGTCATTCTTCATTCCCCGCTTTCTTTTTTAGAATTATATTTAATATATATCTTATTAGTAAGTTAATTAGGTTATACATATATCTTACTAGTAAGCTATATATAAATCAATAGTTATTTGAAAAAATTTAAACAGAAATAAATATTTTTTTCTACACTAAAATATACGCACAGAAGAGCGAAAAGTTTCACAAATTCAGCTTACAATGATGTAAGTTTGCTCAATATGAATAATAGAAGCTCATAGGCTAGATAGAGCTGTTCTAATATAGAGAGAAATAGTCTGATTTAAACGAGATAGATATATTGTTAATCCACTGATTATTAATATGATTTAATGCAGGTTTTTATGCATAGATAAATAAATTTTTATTTTGGGGCTGAGAAGAGAACTGTTTTCAAAAGCTTGGATAGGTAGGTGAACTGTTCGGGTAAGCCAGGAAACTGCTCGGGTTGGCCGGGGAACTAATCGGGTAGGCGAGGAAACTGCTCGGGTAGACGAAGAAACCGCTCGGGTAGGCCCAAAAAACACTCATGTAGCACACTCAAGGCACAAAAAAGAGGGCAGCCCCGAGTGATCCACGAATCACACTGGTAACTGCCCGTATTGATACTATTTTTAGTTTTGTTGTCCTGAAGTAAACCAGTCTTGGACATTCCAAACCTTTGTTGCTAAACCTTCATAGAAATCAGGTTCATGGCTTACTAGTACGATTGTGCCTTTAAATTCTTTCATGGCACGCTTTAGCTCATCTTTTGCATCGACATCCAAGTGGTTTGTCGGTTCGTCAAATAGAAGCCAGTTTGCTTCATCCATCATGAGCTTACATAAACGAACCTTTGCTTGCTCACCACCAGATAAAGAATTAAGAGGGCGAGTAATATGCTCCGTTTTTAGTCCTGCGCGTGCTAATGCTGCACGTACTTGTGCTTGCTCCATAGAAGGGAAGGCATTCCATACATCATCAATAGGCGTAATTTTTTCAGCTTTTACTTCTTGTTCGAAGTAAGATGGGTAAAGATAGTCACCGCGAATTACTTTTCCATCTAGCGGATTGATTTTGCCTAACATTGTTTTTAATAATGTTGATTTACCGACACCGTTCATACCAACTAGAGCAATTTTTTCCCCACGTTCAATCTCAAATGTAAGTGGGGGAAGTAACGGCTTGTCTTTGTCGTAGCCAATGACTAAGTTTTCAGCCTCTACTACATAACGACTTGAAGAACGTGCCTCTTTAAAGCCGAATTCAGGCTTTACAGTTGTTTCAGGACGATCGATGCGCTCTAAACGGTCAAGCTGCTTGGCACGAGATTTTGCACGACCAGTAGTTGAGTAGCGAGCTTTATTTTTTGCGATGAAATCCTCTTGTTTTTTAATGAATTCCTGTTGTTTTTCATAAGCGTCGATATGCTGGCGCTTATTGATTTCAGCAAGCTCTAAAAACTTTTCGTATGTCGCTGTATAACGAGTTAGTTTTGAAAATTCTAGTTGGAAGATAACATCCACCGTTTCATTCATAAACTCTGTATCATGCGAAATTAATAAGAAAGCGTGTGGATAGTTCTTTAAATAGTTTTTCAACCATGTAATATGCTCTTCATCCAGATAGTTGGTCGGCTCATCTAGTAATAATACTTTTGGTTTTTCAAGTAATAGCTTGGCTAGTAAAACCTTTGTACGTTGACCACCTGAAAGGGCAGCAACATCACGTTCTAAGCCAATTGCATCAAGACCAAGACCGCGTGCAACCTCTTCAATTTTCATATCAAGAGAATAGAAATCTCCTGCATCCAGAGCATCTTGCGCCTCAGCCATTTGCTCTAGTAAAACTTCTAATTCTTCAGGTGTTGCTTCAGCCATTTTTCCTGTAATTTCATTAAGCTCTTCTTCTTTCTTATATAAAGGAAGAAAGGCGTCACGTAATGCATCACGCATAGTTCGACCAGCTGTCAATACAGTGTGCTGATCTAAATAGCCGTAATGCGTTCCTGGAAGCCATTCAACTTTACCAGTATCGTGGATTGCTTGGCCCGTAATGATGCCCATTAATGTTGACTTACCAACACCGTTTGCACCTACAAGACCAATATGATCACCTTCAACTAGACGAAAAGAGACATCTTTAAAAAGCGTGCGGTCACCGAAAGAATGACCTAAATTTTCAACTGTTAATATTGCCATATATGTTCCTCCGAGATAGCGGCTAAGCTTTTTTTATAACCGCTAATATCATTTTTATAGTTCTGCTAATTGTTTATTTAATTCCGCTAGCATGGCTTCCATATTTGCAAGGCGTTGCTCTGCTTTTGCTACTTGATCATTATGACCTGTAGATTCAAGCTTTTCGATGTCGCCTTGTAAATTCATATAATCCATTTTTAGCTCTCTAATTTGATATTCAATATCACTTTTTGATGGCATGATGCTTGCTCCTTTATGTGTTTATTTGTATAACGAATGCGTGTAAAAGCGATGGAGGTTTTTTTATCCCCCACCGCTTATTAGTTACTATCAATCGGGTACTTATGTTGCTTGAATTCACTTCTTAAAATGAAAGTGAAATTTCTACTATATTGTATCATATCCACCTGCAAAGAATCACTAAGTAGAAGCGATATTGTGTCGATCGTAAGCGAAATCTAAAAGTAAAGACTGTAGTGCTTCATTGTTACTTGCTAGATTGAGCTGTCGTTGTTTTTTAACAGCTCGCTCGCTTCGAGCTTCATGTAATAAAAATTCCATGACAGCGTTTTGGATTTGTGATTGTTTCATTTTGCGACCAAGTCCAAGGTGAATAAAGCCGTTCTGTTCGCGAGGGAAGGCATGTAATAGCTCAGCCTCAGTTTGTGCAAGAGTAATACAAGGTACACCATAAGAGGCGATTTTATAAGGTGTATAGTTGGCGTTGCAAATAATAACATCTGCTTTTGGTAATAGTTTTAGGAGTGCGTTTTTATCGCGAAGAATGGCAGTATTACGACGACTAAGCACCATCATTTGCAAATCATCTGTTGCGTGGCGATAGCTATCATCAATCATCACTGTAATTTGTAGTGGAATTTGTAGCTGCGTTAAGTGTCGAAGAGTACGGTAGGTTAAGTTATGCTCGTCCCCATCCTCAAAAGCAACAACAATATGAGGAGGATTTTCAGGCATTTTACTGTCTGGTCTATCATCAAAATTCTGAAAAGCTAGTGGTAATGCGAAGTTGAAACTACCACCAATATAATGAGATGGTAAATAATCTTTAACTTCTTGATAGAGTGCTAGCAATACACAGTCACAGGCTTGGCCACCCTCACCAAAATCATCAAAATGAATGATTGTTTTGCAGAACGGTCGTAAATTTTGTACTTGCCAGCTTTCGGAGTTACGACCATCTCTTACAATTAAATCAGGCTGAATACCTTTCATTTGCTTTGGTAGTTCATCGAAATGTTCAAATAAGATTGGCGAGAGATTTTCATTCATTAAAATTTGAATCCCATCGTTTGAAGGGGTCTTTACAAATATGAAAACTTCTTGATTTGTAAGTAGCTTTGCCAGCGTTGCAACCCGTTCAAAAGGATAGAGCCCTTTATCGATACAGCTTTCAATAATGAAAACAATCGTCTTTTTTAGTTCCGTTGTTTGAATTTCGTTTTGCAAATGTATCCCATCCTTTCATCCGTCTATTTAAACTATGGTGGATGATGGGCAAGTATGTGTAAAAAATTAGGATTATTAAATCAATTTCACCGACGCATAATTGATAAAAACTTAAAATTAAATGAGTAAGAGCTCTTTCTTTGACCGATAAATAAAGTAGAGTTTGCAAGAAGATACATAGGATCGTTGCAGTATTTCAGTAAAACTTTTGTTCTGGCAGCGCGACTTCTGGAACAAATGAGCATAGAAGGGGGGACAACTAATGGGAATGCGCGCAGCAATTGTTGTAGGGGCTACTGGATTAACAGGTACCTCTCTTGTAGAACAATTATGTGAAAATGATGAATATGTTTCAGTTACGGTTATTGCACGAAGAGCGCTAGCGTTTACGCATCCAAAGTTAGAAGTAAAAATTCGTAATTTTGATACTTTAGAGGAAAAAGATATCGAATTCGCTCATGAGCTTTATTGTTGTTTAGGAACAACGATTAAAAAGGCAGGGTCGCGTGAGGAATTTGAGAAAGTTGATTTTGAATATCCGCTAACGATTGCCTCATTAGCAAAAAATCGAGGAATCCCACATATGCTAGTTATTACAGCAATGGGGGCAAATGAAAGTTCTCCATTTTACTATAATCGAGTAAAAGGAAAGCTTGAACATGACCTTATGGAGCTAGGCTTACAGAGACTTTCAATTATTCGCCCATCTTTATTGGTTGGGGAGAGAGAGGAATTTCGCTTAGGTGAAAAGGCGGGAGAGAAAGCTTTAAAGCTAGTAAAGCCGTTATTAGTTGGTCCATTAAAGCGTTCAAGAGCTATAGAAGCTTCTAAGGTTGCGAAGGCGATGATCGTTATTGCGCTGTACGGTGATAAACAGCCAGTTACAATTTATCCATCACAGGAATTGGCTAAGCTAGATTTCCCTGAAACACAGGATGATGATGTTTCAAGGGAGCAATTATTTAATTGGAATAAGCACAAATTATCAGGTTCTAACGATGAAGACGACAAAGTAAATCGTGAAGTCGTGATTAATCGGGATAAATATAAAATAGAGGAAACGGTTGTAGATAAAGAAGTAAAATTCCAACGTCGTGAGGATAAATAAAGGTTTATCATCAAAGATTGGGAATTACTTCTTTTAAATGTATTCAATGCAGACAAGTTGATCTTCGTTACGACTGGGCGACTACTCAGGGATCAGCGTCACAGATGAGACCGCCTAACTTTACTGGTTGGGCGTTTTCTTTTATAGACTAACTATTTGAACGTCCATACATTATTAGGACAGTAAAGTGAATACTTGAGCAGAGTAGGTGAATACCCGCGGAAGCAAGGCGAATACCCGCGGAAGCAAGGCGAATACCCGCGGAAGCAAGGTGAATACCCGCGAAAGCAATGTGAATACCCGCGGAAGCAAGGAGAATACCTGCGGAAGCAAGGCGAATACCCGCGGAAGCAAGGAGAATACCCGCGGAAGCAAGGTGAATACCCGCGAAAGCAATGCGAATACCTGCGGAAGCAAGGTGAATACCCGCGGAAGTGTGAATACCCGCGGAAGCAAGGCGAATACCCGCGGAAGCAAGGTGAATACCCGCGGAAGCAAGGCGAATACCCGCGAAAGCAATGCGAATACCTGCGGAAGCAAGGTGAATACCCGCGAAAGCAAGGTGAATACCCGCGGAAGCAAGGTGAATACCCGCGGAAGCAAGGCGAATACCCGCGAAAGCAAGGTGAATACCCGCGAAAGCAAAGCGAATACCCGCGGAAGCAAGGTGAATACCCGCCAGAAGCGTCAGCAACAAAGCGCCCAGTCGGAACGGAAATCAACTCCACGTTATGAGCCAAATATTATTTTAATAACTTTTCACTAGCGTCGCATTAAAATAATTCAACGTAATTTTTAAAAACTGAATTTTCTGTAATATTATCCGTGCATAAAAAAAGCCTTTATAATGGTTGGGCAGTAGTAAACCATCCAAATCCAAAATA
>NZ_BAAFHO010000024.1:0-40161 GCF_054665055.1 Lysinibacillus sp. CTST325 | reverse complement strand
ATCTTCATGTTTAAATGCTCCATTACTTGTTTAAAATTTGCTAAATCTGAAAGACTATTAATTTTAAATTCTGTCTCAATCTCTAATTGAATATGCATACTAACACCTCAGTATTAGTATGAAATGGAAGAGCATTTTTGTACATCGTTATTCAAGCAGGAATGTACATATTTAAATTAGCATTTATAATCCGTTGATATTCCTACGTTAAATAGAAATTCAGCTGCTTCAAAAGAGGATAAAATATGATACATACAGCGGAGTTATCAATTGTTGGATTAGATAAGGAACATTTACGATTTAGAGAAAATCACTATGGCAAGGAACCAATAAACCAAATTTTACACAGGTATATGATGAAAGGTATTAGCATCGTTGAATTTTCGAATAAGCCAATTACATTTTGCAAGCTAATAATAGATATTCCTTTGATTTTAAATAGAGGGAATGTGGAAGAGAACGATTATGAGCAAGTTAAACGTTATATTAAAGGAGCATTGAGTCTCGTTTATGGTGATAAACAACTATTCGATCAGCATTATCTTAGTAGGATTGATTATCGATTTGATATTGAGGTTTCAAATGAAAACATTAGGAGAATTTACTTTGAATTATTCAGGAAGTTAAAAAAGAAAAAGGCTCACTTGGAAAAAAAGATTTATTTTACTTCACAATATCATCAATGTAAAAGCATTCATATTATCTTCTATGATAAGGAACAAGAGCGTAGAGATAAAAATGAACATGTTGAAATGTGGGAAAGAGGGATGATGAGATTTGAGGTGTGCGTTGAAAAAGATCATTTGAAGTATAAAAAGTATAAAAAAGGTGAGCCACGGTTTTTAAAAGATTATTTTAAGAAAGAAAAGTACGCTCACTATATGAACAACTACATTTTAAATATTTGTCCAATAGGTGATTTCTATTCTTATGCGAAGCTAGAAGCAATTATTGTTGCAATGGATTTATCAATTAGAGAAAAATTGGAAATGAGAAAATTCGCAAAATATGTTTCTAAAGGAAGCTTAGATACACCTGCTAAATATTATTCACCTAGCACATATCGAAAATATCTGAAGCTGTTTAATGAGTATGGAATAAATCCAATCACGATCCCGCCTAAGTACAAGCTGAATTATTTAGAAAGCTTAGTGAAGCAAGCGGTTTTATGAATAGGCGGAATTTCTTCAGTAAAACGCAAAATACCATCGCCTAGTATGTACTAAGCAATGGTATTTTTTGTTTGCAATTAGCATGGTCTTTTGAAATATTTAATAGATTGAATGCCATTGAAAGAATGATTTTTTTCATGTCTGTACTTATTATTTCACCATTGTAAAAGACATCTTGCTCCAGCAAAAGCGATTGCAATTCTAATTTACCAGCTACTACGTTCATTTCTACGATTCCTTTCCAATTGTCATGAAGACAAAATCTTTATTTGATTGTTTACTATAAGCAGGGGGTTATTGATATATTCCGTTTTTGAGGAATTACAGCAAGAAGAAAAACTGCTAAATACGATTTTGGTTTGCAGATATAGATACCATCTTATAACCAAATAATTTTATAATGGTATAATTTAACTAGAACTTATATATAGAATACAGTAGGAGGGAATAAAATTGTTTGATAAGAAAAAGAGCTATTTTAGCTATTTATTTAATTTACAGAGCGGATTTGCTGCTTTAATGGTTTTATTCATATTATTTTTTAATAACTTTAACTCTATAGTATATTTGAATTTACTTTTTAGGGAGATTAAGAATGGAACATTATATCAAACTATAGATAAAAATTTTATTTCGTTTATTAATGGTGAAAGTATAGAGTTTATTAATAAAAGTTTTAATTTACTTAATGAAATAGCTCTTTTTTTAATAGTTATACTAGTAGCCTATTATGTTTTATATTTTGTCAAACAATATTTAGGTGAATTTAGAGATAACAATAAATTATACTTCTTAATTTTATTTATATTTAAAGATAAATTAATTTTAAGGGGAGAAAAAGAGATTTTTAAAAAATTATTAAAATATGTTATAAAAGTTTTACTTATTAACCTCCCATTTATTATTGGTATAATTCTATATAATAACAACGAAATAGGGTTTCTATTTTTAATAGGAATAGTAATTGTCTATTTAATTTATGAAAAATTAGATTGTAATCTAATATTAAGAATGTGTTATTTAAATGTAGTAATATCATTTTTTTTAGATACTGTAATTATCTTGAATAACATAAGTTTTAACGATATATTGAGTATTGCAGTACTGATATCAATAATTAAACTTTTTGCTTCAACATACTCAGTAGTTTCTTTAACAACTTTGTTATTATACATATTGTTTTTTTTAATTCGAATCGAATACAATATAGCGAGAATTTCCAAAAGGTATATATGTATAAATTTTTCGAAGATTAATTTTAAATCTAAAGAGAAATTCAATGAGGATTTATCAATAGAATTTAAAAATAGAGAAACAATAAAGAAGTCTAAAAGGATGAAAAAAAGGAAGGAATTATTGTATTTTAGGAATTTGGAAAATTTAGTAATAAGTATTTATTTAACAATTTATTTAACATTATTAATTTTTATTTGTGCAGTATTTAATTTCGAAATTTTTAATAGTTTATTAATAACGTCATTTTTATTTATTTTTATTCGGTTTTTAACCCGTGGTTATGAAATAATTAAAGCATTTTTTAAAGATGCTACTTCTAACGACTTAAAATTATCTAGTTTAACTTATATAGATAGAATTAAGCTAGTAATTAAAAGTTTATTTGAAATTGCAATATATTCTACATTATTGAAGGCTATATATTTTTCTTTAAATAATGGTTTAGAATTGTCTTCAAAAACTATTAAAGACAGTGTAAGTTTTCTTTTTGAAAGTTTTTCAATACAATTCTTTAACATATCATATAGTATTGAAAATGGTTTGTTATTCGCTATAATTCATATTGTTCAAATATTAATATCAGCTTGTTTAATTTTATTATGTATAGCATTATATAGCGGTAGATCGGTAGCAACTTCATTCTATTATATAGAGAAAAATAGTAACAATATTTTTTATTTATACGAAGAACTTTTAGGTAATGGTCAAACAACTGCCAAAAGAATATTGCAATTTAATTCTATTGGGAAATTAAATGAACTTTGGGGAAAAAATGATGTATCAAGTGATTTATATAATATTGCAATTCAAGAATATGAAAATCATAAATTGTGGATTCAAGAAAATAAAGAATTAAAAGAAGAGATTCTATATATAAAAAGATGAAAGTGCTCTCGCTTGTAGATTTCTTTCTATTTGAAATCTACAAAATTCTGTATCGTCTCCGACTTAATCTTCTTAGTCATGTGAACGTAAATGTTTATCGTCATATGTTAAGTAGTGTGTGTTTGATACTCATACGAGAAGATGTATTAGGGTGTTTGTTAGGCGATAAAAAGAAGCTAGTTTCCCTGTATGGAGATTTATAATACGGTGTTGACACATCTGGCTATAATCTGGCTAATAATAATTAGAAGTGCTTGAAAACGTTGATATGACTAGGTTTATAAGCAATTAGTTCAAATCCCCGCCGTCTCCATACAGTGGCTCAAAGTATAGATTTATCAAGGCTTCTGAAAAGTGTGGTAACAATTCACTTTTCTTTAGTTTTAAATTCAATAATTTGAGCAGGTTTGAAGTCGTTTTCCATATCGAGAACGGCTTCTTTTTCTGTTGTGGGATATAAGTGGCTGTAGGTGTTTAATGTTGTCGCTACATCACTATGTCCAAGACGTGCAGCAATTACAGAAATAATTGTGCCTTTATTTATTAAATAAGAAGCATGGGAATGTCTAAAATCATGTATTCGTATTTTCTTTACACCAGCTGTATTTATATATTTCTCAAATCGTCTATCTAAGGTAGTTGTTGAAATACTTTCTTTAATATCTCCAAATACAACATAATTTAATTTTGGATTACGTTCTAGTTTAATACGTGTTTTCTCTCCTCTTTATCGCCGTTTGCAATAAGTCCATTTAAGATGATGGCCTTTTTCATAAGAACAGCCTTATCGAATGGAGTGATATATTCCATTTGTACCAATTTCTTATTAATTTAATTGTAAGTTAAACCCATTAGTATCTCAAAAAATGAAACAGATGAAAGTATCTTCACCTGTTTTTAAAGAGAATTAAGCAGTGTTATCTATCGTTTTGGTAATTTTCTTGTTAATTTCCAATATACATGTAGAAAAAATAACTAAAATAGCAGATGATTACTAACGAACTTACTAAAGGAGGTAATATTTTATTATGTTTAAAAAATTAAGTTTTACAGTTTTACTTTCTGCTATCCTACTAATAGTTACATTTACTATGGATACAAGTAAAGCACAAGCGGGATATGCAGACAATCCAAACGATGTATACTATAATTTCGCCAAACAAGCATATAACGTAGATGGTTTCTCAACTGGTAAGCAAAAAATCCAGAGTAACTTAAATGAAATATACGGAAATAAATTTAAAGTAATTGATACTTTAAGCGTTGTAGGAAATCCCTTCCATGAAGCAGCAAGACAAACAAATGGCAATCTTGGTTCTTTAGATTCTACAGGACTTGAAATTATGACAATTGTAAAAGAGCCGAGTGCCACTAGTGTAGGTAAGGTTTATTTTGCTTTTGCTGGTACAGATTCAAAGTCATTATCAGATATATTAACTTCTAAAAACATTGCTGAAGGTGATACACCAGGGCAACTAAACCAAATTCAACTATACTTGAATTACATATATTCTAATTACCCAACGTATAGCGGTTATCAGTGGTATTTTACTGGCCATTCACTAGGTGGTTACTTAGCTGCTAAAACTTATTTAGATATTCGATCAGCTAATTGGTTAACTAGTACTCCATGGAAATATGGTGGTGCTGTTAATAAAAAGACAATAAGCGGAGTTTATACGTTTAATCCACTCCCAATTCCTAAGAATCAAATTTCATCTACACAATGGAATGCGAATATAAACAAAGTATACGATTCAGAAATTAAAAACCTATATATTGAAAATGAATGGCTAAATGGTGTATATGATATGCATAGTGACAAAATGGCCTATTTTGGATTTAAAGGAGCTGTACCATCAAGCATTCCAACTTACAAAACAATAAACTATACTCCAAAAGGTAGTATATCAGGGGATTTAGCAGGCTATTACGCGTATTCGTTGACTCATAAAAAAGCAGTTACTGACAATCATGGAATTTCTGCTTTAGCACCTTATGTAAGTAATTAAAAGCGCATATTATTCAATTTTAAACAGGCTGGGACAAAACCCATCTCTAAACTAAAAAGCCGGTGAAATTTTACGATCAGTAAAATTTCACCGGCTTTCAATTTTTTTTCATAAAAAATAAGGACCACTTCTAATAAAATTAAGTCACCACAACAAAATTATACAGAAAGAAGGATCCTTATGTTTAAAGATTATAACATGAATCAATTAATTTTGCTTTTAGATTTAGAAGTGAAGTTACAAAAGAATGATATTGCCTTCCATGTCCACCATTTAGTCGAAAGTATCCCGCCCGAAGCGTTTGAACCATTCCTTCGAAATGAGGGCTGTCCTGCCTACCATCCACGAATGATGCTTAAAATTATCTTATGTGCCTACATACAATCTGTCTTCTCAGGGCACAATATTGAAGCTCTTTTAAAAGATAGCCTTCGGATGATGTGGCTAGCTCAAGGGTATGAACCAACCTACCGCACAATCAATCGATTCCGTGTCCAACCAGAGGTGAAAGAGTTGATTCGTCAATGCTACGTTCAATTCCGATGCCAGCTGATACAGGAAAAATTAATTGATCAGGAAGCTATTTTTATTGATGGAACAAAGATTGAAGCGAATGCGAACAAATTTACATTCGTGTGGAAAAAGTCGATTGAGAAATATCATAACGGACTAATTGAAAAGTCAAACCAGCTATACGAGGAGCTGCTTGAAAAAGAAATCATGCCAGAAATTGAACGGGAAAATGAAATGGAGTTGGCATTGGAAGACCTCGCTCAAATGGTCGAAAAAGTAGATGAAGTGATTTCTGAATATGATCGAAAAATTGAGGATTCATCGGATGTAGCAGAGCGAAAGGCTTTAAGAACGGAACGGAAATTCCCAAAGCAAGTTCGCAAACAATTAATTGACTTTATTGAACGCAAACTAAAATATCAAAGAGACTTCCAAATCTTTGATGAACGAAATAGTTATTCGAAAACAGACCCTGATGCCATATTTATGCGTATGAAAGATGACTATATGAAAAATGGTCAATTGAAGGCAGGTTATAACATACAAGTGGCAACAGAAGGTCAGTATGCGCTTGCCTACAGCATTTTTCCGAATCCAACGGATACACGTACATTAATCCCATTTTTAGATGAAATCGAACAACATTATTTTAAGTTACCAAAACACATTGTCGCAGATGCCGGATATGGTAGTGAACAAAATTATGATGATATCCTTTCGAATCGTAAGCGAGAAGCCTTAATCACATACAACATGTATATACAAGAACAGAAGAAAAAGTATAAGCAAAACGAATTCAATACAGCAAACTGGGATTATGATGAAGAACATGATCGATACACTTGCCCAAATCAACAACAGTTTGTATTTGAATATCGTTCTACGAAAACGGACAAGTATGATTTCACACGTGAGTTTAAGGTATACGAATGTGAAGACTGTTCCGGATGCCTCCTACGTTCATTATGTACAAAAGCAAAAGAAGGAAATAATCGTAAGTTAATGGTGAATGAGAAGTGGGAACAACAAAAAGAATATGTGAGCGCAAAGCTTTCAGAAGAAAAAACGAGTACCCTTTATCGTCAACGTAAAATTGATGTGGAACCAGTTTTTGGATTCTTGAAGACTGATTTGCGTTTCACTCGATTTTCTGTACGAGGAAAATCGAAGGTTGAAAATGAGATGGGCCTCTCACTAATTGAAGCTAGTTATGTCCCAGCCTCTTATATTTATAAAACACTCCTCTTATCTATCAAGCTATTGCTTGCTGGATTTGGCATAGTAACTTACTCACAAAGTTCCGCTGCCGAGATTTCATAGGGCCAGTCCCTTCATCTATCTTAAAACTAAAAAAGATCAAATATTATTCACCTTATAATGGATTTTTTTGACAATGTAATAATCATAAACTATAGTAAAAATACAATATTTAAATAATACTAAAAATGAAATGGAACGTTTCCTAAAGCTAAGGGGGAATATATGAGTAATTTTATTGTCATGCAAAATGCTACACACGAGGAAGAAATTATCGGAGGATATATGTGGTCCCCGCAAAAAAATAAAAATGGAAATAGCAATCATGCGTACGAACGAATGGCTACTATTAAGGCGGGTAATAAAATTTACAGTTGTTATGATCAAGCAATTCGAGCGGTAGGAATAGCAACGTCAGATTGTTATATTGCAGAACAACCGCATGAACTACAGGAGAAAAATCTATGGTCAGATGAAGGGTATAAGGTTGATGTAGATTACACAATTTTAAAACATCCAATTATGATTAGAGATGTTTGGGGAGATATGGAATATGATCGTCCACAAAAATACTCAGCCTTTCAAGAAAATGGGAGAGGAAATCAGGCTTATTTATTTCCCTGTCCGGAAGCCTGGGCTAGATTGTTTAACAGTTTTCTTAACGAAGATAGCCTAGAAGCAGAAGCAGAACTAATAGAAGATGGCGAAATTAAAGTGGAAACGTTCGCATATTCTAGTTTCGAGCAAGGAGAGACTAGAGTTAGTAATAAGGTAGCGGGAAGTGCAAGCAAGCGTAGCCGAGTAGTAAGTCAACAACAGCTACAAAAAGACTTGAAAAAGCGAAAAAAAATCGGTGATATTGCAGAGCAAAAAGTTTTTGAATATGTGAAAAAGAAAGTAATAGAAGTATTCGGTAAAAAATACGGAGAACAAGTAGAGTATGTAGCGCAAACACAAGGTGATGGATTAGGATATGATATTACAGCATTTGATTACTTACAACCACAGTCTCCTCCAAAACCAATAAAAATCGAAGTGAAGGGGACGACATCAACAAGTACAAGCGCAGTCTATTCAATTTCTTACCCTGAGTTAGAAAAATTCATCCAGTATAAGGATGAAATATGGCTAGTACGTGTATATGGTGTAGGCAAGACTCGAGAGATGAAAATGGAAATAGATAATGACTTTAGTAGCTATAACTCAGTAAGTGATTTGTTGACACGTAAATATGCATATATTCCATCTACAATAGATGTATATGGCACACGAGTGGAAAACAATGAATGACGATAAAGAATATGATTTGAAAATATTCGATAATCTATACATAATAAGGAAAGTCCGATGGGATAATAATTTATATCTTAATATTGAAATGCAGCAATCTACAAATAAGCTTGCTGCATTTTCCTTTCGGTTTATAAACCTTCCTCAAAATAATCTAAATCCATCCGCTTTATTGTAAATGTTTGAACATTAGATACACCTACATTGTCTAAAAACATTAACTCAGTACATATACTATTGAGCTTTTTGTATTTAGAAAATTTCACCATGTTGATAGTTAAATACAATAAGTTAATCTAATCACCACAACCAATATCTAGCTCCTTGTGCGACAATAAATCGATCCAGCCATGTATCAAAATTTCATTGGTAATCTTTGAATATCTCCTACTTGAACATATATTAGATAGTCGTCTTCACAATTAGCAACTTTTTCTGAATCAATGAACAAATAGTCACCATATCCTTTATAATATCCAATCATATACCAATTTTTATGATAAGCACTTTTGTAATTTAAATTTATATCATATTCATTTAAATAATTTAGTATCTCTTTTATATTGAATAGTTCAAAGTAATCCATGCCATCTGAAAATAATTTTCCGCCATTACATAATTTTAAAAATGCACAAAAGTCTTTCGGCAAAATATGATTAGTTTTTAAAGAAAATTCTTTTAGTTCTTGGTCCCTAACTGGTTTGTTCCAATCACATGTAACATTTAAGATTTCCCCATTTTCTCTTTGTATTGTTATGATCTTCTCTTTTTCTAATCGTTTATTTAATGATGTTAAAATTAATTCAATAGACATACTGAATCACCTTATTTTGAATAGTTTCACCAAGGAGATACAATGACTCTGTGGAATGAGTAAGGCAATATAACAATATAGTTATTCTCTAATTTTTAATAATCTAGATAAAACTAAATAAATGATTAAAGTACATAAGCCTAATAGAGAAAAATCAAAAAATAAATTATTAATCCCTAAATCTGTTATTTGAAGAATAGATACATCTTCGGATCCTTTATACTGAATCCATTTAAACGGAATCCCTAAAATAAATGCAATCACTAAACTAATAATAGCAATATATATTCTCTTCACATGTCCACACCTCGGAAACGTAAGTAGCAAACATAGTTTCTTAATATTTTTGGCGTCACCTTTATTCTCCTTTTTCCTATAGATTACTTTATTATATGTCCCTGTAAATAACGCACTTTTAATACAGCTTCCTAGTAATAGCACACCTTTAATTTAAAATAACCGTCATACCTATCGCAGTAAGAGCAGCGATAACAAATGCCCCTACAATTGTCCATTATAGGTGTATCTTTTTTCCCCTTTCGTCAAAAACTATTAAAATCAGGATTTTAATAGTTTTTAATAGCTTACAATTTTTTTATTAATAGAAGTAATTCAAAAATAAATATATTAAAAAGGACAATTACTCCTACAATGATAAATACGCTCTGTGTAGCAATATCTAGAATGAAGATTACTGTTAATAAAATTATTATTGTAATAAGTATTTCTAAGTAACCTTTATTTCTTTCACTCATAAATTCAGCTCCAAAACTACTAATTAAATTTTTGGTTTTTTACCGAAATTCTCTGTCCATGGTACGTTAGCCAGTAGTCTTATGTGATTCCTTCATCTCTATCCTAATTTCAATATGAGCTTTTGTTAGAAAAATACTTAGGTGTTTTGAACAATTAATCAAGCGGGTATTTAGGTTTGGTGGAGAATGGAGAGGGGCATTTTCAATTTGATTCTCGAGATAAGATACTATTAAATATGGAAGACTCCACTTTCATAAAGTGAAAATGGAGTTTTTCTGGTTTGAAGCAACCATTTATAAAGTTACCTTCTAAAAAAATCAAAAATAATGGATTGTTGATAAATGTTCAACAATTAATCTTCATTCGTAAAAACTTTATTAGCATGGCGAATAGTAATAATATTATCATTTGGATTAATTAAAACAACAGTATCCCATGTAGGTTTAATCTGAAGCTCACCTTGTTCATCAATACGAATCATTGCATTTAGTTCTAGAATACCTTCAATAATAATGATCTCTTTTGAATCGTAATCTTTTATAGCTCTTAATCCATCTTTGAAACGAATTTTCCAATCAAAAAAATTTACTTCATTCATTGAGAGTTTACCTCCAGGAAATTTTTTTCAGAAACAAGGTCATAACTTTTAATAGAAGTATTAAATGATATAACTTGTATTGGTGAGAAGCTATATTTATCAAATGAAACTTCCGAATCTTGACAATATGAAAGGATTATCGTATTTCGTTAAATTTTTGTTAGTTTTCTTCAATAGAGTTACATCACAAAAGAAAAACCATTTAGTTTCACATCCGATTGAGTATTTAGAAAAATATTTATTGTTTAATCAAAACTGGAACTTTTCTTAAATAAAGATACTAATGCTAAAAGTAAAAATGATATAGCAAATGTTTTTGTATATTCCTTATAACCATTTGGTATAAATTGACTGGTGATAAACCCTATTACTGCCATTATTATATAAGTTAAAATGCTTTTTAATTTTGTATTTTTTATTGTAATGAAATACATTAATGATTCTGCAACTAAAATGATAAGTAAAGGAATAATTAAAAGAATAAATAAACGTATTAATGCATATCCCAAAGTTCCCACCTTCTTTTAAACGATTAAAAAGGATATCAAAGAATTGATACCCTCTATTGATACCCTTTTTTATAATATTAAATTTCTCTATAATAGTCTCGTGCTCCTAACCAATCCTGTCCATATTGATATAATATATAAGCAATACCGAATGGACCTATTTTAACCGCACCTTTTACAAGTTTTTTAATTAACGTCCAACTTAATAAATTACCAGATTTTAATGCTTTTATTATATCATCAGCAAAACCTATCATTCCCGCAGTAGCTAATTCAAATTCTTTACTTTTTAATCCGTCCGCATAACCTTGAAATCTAATAAAATTGGAATTATTTTTTTTAGTACTTTTATAATAAGGTTTTTGTCCACTCATAATTGCCTCTGCAGAACCATTTGAAAACACTCTATACCTAACATCTGCAATATATGAACCACCATAAGCTGCTCTAGGAGTAATTAAAGGAACATCGGGATCACTAGTATCAATAAGTAATGTTTCGCCATTTTCAGATTCTACTTCTATCAAATCCGTTGCTATTTCAGAAACTGTAATAGTTCCATTGTCTACCAATGATTTATTTTCTCCTTCAATTCTATATACATTAATGTTTATTATTTCTTTATCATCTATTGTTTCAACACTTTCATGAGTTTCATATAAAATATCATCTTTTTTATATTAATAGATAGAAAGTTCTGGAGAATCAAGAATAAAATTTATTTCTCCTTCATTTACATTTGCATGTTCAATATTTTGTGCATTAGTGTAAAAAGGTAAAGTTGTCGTAAGTAATAATACAAAACAAAGTACTGTAGCTAATTTTTTCATTTTTCTCCCCCTAAATCTATTTTTGTTAAACTTTTGGTTAATTCTAAAATATCAGATAACTCAAGACATTAACATTGCTAAGAATCCGATGTATTTTATTCCATTATGAAGCATTATCTTTCTCCCTATATCAGTAGTAACTTAATCGTAAAAGTCTTAAAACTAATAGGAACTAATAGTAATGTGAAAATAATTGCCTCTTTATTAAACTTTTTGTTTTCATAATCTTTCTTCTTTACTTTTCCCCGGGTTGTTACTACCTTACCATTAGCAATAAAATTTTAAAAATCAACTTTTGTCAAAAAATGAACAAAAATTGATAAAATTCAGAAAAAATACCCTCTGTTTTGGAGTTTGATATCACAGATGATACTTATATGAAAGAAAAAGCCTAGTAAAAACTAGACTTCTGTATTTAATTAGTGGTATTAAAGTACTCATAAAGTCCTTTAGAAAACCTTATGCTACCAGTAGGTCTGTTCAATATAAATTGGAAATAAAAGTAAAAAATCAACTTTTGTCAATAAATGAACATAAAATGATAAATATCAGAAAATTTTCTTTACTTTCTAACACGGCAGTATTGAGGCATGTGACAATCGCTGAGAAATGGATCTTGAAGTATTGCACAACGGACAGCTTGTTAGTAAAGTGAATAGAAAGTGGTTCACTTTGAGAAAATCTACAAAGTAGAAGTATTTAATGAAAAAATGGAGCAAGTGATTATTGCTCTTGTGTGCGAATGTAGAATAAGCCGTAACTTCATCAGAATTGCTTTAACAAGTAGAAGAAGAAGGAGGTTAAATAATGATACAGTTGCATATTGAAAGTAAGAAGAAACCAGAAATTTATCGAAAGTTATTGTTACCGAAGAACAGTAGTTTTTCCAAGCTAGATGAAATTTTATTACTAAGTTTTGATTTGGATGGGGCGGACTATTTTGATTTTGAGATTGTTAAAAAAGATGGACGATTATCTAAAGAGAAGATTTGTTTTTTACCAAAAAATGATACGGAATTAGATACAGATGAAGAGTTGGTCGATGAATGGCTTCGAAAGCCTGGTGATGAAGCCATTGCACATGTAATTGATAATAGTGAATCATTTACGATTCGATTAGAGAGCAATGAGGATTTACAGATGAACAATGAAACTCCTTTATGTATTGCTGGAGCAGGCAATATTCATACAGGTAAAATGGACAAGATTGATTTGGAGGAGATTAATGAACTGATACGGGAGGATGAAGAGGCAGATAGTTTACTAGAAAACCTGGAGCCAGATTATCTTACTTTATTGGAGCTTACTAATGACCTGAAAAAATTAAAGCCATGGCAATATTTAAGGGATGATGAGGTCGTTGTCATTCACTTTGAAGATGTAGATTACAAAGTATTTGTTTCTGTTATGGGGGCTGGTGGTGAAGAGTTTGGATTAATGATTTTTGATATGGAACTTGGCTACAATAGTTTAGCGAAGATTCTTTATGAGAAAAATTTATCGAGCGATTTCTCCTATAGTTTAAATGCTTTGTCTGTGAATTTTGTTGATAGGGAAGAGTTAGACCCAGCAGATTATCAGTTAATTAAAGATTGTGGGTTGTCGTATAGAGGGAAGAAGAACTGGATTCAATTCCGTAACTATCTGGAGGGAACGCATCCTGAAAGGCCAAACTATCTAGATACTCACAAGAAATAATGAATATAGTTTAATTCGAGTAGTTTCAGCAGTTGATTTTATACATAAGAAAGACGGGGGTTTTAGTAGGATAAGACTTGTTATGAACATCAAGAGTCCACCATGTTTCTTTATAAATTTTTTCTATATAATAATAATTCCTATTTTAATAAAATGTTTATTCAACGAGAGAGAGTATAAAATATTTTGTGTAAATGAATAAAACGACAAAAAAGGAAGACCTTTTCTTGGTAGAATTAAGTCACCACAACCAATCCTAGAAAAGAGGTCTTCCCTATGAATCAGTTTACAACAGAAATCGTCGAAGCTCTAGTAAAAAAACAAGATATTACCGAAGTATTTCGTACGCATTTAGAAACAGCGGTCAATACGCTACTTGCGACAGAACTGACGGCATTTTTAGATTACGAAAAATATGATTGAATTGGCATCAACTCTGGTAATTCACGCAATGGTTCGTATTCACGCACGTTACATACAGAATACGGTGATTTAACCATCCAAATTCTACGTGACCGCAATGGTGAGTTCAAGCAACAGACCGTCGCACCCTATAAACGCTCAAATGACACACCGCAGACGATTTCGAACATGACAAAAGTGGTCACAGAACAGGTAGAAGCCTTTAATAAACGTACCTTAAATGAACGCTATATCTGCGTTTATTTGGACGCAACCTATATTCCTGTTCGTCGTGAAACGGTATCCAAAGAAGCTGTTTATATCGCTGTTGGTATTCGAGAAGATGGCTCAAAAGAAGTACTGTCCTACACGATTGCACCAACAGAATCTGCGTATAACTGGCAGGAACTTCTCACAGAACTCAAGGAACGTGGTGTCGAAGAAGTTCTTCTGTTTATTTCTGATGGCTTAAAAGGCATGGTGGATGCGATTTCTACGGTCTTTCCGAAAGCACAGTACCAAACTGGTCTAGTACACGTAGCACGCAATATTTCACACAAGGTCCGTGTAGAAGATCGTCAAGAAATCTGTGATGACTTTAAAACAATTTACAAGGCAGCGAATAAAGAAGCAGGACAACTCGCGCTAAATGATTTCTGTTCGAAATGGCAAAAAGCCTATCCTAAAGTCGTGAAATCTTTGCATGACAATGCCTATCTCCTAACGTTTTATGGCTTTCCAAAAGCGATTTGGCGTAGTATTTATAGCACCAACCTGATTGAGTCATTTAATAAAAAAATCAAGAAATATACAAAATGCAAAGAGCAATTTCCAAATGAAGAATCACTTGAACGTTTCCTTGTTTCACAGTTCGAAGATTACAACCAAAACTTTGCGACACGTTGTCATATCGGTTTCAATCAGGCACGAGCAGAACTTGAAGCGATGTTTGAATGACGAGAATAAGGAGAAGGAACACGAAACGCGAAATTTTGGTTATTGGAAAGGATTAACCCTTTCCAATAACCAAAATCATACCTTCGAACAAATCTATTTAAAAATCAAAAAGTGATGATCTATAAGAAAAGGTTAGATTGTCATTTACACAAAAATATTGACAGTCCCATACTTTGTTGGAATTTAGAAGTCATCTATTTCTTGTTTTAAACTATTTGCAAACTCGATGATTTGTTCCATTTTCACTACTAGACATAATGAAGGACCACATCCTGTTGCGCGAAGATGATTTTTATAGCCTGCATCTAATACAAAAATTAATTTAATTCGAGGTTCATTTTCTTGTCTTTCCTGCTCAGGTATTTGAAAAAGACCATATCCAGGGAAATGATAGGTACCATATTCAGGAATATGATAAATGCACAATCCTGGATCAAGAAACTCTAGCATACTTAGATGGATATTATCAATATGCTGTAGATCATCTAATAACTTTAAGAAGTCCCTCCTTAAACAAGCGATTTCCATATGCACCTCTGGAAATGCAGGACCAGAGCGGAGGTCAATGCGAAATTCTATACTTTCTTCATTAACTAACTTTAAATTTATTTCAACTTCACAATTACTAGGTACACTAGAATAGTCTTTTAATATGGCCATAAATTAAACTCCTTTTACTTTTTAACACTACAGTATAACTAAATACATGACAACAACCCACAGTCACTATACTATGGATTGTTGTCGACATATGTGAACTTTCAATAGATTTAATATAATAGAACTTATACCTAAATATTATATTATAATTATTTGATATCCCCTATATATTGCCAATAATTTTTAAACCATTTCAATTTTTTGGAAGTTGTATCGTAAACTGTTTCAATTACATCTGAATTTTTATTAAGTAAGACAGCAACTTTATTGCCGTTTTCTGCCCAAGCAACCCTTTCACCGCTTAGTAAATCTACATATTTTGTACCCTTAGCTAAACTTTGATCTATCATTTTTGCAGTAATCTTGCGCTCTACTGCTCGTTCAGCAGCATGTGCGGATACTCTAACTACATTCCCTGTAGAAGTTCTTGCAATAAATGAAACTCCAGACCTAATTATAATACCTGCTAATAATGGAATAGCTGGAGCTATGCGTGGTTGGATTTCAAATTCATCTTCTAAATTGATTCTTGGATCATTGGAAGAATCTGAAGGCATATCTAAATTTTGATTTACACCATCTGTCTCGCCATCAAATTCATTATCTGTAAGTGCTTCTTCTTGATCAAAGGAATTATTTATTTGTAAATCCTGAGATTCACTTGCCTTAGCAAGACTTGGGGAAATGATACTGAAAACTAATGTGAAAAAAATCAATCCTATAATACTTTTAATTAAGTTATTCTTCATAATTAATAACCTCCATTATTCTAGATAAATTTAAAATGTTATAACAATCCATTACTCTCGAGTTAGTATTATCCTACTATTATCACTGATACTAATTTATCGGAGAATTTACGCCATTTTTATTTCCACTACTTTTATTACATATTATTTGGCATTCAACGAAAATGAATAACTATTGAACTTTTATTAGTCAAATAATAATAATCTTCGATAAATTCTCTATAAATATTCACGTACTATGTTAATCCAATATTGGACACCAAAATCAAATCAAATCAGAATGGTCCTTTACTTTTCCCCGGGTATGTTAATACCATATCATTAGCTATAAAAGATTCAAAATCAACTTTTGTTAATAATTAAACAAAAATTGATAAAAATCAGAAAAAATGGCTCTGCTTGGAGTTAGAAATCACAGATGATCCTTATAAGAAAGAAAAGAGTTCTGGTAAAAATTAGACTTTTTAATTTAATTAGGAATCGAAGTGATTATAAAGTCCTATAGAAAATCCTGTGCCACCACTCTTTAAAAGTTTCAAAATCAACTTTTGTCATTAATTAAACAAAAATTGATAAAAATCAGAGAATTTTCTTCACTTTCTAACACGGCAATATTGAGGCATGTGACAATCGCTGAGAAATGGATTTTGAAGTATTGCAGAACGGACAGGTTGTTAGTAAAGTGAATAGAGAGTGGTTCATTTTGAGAATAGTTACAAAGTAGAAGTATTTAATGAAGAGATAGAGCAAATGATTATTGCGTTTGTGTGTGAAAGCAGATTAGCAGTAGCTTCATCAGCATCCTTTAACAAATAGAAGGAGGAGGGTAAAAAATGATACAGTTGCAAATTGAAAGTAAGAAAAAACCGGAGATTTATCGAAAGTTATTGTTACCGAAGAACAGTAGTTTTTCCATGCTAGATGAAATTATATTACTAAGTTTTGATTTGGATGGGGCGGACTATTTTGATTTTGAAATGGTTAAAAAAGATGGGAGAGTAGCTAAAGAAAAGATTTGTTTTTTGCCTAAAAATGATACGGATTTAGATACAGATGAAGAGTTGGTCGATGAATGGCTTCGAAAACCTGGTGATGAAGCCATTGCACATGTAATTGATTATAGTGATTCATTTACTATTCGATTAGAGAGCAATGAGGAGTTACCGACGAACGCTGAAACTCCTTTATGTATTGCTGGGGTAGGTAATATTCATACGGGTAAATTGGACAAGATCAATTTAGAGGAAATTAATGAACTGATAGGGGAGGATGAAGAGGCAGATAGTTTACTGGAAGAACTGGAGCCAGATTATCTTACTTTATTGGAGCTTACTAATGACCTGAAAAAATTGAAGCCATGGCAATATTTTAGGGATGATGAAGTCGTTGGCATTCACTTTGAAGATGTAGATTACAAAGTACTTGTTTCTGTTATGGGAGCAGGTGGTGAAGAGTTCGGGTTAATGATTTTTGACATGGAACTTGGCTATAATAGTTTATCGAAAATTCTTTATGAGAGAAATTTATCGAGCGAATTCTCCTATGGTTTAAATGCTTTAACTGTGAATTTTGTTGATAGAGAAGAGTTAGATCAAGCAGATTATCTATTAATTAAAGATTATGGGCTGTCGTATAGAGGGAAGAAAAACTGGATTCAATTCCGTAGCTATCTGGAGGGAACGCATCCTGAAAGACCAAATTATCTAGAGGTAGAGCTATTAATTGATGTTGTAAGTAGGATGATTAATATTACAGAAGCTCGGAAGGATGGCTGGGAATATCCACAGCTAGCTGAACATCAATATCCAATGTTTAAAGTGCAAATAGATGGTGAGTTACAAGAGATTTATATTTTGCAAATAAATATGCCAAAGCCAACGTATGAGTGCTACGAGGAAATTTCGATGTTTGAAAAAGCAAAATATAAGAAAAAGCCTAAAAGCGCGTTACAATTAGAATATGATGTATTTTACATGCCTTTTGGCGTAGAATCGGAAGTAACGAGCCGCACTGTTTATCCGATTGCTGGTATGCTTGTTGAACGAGGAAGCAATTTGGTTATTGAACACGAATTGTTCCCTATGCCTAAAATGCCACCAATTGTACAAGGCGTGTTATGGGCATTTTTACAAGGCTTAGAGGTAAGACCAAGTAAAGTATTTGTCTCTAAAGAGTTAAGTCCTATGCTTCAACCATTAGCAAAAATGGTAGGGGTGGAACTTGTAGAAAGTGAACTTCCTTGCATTCGAGAAGTGAGAGAATTTATGAAAACCATGTCTATGGATTTAATTGAAGAATAGTGAATAACGAGACCACACATTTCTGTGATTTTAGCACAGTTAAATGTGTGGTTTTTTATAAATGACCTTTTTTCTTTGCATTTCTTCTATCCTACTATGTACGATTCCAAGATCATGATGAGCATTCGGAAGAAACCTTGAATATTGAACAGTTAAGTATGTTTAATACTAAACATACTCATTGGTGTTTAAAATGACTGTTTTTAATTGCAATCACAGAAAATCGTTGCACCTGAAGGATTAGGACGTAATGCGAAGTGGAAGAAGATATAGCGATATAAAATGCTAGTATAATAAATAATATTGAAAATGTTATAAATAAATAACTTTCATAATGGCGTGTAGACTGGTATTAGGTTAACATGCCATTTTTTATTTTAAATGGATACTCACAAGAAATAATGAACATGGTTTAAGTCGAGTAGTTTCAGCAGTTGATTTTATACATAAGAAAGACGGGGGGATTATTAACGGAAGATGAGGACCATTACAAAATTCCATGGAACATAACAGACGGGATGTATAGTTGGGCAAAAGAAAAAACCACTGTAGAAGAAGCGGGATCAATGTAAACTGTTCAGATTCGAATGTGTTTATTTCCTTTTTTATATAATGGAACAATATGTCAAAACTGACTGCAGCTATACATAAGTAAATAGTAGATCATAGATTTTCGCCTATTTTGATAATTAGTAGGGTAAGGCTTGTTAAGAACATCGAGAGTCCACTATGTTTTTTTATAATTTTTTTTATATAATAATGATTCCTATTTTAATAAAATATTTATTCAACAAGAGCAGAATTCCAATAAATTGATAATGAAAAACAGTAAAAAAATACTCATTGCGAGTAAATTTTTACTGTTTTTTTTGTTATTTAAAGATAAATGAAAAAAATGGAGAACTTTTTAAAATTTATGTAGACAAAAAGTCTGGAATCATTTAGTATTTTTTGAGCGATCTACTTTGTAATGATTATAAAGTAAGATTAATTATTAGTGGAGAGGTGAAGGTAGGGCTTATACATGCAATTTTGTCCTATGCTTTGAAGGATTGATTAGAATGTATTCATTTATGACAAGAAGTGAATGGAAGGATAGAGGTACCAACTTATTGTTAGTGACATCCTTTGCAACATTAAGAATGTATGAAAGTCGTCAACAAACACCAATAGGTATCTCTCAGGATTTAGAAAGGAGAAAAACATGAAAAAATTAAACATAGTAGTAATTTTATTACTGATCGTATTCCAAATAGTATTATCACCAATCTCAGTATTTGCGAGCGAAGCGGATGCTAATATTGGAGCACCTGGAACAACTGAAACAACTGAAACAACTGAAACAACTGAAGAACCAGCAGTAGAAGGAAGCGGAGCGAATATCAATGAAAGTGCTGGTGTAAGTGATGGGGCTGTAGACAAAGAAACCAGCGTTGGTTCGCCTAAACAATTAGACAACCAAAGTGCTCCTATAGACAAATCAAGCACTCTAGCAGACAACCAAAGTGCTCCTATTAACAAATCAAACACTCTAATAGACAGTCCCAATGCTCCTACAGACAAGTCAAGCACTCTTGCAGAAGAATCTAAAATTGTCGGAGAAGATAATAACTCAGCAAAATCCGAACAAACTCAAACAAATACGTCTCCAGTAGGAAAAGCACGAGAACTAAGCAATACTGGTTTTCTCGATAGTGCGCAAATTACAAAAACAAATTTAGCATACGGTGAACAAACAGGAGTCTATGTAACATTTAGTGAAAAGCCTAATCTCAAATTAAAAACGGGCGATACAATTACGATGACTTTACCTCCGGAATTAAAAGGTTTCAATACGAATATTAATCTAGAGGATTATGGTTCGTGTGATGTGACTAGTGGACAAGTTGTATGTACGTTCAATAGCAAAGTAGAGGAACGTGAAAATATTACAGGTTTCTTTAATTTCTCTATATTAGGGACAAATGTAGAATATGGAATTAAAAAAACGATTTATACGAACTTTGGAACAAGTTTAAGTGAGCAAGCTGTAACAATTACTCACCCAACTAGTGATGGTTCAAGAATCTTTTTCTATAAAGCAGGAGATATTATGCCAGAAAATGCTGATGAAGTTCGCTGGTTCCTAAACTTCAACTTAAAGAAAGAATATCTTGATAGTGATATCGTTTTACAAGATACTTCAAAAGGTGGTCAACAAATAAAGAAAGATAGTTTCAATATCCAAACAAGTGGCCAATTAGGTAATCGTCAATTCACACCTGAAGAGTTTCAAAGTAATGGGTTAGGATATGTGAGTTTTACAAGTGATAATTCATTTAATGTAGTAATTAAACAAGGATATGCAAGCTTATCGTCGTTCACTGTAAGTTATAAAACGACGATTACAGCTGAAGGGGTAAATGAAAAATATCTGAAGAATGAATATGATTTGAGTTACAAAGTCAACAACCAATTGCCAGTACATGAGAAAAATGTGGCTCAAGTAAAAAATATTTTAGCTGATGGTTGGGCTGAAGGGGATTTACCAGACAAAGGTACATTAAGAATACTGAAATATATAGATGGTCATAAAGAACAAGTCATTTCAGGTGTTCATTTTAAAGTTTTCTCATCAAATGATCAACAAATTGGCGATTTCTATACAACCGATGACAATGGAATTGTAGAAGTACCGAACTTGAAAGCTGGTGAGTACTATGTACAAGAAGTATCAGCTCCTAAATATGTAACATTTGACGCAAATAACAAACTTCCATTTAAAATAGAAGTCGGCGCTCCAAAAGGTATTGAATTACCAATTGGCAACAGTTTGAAACAGACTTCAATTGAAGGAACGAAAACATGGAGCAACGATCGTGAACAAGATCGTCCATCAGAAATCAAAGTAGATTTACTAAAAGACGATGAGGTTATTGCTACAAAAACAGTAACAGCAGAAAATGGCTGGAAATATCAATTTGAAAACTTAGACCAATACACAGTAGAAGGTAAAGAAATCAAATATGCTGTGAAAGAGCAACCAGTAAAAGGGTATAAGTCAAAAGTTGAGGGTTATGATATTTTAAATACAAAAATACCTGAAGGATCAATTGTTTTAACGAAAATAAATGCTGACACTAAAGAAAAATTAGCGGGTGTTGAATTTGCGTTAGTTAACGATGAAGGCAAAGTAATTGCAGAAAAATTAGTAACTGATAAAGACGGTCAAATTAAAGTTAACAATCTATCTCCGGGCAAATATGCATTTGTGGAAACAAAAGCATTATATGGATATAAACCTTTATATGAAAAAATGGAATTTTCAATTGAACACGAACAAAAAGAAGATGTTCAACTAACAGTAGAAAATTTCTATCACAAGACAGCGGTAGTATTGACAAAGCATGCTAAAGATGAGCAAGGTCCAGTATTACCTAATGCGGAATTCAAACTTATTAATCAAGAGGGTAAAGTAGTAGTAATAACATTAGTAACAGATAAGAACGGTCAAATTAAAGTAGATAACTTACGTCCAGGTAAATATGCGTTTGTGGAAACAAAAGCACCAAATGGTTATCAACATGATGCAAAACCAATCGATTTTGAAGTTAGTTTGGTAAACGAAGAATCTGTTATTCAATTACAAGTAGTTAATCAAGTTGAACCAGAAAAACCGATAGAAAATCTAGCGCCTCCCGTGAAACCAGAAAAACCGGTGGAATCAGGCGAAAAACCGGTAACACCAGAAAAACCGGTGGAATCAGGCGAAAAACCGGTAACACCAGAAAAACCGGTGGAATCAGGCGAAAAACCGGTAACACCAGAAAAAACGGTGAAATCAGGTGAAAAACCGGTAACACCAGAAAAACCGGTGGAATCAGGTGAAAGACCGAAAACACCAGAAAAACCGTTAGAACCAAGTGAAAAACCGAAAGACCCAAAAAAAGAGAGTAATGTAGTAGAGGAACCTAAGACTCAAGAGAACACAGAAAAACCAGAGAAACCAAGTGAGAAACCAAAAGATCCAAAAAATGAGCGTAATTTAATAGAGGAGCCGAAGACTCAAGAGAAGTCAGAAAAACCGGTGGAACTTAGTGAAAAACCAAATGACCCCAAAAATGAAGATAATGTAGTAGAAATGTCATCAAAAGAGCAAACCAACAAAGTTGTTCAAAATCAAAAAGTTGACCAAAAGGATCAAAATACTCTAAATCAAGCTAAACGCTTACCTCAAACAGGGGAAAGTAATACAACCTTATACCAAGTACTTGGTTTGGTTTTAGTAGCACTAGCATGCTTGCTATTACGACGTAGTAGAAGAGAAATTTAAAATATAATCCCCCCGTTTTGAACGAACAGGGGGAATTATTATGTCTAAATAATGGGTTCGTATAAAGTATAAGCTCTTTAAAGGCTTTTCTAAACGCTTTTTTGAATTAAGAACGTTCAATGTAAATATATAAATACAAAAAATATCTTGGTAGAGTTACATCGAATATTATATTGTTGTTTATAAGAACCTGCGACTAAAAATGTTGTATTCGCAGCACCAAAACGCAAAATAGCTCCTATCCTATATAAACACCATCACATGTATCAGGTGCTGGTTCATAGAAGCAATGATTTTTAAATTGACCAGCAAAAGGTTGACCGTACCATGTTGGAGGACATGGGGCATAGATTGAAGTACCAAAGTGCATATTTCGCTGGATGATCTCGCCAATAATCCAGATTCATTTTTGCTAATCTTTTTTCATTAGATCGAGCTCTTTGGTAAAATGAATTCCCTTTTTGAACAGCTTCAAAAGAATAATTTCCTCCCTGTACCTGATAAATGACATCTTCTACTGTTCTTAAATCTATAAAGTCTAAACAATTTGATACAAGACGATTCACAATGACGTTGCCAACATATAACATTCCTTGGTTTCCTTCACCTTCAGCTTATGCTCTCATCATCCTTGCCATTAAATCAACGTCAGAATCTCGGTATTTTGCTCTTGGCATTTTTCACCTCCAACATATAGTACGAAAAAATTGCCAACAGTAGTTCATTCGAGTTTCATCCCCCTAAAGTATTTTTAGGGGGATGAGGTTTGCCCAACCGATAACTGTTATCTACGGAGAATGAATATTGTTCGCTGGAAGTACCTGCGACTAAAAATGTTGTATTCGCAGCATAAAAACGCAAAACGGCTACCTATCCTTGATAAACACTTTCACATGTATCAGGTGCTGGTTCATAGAAGCAATGATTTTTAAATTGACCAGTAAATGGTTGACCGTACCATGTTGGAGGACATGGTGCGTATGGATTGAAATACCAAAGCGCATATTTCGCTGGATGATCTCGCCAATAATCCAGAGTCAATTTTGCTAATCTTCTTTCATTAGGTCGCGCTCTTTGGTAAAACATATTCCCTTTTTGAACAGCTTCAAAAGAATAATTTCCTCCCTGTACCTGATAAATAACATCATTAATTGTTCTTAAATCTCTAAAGTCTGGACATTCTGCTATAACACGATTCACAATGACGTTGCCAACATATAGCATTCCTTGGTTTCCTTCACCTTCCGCTTCCGCTCTCATCATTCTTGCCACTAAGCCAATGTCAGAATCTATATATTTTACTCTTGGCATTTTTTCACCTCCACCATATAGTATGAAAAAAAGCCTTCATTATTGAACATCAAAATTATTCATTCGGAAAAGGTTGGTGAAAGTGAGGTAACAATTCACTTTATTTTGGTTTTTAATTTTGAATTTTCTAGAAAATTCAAGTACAAGTAATTATGTGTAATTAAAAAATCAAATGCTTTATAACACATGATTTTTTTAATGCTTTTTAACGAATGTATAAATATTTAAAATAACTCCTATAACGAACACAATGATAGCATTTAATGCAAGGATCAACGCCATAAAGCCTCCTGCAAAAGCAATTCCTTCTCTTGTGTTATCTGGTTCAAAGGCTTTAGCATAACTGACCCCTAAATATACAAAGCTACCGACTATGACTGGAATTAAAAATGCCATGCCAATTGCAGAAGCCCATAAAGGAAACTTCTTATTTTTGTATAAATAGGCTGCTAAATAATCACAAACTACAATAGATAGTAATAGAACGATCCAAATGAAAGCATCTCCATCCATTCCTAACCACCCCTTTGATTATAGGTTAATTTATTTTGCAACTTTTATCAATATATGGGATTTTCCCTCTTGTGAAGGCTGATTATAGAGGAAGTACGTATGTCGTAAAAATGCTAGAATTTATGAAACGCCAGCAAAAAAACACGCCATCTAAGCTGACGGCAAAACAGCAAGATGGCGTGTTTTTTTATTAGAAATTCTTTTTGAAATACGGTGTTTTTTTCATCACGATACATACTGGAATCGCGATAATTAAACCGACAACGTTTTGGATTACGTCTCCTGGAATGGATGCCATAGGGGCAACCCAGCTTTTGAACATAATCGCTTGCCCGATATAGTAGACCGCAATCATCACAGGCATTGAAGCAACTGCTGCGAAGATGTTTAACCCAATGTTGTCGCCTTTATGTCCTTTAGACCAAGCGATTTTCCCAACGATGGCGCCTTGTAATGCGCGGGAGATAATTGTGGTTGGCGCCCAAATTAAATAGCCACCTACGATATCGAATAAGCCCATTCCGATTGCGCCAGCAAGTGCTCCCTTTTTAGGACCAAATAAAATCGACGTGATCAAAAGCATGGATGTCCCTAAGTGAATAAGTCCACCTTGCCCGAATGGTAGCTTTATATTAATGAACATTGTCGCGACGAAAACAAGTGCTGCAAGGATTGAAGTAATGACTAAATCAAATGTTTTCGTGCGTGGTTTTGTATAGGATTGACTTTGTATATTTTGCATTTGCATGTCCTCACTAGGATGAATTTTTTAATAATTTTTACTTTAGCAAAGGACTGACTATCATAAAAGTGTCAATTTGATAAAAATATTAAAGGTCAGTTTGTTTTTCTATAAGGGAGTGCATTTTCGCATCTATCTAATTATGATACGATGAAGAGAATACAAGCAGGATTAGTTAGGTGGAGAGTATGATGAAAAAAGTTGCTGTTATTCAGGATATGTCATCCTTTGGGAAGTGCTCGTTAACGGCTGCGATGCCTGTGTTGTCAGTGATGGGTGTTCAGGCGGTGCCATTACCAACTGCAATATTAACGGCGCAAACAGGGTATTCTAGTTTTTATTGTGAGGATTTAACGTCAAAGATGGACTACTTTGTGGATGAGTGGAGCAAGCTTGGTGCGACTTTTGATGGCATTCACACAGGCTTTGTGACAGGGAAGGAGCAAATCGATAATATCTTTCGTTTTTTAACCGTCTTTCATTCGAGTGAAACGACGTTGCTTGTCGATCCGGTAATGGGCGATTTGGGCGAGGTTTATAAAATGTATACAGGCGAGTTACTTGATCGTATGAAGGCGCTAGTGAAGTGTGCAGATATTATTACGCCAAATATTACAGAATGCTGCTTGCTTACAGGTTTGTCGTACGAGAAGCTACAGGCCTATCAAGACGATGCAGATTATATTCAGGCGGTAGAAGAAGCGGGCCATCAGCTACAGCAAGAAACTGGTGCGAACGTCATTATTACCGGTTTGAATCCGCCGCCAGCAGATGCGAACAAGCGCTATGTAGGAAATATGTATGTCGATGCACATCGTTCGTTTTCTAGCATCCGAGAATACAACGGCGAGAGCTATTCAGGCACAGGTGATTTGTTTGCATCCGTCATTATGGGTGGCATGATGCGAGGACAGGATTTAGTTGAGTCAATGAAACTTGCCGAGACGTTTTTAGCTGCTTCGATTGAAGCTACATCAAAGGAGCAAATTCCACGCGAAGCAGGCGTGAATTTTGAAAAGTTTTTACGAATGCTACTTTAGAAATGACAGGATTTTTATAACTGTGTTGTTACATAGGCATTCATGAGTTTATTGAAGGTAACGCCCGTACGAATTGATGAGGGATGGATTTTTAGTTAAAAGGTAATAATGAAAATCATGAATTAGGGAGGTGTATAATGGATTCAATTAGATATTATATAGTGCAAGTAGATAATCGCTATTACCAGGGGGAAATTGACCTTCTTACATTTACGGATGACGAAGAACAGGCCTTTGCGTTTATGGATATTATGGTGGCAAACGAATTGGCTAATGAGGTCAATGGAATCGTCCTGACAAGAGAAGTCAGTTATAAGGAGCTAGAAGACTTTTCAGCACAATATCTGGTTGAGTACGAAGCATTGCCAAAAGAAGAGCGTGACACGATAGAATCATTTTGTAGGGAGCTCAGTGTAGGAATGTTTGAATAAATGCCGAATCGAATCTTTTCGGCTCTTTTTTATGCAGTTTTCAACTGAACTTAAGCATTCTACCCTGCGCGTGTAGAACTAAAATGAGGTGAGGAAATTGAAGCTACTAGATGAACTTGTGGATGCATTTTTAAATGGAAATGATAATGACATATCGTATGTGTTAAATCGTCGAACGGGTGAAGTTCTTTTGGATGCGCCAGAATTTATAACGGGTGAGCCCGAGATTGATTGGGATGATGAGGAAGTGGCTGCTGATTTAGTGATGATTCCAAACGTTACATCATCTGAAATGTATGATGTCATGGTCAGTTTTGCTAAAAAGCAATCAGATCCGATTACGATTCATTTAATCAACGTACTTAACAGAAATAAGCCATTTCGATTTTTTAAAGAAAAGATTAATGAACTAAGCATAGAAAATCATTGGTACCAATTTGAACAGGATTATGCTATGAGTAGAATGACAGAGTGGCTAGAAGAGTTTTCCGAAATTGAAGACAATTAAGCAAGAAAGTAATTTGAAAATTAAATGCATAAAATGAGGTAGCGCAGCAGTGTAAAACGAGTGTGGAAAATCTATTACCCTATCAAATCTCGAGTAAGTATGAGACGAACAAATTGCCACTATAAGAGAAATAGCCTTGAAGGCAAACTTCAAGGCTAAGAAGGATTTTTTATTAATTTCATTCTTAAGAGCGAGAAAAAATACATTATTTTATTTGTAACCCAAAGCGCTACTAACACAATAATCGCTGCAATACCATGGCGTACAAATGGTGTCACTTCAGATAACGGATATGGATTTACCGGTCCGGGTTTTGGAGTTGCCATCAAATAATATATGAGCCCATGTTCTGATATCACAAGAGATAATACAGTTATGATAAAAAAGATATTACTTTTATTACCTTCATTTCCTAACTCCTTTCTTTACTTTATAGTTATGTTAGTACCATATCATCAGTTATTAATATTTCAAAATCATCTTTTGCTATTTCGTCAACAAAAATTGATAATTCAGATAACTTAACTTAATTCATTCTTTAATGTTTTAAAGTGATGTTCAAATTAGATTAAAAAGGGATGATGCTTTACTTCCAATTCAACAGAGGGTTTTTCTTAGATTTTTTTATTTTCATCACTGCTCTCCTGCTTATCTTTTTTGCTTATATTAGTACAAAACCATCAGCTATAAAGTTTCAAAATCATTTTTTGTAGGTTTTTCTACAAATTCTGAAAATGAAAGAGCAATCAGCTACAACTCTGGGATTCGCGCATGTTACATACAGAATAAGGTGCTTCAAACATGCAGATTACAGTTGACCACAACGGAGTCTTTGAATAAAGAAGACAGTTATTTCTAAAGTTTTTATTATCAATATGGCATATCATTTATATTAAAGTATGGATTTTAAAATGCTTACTAGAAATCTTATGTATAAGAGGCATTATAAAAATATGGTGTAGTATGGGGGATTCTCAAAAGATGGATCAGACAAAAGCAAAGTTAAATTGGCGACCTAGAGGTTTTCTTCAGTGGCTACTTACAATCCTCTCTGTGATAGTATGTTTTATTATCATTATAGTGGCATACTATATGTTTAATCCAAGTAATATGGATAAAATAATGAGTCTACTTGCATGGGGGGCTTCTATATTTCCGATTATTCTAGTAGTTACAGCATTAATAATAATAGCTTTGCTAGCTCTTTCTTTTTGGAAGAAAACCTTAATTGCTCTTACTGTTCTAATTCCTATTTTGTTGTTATTAATTTTTTTAATTGTGCAGCCAATTAGTAATATAAAAAGCTATGCCAAAAGCGAGAAGGTATCGGTTACTCTTAGCTCACTTTTTTTCTATAAACAAAATATCTCAACAAAGCCTAGTGTAGATGTGGTGTATGGGAAGACTACGGACGGCATTGAATTAAAGCTTGATGTGTGGCCAGCGCAGAAAAAATCAGAGGATGTTGTAACACCTGTCATTGTTCAAGTGCATGGGGGTGGTTGGGTAAGTGGAGATAAAGGCCAAGTTCAAGACTGGAATCAGTGGATGAATGATCAAGGGTACACTGTTTTTGATGTCCGATATCGTATGCCTCCTGAAGCAGGTTGGAAAGATGAAGTAGGGGATGTGAAATCGGCGATTGGTTGGATCGTACAACATGCGGATACGTATAAGATTGATCCGAACAGAATCATTTTAATGGGAGAGTCTGCTGGGGGAAATCTAGCTTTGCTTGCTGCATATAGTATGGGAGATAAGCATTTACCACCATCAACGGATGTTCCGGATGTATCAATCAAGGCGGTGATTAACATGTATGGGCCGTCAGATATGACTGAGTTTTATAAGAATAATCCGAGTAAGAGATATGTCCAAGATGTTATGAATCAGTACATTGGAGGTTTACCATCCGATTACCCTGAGCGTTATAAGACGCTTTCCCCTATAAGCTACATCCAGGAAAATACGCCACCGACTATTATGTTTTTAGGGACGGGTGATCGTATTGTTCCTGTAGAGCAGGCGAACGTATTGGATGAGAAACTGACTAAGAGCGGTGTAGCGCATGAACTTTATCTTCTACCAAAGGTCGATCATGGCTTTGATGCAAATCCAGGTAGTTTGAGCACACAATTTGCCAAGGAAAAAGTAAAAGCATTTCTTCAAAATTATAATAAATAATCATTACGCGTAGCTCCTAATAGGAAACTTTTGAAGGCATTAACCCTTCAAAGGTTGTTCTGTTTAGAAAGTACATGTAGGATTATTATTATCTGTCTCAAAGTATATATGAAAATGCTTACTGCAATTTGGGTTGAAAAGAGTATTACAATGCTTACAGTTTGTGCTATCCATATATTCATGAATCGTTAATTCATTTTTACATACGCCACAAAATATGGCCTTTTCATCAAAGTCTTCTTTCTTCCATTGCTGAATTTTATGATTTGCATTTTCCTCATGACATTTATAGCAAGGATAATACTCTCCACAACATTTAAATTTAATTGAAATCGTATCTACCTTATTAAAATAGTGCTTACATCTTCCTTGATCATCAATAACATTCCCTAGAATCTTCATATTTCAAACCTCTTTTCATAAATAAAATCTACTTATTTTTTCGTTTTAAAACGCTTAAATTAAAACTTCGCTAGATGCACTCAATCGATTATATTGCTCCGCCATTATTCTAAAATGATGCTTTTCGTGGATGGCAAGGAGCTGGATAGATTGAATAAGGTTAGGATAGTGAGCAAGAGGATCTGGAAAGACAATATGCCCGGCAATATCCTCCTCAATATTTTTTACTAATTCTTGCATTGCGCTCGTTTCGTTTACTAGTAATTCTTTGATTTCTGCGGTGCTCAAGGTAAAACGAATTTTTGTAGGAGGCACTAATATTCCTGGTGCTCTCATGCCTCGTCCTTTTTTGTTTTTATATTCCTCGTAAATATCATGTATTTCAGTAGCGTAAGGCTTGTTTCTTCGGATTTTTGCGTAAGGCGTCAGTAGTAAGGAAAACTTTGTTGCTGTTTTAAGCATTTTTAGAATTAGATAAAGGTGATAGAAATGTTCACCGATAGACCATTTTCCTTCTTTCTCACGATGCCATAGTTGTTCCTGTGAGAGTGAATGGATGCAAGGTAGGTAGTGAGTTCGCTGTTCCTGTAATGTATGAAAATGATGCGCCATACTGTTAGATTTCATATTTTTCATTCTCCTTTATGCTGTTATTACCATTTTAGGAAACTATCTTATGAAAGTACATAAAACACTATTAGGAATTGTCGATAAAAATGAAAAGTATCGAGAGAGGGGAAAGAATGAATAGTAGATTTTTAACAGCTGCAGATGCTGAAGCCTATCGGAGTTTAAGATTAGAAGGGCTACAAAATAATCCCGAGGCATTTGGTTCTAGCTTTGAGGAGGAGAAGAATTATCCGATTGAGCAGTTTGCCGACAGATTTGAATCACAGGGTTCTTATACGATAGGGGTATTTGATCATGGAGAATTAGTGGGCGTTGCGACGTTAGTTCGGGAAAGTAAGCTTAAGTTAAAGCATAAAGCGAGCATCTTTGCTGTTTATGTCTCTCCGAAAAAGCGAGGGCTTGGTATTGGTAAGCGTTTAATGGTCGAAGCAATTAACAAAGCGAGGGAGTTAAAGGGAGTTGAACAGCTTACTTTAACGGTTGTGTCAACGAATGCTTCAGCAAAAGGACTGTATTCCTCTTTGGGATTCGAGATTTTTGGAACGGAGAAGAGGGCATTAAAAATAGGTCAGCAATATTTTGATGAGGATTATATGGCTTTATTTCTTTAAAGCGAAGACTCCAAGAGCTTTTACCCTTGGAGTTTTTTGTTTTTTTTATGGCGTGGTCCAATGAAACAATGAAAATAAAGCAATGATAAAAATAATGACAGCAATCATAAAAGTGACGTAGCTACTAGCATTACCCGTTTTATTTTTCAGTAGCTTTAAGCTCATTACTATATTGATTATTGATAATGGGAATACTAGCCAAAATCCTGAATTACCTAAGCGTTCAATTTGAATTGGTGATTGATTGTAAAAATAATTATAGGTGATACCAAGAACAAGTAAAATTGCCAGCACAATATTAGTCATTGCAATTTTATTGTTGCTAATCATAATTGCCTCCAATCGCTCCCTTTATAGATGTATAGTATGCTTTAAAATAAAAATCTGATAAAGAATTTAAGCTTCGAGGACTTGATTACATTAATCGGTTGATTCATCCGAATATTCAGTGAATTAGGTATATAAATCTTTAGTTTCTAGGACCTATTCTTCCACCTTTCGTTAACCAACTCCAACATATCTCGAAAAACTTTACCTTTTCTTGTAGTAAATAAGGAAAACCAATAAACAACCAATATAAAAAAGCAAGAACCAACACACCAGTTAATATACTGTTCACTTGTGTAGCAATAAAAATGCTAAGGAACATAATAAGAAAATATAGTACAGCAATTCTCCTGTAGGCTATCATAAATTTCCCCTCCTATTAATTACAATCATACAAAAGAGATAAACTTTTTAGCAATAAATTACATCCGGGTCTACAAAAAAATCTGCTGCTGACGCTTCGCTTTCGCGCAAAAAACATCGTGCTGCTGACGCTTCGCTTTCGCGCAAAAAACATTTGTTGGCCTAAAGTCTTCGGACGCAATAATGCCGGGGATAATTGATTATAAAATAAAACACCCACCAAATAATTTAGATAATCTATATCCTAAATTATCTTATATCGTTAGCTTGAATCTGACATTATCCCCTCAATAAAAAGACTGTCATTAGTTAGACAATTTGTATAAAATGATTGAATTTCTCTCGCTTTCCAGTAACGTGGATCACATTCCTTTTTTGTTTTTCTGATTTTTTATCACTTCAGATAACTCCATGATGACCGCTTCTAATTTATCTATTTTCTTTTCAAATCGAATGAACAGATAGACTGTTATGGCAATTGGGAACCCAAAATTTCCTATTAAGCTTATCCACATTGGTACATTTTCCGGTGTCATGATGTAAATCCCCCTCCTGCTTATTTCAAAATAGTAGTATAAGGTGATCCGCAGATTCGAAACGAGGATCAATTTGCCTTGGCTATATACTGTAATATGAAAAGAGAATGCTCCCTTAAGAAAAACAACCTTACAGTTAAAAATATTATTTTGTGATGGTTTCGTTCCTCAAGAACAATAAAAACGGCTGTTTTATTCGTCCATTTAATACCAATAAAGCTAAATTAAATCACCTTTTTGTATATAAAGGTGATTTTTTATTCTTCAATAAGAACATTTGTTCCTGTTTTGGTTTATAATATAGATACTACATTCACTTTATATAGAAAGAGGGCGGATATAGGAGGGATTATTAAATGGAGAAAGATAATCAAAAAATAGAGGAATTCTTCTATAGAAATAATGAGCAGGTTAACAATCCAATTATAAAAAGCTTTTTGTCGGATTCTCAAAATCTTTATTTAGTGCAAAATGCAATTTTATATCCAACTGAAATTAATAGGAAACGCGTTGATGAATCTTTTCAATCTCACTATATAAATGTTAGGAAGACGAAATACGTCAGTAATTTAATTTATTTCTGTAGCTTAGATTTTGACAAAAAAAGAAGAAGGCTGCAAAATCGCACTTTATTAATATTAGATAAGGGCCTATCAGAAAAGGATGGCAAGACTGCAAAAGAGTTAGTAGAAGATGCAAGCAATGATACGGAACTTGATAATATAGCTGGGGAAGGGTTATTGGACAATATTGAAGATGAACAGCTTTTGAAGTCCCTACAAAAACTAACGGTTAAACAGCTTCAAATTTTAGAGATGATTTATGTAAAAGAGCTTTCTATAAAAGAAATCGCTCAAATTTTACAAACAACGCCCCAAAACATATCGAACCTTCACAGGAAGGCTTTAAATAAACTCAATGATACACTCAAAAAAAAGGGGGAATAATTTATGTCGATTTTGGAAAACCAATACAACGAAGAGACTCTAACAATTATAGAGAATTTCATACCTAAAATTAAACTTTGTTTACACAATACAGACTATCAAGAAAGGGAAGATTTAGAACAAGAGATTAAACTAAAGATTATAGAAAAGCTTGCAACAGTAAAGTTTCAGGATGCACCTAGCTTTTGGGATTTTTTCTCTTGAACTGTATTCCTAGGTGGCTCGAGTTGGAAACATAATGAAGTTCTTGGCAAACCTGATCAGTTTGAGTAAATAGCTCTTAGAAAAACGATCGTATCAAGTAGCGGCAGATCATTTTCACAGCATACCCGAGCAGATCGAGTAGCTACCCAATCACTTCAAATCGCTGACACCTCAAAAAATAAAAAAACGATGCACATAGCGAAGACACTATGTACATCGTTTTATTGATTAATTAGCCTTTTAGGAAATCAGGCTTTGCGAAGTTTGGGTTTGGATATTTATAGAAGCCTTCGCCTGTTGCGCGACCTAGTTTGCCTTTATCGATATACTCTGTTTTTAAGAGGTTGGCTAATTTTTTAAAGTTTTCTTCACCAGTAGCAGCGGCTTTCGCTTCTACAATGTTGAAAGCGGTATTTATACCAACAATGTCAAGGATGGCGAATGGACCTAGAGGTGCTCCTGTTCCGATCATCCATGTTTTGTCGATTGTTTCTGGGTCTGCTACTTCTTTTACTAATAGTGATTCAGCAGCATCTAAAAATGGAACTAGTAATGAATTCAAAATGTAACCTGGTTGTTCTTTATATAATGGCAGTGGAACCATGCCGATTGCACGTGCAAATTCTACGACTTCATCGAACACTTTCATATCAGTGCCTGGGTGTTTCATAATTTCGGCTGTGTTGTTTTTCCAAATCGTATTTGCAAAGTGAAGTGCTATAAACTTCTCTGGACGACCAGTTGCTCCTGCAAATTGGCTTGGTAATAACGTTGATGAGTTTGTCGCAAAGATTGTTTTAGCAGGGGCAACTTTGCCAAGGTTTGTGTAAAATTCTGTTTTAATTTTAACAACTTCAGGAATCGCCTCAATCACAAGATCAGCATTTGCAACCGCTTCTGATAAATCACTTTTAAATGATAAACGTTCATATGCAGCATCCACTTCTTCTTGAGTCGCGCCTAAATCTTGTTGGTATAACGGTTTTAATTTTGTAATACGATCTTGTGCATTTGTTAATGCCTCATCATTAATATCGTATACCGTTACATTAAATCCTTTAAAAGCCGATTGATACGCAATTTGACTACCTAAAACACCGCTACCTGCAACCGTAATATTTTGATAATTCATCTAAATTCCTCCTTTGAAATTGTTACATTAGTATAATTTCGTGGATATGTAATGTATCCCTTATTACAACTCCATACTACTTCTTTCGATATTGAAAAATCAAATGAAAGCCTCAATTATTATAATGATATAAAGAATATGTGCTGATTTAATTTCCCCAGAAGTAAAAAAACGTCACCCGAGAGAGTGACATTTAATTTTCAATGGCTGCTAATGCTTTGTCCATTTGGCGTTCATTATATTTTATTGCATGGCTATTAGTGGATTCGAGTCCCTTAAAAGTATAATTAGAATTTTGATAAAACCCAAAGACAAAATCGTTGATAGGCGATTCTTCTTCTCCATAGTATCTATTTACTACATATGCCTTGAAAATGTTTTCTAGCATATATTCATTATTTTGTACGTCCGCTAAATATTTTTTATTTTTATATTCGGCTAAAACGTAATCCTCGAATTCTTTGATTTCAGCCTTTGTAGCCGGATATTTTTTAGCGTAGGCTTCAACTGTATCGAACTTCTTAGAAGGAGTGCTATTAAAAGAAGCAACCTTTTTAACTTTATCCTGCCAAGTTGCATCTTCTGTTGAGTCTACTTTAGCTGCGGGTTTTTCCTTATATGTAATAGCCACCTCTGATTTATTTGCTTAAGATTTAGGTGAAATATCCAAATGGGCCAACGCACAAAAAATGATAATGATAAGGGGAATCGCGGTTAATTTCAGCATTTTTAGTGCTTTAATTCGATTCAACTTTATGAAATTGAATACTGCAAGAATAAGAAAGACAATCGCTATAATGATACTGATTAGAGTTATAAGGAATATTATATTTACCAAGTACTAAAACTCCTTTCTTTAGATAGAAATCTTCTATCTAATATTTTAATATATAGAACTACAATCGGCATTGAATTTTTTTCCGCACAAAGAAAATCCCTTGATTATTTCAGCTTAAAGAGTATGAATTGGTGCTTTCTAACTACTTTGTACCTACTGAAAAATGAATAGATATACTAATTTTCCTGCATAAATAACAAGAGGCGTAAAGCATATTTATGATATGGTCTTTATCCTAAATGAAGAATAATGGTACATTTCGTTGGATTTATTGAAAAAAGTACATGATACATGGTAGGAATATGTAATATACTTCCTGAAATTCTATGGAGATTTAGTAAATTTTTACGTTTGTGGATATAGGACTTTCTTATAATTTTGAATAACTTACATAATTTTGTGGATTTACTAACGGTTGTTTTAGTACACTGAATTTATGAATTGAAAGGGGCAGGTATAATGAAAAAGACGTTTTTAGCTGGTGCGCTTAGTATTGCATGTTTTACAGGAGGTTTTGGATTACAAGCAAATGCTCAAGAAACTGTAGATGTTTCTAGCATTATCCACCCAAAACATGCTGTTGCAGCGACTAAACAAGCGCAATCGATGACATACCAAGATCTTTATAAAACACTAGTAATTTCTAAATTAGCCTATGATGATAAAGAGATGACATTAGTAACGACGAAAAATAATATGACAATAAAGATTTCGTTACAAGGACTATTGAAAACTACTGAAATGAGTGCACAAGAACAAAAAGAATTTAAAGAGGTTTTCGGTGACTCTATTCAAATGAGATTTACTCCATCTGGAAATGCATTTAAGGCGGAAGTTTATGCTGAAGGGAAATGGCAAGCTTTAGCTGATGAAGATTTAAATGATTTTATTGGATCAATTCAAGAAGAGGATTTTGACTTAAAACCAGGTGGTTACTTCACGGATACTATTGGGCATTGGGCAGAGGGACATATCCAATTATTGTTCCAATTAGGCATTATTAATGGTACATCTGCTACAACATTTAATCCAAATGGACAAGTAACACGCGGACAATTAGCTACTATGATTTTCCGTGCTTCAGGATTAGATGTGAAGGAAGATTATGAAGGTCCTGCTACATATAAAGATTTGGCAAAATACCCGGGTGCGAAGGAAGTAGCGATTCTAGAGGAATATGGCCTAATCGATATTTTTGATGGTGCTAATTTTGAGCCGTATAAACCTGTTACACGTGAAGAAATGGCATTTGTAACAGCAAGATACTTAGAAGGAATGGAATTTGATGTAAGCAAGGTTAGCAAAAATAACCCATTTGCAGACAAAAACCAAATGCGTAAGGAAACTGTTGAATCAATCGGATTATTAAAGCAATTAGGTGTGATTGATGGAGCTAACGGTCAATTTAATCCAAAAGGTAATCTGTCACGTGCACAGTTCTCTAAAATCTTATCACTAACAATAATGTTAATTAGTGACGATGAATAATTAAAAGAAGAAGCAATCCACAATATTGGGTGGATTGCTTTTTTATTCGACTAGCATATGAAATACGTGACTTAATAAATATCCTAATAAAATATACGCTATAAAGGATTTTCGTGATACTGAACGAATATGATGCAAAATAAATTCTGAAATACTAGCGGTTGCTATTAACCCAATCGATACGCCCATTAGTACTCCTTGTGCTTTATTGGATAACTCCCAATATTGGCCGATCTGTATAAAAATACTAAAGAAAATTGAAAATGCTACAAAGTACATAAAGAGTCTCCATAGCCTTTCTCCTTGTGATAGTAATGCTGTTGATAGTGCAAAGCCTTCGGGTAGATGATGTAGAATAATGGAAGCTGTTATTGCAATACTTAATGCGGAGTTCCCTAGTAACTGTCCGACAGTAAGACTCATCGGGATAGTATGGATAATTATAGCGATTGCAAGTAGTGATACAGAGGGGTTTTTTGTATGGGAAGTGTGAAATAAACTATTAAGTATTTCAAACATAAAATAGCCCATCAAAATTCCCAGTAAAAGGCCCATTGATTTGTACATGTGAAAAGAAGAAGGAATGACGTCTACTACAAGTATGCCAACTAAAAATCCTCCACTTAGTAATGATAATCCATGAGTTGTATGCTGGAATAGCCTAGAGAATACCCAAGCTAGAGCTCCTCCTATGCTAGCACTAAAAAAAAGAAAGCCACCAAGTATCATTGCACTCAACTGCAAAATTCCTCCACCCTATATATTCTTTAAGCTGTTTTAAAAAATATATGCTAAGTAGAAACGAATATGATAGTCGTAAGTTTTAGAAAAAGGTCCATTGTATGAATTACTAAAAAGTAAGAGGCTATTTTATCGATAAATCTATTTTTAGGGGTTTTATTATCGAAATCTGCATGATCAAGCCGGGATAGATATCAACACAAATTATGTTGATGAAATTGACTGAATATTAGTTCTATTCTATACTCTTCAGTAGTAATACCAGATTCATTGATTTAGTAACTACTAATGAAGGTGAGGAATGTAAGTATGAAATGGGATGCGAGTTATGATGTGGTAGTAGTAGGTTCAGGGGCAGCGGGGTTAACAGCAGGTCTGACAGCAAAGCTACAGGGCATGAAATCATTAGTCATTGAAAAGACAGAGCGTTATGGTGGGGCATCCGCGTTGTCTGGTGGAGCACTATGGATTCCGAATAATCATGTGATTAAGGGTGAGGGTGTTCCTGATACACATAAATTAGCACGTTTATACTTAGATTCAACGATTGGGGATCGTGTACCAGAGGCTTTAAAGGAGGCTTATATTACACGAGGACCTGAAATGCTAAGGTTTTTAAATAATCATACTAGGCATATGCGTTTCCAATATGCGAAAGGTTATTCAGATTATTATCCTGAAAAACCAGGTGGCTTATCTCAAGGACGGTCGATTGAGCCACTTATTTTTGATTTGAAGAAAATGGGATCATTAGCAGATACGATGCGTCGTTCGACATTGTCTACTAAAGGCTTTACGATGAATAGCTATGAATTTCATAAGGTCAATATGATTAGACGCACAGCAATAGGGAAAACAACTGCGTTAAAATTAGGCATGCGATTATTGAAATCGAAAGTTACAGGAAGTCTGCCTGTTGCATTAGGGGAAGCGCTAATTGCTCGTTTACGAATGTCACTTGCAGAAGCGAATGGAGAGCTGTGGATCTCAACTGCATTTAAAGATTTTATCGTTGAAAATAATCGAGTGATTGGGATCTTAGTTGAACGAGATGGGCAGGAGATGTGCATCGAGGCGAAGCGTGGGGTAGTCCTTTCCTCGGGTGGTTTTTCTCACAATCAAGCATATCGTGAAAAATATTTGCCAGCACCAACAAACGCAAAATGGACTTCTGCACCAGAAGGACAAACGGGAGATATTATCGAGCCAAGCGTGAAAATAGGGGCAACACTAGATTTGATGGATAAAGTATGGGGAGCACCTTCTGTTATTGATTCACAAGGACATCCTTTCTTCCTTGTTGCAGACCGCGGAGTTCCTAATATGATGGTTGTGGATGGTGTTGGGAAACGATATTTGAATGAAGCGGCACCTTATCATGAATTTGTAGACAATATGCATAGTCACCATCAAAAAACAAACAATGCTATACCTTCTTGGATATTGATCGATGCAACGGCAAAGAGTCGCTATATTTTCACGGGATTATTCCCAGGACAAGCTTTCCCAAAAAGTTGGTTTGATAATGGCATCGTGAAAAGTGCACAAACAATGGAAGAGCTTGCTAAGCAAATGAATATTCCAGCTGAGAGTTTACTGGAAACTGTAGGGCGCTTCAACGCCTTTGCTCGTAATGGTCGTGATGAAGATTTCCACCGAGGGGATAGTGCCTATGATAATTATTATGGAGATCCTACATTGAAGAATCCGAACCTAGCAGAGCTTAAAAATGCACCATTTTATGCACTTCGTTTATATCCAGGAGATATCGGGACTAAGGGGGGCTTAGTAGCGGATGAGCATGCTCGCGTTGTAAAGGCAGATGGTACGGCAATTGAAGGGTTGTATGCATCGGGGAATTGTTCAGCCTCTATAATGGGCGAAACTTATCCAGGACCAGGTGCAACATTAGGACCTGGTATGACATTAAGCTATATTGCTACAACGCATATGGCAAATGCAGTTAATAAAGAAAAATCGACCTTGCTAAATGTATAAAGAGTATTTCGATGGTTTTGATAAAGTTGAAGGTTAATTAATGAATAATGACAAGCTCTTAACATTGAAATCTCAAACACAAGGGAAAATATTGAACAGCCCTTACTATTAAAAAAATCCCCAGCGTCAATGCAACGACTGAAGTGACCCCTAAAAGTTAGACACAGTTATTTCATTAGGCAGCTTGGGTAAAACGAGTTCGGTATTGCACCGGACTCGTTTTTAATTTTGCCTTAATCCGTTTCGTATTATAGTAATTGATATA
>NZ_BAAFHO010000023.1:0-44372 GCF_054665055.1 Lysinibacillus sp. CTST325 | reverse complement strand
GTAGGTCAGTTTTTTTTACGGATTCAAGATCCAAAGAGCTGCCCGACCTATTCTTCACCTCTACTATATAAAAAAATAGTAGTACGAACCAATGCCTTGGTCTGCACTACTAATCTTAGTATGTTTTTTCTTTATTGAACTAACTAAGCAGGTTAATAAAAAAAGAAATAATACCTCTATATAAATTTATACCTTGTATTATAGAGTACCTTGTATTATGTTTAATTTATAGGGGGTGCAAATTTTGGAAATTAACAAAGAGGTTCTTAAAGGGCATATAGATACTCTGATTTTATCTCTATTACATAAAAAGGATATGTATGGGTATGAGCTGGCTAAATTTGTTAGAGATAAAAGTGAAGAACAGTTCGAAATAAAAGAAGGTACACTCTATCTCTCTTTGAAAAGATTAGAAAAAAACGATTGGGTTGAATCGTACTGGGGAGATGAACAAGGACCAGGGGGGAGAAGAAAATATTATAAACTTACCCCACTTGGAAAAGAGTGTTTCGAAGAAAAGCGTTCAGAGTGGCGTTTTGTAAAAAAAATAATGGATTCTTTTTTGGAAGGGGGAGTAGAAATTGAAACAGATTGATGCATTTATAGATTCCGTTTATCAAAAATTCGATGGCAATAAAGACGAGATAAAAGAATTAAAAATGGAAATGAAAAACCATTTAATTGAAGCTGTACACGAATTAAAAATAGAAGGTAAGTCAGAAACGGAAGCAGTTAGGATTGCAATTGAACGCTTCGGTGGAGAAAAAGAAATCCGTACAGTGATTGGTCAATTATTTGAGGTGCAAAAAAAATTTACAAGGTGGCTCCTTTATTTTGCGACATTTTTTCTTGCTTTGGGCCTCCTTACTTTTGGTATCATTATGTCAATTGAAAAAAGCAATCAGAATGAACGGCATAAAATAAATAATGATATTTCTATAATTTTAAGCGATGTTAGTAGTGTCATTTCAAAGGAAAAGCAAAATCAAATTAAGTCTTTGGTTCAAGGTACGAATCAGGTTTCAAAGGTTGAGGTTTACAATATACAGAATGAAAAAGACGTATTTAATTATATCGATACAGCTAAACCAGAGTTCCAGTACGAAAGGAAAATATGGGCCCCCGACATTAGATTCATTGACCTATTTAGAGAAGGTAATGGGGATGGTGAGTGGTTTATCTTTATTACGTATAGGAGTATTGATGATTTAGCTTTTTTATCACTATTATTGGGTATCGCTTTCTCTATTCCTTTATTTTCAATATGGGGAATTATAAAGGTTTATCAAAAAAGGAGCTTAATATTTAAATCTTTAAAGTCCTTGTAGAACTAACGAGTGCAAGAGTTTAAGATCAAGCTGCCAAAGTCAAAGGCAGCTTTTCTTATTGAACTAACGAAGCAGGTTAGTGGAAGAAATAGCAAGTGGGTTTAACTAGGAGAAGTGTCGATGACATTAAAGAAGACACCGAGGTGTCTTATGTTTTTTAAATTAAGAATATTGATAAATTGGAATTTAATTACTTAACATTATACTTATTTTCGGAGCGAGGCATCTTATCGGTGAGTATATACCAAGTAATGCTTGCTGTTAATAATGTTGACGAAATCAAAGCTGTAAGAACACTATATGTTTGCCAAATAAGTATCGTTGACCAATCGAAGGCAAAAAACATTATACACTGGGCAATCGTAGCGATTAGGAAAATAATTGTTACGATTGTTCTCGTTTTTGTCATTGGCTGCTGCTCATTCGTTTTCCTTTTTCTTAACCCTAAGAGAAATAACAGAACGGCCAATAGGCAAAGAATAATTGTGGTAGACGACAAAATGATGTCCAAAAGCTGTGTGCCGCTTATCTCATATGACTGAGTTAGATTGCCGTTTAATATATTTTTAACTTTTAGTACCAGGTTTATATTGGTATTTGCGCCGTTGCTCAGTAAGCAGATGGCTGTTCGTTCATTTGGCAGTATGGCTACTTCGGTTCTAAAATTCGGATTACCCCCAGTGTGTTCTATAAACGTTTGTTCGGCGTTTACCGACCAACCTGCCGCATAATACATATCGTTGACAGCCGAAACAGACATATCACCCCTATGTGATTTTTCGATAACCCTGTGAAATATTTCGGGTATGTCCTGCACGATACCCATCTGTATGCCCATCCAACGCGCCATATCTTTTGTATTAGAAATGATATAGCCGGCAGGTTTATTCCCAGCATAATCCGGAGCGTTAAATGGAGTTGTTATGAAAAAGGAAGAACGGTAGCCCTGCGCTAACTGTCCAGTGGCTTGAGCATCTTCTTTATAAACATACGTCTGGTGAAGACCTAAGGGTAGAAATACCTGTTCCCTCATAAAGTCTTCATAGCTTTGTCGTGATACAATCTCAATAACCAAACCCAATACGTCATAATTAACGGTTCCATAGTTATATTGTTCACCGGGAGAGAACGCCAATTCAGCATCTACCAGCGTTTCCACAGTCTTTTGCAACATATCAGGCGTATTGCCTTGTGGAATATTTTGAGTATGTCTAATATTTGTTAGGCCGCTGGTATGGTGAAGGAAGTTATTTAGTGTAAGGCTTTGCATATCAACAGGTTTACCTTGATACTTTAACGTAAACCAAGGTAAATATTTTTGGATAGGGTCAGTCATTGATAGCAGCCCTTGCTCTTCCAATAGCAGAATCCCCATACCAGTAAAAGCTTTACTCACCGAGGCCAACTCATAGAGTGTATTTTCACTTGCAGACAACCCCTTTTCAAGATCTGCATACCCAGAAGAAAAGTAGAACACTTCATCATTAGCAAGTATTGAGATTGACATTCCAGGCACACCTGATGTACGAGAGGCATCATCTAGCAACGCTTGTATTGCCACAGATTTCGAATCTGACAACGCATAACTTTGTGTTGCGAATCCTGAGAATAATATAAGTATCGTTAATACAAAAACAATAGTCTTTTTCATAAACTCTCCTTTTTGAAGAATTATAAGAGTATAAAAAACTTATTTTTATAATTATAAACTAAATTCTAATTTATATTTCTACTTACCTATATAATATCAAGTAATTGTGAAGAGTTACACTTAAACTAACGGGGTGCTTTAGTTGAACAAGAATTAAACAACTTTATTATTGATTTTTGTCTACAAACACATTTAAATGATTAGAAATTAAACAACTTTAAAGAGCCTTACTACAATATTATTTGTAGCGAGGCTCTTATATTTTTAGATCAGAATTAAATAACTTTATTATCACTTTACAAATAAATCAATATATCCATTTCAAATAAACATTGATATATCAAGTTTTTCAGTATTTACAAATGATTTATTCACGCCAATTTAAATCAACGAAACTACTAATAGCCTCCTTAATCCGATTTACTGGTGAACCTACCTCATCCACTACATGTGCAAGCAAGGATGCCCATGAATGGTGCGACTCACCTGTTCTATTTATATATCTTAATATCTCTTTAAACTCTCTCATTTCTGACTCTGTTAATTCATGCTGTAAGAACTCTTTTATATATGCATTTACAAACTTTGCATGGCTCATGCTGATTTCTAATAGAATTGCCGTTGCTCTTGATACTGTACAATCTAGTGCAAATGCTAATAAAGCAATTGCTGAATATTCTCTTTGAGAAAATCTAATTGTGACTCTTTCTCCCGGTTCATTTATCCGTTTTTCTACTGTTTTATTACTCACATGACCACGAAAAATAGTGGTATCAAACAATAAGTCTCGTTTAAAAAATTGGGACAAGTGTTCAATTATTTTACGATCCTTAAGTACGTACATGCAAAGCGATGGACAAACATCTTTAACTGGTGTGTATGTAATGTGTGATAAACGGTAAATTGCATCTTTTAAATCCAAATTTAGTGTTGGCTTTACATCACGTTTTTTATCTGAGCGTTGACCTCTTTCGCCCTTTTTTTCCACTTCTCTCGGCCCCCAATAGCAAAATATTTTTAGGACAGTGTCCTAGTGTCCCAGGTCCTCTTTTAGTTATAGTCCAATTTATGGCGCTCCGCCCTTGTCCTAGAACATTTATTTTCTTTCTTTTTTCCACTCCCCCACGACCCACAATAGCTTAGTGTCCTAGGTCCTCTTTTAGCTTTATTCCAATTTATGCTCCCCCCTTGTCATGAGGAGTTTAGGGAAAATTTATTTTGGCCATACTCAAAGTAAAAAATAATATGAGGTGGGTACATGAGTACTACAGAAGAAAAAAGACGTAAGATTATCGAAGGTGTAAAAAAACAATCTGAACGTTATGGCTTCCCTACTTATCCTAATAAAAAGAAAAAGAAATCGAAAAAGGATCAAAAGAGTTAATCTCTTGATCCTTTTGGTTTTATATTTAGTAACATACAATATTTAAGTATAAGCAAATTGTACTTAATGTTTTGTTATTTCAACTATATAAGCTTTTGGTATATCTATCTCTCTATCAGGTACATAGTCTAAAATTGTTATACTTTCATGTGATTGACGTACAAAGAAAACTCTATGAAAGTCATATCCTCCACGATTACTAGCGATAGATATTCTGTCATTCACTTTTAAATTATCATACACTCCCTTTACCTCCTTACAAGTATTTTCTTTATATTTAAATCTAGTACATAATACAATTTTAACCCTTCGCTGTTCTAACCGAAAGAAACATAAAATATTCATTTCTATTTACTTTTTATATCATCTCTCCTCTGTTGTCGAATAATCATTGGCTGACGCTTATCTTTTTCCATTTCCGCTAAGTACTTGCCTAAATAAGTATCTGTGATGCGTTGAGGAACATAACCCAATCGCTGACGTATTAGATTTTCAAGTACAAACATTTTGCGTGTGATTTTTTCGTATTCTCTTCCGCTGTATTCTTCAGATTCCTTATACTCCTCAATATTTTGCTGTTTACGAGCATTATAAAAAGTGTTCATAAGTTTATATACATTTGTCCTTTCGGCTCTTGCATATTTCAATAAACTAAGTAACTCAAACGTTGAATATCTCATTAACTCCGGTGTAGTCTTATCCAGATACACATCTAGCGCGAAATCTCTGACACGAACTGAAACACGCTCATGATTTCGTTGCACTCGATCCGCCGGCAATATCATTACACAAAAATCACAATAATACTTCTCACCCTGTTGCTCCATCTCACTTCCACAATATGGACAAGTAATAATACTCATACAAAGCACCCCTTTACATCACCATTTTTATAAATTGTCACCTTCTCGAAAGGAGATGGCGACTGAACCTTTGTCTTTCTAATTGTATATTTGCTTTTTACAGCTGGTCCACAATCAGTTTTTTACTGAATAAAATCTTTCTAAATTAAAGATAAAGTTAATTGCTCGCAGCATATTTGGTTTCCTTTTAAATAATCCCATACACGTTTAGAAAAACTGTCATATGTGCATATTCTTTCGCCTTTAAATTTCCCTGGTATTTCAAAATGAATTTTATTATCCGAACAATGATTAAAACTAACTCTTATCTCATCGCTACAGTGACCATGATAACAATTATAATGAATATTACGCATTTTTGATTTGTAGAGTTCATAATCTTCAAGCTGCAACCAACCCTTTTCTAAGTAATAAAGAATTTCCCCATAAGAATTTACAGCCCAATCAACTAAATAATTTAATTCATGTTCAACCGGTTTCAATAAAATCACTCCTCAAACCCTGTTATGTGTTAAAATAAAGGGACGAGGGGTGTCGCAATCTTTCGTCCCAGTCGGTTGCTTAAAGCAATCGGCTTTTTCACTTTAAATTGGCTTTTTGTGCAAAATACTCATTGATTAAAATATCTAGTTCCTGTGATATAACTAATACTTCCGGAGACTGCAGACCCAATTTTTCAGCTATATTTATCATTTTTTCTCGCTTTTTATTAATTTTTCTACTAAGTTTTTCCATGTTTTGCTCTCCTTTCTTTTAGTTTTTTTGTTCTTTTCGCTTTGCCTGTAGAAGCGAAATCAGTTCCCAAAGGGGATTATTTTTCCCCTTTGACATGGAGAACGAAAAACACGTATAGACAGTTGATCAAGGGGGCTTTCGGTAAAAGTTTTTGCTGTTGCGCAGCGTTCTTAAGCAAAAAGTTTTTCCACCCTTGAACAACTGGCTCGCTGTCTTACTTTCCTGCAGGTGGAGGGCGTAGCCTAGGAGGCTCGACCTGCAGGAAGCTTAGACGGCTTGCGCTGTTTTACGATTCGGAAGGCAAAGGGAAAAAACAAGGAGCATAGCGACGCAATTTTCGGCTTCAGCCGAAAATTTCCTTTCCTTATGTTCTTAAGGTTTTCGGCTCATGGGGTACGGCCGATAGGTAAAAGGATCAGGAACTTAGGGCATGTAGGCGAAGCATGAGCCGTACATACCCTAGTTATCGAACCTTTTAGTGCCACAGTGACACGTACAGAATGTTGATATATGGCTATCTACACGCCCCACCGTAGATGACCATATTTCTACAATCTGTAGTGCTGCCGCCCGAAGTAGATTTTTAATCTTTTAATCAATAAAAAAAGCTCTCAAATGAATGAGAGAAAATAAAAATACGATAATTTATTTCTGGTTGTATCTGAGTGGTCCTTAAGCAGAAGAGCATAAAAGCTTTTTTCTTAAGAAAAAAAGCCCGCCTTAAGGCGAACTTTGCTTATAATCATTTAACGTGATTGGTCTCTTTTCTTTTCTTTAGCTTGGTAATCCTGCTCTTTAATTTTAGCGTCAATCCCTTTAAGACCTTTTAAAGAAAAAATATCTTTGGATGATGATTTAGTTTGTTCGTTTTTTTCTTTAACGCTAACCCTTGCCTTATCCCCACTCTCCATAGCGTCCTTAACAATTCGATTCAAATGTGAGAAGTCAGAGTACTCCCCGATACTCGCCATAACAAGGGCATTTCGAGTAAATGAAGCATTTTGCGCGAATAACTTTTTATCTAAAAATATATTTTGAGTAGCTGCATATTGGACACAAAATTCTGTTACCGTTCGTGTATTACCTTCCCTGAAAGGGTGTACTTGCCATAGTGCGGCCATATTTTTAGAAAATGCTTCAGCTTTCTGTTCATATGTATCTAAATTACTCCAATTCACTTTTTTCAATTCGTTAATGGCTGCTTTAGCTTCAGCAGGAATTTTTTTATTTTGACTATATTGAACACTCATACCTGAAAGCACTGGTTCAGCTTTTTCTATATCCATCAAACGAGGCTGTCCGGCCCACTCATAAATATCACCCAAAATGTGCTTGTGTATATCCATTAAATGCTTATAATCAAAATCCCCTTTAACTTCATTAACTGTAGCTAGTCTAAACTTAGAGATAGCAGATTCAGCTTGATCTAATTCTTCCTGATCAGTAATATTCAATTTGTTTTTTAACACAGAACAATTTGGTATTAAGTACGGATCATTCATAAATATCACGCTCCATATTAATGTATTTCAAAAAGCTCTGAAATTAGTCATTCAGAGCTTTAGGGGATTTTTGGTATTTATTAATCAACATCTGTCCTACTTCCTCAATTTCCAACTCACCATCAATATGCCTCTGGAATAACACCTGATCTTCAGGAGCTACTGGTTTAGCTCCTAAGCTGTTAATTGCTTCTGCTTGGGCCAATCTTTCCGCTCGTTCTTCTCTAGTTGTATTAGCAATACTATATTTACCCATATTCTTCCTCCTTATTTTCATTATGTTATTTGAAATACAGAAATTTAAAGTGATTGTTCTCGTTTTTTATCTTTGGCTTGATCCTGCTGTTGGCCTTTGATATTGGTATCAATTTCTTTCACGCCCCGCAAAGAGAAAATACTTTGTTGGCCTTGATGTTTAAGTTCTTTCTGCCAATTTGAAAGTTCAGGTAGTTGATGATTATTTTGCTTGGCCTGATTAATAATACGCTCAATTTTGTTCAACAAAACATCTCTAGACGGCTTCTCATTTAATGCGTTGGAAATAACCTCTTTAGGGCTAATTGAAGGTGTTTCAACACTGGAATATACTTTAGTTCCCTCTCTTGTAAAAAGACTAATATCAGCGAAGTGATTGCTTTTAAATAGCTCATTTAGATTATCAGGCAAATTAGAAACTATTGTGTCATGAATGGCTTTATCTGTTGATCTAGCAGTTTGCGGATCGGTTAAATACATTGATTCATACCTCTCCAATGTACCTAAATAAGATAAATCTTTCGATACGGCCATAACATAAAGGCTTACTTCATATCCTTTTTCTTTCAAGTCTGTAGCAGTCTTTGTTGGCGTTTCAACAGTTCTCAAAGTACCCTCAATAGTTAAGTTATAACCTCGGTTACTAAAATGTTCAATTAAGGCTTCAGTCATTTTATTTGAAAAAGGTGTAACATGCGCTACATAATCCTTACCATATTTTTCAACCAATAAATCAAAGTTTGGATGCAAAGGTTTAAACGTGTCATTATCAATAGTAATAACATTATTGTTTAATTTATCTTTAATAATTGCATGCAAAGTCGTTTTCCCTGCTCCAGCTTGACCACCTAAAAGGAAAGCAACAGGCTTTTTTTGTGACGTCTTATTTTCACTTAACTTATCTATTGCAAATTTTAAAGTCTCTTTAAATTCATCTTCAGAAAAATATGATAAGCCCATTTTATCCACCTAGATTTCCCCTTTTAATTTCTTTAATGTAACTGTTCATATTTTTCCAATAGCCCTCTAAAGCTTCTAATTCCTCAAATGACATTTTAAAGAGATCTAGATTCAGCATTTTAACAAACTGATCTAACAAGGCAACATAAAAATTATTTTTATCATTTTTATCGATACCACTTTTGATAATAAAATTCACTAAACGAGCATAGACACCATTAGAAAATTCATTTAACAGCTCGATTTTAAAAGTATGCTCATAATTTAAAGGTTTTTCCATTTTTAACACCCCTTTTCCATTTTAAAGAAACTACAACCAGGTATCAATTATTCATATGGTCTATATTTCTTTCGAAGTAATTCGAGCTCATCTTTTTTCTCTAATAACATGCTTTTTAAGAACATTTTAGGTTGTTCTTTCGCAACTATTAATTTTCCATCTTTGACCAATTGTCCCAGTCGGGCCGTTGATATTTCTAATATCAACGCTGCTTCAGCTCCAGACAATAATTCTTCATTTAAAAACCCTAGAAGTTCTTCAGTTGATGCAAATTTATATTCCACAATTTCACCTCACTTTAATTATAAACATAAGCCTTGCAGCGTGGATTGAAATTGTGATCCCATACAGGGCTAGTAATACATTGTCAAAGGTTGAGCGATCTTGAAAATCAACATACTTCAGTATTATAACTGTACTAGCAAATAGCAAGGCCATATTTACATAACCAAATTTTTCGAATACCTTTTTCATATATACAAATAAGTGGATGTGTTATAATTTTATTAAAGAAGGGGGGCTAACCCCCTTCCCGAAATATTAGCGACGGTTCTTCTTAGCGGTGGAACGTCGCTTTTTCTTTTTTCCTTGTTTCATGTCGTGAATGTCTTTAAAGCCTGATGTGAAAGCTTTAAATGCTGTTGCAACAAGTGCGACAAGAGCAAGAACTTTTTCAAATTCATCCACTTATATTCACCTCCTTTATATACTTATTATACAATACCTGTTTACAAATGTAAATAGGTATTGTGTATTTCTTTTACTTTTTTCCATTTTTTCACTTATCCTATAGAAGCCATATCAGTCCTCAAAGAGCTTGTTTTCCACCCACAAAAGATATAGCGTTAGCATCCATAAAATTCGATTGAAAAACCATAACTGCAACAAAATTCTCACCATTTTCAGATACACCATAAAAATAAAAATGTACATTTGGTTGGTCGAAATAATTCTCATGCTCTTGGATTGAACTTTCTTCATCTAAAGAACCGTTATCTGGAATTTCATTTAAAAATTGTTCTTTCATTGTTTTGGCAAATTCAATAGCTTTTTCAAGTTGTAGAAAAATCTCTACTTGTAAATCACCGTAGCTGGCCATATCAAAATTTGCTGTTACTGCGAAAAATCCATTATGAAATACCTCATTTACGCTTAGTGTTTTCGTCATTTCTTTCATTGCTTTTATCCCCATTCTTTTTAGTTTTTTTCGCTTTGCCTGTAGAAGCGAAATTAGTTCCCAAAGGGGATTATTTTTCCCCTTTGACATGGAGAACGAAAAACACGTATAGACAGTTGGTCAAGGGGGCTTTCGGTAAAAGTTTTTGCTGTTGCGCAGCGTTCTTAAGCAAAAAGTTTTTCCGCCCTTGAACGACTGGCTCGCTGTCTTAGCTTCCTGCAGGTGGAGGGCGTAGCCTAGGAGGCTCGACCTGCAGGAAGCTTAGACGGCTTGCGCTGTTTTACGATTCGGAAGGAAAAGGGAAAAAATAAGGAGCATAGCGACGCTATTTTCGGCTTCAGCCGAAAATTTCCTTTTCTTATGGTCTTAAGGTTTTCGGCTCATGGGGTACGTACCGATAGGCTAACGGATCAGGAACTTAGGGCGTGTAGGCGAAGCATGAGCCGTACAGACCCTAGTTATCGAGCCTTTTAGTGCCACAGTGACACGTACAGAATGTTGATATATGGCTAACGGAAAATCACCAACTTGGAAAACCATATTTCTCTGATTGTTTTTTTAGAGCTGCTTGAACAAACGCAAAAAATTGACCAAAATGCATTAAGCAATCTTGGTCATATTATTTTCTCCCTGATATAAACATGCTTACTGCATCTTTAATTCGTCCTACAGGTGTCTTAACTTAGTCCATAATCTGTGATAAAAGGGTGCCCCAAGAGTAGTGTTCACCGTCTAAATTAGCAGTTACAGTGAATTGTTGTTTTAAAGTGCAAAAACGTTGTTTTTGGCTTGATAGGAGATTCCTACGACCTTTACAAATATAGCTGTTATTGTCAAAAAAATAAGCAGCTATATTTGTTGTCGCTTTGCTCGAATTTCAATACAAAAAAAGACCAAGGCTATTTAAATAGCCTTGGTCTTTTTTTGTATATTTTCTTCGTATTATTATTTCAATTTTTAGTCTCTTTTTGGTTTTTCGCATGCGAAATTATATCCACCAATTTTTTTAGCTTCCGTTTCACTAGTTTTTCCTCTTAAACCAGCGTCATCTCTTGAGTCAATTACTGGATTTCCGCCCTGAGCGAAACATTGATCCATATAATTCATTTTTTCTTTATGTGTAAGATATCGATCCCAGAAAAAATACCCAATGAAAGAAACGAGACCAATTCCTGCAAGCCACGCTACAACGGCAAATTCTTGAATTTCACCATTTTCATCTTCTTTATAAATTATGTTGCCATCATAATTTTCCATGTCTATCCCTAATGTTAAAAGTGTGTTATTAACTTCTTCAGGAGTTAATGATTCTAGAGATTCATAATAACTTAATTCTTCATCTGTGAAATTATATATTTCTTTAGCAGCCTCTTCATCAAATTCTAATGTTTGTGTATTAAAGTTATATAATAATGATTCGGCTAAAGCACTCTCTTTACTTTCTAGCTCATTGGCATACGCAAAATTTGGTAAAACTGTAGATACAATTAAAGTAAGTATCAAACTGCAAATAAAAACGTTAAACTTTTTCATTACAACAATTCTCCTTTTTTGTGTATTTTTTTGTAAAAATAATACATTTATAGAAAATTTAATGCATTATTTCCTCCATTATACATAATATCCAAAAGAATGTATACTATATATAGAAAGTGAGGTGTATTGTTTGTATTTCTCGAATATGCAATTATTAATGTTGATATTTGCTTTTATTATTGTGATTTTAAGCTTCATTAAAGTTTATCAAATAAAAAAAGAGTATTTGATTAAGCATAGGGAACTAGAAGTGGAATTGGAAAAAGTCGAATTAGAAAGACAAAAAATAAAAGCTGAGAATATAAATAGCAAAATCTGATGGAGTTACGTTTGGTCTGCATAACTCAATCACCACTCCTTTTCAGCATCGGCAAGACAAAAATAAAAAGAGTAGTTAACCTACTCTTTTCTGTCCTCTTTATTTAGCCAATTGTTAATCCCTTTTTTTTCTGTAATAACTCTTATTGTTCCAGCATATAAGTAGTTATTTGGTAATCTTATTTCTGTCTGATAAAGTTTGTACATATTTATAATTTTATAGTCAATAAGATAATATATTGATCCACCTGTACTATCCCATTTAACCCCATAAACATCCTCATTCTCAAACACTTCAGAAGCATGAGTTGCTTGCATACTTTCTGCCATTTCAAAATGATACATATCTATCCTAGCTGCACCATAATTCCCACATATAAATGCTATTAAATTTTTGTTAGGTGCCCATGCAATTCCAAAAGGTGATTGGTAGCCATCATAATCGGATTGATAACCAATCGTGTCGGACAAATTAATCATTTCACCTGATTCTAAGTTAACAACAAAAATTTTAATTCCACTTTCCACAGCAACATCATATGCTAAAAATCGTTTATCGTAAGAAAGATGAAAACTTTGAATGTTACTATAATTATCAGGCAATGAAACCTCAAATTCTTTATTTTTTGCATTTATAATTAACTTATCATCTACTATTGATAGCTGATAATCACCGATTTCAGTATTATCATTTGTTTCTTGGAATTTAAGGACATGGGGGTTTGAATAATACTTTATTTCACTATGAGTATTTCCTTTTATTAGTAAAATAAAAATAGTCATCATCAATATATATAACTTGATAATATTCCTCACTAATGCTCCTCCAATCACTTATAACAAACATTTCTTAAGAAAAAAGGCCGCCTTAAAGGCGGCTAATTGCTTATTAATGTGTGGCCTGAATTTTCTTAAGCAATTGCAACAAAATTTCCTCTCCTTTAGGACTTAAAACAATGTTTCCATTCGCATATAGCTTGTTTTTGCTTGTTATTTCTCCAGTGACAACACAAGGTATACGATGTTTACTCATTATAATCTGATCATTCTTAACATTTATTTCTATGGGGTCTTTATATTCAATTCTTAGTTTTCTTCGAAGCTCGATTGGAATAGCGATACGCCCTAGCTCATCCACTTTTCTTACTAAACCAGTGCTTCTCATAATGTAACATCTCCTTTAAATTAACTAAAATCGTATATTTGTTTTTTAATTTCATTCGCTACTATCTTGTACACTTATAATTTTTTCAATCTCATTTAGATGATGAACTACTTTTTCTAATCTTTCATAACCTTGTTTTCCTAAAAAAACTCCTTCTTTATCAATTAAGTCCCCGAATGGTTCTAAACTGCCTATTTTAGAAAACAACGTCTTAGCCCTATTCAATAATTCAGTTGGAAAATCACTTAATTCAAGGTAACCAAAATTAGTCTCGCTCACTTTTATATCAGCAAAAATTTCTTCAATTGTTTTATCATTAATGTCTTTCTCTAAACCAGTAAAAATTTCATTATTGAAAAAATCCGAAAGGGTCATATTGAATCCTTTTGCTATTTTAGTGATTGTAATAATTGTTGGAGACTTCGTTTTTCCGCGCATAAACTCTGATACAGTAGGTTGGTGTAAATTCGATCTTCTGATTAATTCGTTTATTGTCCATCCTTCTTCAGACAATAGTTGGTGTATTCTTATTCTTATTGCATCGTTCATGTCCATTAAAATTCTCTCCTTTCAATGGTTCGTCGAAAACAGTTTTTTATTTTACATAGCAACGCTATTTTCATTCCCTGATTCGTCCATAGTTGTAATTGATAATTTCAGTTCTTTTCTTTCTGGAACTACTGCAGCAGCAGCATCATTTTTTGTTGTTTTAGCCTTTCCATTTTCAAGTACGGCCAAATATTTGTCGATGTCAAACCAATATTTATCCCCTATGGAATGGTACTTATATCTAGGGTGTTTTGTTAAATCATATTTTTTGTCTTTGAATGGTCTTTTACCGATGATTTGCACAATGCATGTATCTCGTTCCATTGTTAGTAATTCATCTTGCGTCATTAATTCTCTGCCCAATTTAGAGTAATTTTGACCAAAACTATCGTTATTAGAACGTGTTTTTGATTCGTTATAATCATTAATTGTTTCTTTCCCTAATTCTTCACTTAACGACTTAACCGTTGACTTTTCTTTGCCACCTAAGAATATGGAAGTATCACAGTTACCTATAATCGTGTCTGAATTGTCTTTATAAATCGCTTTAAGTTGAGAGTAGGCTTGTAAGATAATAGTTGCTGAAATATTACGTGAACGGATCGTAGCAATTAATTTTTCAAAGTTCGGGATCAAACCGATATTCGCAAATTCATCTAGCATAAATCGTACATGCGTAGGCAACGATCCTTTGTATTTATCATCAGCAATCGTACAAAGCGTGTTAAACAGTTGGGAGTACATTATAGCGACAATGAAGTTAAATGTTGCGTCAGTATCAGGCACAATAACAAATAATGCTGTCTTGCGCCCTTTATCACCTAACGTTTTTAAATCAAGTTCATCTTTCGACAATAGATCACGAACAGCAGGAATATTTAAAGGTGCTAAACGTGTAGCACATGAAATTAAAATACTCTTGGCCGTTTTCCCTGCTGCTAATTTATAGGCTTTATATTGCTTTACAGCGAAATGGTCACTATCCTCTTCTTCCAGAGCTTCAAATAGATAATCCACCGGATTTTTAAATTCTTCATCATCTTCTTTTACTGTGGAATAAGAAATTAAATCCATCAACGTTGGTAAGTTTTGCTCTTCTTTAGGGAATTTTGCAATGATTAAACTTAAATAAGCTTGATACAGTAGCTTTTCAGCTTTTACCCAAAAATCTTGTTTCTCTGCGCCGTCTGATCCACTTGTATTAGCTATAATCGTTTCTACTAACTTTAATATGTCTTGTTCATTTTCCACGTATTTTAACGGATTGTAACGCATACTTTTTTTGAAATTAACCGTATTCAATATTTTAATTTTGTACTTACCTACATTTTTCAACGCCATTCCAATTTCATTGACGATTGTACCTTTCGGATCGGTGCATACAAAACTTGCGTTCATTTGTAACATGTTTGGTTTAACGAAAAAACGAGTTTTACCACTACCTGAACCACCAATTACACAAACGTTTTTATTACGTCTTACATCAAACGGAGCGTCTTTATCATCTAATAGAATTTTAGTGTTTTGTGAAAACAAAATATTATTATACTCATCTTGTTCATCGTACATATTTTTCAAATCTTTCTGTACGCTGCCCCATTGAGCTGAACCATGTTCAACACCTTTTTTGTATTTCTTTTTGTTATTTTTCTTGTCTATAAGCACTACCATTGCAAAAGCCACCACAAATAACGGCACTAATAAATCAATGCTATCAAAGGACAAAGGGAAGGCGTATAAAAGATATTTTGGCTCTGAAAATAAATAATTGAATCCATCAATCACATTTCCTGAAAACGTCACCCTAAAGTAATAAAAGAGATAGTTAAATAGAATGTACGCGATTACACTTAAAATGATATATATTTTATTTTCTTTTAGTTTTTCCACGTTATCACCACTCCTTATAAGAAAAAGGGCGAGTACATAAACTCGCCCTATTACTTTTTATGCGAATAATTTTGATAAAAGAGGTACAAGTGACACTCCAATTATAACAATGCCCGCGCCTGCCATAAATTGTTTCATACCTTGTGACTTCGCTCCGGGGTTATCATTACCGTAACCTTCTAAAAGGTTAATAACACCCCACACACCTAAGCCGGCACCGATCAAAATAACTAGCTTTTGTAATATTTTTACGCCTTCAGTGAAAAACTCCATTTCATTTCCTCTTTTCTTTATCAGTATTTGATAATTCATTTTTTATAATAAAATAGATAAATTTATCTATGTTGTAATACTTAGTAAGTTTTATAATCCCTTTGAACATAAACACTGTACCTATTACCAGTAAGATTATTTGAATAGCATCAAGGACTATTAACATAGCAGCTTACCGCCTTTTAAATAGTATCTAGTAGAGCTCTTTTTTTTCTTTTTTTGAATAAATAAATGCCTACTCCACCAAAAATAACTAAAGCCACTGTAACTAAGCTGTATATGATAATATTTTTCATTTTGGCATCATTTTTTTCTTCTAGTTCTTTTTGGTAATCATATGGATCATTTGCAGCTGCATTAACATTACTTTTGGTATCAGGATAAACTTCTGTGATTTGTGTAGAGTTCACCTTCACTTCACGTGTTTTAAATCCCAGTAAGAAAGAATCTTCATGAATATATTCTTTCGTATTTAATGTAATCGTTGTATCCTGCCTAACTGCGTATTCGTCATGGAATCGGTCATTTTCGTCATACGTTTTAATTGTTTTACCGTAAGGCAATGTAAGACTAAATAGGAATCTTTCGTTTTCATCAAAGAATTTCACCATATATTGTTCACCTATGTTTTTATTCGCAAAAACATATTTTGTTTCTTTAAACGTATTGCTTTGTGGCTCTACTCCTGAGTCATTAATTTGATTTTTATTTACATCTGCAACAATAGGGTTATTTGCTCCACTATCACTTTTAGATAGAGACTGACTAGGTTTTTGTGCAACGCTGCTATTGTTGTTATTGGATGGCAACTTATCTTTCAGAATCCTTTCGATTTGATCTGAAACATCTTTGTCTGTGATTGGCTTAGTTTGTGCATCTTTAATAACTTTTTCGGCCTTTTCCCATTTGGCATAGAGCGTCTGCGACTCAGTGAAAAAATTGTCAGTAACCTTGTTTTTAAATTCTTCATCTGTGTACCAACCCATAAACACTGAATCATTCTTGTTGAGGACTGGTAACTTAAACTGTTTACCGACTTGAGTTTTGATATCCTTAAATTTTTGATGTGAATTCGTCACGAATTTAAGAGTGATCTCTTCCGTTCGATCATCAATACCGTTGTCGTTAAAATCAGGATAAAATTTAGCGTAGTATTCACCTTTAGAATCCATAATCTTCATATCATCAATCTCTTTTAGTTTTTCCTCATTTCCTGTAATAGCTGTAAACCAACCTGTAAACTTATAGTGACTTTTTGGAATTACTTCGGGTAGAACATCCTTTAAATTTGTACCTTTATTAACACTCTTAACAATTTCTTTTGTCTGTGCATTATTTTCTAATAGTCCACCTCCTTCTGTTGTAGAAAATTTCACTGACAATTCTTTTGCATCTATCAACATCGGATCAATTGTAATTTTGTCTTTTTGTTTTACAATACCCCAGTAACTCAACATTTTGCCTTTCGGGATTTTTGGTGCAGCAAGTTCCATTTCTTTATCGCCTGTCAACACTTCACTTTCAAGTACTTCGCCATTTGTGTTCAGCACTTGAATAATGTTTTTTTGAGGTACTTGTTCATGAAACAAAACTTTATTTTCATACTTTATTTTTAAATAATTTAGAGTAATATTTTCCTTCACTTCGGATTCTACGTTATTTGCTGCTAATGCAACAAAATTCGTTGAACCACATGTTAGAGAAAAAGCAAGCGCACTACTCAATAAAATCGGCTTTGTTTTTTTCCACATTCTGTTACTCCCTTCGATTTAATTCTTTTTGCGCTCCTTTTAGCCAATTAACACTAAATTGAATGTTTTCAAGATATGAAAATCCCTCTTCACTCTTTGTTTCAAATTCACTCTTCGTATCAATTTGTGGCTTATCATCAATTTGCAACTTATCAGAAGTTGGGTTTAAGTAGTTATGAACTTCTTTCTCAACCCCCTCAAAGGGTAGCGCTTTTAAGCTTAATTCTGTTTCTTCTTCTAATTTGGAAATGATAAATGTATCATTGTAATATTCTTGATCCGTAATATCCTTTTCATTGTGATTCAAAACCAGTAATAGCAAGTTGAGAAAGAAAATATTAGTACGTTGCTTTTCAATCAAAATATTTTCATTATCCTCTATTTTCGTAAGAGGGTTTAACTTTGCAACACTTGATTTATCAACATCTTTATTTAAAGCCTGCTCAACTTGCTCCAATAAAGCTTCTTGTTTCATAGGAAGATGAAACATGTGTTTTTTGATGTAAGCTTTGATAAGCATTACTTATCGTCCTTGTTGTCCTTGTCATCTTCATATAACACGTCATCTTCTTCATAATCTTCATTCATTTCATCTTCATCTACTGTATTGCCTTGTTCTTTTTTCTTTTTCATACGGAAGTAATAAACTACTACAATAATTACAGCAACAAGTAATACCATTAATAAGAATGAACTATTCCCACTTTCTTTTGGCTGTTCCTCTTTTTCAGATTCTATCGGTGGTGCTACTGGTGCAGTTTGAACATTTTCTATTGGCTCTACTGTCCCTTCCAGTTGAGACTTGTTAACATCGGATAAGAAATAAACGTTGTTTTCTGTTTTATCGAGATCAACAATTAAGTAAAACACTTTTTGTTCGTTGTCTGTAATCGTATAAAACGCTTTAGAACCACTTGTACTAAAATCAGTTACAGTACCTGTACCTTCTACTTTTTTACCAGTAACACTAGCAGGTGTTTCAATTTCTACTCCTTGTGTTTCGGTATCTATGGTAGTATTTGGCCCAGACGGTGGTTCTGCAATATCTCCGTTATTTCCAACATTTTCTGTAGTTGGTTCTTTGCCTTTTTTATCTTCTGCATACGTGAGATTAGGTAAACTAATGTATAACAACGAACATAACAACACGGTGGTAAGAAATACTCGTTTAAAAGTCATTCCCATTATTTTGCACTCCTCCTTGATTGCCATTTGATTGACTTTTTTCTAATTCATTATCAATCGCTCGCAATGCTTTATCAGGACTAAATCCTGTTTCATGCATACGTTTTAGCACTTCGTCATATTTAAGGTGTTTCAAGGTCTCTTCGTCTTTTTTTAACCTATTTTTCTCTTCCTTTAAGGAAGAATGTAATTTCTCAATACGCTCTTTTCTTTTTCCTATGCGCTCCTCTAATTTTTTTAAACGATCTCCCAAACGAAAACACTCCTTCATTAATTGCCCTTATTTAGTAACAACTCGTCTAATCCCTGCAAAATGTGATTGCCAATATCTATCTTTCCAATTGTGATAACCTATACCACTGCCGTTACTGTCATACATAGTGTTTGCATCTATGTAAAACCCAACATGCGAAATATGGTTCGCCCCACCGTAAGTTCCTCTAAAGAATATCAAGTCGCCCGGTTGAGCTTCGCTCTCAGAAATTGGTACAGTCATGTTATATTGTGTTTCAGCATATGAAGGTAAATTTATTCCAATTTGTTTTAACCCCCATGATGTAAGGCCACTACAATCAAAACCTACACTCGGATTTTTACCACCCCATACATATGGCCAACCCTTATATTTTTCAATTTCTTTTAAAACAATTGCGAAGTCTCCTGTAATATTTGCTGCACCGCCGTAACCACCATTACAACCTCCGTATTGACCAACTAATTCGCCATACAGAAAATTACCACCATTTACATATCTATAAGGTTTACCTAAGCTTACTGAAATATCGTTAATATATGGTACAGTAGCACCAGTATGGTTTCCTAGAGATGGAGCAACTACTTCCCTCGAATAAGCCTCAGCTACTTCAAGGGTATATGAGCCCCCTTGTCTACCAACATATCCGGCAAAAGCTGAACCGAAATTATAGGCTTGTGCTAATAACTTCGTGTTACTTTCATATCCAGAACCAAAACCTTGTAAGATGTTCACAATATTTTTTAGATGTTTTACACCTTGCCTTATTGAAAGTTCTTCTGTAGGCCAATAGTTCACTGGATAGCCCGCTGATTCTGACGATTGCATAATATCTCTTGTGCCTGTACCGCCTGATTCAACCTGAATAATTGATGCTAATAAATCTACATAGGCTTCCATACCTTGCGCTTGTGCTTCTTTCTCTACTAATGAACACCATTTTCTTACCTCTGGCGAGATTGAATCACTACCCATTTGCACTTCATCATGGGCCTTCTTTGAACCTATACCTGCAAATAAACCTGCTATTATTAGACAAAGAACCGCAACAATTAAAAAAGGTAAAATAGTGAGCAAACCACCACCTGCTGCAGCAGCAATTTTTGCACCTATGAATCTCTTAATATCACTCAGCTTGAATTTGCCAATATTTTTAAACATTTGGCTTATGCGATTTGAAAAACTTGACATAGCACCTTTAAACGCATTTACTTTATTTCGTTGTGGCGCATAATATAGCTTTTTCTTGATAGCTCTTTTCTTTAAAGCAGTTTTAGACTGTACCTGCAATTTTTTATTTTTATTTAAATTCGATTTCAATAACTTAGTAGATTGTTTATTTAACCTGCCTGATTTTGCACTAACTTTACTTTTACCTATAAGTAATTTTTTTCTTACCTTTGCTACTGCAGCAGCACCTTGACTAACTAGCTTAACGCCATCGTCGCCTTTTTCTAGCTCTTCTTGATACTTCAAAGTACCTTTTTTAAATGTTACGGCCGGTATCTTTGTTATTTTTTTCAAACTACTTACTTTTGTCTTTTCTTTCGACAAAGGATTTATTCTTGCTTTTTTAAAGTTTTTGTTATTTAAAACTTTTCGTTTTAACTTTAACTTTCTTGGTTTTGCTGAAACTGTATTTTTACTTGGCTGCATCACAAACGTTTTTACTGATACGTTTCCTTTTTTCTGCCGTAACTTTCTATACAATTTCGCTGTTACTTTTATTGTTTTTGCTGTTCCGGTTATTCCCTTACTAGCAACCTTAACGCCTTGGTCGTCTTTTTCTAGTTCTTTTTGGTATTTAGTAACAAGCTTTTTAGTACTATTAGTACCTGACTTAAAAGCAGATTGTGTAACTTTTTTTAGCTTGCCTTTACCATTACTTGATTTTTGATTATTTGCCGATCCATTAAGTACATTGGATGTCTGATTCAATTGTTGCTGGCCACTTGTATTTAAAGTTTTATCAATCTTACTCGCGGTGCTTTTTTGCTGTTGGAAATTCCCCCCACCCTGATTAGAGTGTTGCTTTTTTAACTTACTACCATTGCTACTTGAATTTTGATTATTTGCCGATCCATTAAGTACATTGGATGTCTGATTCAATTGTTGCTGGCCACTTGTATTTAAAGTTTTATCAATCTTACTCGCGGTGCTTTCTTGTTGTCGAAATTCTTCCTTCGACTGATTGGAATATTGCTTTTTTAACTTACTATCATTGCTACTTGAATATTGATTATTTGCCGACCCATTAAGTACGTTAGATGTTTGATTTAATTGTTGCTGTCCACTTGTATCTAAAGTTTTTTCAATCTTACCCGCGGTACTTTCTTGTTGTCGAAATTCTTCCTTCGGCTGATTGGAATATTGCTTTTTTAACTTACTATCATTGCTACTTGAATATTGATTATTTGCCGACCCATTAAGTACGTTAGATGTTTGATTTAATTGTTGCTGTCCACTTGTATCTAAAGTTTTTTCAATCTTACCCGCGGTACTTTCTTGTTGTCGAAATTCTTCCTTCGGTTGATCGGAATATTGCTTTTTTAACTTACTATCATTGCTACTTAAATTTTGATTATCATTTACTGGACGATCAAGCACAGCAGTTACTTGATTTAATTGTTGCTGTCCACCTGTATTTAAAGTTTTTTCAACCTTACTCACGGTACTTTCTTGTTGTCGAAATTCTTTTTTCGGCTGATTGGAGTATTGCTGTTTCAACTTACTATCAGAGCTCTCTTGTTGTTGACTGTTAGATTGATTAGTTGGCTTATCTTTTTTCACTTTTTACATAGCAGCTCCTCTCAATCGTCTAATTTCTTCAGGTTTCGTAGTCATCACTGGATATAGCGAGTTGTCTTTAGGGAATTGATCCTTAAAGGGTAAAATCACTCCCGAATATACAAGTAGACCTTCACCCTCACCTGAGTTAGTAATATAGTTTGCTTGATAATCACTAATTTCAAATTTCATTTGTAAAATCGCTCGGTCACTACTTGCCTGATTTAACAAGTAAACAAAATCTGTATTATCAATGATTGTTTCAATTTTTGGACTTGATAATAAATCTTTAACGTTTTGCGTAATGCCTGTTGGGATACCGCCCCACTTCCTAAATCGCTTCCAGAACTCAACACTATAATTTGATGTCTGTTCTTCTGCTAACAATTTGTGGAATTCGTCCATGTAATACCATGTTTTTTTAGAACGATTACGGTTAGCAGTTACCTTGTTCCAAACATGATCTTGCAATACTAACATGCCTAACTCTCGTAAATTCGAGCCTAACTCTTGAATATTAAAACAGATTAGGCGATTATTGGTATTTATAGTTGTGCGGTTGTTAAACACATTTAAAGAACCTGAAACGTATAATTCTAATGCGTCTGCTAATTCCTGCCCTTCTGCTCGATTTGTTTCGATAAAGGCATTATATAAATCTTCAAGTATCGGAATATTTTCGGGTTTTGGATTTTCAAGATAAGGACGATAAATAAGGCGTGTGCATTTATCGACGATTGTCTTTTCTTTTGCAGTTAAACCCTTTTTCCCCCCGGCAATCAATTCCATTAAGTTAATGACAAAATCACTCTTAAAAGAAATAGGGTTTTCACCCTCACCGTATTCTAGGGATATATCTAAAGGATTAATAAAGTCTTTAGAATTGAGAGAAAGTTTGATTTCTTCGCCTCCCATGCGATTAACAAACGGATAATATTCTCCCTCTGGATCACAGATCAAAATATCATCGGTAGTTCGTAAATACGTATCAATCATTTCTCGTTTTGCTGCGAAAGATTTTCCCGAACCCGGTGTACCTAAGAATAATCCATTAGGGTTTTTGAGCGCCTTACGGCTCACTTGAATCATATTATTACTCAAAGCATTCAAACCGTAATACACAGGTTCTTTTTCTTCTTGATACAACTCTTGGGTTGTAAACGGAACAAAGATAGCCGTTGATGAAGTTGTTAATCCTCGCTCTAAATTAGTTTCATTTAAGTTTTCACCTAAAGGCAATGCACTAATTAACCCTTTTTCTTGTTGAAACTTCATTTTAACTAATGAACAATTTTGTTTTTGAGCAACAGACTGCAATCGAAATACCGCATTGTCTAACTCTTTCCGACTATTTTCAAATACTGTGATCGTAAAAGTAAGATAGAAATATTTTTCATTCTCACGCTGCAAATCTGAAAGTGTTTTTTTAGCTTCTTCAACATGCATGTTAAGGTCAGTAGGTAAAATATCCATATCATAACCTGCACGTAACGCTTTTTTCTGTTCCTCAATTTTTATACTATCAAGATCAGATGCTTTTGTTTTAACCATACGTACAGCTTGTTGCTGTCCTAAAGTTCTTATGTGCATACTTACAAGCATTTCAAGGTCGAGATCAAGGAAATCGGCTAAAACTCGGTCAGATAATTCGGTTGCTTCTATTCTTAGATGTAAAGTTGTTCCGTATTTTTTATTCACCTTAAACTCGTCATTAAAGTTACCGAATTTAATATCTTTAGGTGCTATTAAGTCTTTTGTTGTTCCACTGTTTAACTGTTCAGCAGTTAAATTTTCTAGCTCTAAATAATGGACGCTATTACCATTCAATAAATAGTTGATGATAGATAGACGCTCTATACCATTTAATTCTTCAATGGCTGCACCCATAGTTTTAAAATTGTCTCTGATATTGCTTTCAATACTTTCCAAACGTCTTACAGCACTTTCATATGACCTTTCTTTAATAGAAAAGACTAAGTATTTATTTCTTACAATACCGTTGCTGCCTTTCTGCTTCTGTTCTTCCAAAAAGGAAAAATACTCTTCTTGCAATCGTTCAAAATCTTCAATATCACTATTATGTTTACTGTACTCTAACACTTCTTGTACCTTATCTTCTCTATCCATACGATAATTGATGAAACAAAATTGAATATTAATGGAATTATCAAATGAATTTAACAACGTACTGTGTTGCGCGAAAATCCTTTGTTTCATTTCGTCTTGAGAAAGTTGATAGGATATATCAGAAAATCGGATCATCTTGTTGTAAATCTGCCCACTAACATTACATACTCCATTAGGATACATTTTGTTATAATTTAACGTTTCTTGTGTCGATTTTTCTTTTGGTCTTTTGGAATCAACTAGCTTCTGAAGTGTTTGAAATAGGTTTAGCTTTTCTAACTTTGTTTTTGCCATTTAACACATTCCTTTCCTCCGCTAGTTTTTTATTTCTTTTTGATACTTTAAAGTATCTGTTTTGCGGATTAAGATACTTATATTCTAAATAAAGCTTCACCCACGTTTCCCCAGGAATACCATCCTTAGTAAAAATAGTGGCAAATATTACCGGTAAAGCTGTAAAAAAAAGGCCGTACATCGCAGCATCCAAACTGAATTTTTTTAATAGAAAGAAAACTGGAAGTGCAAGAACTATAGCAATCGAAAATCCAATTAATTGTCTTTTAGTTAAACCAAGAAACAATTTTGATTTTATGCTCTTCAATTCTTTAGGAATAGATACAACAAAGTTGTTATTCATTTCTATCTAACCCCTTTTTCAATTGGTTAGGCATATCTTTTAAAAAACTTAATTCATCTAAAAAAAATGCATTTTTTACTGTTTTTCTATTAGGGAAGATCATTTTTAACAAGATGAAAGTAAAAATAATGGCCCAAAGTGCGATTACCACAATATTAGATAACCCTAATAAACCAATTCTTTTAAGTTCGTTTGAGATAACCCCGGTTGTTGCATATATCTGCAAGTCATTTGTACTCGATAAAATTAAACTCAATTCAATTACTGTTATCACTACAGCAATAAGAGAAATAACTCCAAAAATCATCAATAACTTTTTATTATGAGTAATCCACTTTTGCAAACCCTTTTTCAATTTAAACTACCCCCATTACTGACTTAGCAAGTGAGTGTGTACGAGTTAGTGATACTACCAAAATTGCCATTGAAACAACCATCAACATTAAACCAAATAAACCGCTACCATCCTCTATAAGAGTAGATGTTTTCTCGATTAAGTGTTTATATATGATTAAACAAATTAACATGAAATAACCTTGCAACATTAAAGCTACTAAGTTCTTAACATATGTTTGACCAATTGAACCAATCCAATCTTTATTCATAAATGTTGCAAATGGTAGTGGCGCAACTGAAATATAAAGCATAATCGTAATAATCCTGCTCCAAGCAACTAAATAAATAATACCCGTCATAACAAAAACGATGATAAGAGAAATTATTGCCATTACCCACATTGATAAAGCATAACCAACATCATTTTCAGGAATACTATTAACAATAACATCTGTGACACTTGGCGGTATCATTATTTCCTTATTAGGTACTTGATCAGTTATCCATTTACCTAAATCAAATACCGCTAATGTAATATCAAAGCAGTTACTTAATAACATAATCATGACACCTGTTTTTATAATTAAAAAACCCAATTGCCCGGTTTCAAAATTACCACTTTTATTTTGTTCAACAACTAATTGATACAACTCATAGCAAAAAATATAAGTTAGTATCAACCCTGCTACAGGCAAGATAGCCGATTCAGAAACGGTTCGTAGACTATCGACAAGGGGTTGTGAAAACTCTGTTGGTGTTTCTGAAACCTGTGTTTGAACAGTCTTAACACTACTTTTGAATATTTCGCTTATTAAATCCAACGTCCCTTTTGTACTATCCTTGAATATACCAAAGAGGAATGCCGTGATTTTTTCAATCATGCTTTCTATCCAAGAATCCATAACTTCACCTCTTATTAATTCAAATCAATGTAAACATATTCACTTAAATTATCTAACTTTTGTATAATTTTAAGCTGCAAATTTTTATCATTAGCAAATTCATTTGGTACTGCAAATAATATGTTTCCTGTTTCATCGGAAGTCGAACTAACACTGTACCTATTTGTCATATACTCTTGTTGTTTCATCAAAAATTCATTTTCATTAGCTAAATTATCATCTCCTATTACTAGCCCTGTTCCAGCATTAAATATATAGCTTTCATAAAGCTTTCCTTGAACATCTCCCTGCAGTTCTTGTTTCATAGTAATAACCAATAATTTAAAATCTTTTTGTAAATCAAAATTTTGTCTACGCACAGCATTGTCATAGCGATCTAAAAACTTAAGTTCTGTTGATTCATCAAAATCTTTTAACTCAACATTTGTAATACTGCGAACAAATATTTGATCTTTATATTTATGGTTACTGTTTTTGAAAATAACTACAGGTAAATCTACAGCTTCATGTTTTTTTACAGCTTCTTCTACTGGAGATTTAATTTCACTATCATGATTTGTTTTATCTTCTTCACTACAAGCAGATAAAACAGAAACTGACAAAAATAAAACTAAAAAACCTTTTGTTAATTTCAATTTTTATACCCTCTTTCTTTTTTTAAAATTAGATTTTTTTTTCAAGATTCAGAAGTATAAATTTCAATTAACCTCGCCTAAATCAATTCCAAAATTTTCCTGAACTTGATCATAAAAAGAGAACTCCTTTTCGTATTTTCAATCTCATTTTACAGACCTCAATGTGAAAATAAAATACCCCAATTTACACATATAGTATTAAATGGGAAATATATATTTTTTATACTTTTTTAAGAATCCTAAAAAAGTAACACTTTATAAATATTGGGTGTCCCTATATTTATAAGTTTTTTGTAACAGTCTATAAAACTCATTAGAAAAGAACTTAAAAAAAGTAAAAAAAAACCAAAAGGACAGGGATATTTCTTGGCGAAAAAACAATGTGGAAATATTTTAACGTTGTTTTTCCATGAGAATATACAAGGATGAGAAAATCATCAAATATAAAATACATAGCTATACTTAATTTCATATACTGTAATCTAAAGTATTTTGAACTGGATCAATGTTAAATATTAAATTTATAACTTTTTCATTCTGAGATTCTCTGAAAAAAGAAATACGAACAAAACATGTACCACCTCCCTAAACAAACAAGAACATTTGTTCTCATTTATTATAAAGATAAATATCAAAAAATAAAATCAATCTTTAGTATTATTTTTACTAATATTTCAAAATCCAGGTTAATAGAAAATCAGCAATCAAATGTTTGATCGCTGATTCAAGAAATACCATTTAATTACATATTGCCTAAGTGAAATACGGATACACAAAACTTCAGATATACAATACAGATAAAATAAAGGGACAATAGTAACGAAGCTAAGCATCTGTAATACCGAACCAACTGGATACTTCTAACGTAGATTTATTACTTTTTTGAAAAAAATCGAGCAAATACGTATCTGTATACAATACTTCTTCTAATGCTGTATCTATTATTACCACAATGGATAAGTAATTGTGATATTCATAGTACATGTACCAATTATCTGTATTACACATCGTTCTTCGCCAAACTTCTCTCTTATATTCTTTTCTATACTTCGCATTGCGATACTATCATAGGCTGAACTATTCCTTTTCACTCTATTTATATTCTTTTCAATACAAGGGTTTGTCCTTTGTCATTACTGCCGAATTCTGTTGTTATGTAAACTCATGGTGTATGGATTTGTATAAAGAATTTAAGGCAAATTAGAAGCAACTTGCGGTACTGGATCGTATTCTGTACATAATGCGAAGGTTGGTTCAGATAAATTTGCATTGAAATGTGACGTGTCAATTTGCACTGTTACAAGCGCTGTGAGGGCTTTAAAGCAAACAGGTGAATTCATCATAGCAAGAGAACCAGAGGAAATACATTATCCTCGATAAGAAGCACATTAATTTCCGCAAGTATAAGAGAAGTATTTTATTATTAATTTCTCTCTACTTTAATTAAAACAACAATAAAGTTTTTTGTTGTACTTCTTCGATTTTATTACTACCATCTTCTTCACGATACGGATTCACATAGAAAAAACAATCATTTATATCTGATGATTCATCCATAAATAAATTTCCATTATTCACTTGTTTCTTTAATACCAATAAGACATCACTATAAATATAAAATCTACCCATTATACCTATCGACATCCGATTATCAAAACCAAAATCATTGACCATATTATGACTAATCGCCACTGCACTATGTTCACCGTGTAATACAAGTGAATAAACTATATCATCAAATGTCGCACCATAGCCAAGCTGTATTTTCGTTAATTCTACTCGTTCTGCATTCTTTTCTTTCCATTCTTGCGCTAATTTTTCCTCTCGCTCTATTTCCTTTTGTCGTCTTTTAAATTCTCCTTCAGATTGAACCTTTCTCTCTACTTCCAACATGTCTTCAATTCTTTTCTTTTCCCTTAGTAATTCATTAATCCGTCTTTTTTCTTCCTGGCGTCTTTCAAGTACAGCTTCACTCTGCATTTTTAGTTGCTCTTTCTTTAAATCTTCTATTTGTTTTTCAAAATATTTATTTAACCTAGTTATTTGCCTATCCAATAACGGAACATTTACTTCAATATGCTTTCTAATGCTCTCTGAAATTACTTCTTTATCATGGATTCTTTCATAATATTCATGATAGTACTCATTATTCTTTACTTTCCACAAAAGTTCATCTAATTCATAATCAATTCTATCTAATTCATTTATAACTCCATCTATATCTTTCACTTCTATATTTAAAAATACACTTAAATGATCCTTACCATATTGAATCTTTTTACGAGTTTTCTGATGTTCAACAGTGAACATATATCTTAAACGTCGATTACAAGCACATCGCCCACCTAGATTACCTGGACCAAAATCATCATAATCAGATATCAGCCAGTCTACTACATTCAACTCATCTTCTTGAAGAGTTATGTCTACAGATTTGAGTGCTGTGATTTTTTCATCCCTCATAACATTTTCAAATACTGTCCTTCTGCCACGTTTTACTTCGTTCTTTAAAAAATTACGTTGTTCTTCAGTAAGGAATAAAAGTAATTGTTCTCGTTCATCTACAGAAAATTGTTCATACATAAGCATTCCTCTACTCTCATTAAATATTTTGAAAACAACCAAGATAGTAATTAAATTATAATAAAGCCTTTCATAAAATTGAACAGCATAGAATAGAAAACTACAGAAAAACAATAACCTACCAAATAATAACTAGTTCCTCGTTTTTAGTATTTTTCTATTTAAATAATGAATATACTGATATACACATATATCAGTATATCTTATGTGTTTTACATGTATTAAAGTGTTTAGTTTGCTACATTTGTTTTATGAATCTACTATGCTACTTTTACTTTTTAAAATAAGACTACAGCCACAGCTTATTCTTACGTAAAAACATAGTTATTCCCAAACTATGACCACAAGAACTAAACGCAAGATCGAAAACGTAAATAGAAATATGTAAAGGCAGATTGGAGTATTAAATTAACCTGAGTTACCAAGGGGATTTTCAACAAGTATTTGTTTACTATTGTTAAAGATTAGTTGTTTTAAATAGCGAAATAGTTGAGTGTAGCCAGCTACCTCTTCTAATTCCTCCGTCCATTCTTTTACTACTTGAAGAAGCTGTTTTCGATAGCTCGCCTTCGCTGTCTGAATTAAATCCATGGCATGTTGAATAAACAGTTGGACGGTTGTCCAGCCTGTCTTTGCATAACGTCCCTTACCTGTTACAGTTTTAACAATTTTTGTCGATACCTTTAGCAACTGGTTCAATGTGCTTTGTGGAATACCCACTGCTTTACAAATTTCATTTTGAGAACGCCAAATAAACGGTTCAGAAGGGTTATTTTCTGCCGTAATATAGTTGATTAGATCTTCTTCCCACTCATTGTAATGGCTACGTGTACGATCTTGTCGTTCCTTCTTAAACTTGTACCATACTTGTTTAGCTGTATAAACGGGAATAGATCGGCCATTATGTACATGTATTTCTAGTAAAGCCTCGACATATTCTTTGCTTGCGCCTTTATATTTACCAGAGTAAGCTGAATTTAGAATGCCTTGTAGTGCTGGTCCTTGTAATGGGTTACGAAGACGAGAATTGTACTCATCAATAAAATCGAATGTTCGAGCTTTATCCCAACCTTCACTAAAGCAAACAAGTGCAAGCGTAAAAATCGCATTATTGCGCCCTATTTGTCCCTTCTTTCCCTTTACATCAACTGCCTGTATTAATGCTTGGAACCATTCTGAATCTATCATAGAAGCTTTTGAGAGTTTTGTAGGCACTACAAATAAAGGTCGATCTATATCATCATCCTGCCTCATCGACCAATTAATAAATTCTGCCATACTATATGTATTTTGAAGCTGTGCAAAAACGATATTTGTAGCTTTCGGTAAACGGAAAAAACCAAAGTTATTACAAAATATATCTGCATCTACATCTTTTAAACTACGTTTAAGGTTATCAGCAATACGTTTTGCCACAGCTAGACCTTTAAAATCGTTTTTGTTTGAAATAAATAATGGTTGCTCTAGTACAAAATATACTTGATAGCCTCGCTCTGAAGCTATGATGAGTGTTGGAAGACCAATAGAATGATCCATACATGCTAGCAAAATATCCTGTACAGAGTGCTTTAGAGTATCAATATCGACCACAAATGTATTAATTTGCAGGAGATTGCGCTCCTCAAACCCTCGAATCATACGACGGTTTTCATCTGCATAGCCATACTTACGATAAACATTCGGTGTAAAATGCGTTAATCCTGATGCATCTTCTAGTAGCGTTTCTTTCGATGTTACGATATAGCCTTTGACACCTTTCGTTTGGAAATCAGCTTTTGAACGAACAACAAAGACAGCTCCCTTCTTTGAACGAGCATCTACTTTTGCACCCTTTACCTGAAGTGGAAGTGCTGCATTTGAATGTTTTTTCTTATAGGTTGTCAGTCCTTGATGTACTATTACGTCATATACTTTTTGTAAATCTACATTTACTGATTCATATTTTACGGAAACTGCTTGTGTCATGTGGTTCACCTCTTACCCTAAAAACATTCTTTTTCACTAAGGACAATTATAGTAAATGAACCTCTTGCAAAATGGACCTCTCTAAGCGTTTTTGAACCACTTTTTCAAACCACTTTTTTTCTTAGAGCCACAAGGGATTGCGAGATTTTGAAAAAAAAAGTTTTTATGACGAGTTCCCGAAGAAATGAACCACATTATCGAATATGAACCACCATTTAAAATGAACAATAATCTTCTATAAACCTTGATATAACGATATTTCTAACACTTCTAATAACTTCTCTAAGTACACCTAGTTCCCGAAAAAAAGAGGCTCTGGTTCAATATTTAGTACACCTAGTTCCCGAAGATGCTCTATTTATGAACCACTTGTGAATCACTTTGTTGGTATGACTGCATTTTTAAGTACACCTAGTTCCCGAAAATACTCAAAGTACACCTAGTTCTCGAAAAAAGACTAAAAATGAACCACTTTAGCACACTTAGTTCCCGAAAATCGGTTCATTTTATACTTCACCATCATCACATGGTTCATTTCAATTTAAATCCTTTATATGTGATTGATTCTTATCGAAAGACACACATCTTATGACCAATACTACCTAGTTCATTATTTAGTACACTTAGTTCTCGAAACATGAACCACTTTCCCTGTTTTTGAACCAATATTACCTCCTAACCATACCTAGTTCCCGAAAAATGTCGATTTTTATCATATTCTGAACCAATAGCGGTTCATTTCATCATTCTAACTATGAAAATGGTTCATAAATCATTGGTTATTAGTTTAACTTTGTTATACTAAGGGTAATGTTAGAATGTATGAGGTGAACCAGAATGTCTTATAAAGATCTACCTGAACGTATGATTATTAAAAACGAATGGGTACCGCTAGTCATATTGGAAGAGGCATTACCTATATTCCAATCAGATACACGCTATATAGAGTCTTTAGAACGCTGGATACACGATGCTTCATTAATGAGCGTTAATGCCACGCATACGCCTTCACAGAGCTTTCAAATGCTTTGTAATTTCTTTAAGGATTCTTTATACCCTAACCAACCATTAACGAAATTGATGATTCGTAGTGCGATTCACAACTATACGGATTCCATCCTTGCTGAAGTAGACTCTTATCTACAAAATGAAATCTCTTCTAATGAAAATGAACCATATCATGTTGAAATAGTAGAGCAAGCATTCGATAACGATTATATGTACAGTACCATGCACTCTGATTATCAGTTGATGCGTGATCTAGTCACAAAGAAGAAGCAATTTGTTGAAAATGAAGAGGGTTTATACGGAGCTGAGATTCAGGACAATAAGGGGATTGTACGTGGAAAAGCTGAAGTACGTCCAATTGACCTGGGGATTGCCGGTTCTGAAAAGCAACAAATGTGGTTATCACTCATGGAATCTACGCTTAGTTCACTAGATGAATGGACGGCCGATTTATTCGACTTAATTTCTTATTTGTGGATTGTGCAGCCTAAAGATGCAGATGGTTACATTAAATTTCATAGTGATGAAGCTTTAAAACTTCGTTTTGCTGATGCTATGAAGGAAGATTTCTATATACGTGAAAAAGAACGCTTTAGCATTATGAAGCGTGTCGCTGCCCTTTCAAGTATTTGGGTATCAATGCGTGGTGACAATATCACCGTTATTGATACGGAAAAGATTTCAGATGAACAGCAATATGATTTTACGACATTTAATCGCATGTTTGACATTGGTAGTTTGGATATGGCTTACGATAAAAAGACTGGGAAGGCAAAAGGGATTTACTCCTTACAAATTCGTCCCGCCCCTATTCTTTCGTATTATTTAAACAATGAACAGCAATCCTTTGGAGCACTTGATTTAAAGGTCTTTCAATATAGCCATTATACACAACGTGAACATAAACGTTTAACACGCTATTTAAATTACCAATGGAAAATACGAGCGTTAAAACGTACTTTACATCAGCCGTTTAAGATTAAAACCTTATTGGATGTTGTTGCTTTCCCTAAAAGCTATAACGGTGTACAAATACGTGATCGCCTTGAATCTGTACTAGATGATCTTCAACGTGATCAAGTTATCAAGAACTGGTATTACACAGAACCAATTGATGAAGAACGTATAGGGAAGCGTTTCTGGGTACAAAAATATTGGAGTCCACTTACTTTGGTAATCGTACCACCAGATGAAATTATTGCGGAGAATTTGAAAAAAATTAATATCGCAGCTTTGACTACACCAGTTGCGAATGAAGTTGCTGCTTCTGTCGTGATCTCACCTATTTCAGATCGGCTGTTAGATACATCCGAACAAATTTCAATGAGTTTAGATGAAAACCAACCTATTGAAATCTCACCAGAATATATAGCTGACTTAATAGAACAGGAAAAATTAAGTATCCGTAAAGCTGCTACGGAAATGGGGCTTTCCCATAGTACTCTACTTCGCTACTTGAACAAACAAAACAAACGTTACAACAAAGCAAATATTGCAAAATTAGAGCAATGGGCTGAGCAAAAACAGCAAAAAAAAAAGATGAAAATGTAGGGCTAGCAAATTGTTTGTTAGCTCTTTTTATTTACATAGAATTATAGAGCCTAGAAAACGCTGATGTAATAGCGTTTTTTCAATTAAATATATACATATATGAATATATGCATACACTAATATACAAGTATATTAATATATGCATATGTCATCTTTAAACCTTGGTGTAAAGCGAATCCTGTAGCTTTTTTAATAGAAGAAATTCATCAAGAGTATTTACAATCTGATCAATGGGACGATGACTTATATCAACGTTCAAGAATGGATGAGTTTTACTACCAATACAGCTGCTAAATTAAAATCTTAACTCCCCACTCTTCTGTAAAAATAGTATTGATTTTCCAATAGAGTAATATATACTTAAATAAGTAGTGGTTCTAAGGAGATTGAGCTATGGCTTAAATCCTACCCTCTTTAAAGGGTGAGACCCGTAGAGGTAATACTAGCCTATCTTTAGTGGTGAATTTGTCCCCTGCGGCAGTAGCACTACTGCTAAAACTGTTCGGTCTTTATACCGTTCAGTTTTTTTATTGTCTTAATGTCATCCTCAGCTCTAATTATCCCTCCAATCACGTAAACTTGTACGGCTATACATTTGTGCATATTTCAAAGCCATACGAACTGATAAGGCTTCGACTTTCCAGTATGAAGACTGTTTTGATAAGTGCTGGTTTATAAGCATTAAAAAGTTTAAATCAAAATTACATCACAGTTTTAGCGAAACCGGAATTAGCACATTACTCTTACTTGTTCTGATGAGTCTACAACCTTATATTCATTAAATATCTTTATTCACACTTTTCCTTAGGTCACCACGAATTTATTCCCAAATTTTTATAATACTTTTTTACCATCTCCCCAGTCTTGTATTAATTCAATAGCCTTATCAGGATTTACTTTGGAAAGTTCGCTAAGTTTCCTAGGTAAATTTGAGACTATCATTACAACCTCCATATCAATAGGTAACACGATGGCGCTCGACTCCTTTTAATTCTTTTTTATTGATTTTGCCCACCAAAAACATGTTTTTATATGACACTTTATACTTTAAAACAGAAGTACTAATAAAAAACAAAAGGACTCTCCAGATATGAAGAGTTCTCCTGTTTATAGCTCCCACTGTCCCTTAAGTTTAGTCAAAAACTTCATCTTACTACCATCATCCCCTAAAAAAAGCAACGAACTATCCTAAATGTAAGGATGATTCGTTGCTTTTTCTATTTTCTAACGGTCTCGCTTTTGAATAATGTCCAAAACTAGATTGAAGGTTTTCTCTTCATCTTTTACTAGGTTGGTTTCGATATATTCATCAAGAAGAATATCGATTAGGGAGTCGACATTATCAGCTTTACCTAATTGAATGAGAGCATTTAGCTTGTTACGTGTTGTTTTTGTGACACGTACACTTGTAATCTGTGCTGCTTCACGTTTTTTGTTTGTTTTTGGTGAATCTGTTGCCTCTGTTTGTCGGGGTGTAGGAGCTGGTTGTTGCTCCTGAACAAGGACCTCTTCAACTGTTACTTCTTCTGTTGGTTTCAATTTGAACTCTTGGGATGGGACGATCTTAGGGCCACGCTCTAGCAGTCTTTTTTTAGGCTTTCCATTGTTTAATAGATTACTCATTCGTTATACCTCCATTAGCTCGGCTTGAACGCGAGTGATGAATTCTTCAGCAATCGTATCGTAGCTTTTGTGTACTTTACGATCATGCATATCTTCATTTGTAATCCCTGTTATATCGAAGCGTTTTAGGCGCTCCATGTTATTCACAACATTTGCGAATAGGTTCTCTTCACCAAAGATTTCACGTGCGCTTTCAAGTGTGGCTAAATCAACGGCCGCACCATTTTTCAAAAGCACTGGTAAAATACCGACAATATCTAATTCAGCGTCATAATCGTCAATTAATGATTGCAGGTATCCAGTGAACACTTCTGCCCCCTGTAAACTACGCTCTTGTGTTTGCAGTACAACCACTACAAAATCAGAAGCATAAAGCGCTGCATCTGTAATGATTGAAATTGTTGGTGGTACATCAATAAAGATAAAATCATAATCTTTTTTTAATGGTTCGATTAACGAAGAGAAGTATTGAACACGGGCTGTTGTATCATTTGGGAACTTCTTCTCTAAGAAGCGAGGGTATAATGCGAAATCACTGAAACTTGGCAGTAGGTATAGATTTTCTTTTACCTCTGTCACGATTTGTGAAAGATCCTCTTCTTGAATAGCAGTCATTAGTGTTTTGTTAAATGAAACGATTTCATTTGTTCCTAATGCCTTTGTTTTTAAATAAAGTGATGTCGCATTGGCTTGTGGATCCTGATCACATAAAAGCACTTTATATCCTTTCAACGATAGTGCATGCGCTATCATTGTACTGTTCGTCGTCTTGCCTGTCCCACCTTTAAAATTACCAAACGTTACGATAATTGCTTCTTTATTTTCTGACACACTTTTCTCCTCCAATCAATTGGAATTAAATGTTTTCCACTTACATATATGTATATATTTTAATTTAAAAGATTTGGACGTGCAATGGTATTTGAGATTAATAGTGGTAAGGGAGAATTGCTTGTGTAGGTTTATATGGGATTTTAATATGAAATATGCATATACTCATATATGAATATATGTATATACTAGTATACGGATATATGCGTATACTAAGTTTTATTAACGAAATTTCCTGAAAGAATAACTGGCCTCACAGGATATGCAAGCCTATAATCGATGGGATATAATGCGAAAAACACATGGTGTCATGGAAGATGGTGCAATTTAGATTCGATTTAAAGGCGAAACCCTCACGAATCGGGATATCTGCTTACAAAAGGATCTATACTATCCTAAGGAACAGAATTTCTAGAATTTCAATAAGTTTACAGGTGATTCTCCTTCTCGATTCGTCTGGGAGCTCTTTAAGAAAACTAGCATAAAACAGAATAGAGAAGGAAAATAATATGTGCCCTAGCATAGAAAAGAATTGAAAATTTCTGCGAAGAACAGGGGAGGGTATGAAACAAATGATTTAAATAGTTAGGCTTATACAAGAGGTTGCGGTAGCACATCATTAAGCTAATGTGCATTGTGTCCAATAATTTTATAGTGTTTTTATCTAAGTTTATAATAAACAAAAATTACACGTTTTATTTATAATTGGGGAGTTCCTAAAAAGTAGCATTTTGCTTGCTCTCAAAGTTACTTCTGAACTCTTTTCTACTATTTTCTTTTCTACACTTCGCAAAACTCCTCTGAATACTTAACAGCTGTGTTTGCCATCATCACTAGACATATGAAAGAATTATTCTTTCAAAACTGGATAAACGTTATTGAATGTTTCAAACATTTTGGTTAAGTCCTCAATCGATTAGTATTCGTCAGCTCCATGTGTCACCACACTCCCACCTCGAACTTTTATTTAAAGCGTCTGTTTGACCGTTGGGCGATCTATTTACAGCTAGTGGTTATAGGAGAGTCACTTGCTTATGGTGAAAAGAATGAGTGGTTAAAATACGATATTTTTTTGCTTCTACTTTCATATTTTTGATTTTTGAAATTTCAAAATTGAAAACATTTGTTCTATTTAGTATAGTAATTAATTACCGAGGAGAGTGAGGGATTTAACCAATAAGATATTGATTGTTTAGTAGAAAATGTATCAAAAGCAATAAAGTTTGTTAAACAAAATAAAAGCAAAATAGGAGATAAAATGCAAAGCACTTCTTATAGTAATTTGAAAAAATTTTTATATTTTAACGATATGAATAGATATGATTTTTCTTTACAGTTCATCTCGTTATTTACGCCTGTATTATATTTCATTAATTTTAATAAAAAAATCACATTTATCACAGTTATGTTATTATTTTGGTATTTTTATATACTTGCATTGAAGAAACAATTTAGTAACAAAAAAAACATACAATATCAACTCATAATTCTTTCATTAGTTCTTTCAAATATTCTTTTACAAGTTTTTATTATGATTAAATGGAAGAATGAAACAGAAGGATTTTTATTTTCTGTACTAATGATAACTTTTGCAATTTCACTACTGTTATATTCTGTCGGTTTACTTCTAAGTATAAAGATGCTAATTACCTATATCTATTATGTCTTTTTAAAATTAATGTTCCCTAAAGAATCCACGAGAATAGTTAACTTAAAAAGTATACGAACTTTATCTCAACATTTAAATATTAATGATCAAAAAGCCTATATTAACACTATTGCAATTAATTTAATTGTATATTTTTCAGGAGTTATATATTTATTTATCTGGTTTTTCAAAAATTACAAATATAAAGGAGAAGATACATTTATTAAAGTCTTGATAGAATATTGCCAAAAAATAGAGTTTGCTAACTTTGGTAATTCTATTGGAATTCTTTCAATTACTATAGCTGTATATACCTTGACTTATTCAACCCTAAATAAAATCTATGAAAAAGCACACGCTTTATCTGAAAATAAAACTAAAGATTTAGAAGTTTAAGTGAATCAAGTTTTATCTAATGTGCCCCAGTTCACGCTAGAATTGTTAAAACGTCCGCTACTTTTTATATAAGAGGATTTACTTTGCTTATTATCTAGATTTACCGTACTTAGTTAAAAGTGTGAGTTTCAATTAGACTCACTGCAATACCCCAGTCTAAATTAATCTAAGCATTTTCTCGAAGAGATGACATAAATTTGGCCAGCGAAGAATAGAAAACTATAGAAAAGTAATAATTTCCTAAGCAATAAACTAGCGTAGAAAACAATAGCGTAGATTTCCATAGAATAGGAGGCAATAGAGAGATGGAACAAACAATTTCAATAAAACAGCGAATCTCCGAAGTACTGGCTGGTGATCCATTATTTCAGGTGATTCAAGACACACCAACTGAACATATCTTGTTGTCCGAGTCATACTTAGACGAATTAATTGAGAAGAAATACTATTCAACGCCTGAAGTAGCAGGTTGGTTTGAGGTAACAGATGCCCAGCTACGTTATTACATTAAGCCATTTGAAGAATATCTATTTGATGGGGTAACTACTAATCCCTCAACGTCGACCATTATTAGGCTAAATTTCAAAGCTATTTTGAAGCTTCGAATGATTTTACTATTGAAAGACGAGTACCGAGTGAAAGGTTTAAAAAGATTATTGTGTATTAATGAGGATGGACACGTTATCAAACAGACAACCAGTGAAATTACTAGACCGAATGACCTTGAAAATAGAATGGATACCTTAAGCCAAGCACTTGCACAGATTATGCAAACAGGACTTTTTCAAATCGAACAAGATGAAACAACACAACAAACACAAATAATATTAAACGAAAACCTCCTTCAGCAAAAATTCATAGCAATCCCTCCCGAAACTTCGCAAAAAATCGCTGATATTCAAGTCGTTACGGAGCAACTACAAAAGGAAAATCAGGAGTTAAAAGAAAAAATAGATGAGGTTATTACATCGAATAAAAACGACATCGCGATCAGAATTAGGGAAAAACACCTTGAACAAGCCGTACTAAATCGCTTAGAAAATGAAGCTTTAGAGCGCTACGCAGCAGAAAAAAAGTGGCGACTCTTCGGAAAACTTTTTCGTTCTACCCAAATTGAAATTGAAAAGCAACAATTCATTACTGACTATATCGAAGAACATTTCTCAAAACAATTGACGCAGGTGTTACATGAATACCATGAACATCTGGTTGAATAGAAACAGATCGTTAAAAACTAAATGACAAAGAAGTTGCTCAAAAAAAAGAGCAACTTTTTTATTTATAAAAAAGAAAAAATTATCAAAGCTTAGGCGTTTTCTCCGTTATTAGATTAATAGAATTCCTACAGCAGCCTTTGCTAAGGTTTCTTTATTTTACATCACAGTAAACAGCTAGGACACTACTGGCCTTACACGCTTTTTTTTCTCTTAGAGAATAAAGGGCAAGCAATAGGAGTGTATGCACACTCCCCAAAAACGAAGTTTTTGACTTGGTAGAAGATTCCTACGACCTTTACAAATATAGCTACACCAGTACCAGCAAATAATTCTATTGTTTGTTACTGAACGGAGCGAGCATTGTGATGATAGTGATAATTCCGCCTAATACTAAAATTTCGAATAGGTTTTCTTTAATAATAGGTGCGATTATATTAATCTCGCTGCTGTAAATCTGGAGCACTAAACCTACCAATACAGTGAGTATAAGAATAATGGTTATATCTTTTTTTGTCATAGTATCGACCTCCTTTGATTTAATTGTGGCATATATTACGTGCATTGTTACGAAAGTCAAAAATGCCTTATACTGAATTATTAAGCACCACAAATCGCTATATAGCTAATGTTATCAAGTTTTTTGAGGCCGAGTAGTTGATTCTATGGCGGATTTAAAAGTTAAGATGAAACTTAGTAAGAAGAAAGAAACTAACAAACAAGTAACGGTTTATCTAACACCAAAAAATTATAAACGTTTCAATGCTTTAAAAGAGAAAGACCAGAAACCAGAATTAATTAATCAGTTGCTTAATTTATATTTTGAAAATTAACTGAAAATATGAATGTTATAAAAAGACGAGCTCAATATTATGGGTTCGCTTTTTTATGTATCTTCTATTTTTTTCAAATAAAAAGGAATTTAATTATATTAAAGACTTAGTTATTTTAAATTAATTCGTAGTTAATTTAAAATTAATTTGCAAAAGAGTTGATTAAATGTTACTATTTAATTAACTTATTAGAGAGGGGCAATGTTAACATGTTATGGATGGTGAGAGCATATCCAGGTCAGACTGATCGTATGGAGAAATTTTTAGAAGATAATATCATTGCAGTACACTGGGGAATTAGTGATTTAACCGGATGTTTAACTAAAGAAGATGTTAAAGCAGTAGTAGCACAAGCAGGATTAGAGCCAAGAGACGCGAGTTTGAAAACGGGATTATTAGATCGCTTTGTCAATAAGATGAAGATTGGGCATATCTGTATTATTCCGTATAACGATATTTTTTACGTAGCTATAATAAAAGGTGACTATTATTACGATCCGAATTCTCAAAAATTTGAACATCAACGAAAAGTAGAATGGCTATTTGATGGAGAACCATTCAGTCGGGTAGAACTTCCCGATGAATTACAAGCATCACTAAAGACACAATTAGGATTAGCTGATATCTCTCAACATGAAGCAATTTTTAAGAAATACGTAAATAAAAAACAAGGCGTCAATAATCCCTTAGATGATGAACTTGATAATCATCTCTCAATTGATAATGAATTAAATACACTGTTACATGATGCAATGAAAATAATTAAAGATGAAATAAATAGTGATGATCCCGATAGACGTTTAAAAGCGGCCATCGCTATAATGGAATTAAATAACAAATGATTTAAAAAAGATCAAAGGATAAATGATATACCTTTGATCTTTTTTTCACTGTGATCGTTACGATGTATTTTCACAAATTGTTATAGATAATCTTAGAATTGAATAAGTGATACATGATTGCAACCTTACATAGATAAATATACAAACAGAACAGCATGACCACTTAAAGTAGTCATGCTGTATGCTTTTTATAAAGGTTTTGAGTGCCACCAATAAGACAAGTCAGATACGTATTTTGATTTTTTTAGCATTTCTAATGTTGTAAATCGATGTTTACGTACACCCATACGGCTATGTGGAGATAATCCAATCGGATGTTCTAATAAAATGGGCTCTCCTAAGTTAAACTTATAGTTTCCATTCTCCAATACTTCGAAACCAATAATTTCGGAATAACCAAGAATTTTGGAGATTGGTTTTCCTACATATATACAAAGGTATTTAAGATAACGGATTCGCCATGCTGCCATAGAGACCTCATACCACTCACGATTTTTTAAAAACACTTCTTCATAACTCTCATAAGAATTAGATGCAACAATTATTGTATCTGCTACTCTAGGCGCATTTTCATCATGATTTTGTTCATCATCTTTAGTGAATTCTTCTGATTCGAGCTTTATGTTTAAAGCATCTAAACCAGTAAAATACGCTTCATAATATGCTTCAATAGCGTTAGATAAAATATCTGATTTTGTAGTAGGTAACCCTGAAACTCGATATTTTTCTTCTAACATTTTGTTGCTATCACTGATATCATTTATCTTCTCGGTTATTTCATTAGACAAAGCAAAAGTGACGTTCTTAGTAATGACTCCTTCTTCCGAAAATGTCTGACGTAATTGGCTTGTAAGATACTGATTAATTGAAACCTGAATTTCATTTTCTTTCATAAGACCATCTCCTTTCGGTATAAGAATATATTACCAGTAATATATAAATAAAACAATATAAAAAACAATATTCGTAAAAATAAATATTGTTTTTATAAATATTGTTTTTTTGTTGGTGCCGAAACTTAATAGTATTGACACCCATCAATCAATGCAGTAATATCAAGGGTTCAAACGGTGTCACAACTTAGATTCATAAGTGTGGTGTAGAAATGAGGGGTTTTTCAATGATTTACGGTTATGCGAGGGTATCGACGGTGTCACAGGAATTAGAGGTTCAGCTTCAAGCCTTGGAAAGTGAAGGAGCAACAGTTATTTATAAAGAGAAATTCACGGGGACGAAAACAGACCGTCCTCAATTGAATGAGCTAATGGGGCAATTACAAGAAGGTGACAAATTGATAGTAACCAAATTGGATAGATTGGCTCGTAACACGAAAGAAGGTATTGAGATTATTGAACAGCTATTCGCAAAGGGCGTGAAGGTACATGTCTTGAATGTCGGCTTACTTGAAGATACGACAATGGGACGATTCTTTTTACAGACACTACTCGCTGTAGCTGAGATGGAACGTAATCTAATCGTTGAACGTACCCAGGAAGGGAAAGCTATTGCCAAGCAACAGGAAGGGTTTCGCGAAGGTAGGCCGAATAAATACACTAAGAAGCAATTAGATCATGCTATGAGTTTACGAAACACTCATTCATTTAAACAAATAGCTGAAATCACAGGTATTTCTATTAGTACATTAAAAAGAGAAAGTAAAAAGCGAAAAGAATTAATAAAAAACCTTTCACTACAATAGTGAAAGGTTTTTTATTTTTAAGAATCTAAAAAATTCTAAATAAATCTAAATAAATTTAAACAATTTAGCTAAATTTTTTAAATTTGTTTCTTATTTTGCTTATTATAGTTATATAAAAAATCTTATTATCTAGGTAAAATATTAATTTCCATCTTTAAATCTAATGCTTTAAGAAGTTTAAATAAAGTTGAAAATTTAGGCAGATCTTTACCGTTTTCTAAACGTGAAATAGTCTTTTGTGGTACCCCTGATATTTGAGAAAGGTTTTTTTGTGTAATATTTCTTTCTTCTCTTACAAATGAAATTTCAGATACTAACTCTAAAATAATATATTTTTCCAAATTAATTTCTTGTTGCATCTCTTGGATTTCTTTAAATGTAGTTCCTTCAATTTCTGCAATTCCTTCAATTCCTTCAATTCCTTCTATTTTCATTGACTCCTCTTTCTGATTTTTGTTGTTCATAAAATGTCTCTCCTCTTAATTAAAAAGATTGCACCGACAATCATCTGATATTTACTTGTAATAGGCCGATTAAGTTTTTTGATTGAACGTTGGAATAATTAATTAATCTTTTCACGTTTAATTGTATTACATTCACTGATTTTCACCTCAACTTTCGCCTTAGTTTGGACTAATAGTTTTGCAAGTACACGCACTTGCTGCGTAAAGGGATTTTTTATTTAGGATTACCAATGTTAATTTTTCATTCAACATGTGATTTATAGGATTTATTTCCGGCGCACTTAGCACCGGAATCCTATTATTTTGTCAATCTTCTTTCCAAGGTAGCGAATTTAATCTTTTACACTCTACGTTTTTTTGCTATTTTGTAGTATCTCTGTGGAGTCGATTTAGACTTTTTCTCAAAGAGTAATAAGTAAAAAATTATTGCGTTATTTTTTATATCAAATAGAATTCGATGGTCATCAATTGTGAATTGGTATAAGTTGTTCACTTTTTTTAGACCAGGATACTGCTTACCTTTTTGAATAAACGCTGTACGTTTCTCCAATTTACGTAATTCGATATAAATCTTGTTGTACTGTTCTGGATGTTTCTTTTCGAGCTTCGCTAACTCTTTTTTGAAAGAAGAATGACCATCATGGTTGAATGATTTATTCACTTGATGATCCTCCTGTTTATATTAGTGTTATATTACATCGGTAGAATATAACCCGCATGTTATATTATGATCTGAAAATATTTTAAAGTCAAATAAAATGATAGAGTAGTATATTTTAGAATTGTTATTTCCATAGACTCCTACAACCTTTACATTACAGAGAAAGGTTTCTTATCTCGTTTATTTACAGCAAAAAAAGATCAATAGGCAAAGACTTAATTGCCCATTGATCTTTTATCTACTATAGCCTTTAAATGTTCATAACCTTCTTGTGTGATAAGAAGTGTGTCTTTCATTTCAACACTACCTTTTAACAAATGCTTAGATTCTCTTTTCCATAGAAGATATACATACTTAGGATTTTTCCCAAGCTTTATACTTGCTTCACGAGCTGTCATGAAGTTATCCCATATCGACAACAATTTTCACTCCCTCATATTTAATACCCTATAAATGTCAACACCAATATGTACATTTTTGCTCGTTTAAGGGTGTACAAAATTACTCGTTTTCCGAGGTTAAATGATGCTTTAATCGGTATGAATCACCGACGATTGTGACAACGCTTGCGTGAT
>NZ_BAAFHO010000022.1:0-60973 GCF_054665055.1 Lysinibacillus sp. CTST325 | reverse complement strand
TTAGCTCAAATTGTTTTGCTGGCATCATGTTTGATGTCCAAAATTTTGTTTCGTTCACTAACTCAAGGTTAGTTACTAAAAACTTTATTGATTACGTTTTGCTTGTTCAGTTTTCAAGGTTCATTTTGTTGTTGTTTCGTTTCAACAACTTTTATAGTATAACATTTCTTGTTTTCGTTGTCAACTCTTTTTTAGAAGCTTTTCAACTTCTTTTCAAAAGCAGCAACTCTTATATAATATCACTCTATGATTTCAATGTCAACATCTTTATTTAATGTTTTTTGAACCACTTCGTTTCTTACGTCGTCTCAACGACAAGTAATAATTTATCATGATTCCAATTCAACCGCAAGTGTTTTTTGCTAAAAAATTATCTTTTTTTATAAATATAGAATGAGTGAGCTATTTTACGATTTTTCGAGCACTAAATAATTCTTATAATCTTCTAGCTATCTCTTTATTTGTTTTACTATACATCTCTTTCTCATAAATCTCAATAAAATCAATTATGCCTCGGTATAATTGCGTCCGGAATCGGCTTTGTGCTTGCTGAAAGAAAGTTAAATAAGAAGAGTATCTATATTAGTCTTTTTTCAAGGATCCTTTTTAAAGCTTCCCTTAGTAAAGCATCAAAGATATCAAATACACATCGGGACGCACCATTGCCCTAACAAATACTCATGAAAAAAGGAGCCAAAGTGGTTCTCCTGCACCTCTTGACTCCTACTTATTCATGTTTGTTACTGATAACTTTATTGTTCTGCTACATAAAACATTTACTGAAAGAAGTTAAACTTAAACCTAAAAATCAACTAGTTTTAATTATTTTGTTTATCAGCTACATCTAGGCACCAAGCGAAATTATCCCACGCAGAATACCAGCCGCTGAAAATTTCAGAGGAATCATCCCAACGGACATCGAATTTCTTCTGACCGTCTATATCCACTAAATATAAAGTAAGAGTTGGATCTGCCTTAGAAACCGCCAATTTCATACCATGTTCAAGCTCTTCCTCAGTTAACAGAACATCTGAAACTGAGCGTACTTGTGCCTGTTCAAATACTTGTTTGTTAAAGATTTTATAATTCATTATAAGCCTCCAATAAAACTTTTGATAATGTCTATTTCTATTTAATGTGCAAATTATAGAACTCTAAAAGTATACCTTAAATTCATTCATCATTTAAATACTCTACTTAATTCTTTCTAATTTAAACTTTTAAATATTTACTATTTCATTGCAGAAGATGCAAAACAGGAGTCTTAGTGCTTCTTCCGCACCTCGACTCCTGCTTATTCAAGATAACCTTTTAAAACTATTACTTAGTAGTATGACGCATTGTTGGGAATAATAATACGTCGCGAATTGAAGGTGAATTTGTAAGAAGCATGATTAAACGGTCGATACCAATACCTAATCCACCTGTTGGAGGCATACCGTATTCTAATGCTTCAATGAAATCATTGTCCATTTCGTGTGCTTCATCATTACCAGCTGCTTTTTCAGCTAACTGAGCTTCAAAGCGCTCACGTTGGTCAATTGGATCATTTAGTTCTGTAAAGGCATTTGCATGCTCACGACGAACGATAAATAATTCGAAACGGTCTGTGAAACGCTCGTCCTCTGGGTTTTTCTTTGCTAGAGGTGAGATTTCTACTGGATGACCATAAACAAATGTAGGCTGAACAAGAGTCTCTTCAATCTTTTGCTCGAAGAACTCGTTAATAATATGCCCTACTTCATGTGTTTCTTTCACTTCTACTCCGTGTTCTTTAGCAAGTGCTTGAGCTTGTTCCTTAGTCATCGGTTGCCAGAAGTCTACACCTGTAGCTTCTTTTACTGCATCTACCATATGAACTCGTTTCCAGCCTACAGCAAGATTAATTTCATCTTCACCGTATTGAACTGTAGTAGTGCCCAAAACTTCTTGTGCTACATGAGCAACAAGGTTTTCAGTTAGAGACATAATATCTTTGTAATCTGCATAAGCTTCATACAGCTCTATCATTGTGAATTCAGGATTGTGGCGTGTTGAAATCCCTTCATTTCGGAAAACACGACCAATTTCATATACTTTCTCTAGTCCACCAACAATTAGACGCTTTAAATGCAGTTCGATTGCAATACGCATATATAATTCCATATCAAGTGCATTATGGTGTGTAATAAACGGACGAGCCGCTGCACCACCAGCTATTGTATGAAGCATTGGTGTTTCTACTTCTAAATATCCTGCATTATCTAAATAATTGCGAATAGCACGGATAATTTTAGAACGTGTAATGAATGTTGTTTTACTATCCTCATTCGTCATTAAATCTAAATAACGTTGACGGTAACGTTGCTCAACATCTTGTAGGCCATGGAATTTTTCTGGCATAGGGCGTAAAGCTTTTGATAGGAATGTAAATCCTTCAGCTTTTACTGAAAGCTCTCCTACTTGTGTTCGGAATACATTACCACGAATACCTACGATATCGCCTAAGTCAGCTTGTTTAAATAATTCATATGCTTCTTCGCCAACATGATCCTGACGAACGTAAATTTGAATTTGGCCACCTAAATCTTGAATATGTGCAAAGCCAGCTTTTCCTTTACCGCGTTTCGTCATAATACGACCCGCAATAATTACCTCTTGTAGGTTTTCTTCTAGCTGCTCTTTCGTTTGATCTGCAAATTGTTCACGCACTTCTGTTGATAAATGCGTACGTTCAAAACGACTACCAAATGGATCTTGACCATTTTCTCGAATAGCCGTCATTTTTTGGCGTCTCACCAAAAGCTGATCATTTAATTCTTCTATGTTTGACACTTGTTTCACTCCTTATTAAATTGTCCGCGTTGCGTTTACGTCCATAATATTTCTATTGTACACAATTTTATTGCTGTAATCATCTGTTTCGTTTTAATTTCCATAAGAGAAGAAATGATTAATAATTCTAAAAATTAACGTTAGCAGAAAAATAGACGTCTCAAAACGAACAGAGAGACGTCTATTTTGTATATTAAAGAATTAATTCTTTTGCTTCTGGTACTATTAATTTAGATTCAAGCTCTTCATAGTCTTGTACAATTCCATTTAATAGCGCACGAAGCTCTACAGCAGTTTCTGTTTGGTTAATCGCTTTACGCGCTTTACCATTACCACGAATACCTTTTAAATACCATGAAGCATGTTTACGCATTTCACGTACCGCCACACCTTCTCCTTTTAATTGCATAAGGCGTTCAAAGTGAAGCAAACACACATCAATTTTTTCGCGTACACTTGGCTCTTCCTTTAACTCACCAGTTTCAAGGTATTGAACTGTACGATAAATCATCCATGGATTACCTAAAGCAGCGCGTCCAATCATTACTGCATCCACCCCGGTAGTATCAAGCATACGTTTTGCATCTTGCGGAGTTTCTACATCGCCATTACCAAGCACAGGAATTTTCACATTTTCCTTCACTTGACGAATGAAATCCCAATTCGCTTTTCCTTCGTACATTTGTACACGTGTACGTCCATGAACAGCTACTGCTGAAGCACCAGCACGTTCGGCAGCTTGTGCGTTCTCAACAGCAAAGATATGCTCGTCATCCCATCCAATACGCATTTTCACGCTGACAGGTTTTTTTACTGCATCTACAACAGCCGCTACCATTTCATATAATTTATTCGGATCTAAAAGTAAACGGGCGCCCGCTTCACATTTAATAATTTTATTAACTGGGCAACCCATATTAATATCGATAATATCGGCAGTTGTGTTTTCATCTACATACTTAGCCGCTTCCACTAGCGTTGCCTTATCACCACCAAAAATTTGCAATGAAAGTGGATTTTCACGCTCATCGATATAAAGCATGCCTAGTGTTTTTTCGTTCTTCTGGACAATCCCTTTATCACTAATCATTTCTGCATATACTAGCCCTGCTCCGAACTCCTTAACAGTTAAACGGAAAGCAGAGTTACAGATTCCTGCCATTGGCGCTAATACGACACGGTTATCCATGATTATATCGCCAATTTGAAACGGCTTCTTAGTTGTCTGACTCAACGCTGTTTTCCTCCTTCTATAGGTTTTCACCTATTCCATATATATCAATCGTTAATGCTACGCAAACCAATTATGCCTTTGCATGATGGCATCCGAATTCGGCTTTGTGCTTTGGCCTGCAGATGTTATAGGCAGTTCAATACATCAGTTATCTTTGACCACTGGAATTAGAAACTTAATTTACGGACTGCATAATTTTCAGCTCTGCTGATGCTCGCCATAAAGTTACGCCTTCCTCTTCACAATTCATTTGTTGCATTATATCATGTGCCTTTTGCAGTTGTTGTCCAACTGGTGCAGGCGTAATTTCTATTAGTGGTACTAATACGAAAGCTCGCTCATACATTCTTGGATGCGGAACAATTAAGCTCTCTGTTTCAACATTTTCGTGATTGTAGAGTAGAATGTCAAGGTCTATGATTCGAGGACCCCATCGAAATTCACGAACACGCCCAAGTTCGCTTTCAACCCATTGGCAAATGTTCAGCATTTCGGAAGATGAGTAAATCGTTTTAATATGAACAGCAATATTTAAAAAATCTGCTTGGTCCGTGTAGCCTACAGCAGCTGTTTCATAAACAGAAGAAATGTGTACAACTTCAATTTCCTCTTTGCCCTTTAAAAGAGCAACAGCATGTTGTAGGTTTTCAAATCGATCCCCCATATTTGTACCGATCGATAAATACACATCATTCATTAGTATTCACCTCTCGTTATCTCTACCGATACTTCTTTATAATAGCCATGGATTGGTGGGTCTGGTTTAATAAGCTCCACGCGAACTCCCTTAACCTTTTCTGAGTATGTCTCTAAAATACTGTTTGCTATTTTGGATACAAGCGCTTCAATAAGCTTGAACGGCTCTCCTTCTACGATATCACGGCATAACGCATAAACCTCTGCATAGTTCACCGTATAATTTAAGTCATCCGTCTCTCCAGCCTTTGTCATATCTACAGCAAGCGAAACATTGGCACGGAAGCGTTGGCCGAGTGTTGTTTCCGCTGCTAAAACGCCATGATAGCCGTAAAACTGCATATCCTTTAAATGAATATAGTCCATCACGCTTCCTCCTTATAAATACGCTTACCAACTAAAATATCAGCCATATGTGTAAATCGTGCCATTTCCTTTACATCATGCACACGAATCATATGGCAGCCTTTTTCAATACCGTAAACAACTGTTGCTCCTGTACCTTCTATACGCTCCTCAACAGGCAGCTTTAAGACATTACCAATCATTGATTTACGTGAAGTCGCTAGCAAAACAGGATAACCCATTGCTACTAAATCCTCTAAATGCTGCATCATTTCTATATTTTGAGCGGTAGTTTTCGCAAAGCCTATGCCTGGATCTAAAATAATATGATTGTCTGGTATACCTGCATTCCGAGCAATAGCAATACTCTTCTCTAAGTCAGCCTTTGCCGTCATCCAGAAATCAGTATCATAATTAGTGTTGTCTCGATTATGCATTAAAATAATCGGTACATTTGAATCTGCAGCAACCTGAGCAATCTCAGGCTCAGCCTTCGCTCCCCAAATATCATTAATAATATGCGCACCCGCTTCAATGGCTGCACGTGCTACGTTCGCTTTATACGTGTCAACTGATATAACTGCTGGCACTTCAGCTACTAAAGCTTGAATAACTGGTACAATTCGTGCAATTTCATCTTCATCGGAAATACGTTCATAACCTGGGCGTGTTGATTCTCCGCCAACATCAATAATTTTAGCGCCATCAGCTACCATTTTTTTCGCTTGCGCAACAGCAGCTTCAACGTTATTGTACTTTCCTCCATCTGAAAATGAATCCGGTGTGACATTTAAAATACCCATCACAAAAGTTTCTGCTGTATAGTCTAACGTGATCCCGTTAATAGTTAATGGTGTTGTATATTTTTCAAGCATGTTAACTCTCCTTCTATTCTTGTTCCACTTCATTGACAAGCTCTTCATGTAAACGCGAATAAACAGGCCCTTTATTGCCTAATAACGACTTGCTCTCTAATTTAAGAATTGGAACAAGCTCTTGTATAGAGTTAGTAATAAAGCACTCTGAACTTTGCTCTACAACCTCTTTAGTAAAGAAGCCTTCTTGTACCTTAATCCCTAGAGATTGTGCTCGCTCAATTACCCATGATCGGATAATTCCAGGTAAAATACCAGTCTCTAAGGAAGGCGTATATAGTATATCATCTTTCACCCAAAAGATATTTGATGTTACACCTTCAGCAACAAAGCCATCTTTCGTTAAAAAGAAGCCCTCTTGTTGCGCCAAAGATGGCATCTCAAAACGTCCAAGAACGTTATTGCCATAATGGTGCGATTTCACTCGAAGTCCTTTTTCAGGAGTATTACGTGGTGTTACAAGCCACTGTGCGTTTTTTTCCATACCTCGAGGTGTATCATGTAATTCTTTGCGAAAAACAATAACATTCGGTTGTCTATATTCAGTAGGCTGCAATCCGATACTATGCTCTCCAGCTGAGACATTTATACGGAAATATCCATCCTGTCCATTGGCCTGTTCATTTAATTGCTGAACAACCTTTAGTAAATCCTCTTCCGTATACGGCATATGAATACGATATTGAGAAAGCGCGGTTTGCAACCTTTCCATATGTGCTTCCCCGTAAAACACTTTGCCCTTATACGTTCGAAACGTTTCGAAAAAGCCTAACCCGTATAAAAATCCATGATCAAATGGTGAAATACGCAAATCCTGCGCCGCTATGTAGTCTCCATTCATCCAGCACAGCATTTACTTCGCTCCCTCAACATACAAATCTATAAATTGACGTAGAAGCTTTTTACCTTGCTCCGTCATAATCGATTCAGGATGGTATTGCACTCCCTCAATTGGATAGTCCTTATGACGAATACCCATAATTTCGCCTTCTTCTGTCCATGCCGTCACTTCAAAACATGCTGGTAACGTTTCCTTTTCTACTATTAAGGAGTGATAACGAGTAGCTGCAAATGGATTTGGCATCCCCTTATGCAAACCTATTTCAGCATGTAGCACCGGTGATGTTTTACCATGCATCAAACGTTCAGCTCGTATAACATTCCCTCCGAATACTTGAGCAATGGCTTGATGACCAAGGCAAACGCCTAAAATCGGAATATTTCCCGCGAAATACTTAATAATGTTCAGGCTTTCACCCGCTTCATTCGGGCTACATGGTCCCGGAGAAATGACAATCATATCTGGTGCAAGCTGCTCAATATCTTTCACCGTTAATACATCGTTTCTTTTGACCACTAATTCATGTCCAAATTCCCCAAAATATTGTACAAGGTTATACGTAAAAGAATCGTAGTTATCAATCATTAAAATCATTTTGCTCGCTCCTCTGCCATTGCCTTTGCCTGCCACATCGCCTTCGCTTTATTTAAAGATTCTTGGTATTCTCTTTCCGGAACAGAATCAATAACAATGCCTGCTCCTGCCTGAATATGTGCTACTCCATCTTTAACAAATGCTGTACGAATAACAATATTAAATTCCATATCACCTGTGAAGCCTAGCCAGCCAATTGAACCCGTATATAATCCTCGTCTAACAGGTTCTAATTCTTCAATAATCTCCATCGTACGAATTTTAGGTGCACCTGTTATTGTTCCTCCTGGGAACATGGCGCGGATAACGTCTGCATTGGTTTTCCCTTCAGCTATTTCTCCTCGTACATTGGAAACAATGTGCATCACGTGTGAATAGCGCTCAATCACCATGAACTCATCTACTTCAACCGTCCCATATGTAGATACTCTCCCTAAATCATTGCGCTCTAAATCAACAAGCATTACATGTTCAGCACGTTCCTTTTCGTTATCAATCAATTCTTGCGCTAACGCTAAATCCTCAGCCTCGGATTTTCCTCTTGGTCGTGTACCCGCGATTGGTCGAGTTGACAACTCATTACCATGACGCTTCACCAAAAGCTCAGGTGAACCAGAAACGACCGCAAAATCCGGTGCTTCTATATAAGCCATGTAAGGCGAAGGATTAAATGCACGTAATGCTTCATAAACATCCATTGCAGTTGCGTTTAACTTTTTAGATTGACGTACCGACAAATTCACTTGAAATACATCGCCTTGCGCTATGTATGTTTGGATTTTACTTACCGCTTCCTCAAAGGCAGTCCCAGCAAATGATACTAACAATTCACTTTCGTCATTTACTATTTCGACAGCGCTTGTTTTTTCAAATTTACGCGTAAGCAATCCTTCTTGCGCTGCCCCTTGCCACACATTAGCCCATTCTTCCAAATCTACATGACAATCAGCTAGCTTCATAAGCGTTACTTTATTTGTTTTCACATCGTGTACTGCCCAGCAATCAAAAATATAAAAATAGATATCTGGTATATGTAAATCATCTACAGCAGTATTAGGTAACACTTCAATTTTACGAGCGTAATCGTATGAAACAAACCCGATAGCTCCACCTTGAAAAACAGGAAGCTCCGCATTATATGAAATGTGATAGTTCTCCACTAATTTCTCTAACAAAGCAAGAGGTTCACCGTTTAAATTTTCTGTCTCACCATTTCTCCAATTTACAAGTAAACCATTCTCGCTCGATTGTGCTATAGCTAGCGGATTCCAAGCAGCTATTGTAAAATTTCCTCCTCGTCCACTTTCTAAAAATACATGTGCTTGTTCTGCTTCAATTTGCTTCTTATAACTATAAAAAAACGAGTCTGCATCCATCGATATTGTTTTCGTCAGTATTGTCTTCAAGTTGCTATTCCCCTTTAAGTCATATGATGTGATTCCATCTTAACTTGAATATTGCCTGGAAGCGAATATTTTTCAATAGCCACGTAAAATTTAATTACCGAATATTTCTACATCAGATTGATCATGAACAAATATGCTAAAGCGCTCATTTACATCCGAAAAAAAGTTGGAGAACCCGAAGCAAAAGCACGCGCTCCACCTCTTTTGCGAACGAAACACCTCGTAATCCATAACTTAAAAATATTTAATGATTCTTTAACAAATAAAAAAGACTCCTCGTTAAAGGAGCCCTTCCATACAAATAATTAGATTAGTCTTCAAATTGATATAAAGGTGTTGATAAATAACGTTCCCCATTAGAAGGTACGATTGCAAGAACATTTGAGCCTTTACCTAAACGTTTTGCTGCTTCAATCGCAACATGAATAGCTGCACCTGATGAAATACCACATAAGATGCCTTCTTCACGTGCTACTTTACGAGCTACATCGAAAGCAATTTCATTTTCAACTGGGAATACAGAAGAATACACATCTGTATCTAACACTTCAGGTACGAAGCCAGCTCCGATACCTTGAATTTTATGAGGCCCTGGTTGGCCACCAGAAAGTACTGGTGAATCTTTTGGCTCAACAGCAATAATTTCAATCTCTGGATACTTCTCTTTTAGCACAGCACCCGCACCCGTAATTGTACCACCTGTACCAACACCAGCAACAAATGCATCTAATGTTAAACCTTCAAAGGCTTCTACAATTTCTGGACCAGTTGTTAAACGGTGAACAACAGCATTGGCTGGGTTCGTGAATTGTTGTGGTAAGAAGTAGCCATGCTCAGCAGCTAATTCCTCCGCCTTAGAAATTGCACCTTTCATACCTGCTGGTCCAGGTGTTAATACAAGCTCTGCACCATATGCACGTAATAAGTTACGACGCTCTAAGCTCATTGTTTCTGGCATTACTAAAATCGCTTTATAACCTTTAGCAGCAGCAATCATCGCAAGACCAATACCCGTGTTACCAGAAGTAGGTTCAATAATTGTACCACCAAGCTTTAATGTACCGTCTTTTTCAGCCGCTTCAATCATCGCTAAAGCTAAACGGTCTTTCACTGAGCTACCCGGGTTAAAATATTCTAATTTTACATAAACAGTACCTTCGTTTTCACCTGTTGCATGATTTAATTTAACAATTGGCGTTTTACCAACTAATTCAGCTACTGAGTTTGCTAATCTACTCATTTATCAATCCACTCCTAATCCCTACTATTTTTATAGGTTTTACTTATTTTTGATTTTATCAATTTTTCCATTCGATTGTCAATAAATATAACTTATATTTTCAGAATATTTATTACTTCGCCTTATCGTCATAACGGTCAAAGGTTATTGGCCAACATTTGCGAATGAAGGGAAACAAAAATCTGCTCAATATCCCGGAGTGGCCATTACTCTGTTGACGCAAAACGTCTGCAGGTTTCCCTGGCTCACTTTTCCCGCAGATATCTTGCAGATTCTTTAACTTCTTTCAGCAAACGTTTTTTGTAGCGAAAGCGTAGCGACAGGTACAGATGTTTTTCGTAGCGAAAGCGAAGTGACAGATACAGGAGTCTCCCACCTCTATAGATGGTGAGCTGAAATAGAGGAACTCAGGCTAAGAACTTCACATCCTGTGAAAACGCCTGAGTGACCAACATCGAGTTGGCCCAAAGCCTCCGGCGGATGTCACTTCAGAGCAATCTGTTATTTACCTTTTTTCGCTTCTCCGTAATACCAAGTCGCATTGAATTCAGACCAAAATGATTCCGGTGTAACATGTTGTGGCAATTGCTCTAACGCAAGCTCACGTTCAATATGTTCTTTCACATCGTCATATGTAAAGGATTGTCCTTCGGTTATCTCTTGAACTTGTACAATCCCGTAATGACCGTTAGCAAGCTTAAATGCTTTACTAACCTCATCTGCTTTTAAAGCCTTCACTGCTTTTAAAATGGCAGGATCGACATTTTCCTGTTTTTCTGTGAGGAAACCAATATCTCCGCCTAAGCTAGCTGAAGCACTGTCTACTGAAACTTCACGTGCTAGCACCGAAAAATCAGCGGGATTTTTTAATTCTCTTAATGCTTCTTCAGCAGCTTTTTTTGAATTTACTTCTATAAAATTCGTACGATAGCTTGTTTTCGTATTGTACAGTGCCTGATTTTCCTCATAATATTTTTCAATACTACCTTCTTTTATAACCACATCTTTTGTCAGTACCTTATCTAATATAAGCTGAGAGCGAATTTTTTGTCGCAATTGCTCTGATGAAAGGTTTTGCATTGCAGTATCAAATTTATCTTGAGCAGAGCGCATTAAGGCTAACTCTAAATCAATCTCCTTATCCGTTACTTGTAGTTTAAACTTTTCAGCTGCCTTTTCCATCACTGATTCATTCACTAAATTTTGTAGCGTCTCTTTACCATAGCGTTCTTCCATGGCAACCATCCACTCTTGACGTGTAATAATATCCCCGTCAACGGCAGCGACTTGCTCGTCGCTACCAATTTCCTGGTCTTTATTAGGAATTAACCAAGTTATAAACCATAAAATATTTCCTAATAATAAGATTGCAATAACTGTTAATGCAGGTTTTGTCTTCAGACGACGTTGCAATAAGGGCGTTTGGTTGGGCGTTGCAGCGGATAAAGGTCGTCGATTACGCGTTGAGCTCATCGATGAATCCTTTTAACTCTTCTTTTGAGAAGTGGTATGTTTCTAAACAGAAGTGACATTGTGCTTCTGCTTCCCCATCTTCTTCAATCATTTCACGAATCTCCTGTGTCCCTAACCCTAAAATCGCTGCACCAAATCGCTCTTTTGAACATTGACATTTAAATTCTACCGGCATGGAATCTAAAATTTGCAGATGACCGTTTCCTAATACAGCTTCTAAAATTTGCTCCGGTGTAAAACCTTTTTCAATCATTTTTGAAACAGGCTCTATAGTAGCAAGATGCTGCTCAATTTCATCGATCGTTTCTTCCTCACAACCTGGCATTAATTGAAGGATAAAGCCACCAGCTGCAAGAATTGTGTTATCTGGATTTACTAAAACCCCTAATCCAACTGATGAAGGCACTTGCTCTGATGTAGCGAAATAGTAAGTAAAGTCCTCAGCAATTTCACCCGATACAATTGGCGTTTGTCCAGAGAACATGTCTCTTAAGCCAAGATCTTTTACGACCGTTAATGAGCCCTCTGCCCCAACACCTGCTCGAACATCAAGCTTACCATGCTCGTTTAAATCGAAATGAACGTGGGGATTTGTTACAAAGCCACGTACTTCACCGTGCGCGTTACTGTCAATTACGATTGGACCGATCGGACCGTTCCCCTCAATTTTAACAGTGATTTTTTCCTCACCTTTTAACATGGCACCCATCATCACCGCAGCAGTCATAGAACGACCAAGGGCTGCTGACACAACAGGCCATGTATTATGGCGACGTTGTGCTTCTCCTACAGTTGTTGTTGTACAAGCTGCAAAAACACGAACCTGTCCGTTGAATCCTAAACCTCGTACTAAATAGTCTTTCATAAATGAAATGTCCCTCATTTCTTATTGATTGCGTTTATATAGCTTATATAAGCCTTTTAATGTTAAAAACGGATCGACTACATCAATAGTTTGCGTCTCACCAGCAATTAAATTTGCTAATCCTCCAGTAGCAATTACTAAAGGCTCTTCCTTACTTTGTGCTTTCATGCGATTAACAATTCCCTCAACTTGCCCAACGAAGCCATAAAAAATCCCGGCCTGCATCGCAGATACGGTTGTCTTTCCAACAATATGTGTAGAGCGCAATATTTCAATACGCGGCAATCTAGCTGCCTGTGTATAAAGCGCCTCCGTTGAAATCGAAATACCCGGAGCGATAGCACCGCCCATATAATCGCCCTTTTCGTTTAAATAACAATATGTTGTGGCCGTACCAAAATCAACAATAATCAGTGGTGCTTTATAAACATCGAGAGCTGCAATAGCGTTCACTATGCGGTCTGAGCCAACTTCACGCGGGTTTTCATATTTAATATTCAACCCTGTTTTCACACCTGGTCCTACAACGAGCGGTTTTTTACGAAAATACTTTTGACACATCGTTTCTAACGAAAACATTATTGGTGGTACAACAGAGGATATAATAATACCTGTAACCTGTTCAAATGAAATGCCTGCATGATTAAAGAAAGATAATACTTGCATTGCGTATTCATCTTCTGTTTTATGAAGGTCAGTCACCATACGCCAATGGAAGGCCAATTGATCGTTGTCATCATAGACACCTAATACGATATTCGAATTTCCTGCATCTAAAACTAAAATCATGGTTGATGCCTCCTATTTATTGCCCTTCATCGTAATTGTACCTGTCACTACGCGATTGATACAACTAAAACAATGCATATTCATGCACAAAAAATCAAGATCAATTATCCCTCGGCATAACTGCGTCCGGAATGGATTTGCGCTTACACAAAGAAGTTAAAACACTTTAGAAAATGATACCACATTTTTATTACTATGAAATAGCATACATGCTCACTGTAAAAAGGAGAAACTCTCGTTGTTAGGTAGCTCCTTTCAAATTAAATCTAATACTAAAAAGTGCAGTTGATTTCCGTTCCAGGCTACTCGCTTTCCTGTGGGCGAGCGACGAGCCGCTCCCTCCGCTTCGTGCAGGGTCTCGCCTGTCTCGCTTTCGCACAGACGACACCCTTTTGCCATAAAACTGCATGTCAGGGGATACTTGCTATGTGAATCAGTTGATTTATGTTCCGACTGGGCAAAATAAATAAAGTAAAAGGATTCACACACAAGGTGGATGTCGATAAATTTCAGAAGTTGGTTGATAAAACATGAAAGTTAGTCGATAAAATTCGAAAGTTGGTTGATAAAAAGTGAAAGTTGGTTGATAAAAAGTGAAAGTTGGGCGATAACAACGTAAAAGTGTTCCGACAAACCTTATAAGTTGGTTGTCATTTTATTAAAACGTATGTTATGTAAATTGGTTGATTGGAGTGGAGGTTTGGCGACTCCTTGAGGCTCAGCATCACCCCCTCGATTTGCCGAAGAGCCATTACTATAAAAAAGGAGCCACCCTCTTATTAGGTAGCTCCATTCGTATTATCTTCAATTAAATCTTTTACCAAAACGTGGGGTTGATTTCCGTTCCAGCTGGACGCTTTCCTGGGGGCGCCCATCCTCCACTCCAATCAACTGTACATGGTATACATATTATCAAATGGCATCCCCACTATTGGTTATGAGCCAAAATTAAATTTTTCTGGGTCTGGTCCGCAACGTAGTCCATCATTTAGTGCATCTAACTGAGTCATTTCTTCCTCGGCTAATGCAAAGTCAAAGACCGTTAGATTTTCCGCCATACGTGCAGGAGTCATTGTTTTTGGAATAGTGACTACACCATGCTGCACATCATAGCGTAACACAATCTGTGCTGGTGTTTTGTCATATTTAGAAGCTAGTTGCTGAATCAATAATTCTTCCAACAAAGAACCATTCATTAGTGGTGACCATGCTTCTACCTGTATTCCTTTTTCCTTACAATAGGCACGTACTTCCTTTTGAGTTAAGTGCGGATGGAATTCAATTTGATTAATAACAGGAACAACTGATGTTTCCTTTAATAAATTTTCTAAATGGTGAACATGGAAATTACTAACACCAATTGAGCGTACACGGCCATCCTGATAGATTTTTTCAAGCGCTTTATAAACATCAACATAATTTGTATCTACACCTGGCCAGTGAACTAAATATAAATCTAAATAATCTAATCCTAATTTCTCTAAACTACTATCATAAGCTGCAAGTGTTTCTTCATAGGAAAGCCCATCATTCCAAACCTTTGATGTTACAAATAGTTCTTCACGTGTTACTAAGCCCTCGTCAATTGCTGCACGAATTCCTCGTCCAACACTTTCTTCATTGCGATATACTTGGGCTGTATCAATGCTACGGTAACCTTTTGCAATAGCTGTTTTAACCGCCTCAGCCAAGTCATCTCCTTCAGGCACTCGAAAAACGCCATAGCCGATTAACGGCATCTCTAAACCATTATTCAATGTTACATTTCCCACGTTACAACACTCCTATCTATTTTGGTCCTAAAAAATTAAGAACCTATATACGCAGCTGCGTAATATAGATTCTATCGTAATACCTATTACCGAAAAAAGGCAAAGAAAAAGACTGCTTACTAAAATCGTAAACAGTCTTTCCCATATTAATCACGCTTTTCATCGATACCTTTTGGTGTATCATCCGATTCTCTACCTTCTTTAGGTAAATCAGCTGTTGTTGGATCCGGCTCATTGCTAAGCAATTCTTTTTGAACAGCCTGTTCACCAACTACATCCAATATTGGTTGAGCTTCAGCTTTAGGGGCTTTTTCCACAACCGGTTCTACCTCAGGTTCCGGTAAGACACCGTGATCACGTAAGTGCTCGATTTCTTGCGCATTCAATGTTTCTTTTTGCATTAATGTGTTTGCAATTAAATCAAGTAAATGACGTTTTTCAGTTAGGATTCGTTTAGTACGCTCATATTGTGAATCAATAATTTTTTGCATTTCTTTATCAATTTCATAAGCGATTGAATCAGAGTAATTTTGATCTGAATTAAAGTCACGACCAAGGAATACATTCCCACCCTGACTTGAACCAAACTGCATTGCACCAAGATTTTCACTCATACCATATTCAGTGACCATGGCACGTGCAATACTTGTTACCTTTTGGAAGTCGTTATGTGCCCCAGTAGATACTTCGCCAAGTACGATTTCCTCTGCTACACGACCACCAAGAAGTCCAGCAATACGGTCTAATAGTTCTTGTTTTGTTGTGAAGAAACGTTCTTCCTTCGGTAACATAATCGCGTAACCTCCCGCTTGACCACGAGGAACGATTGTTACTTTGTGTACTGTATCTGCTTCATCTAGCTCTAAACCAACGACTACGTGGCCGGCTTCATGGAAGGATACAAGTTTCTTTTCTTTCGCTGAGTAAACGCGGCTAGCTTTTGCTGGACCTGCAATTACTCGGTCAGATGCCTCATCGATATCTGCCATATTAATTGTACGTTTACTTTTACGAGCCGCTACAAGTGCAGCTTCATTTAACAAGTTCTCTAAATCGGCACCTGAGAATCCAGGTGTACGTTGTGCAACAGCTGCTAAATCCACTGTATCCGATAAAGGCTTGTTACGCGCATGTACTTTTAGAATCGCTTCACGGCCTTTTACATCAGGGTGTCCTACTGTAATTTGACGGTCAAATCGACCAGGACGTAATAACGCTTTATCTAAAATATCTGGGCGGTTTGTTGCAGCGATAATAATAATACCTTCGTTTGCTCCGAAACCATCCATTTCAACAAGCAATTGGTTCAGTGTTTGTTCACGCTCGTCATGGCCTCCACCAAGACCTGCGCCACGTTGACGACCTACTGCATCAATCTCATCGATAAAGATGATACAAGGTGCATTTTTCTTTGCATTTTCGAATAAGTCACGAACACGTGATGCACCGACACCGACAAACATTTCTACGAAGTCAGAACCTGAAATCGAGAAGAATGGTACGCCTGCCTCACCTGCTACCGCTCGTGCAAGTAATGTTTTACCTGTACCAGGAGGACCTACAAGCAAGATACCCTTTGGAATTCGGGCACCAATTTCAGTAAATTTACGGTGATCCTTTAAGAAGTCAACAACCTCTACAAGCTCTGCTTTCTCTTCATCAGCACCCGCTACATCTGTAAAACGAACTTTTTTCTTCTGATCGTCATAAAGTTTGGCTTTACTTTTACCAAAGCTCATCACTTTATTACCGCCACCTTGAGATTGACTCATTAGGAAGAAGAATAAGAATATGATAATGATGAAAGGGATAATCCCTGTAAAGAACTGAATCCATCCACTTGTTTCTGGCGCTGTTAAATATTTAATATTACTATTCTTATCCTTAGCAGCCTCATCGATGCGGTTCAATAAAGATTGGTTATCACGAGGGATATTCGCTGTAAAGCTTTGCCCCTTCTCATACCCCTTCATCGTACCCTCAACGATGTATACTGATTTATCAGGTTGAATTGTAGCACTTGTTATTTCTTTCTTATCTAGAGCATCTTGAAACTCAGAATAAGTTAACTCTTTCGTCGGCGCATGTCCACCGTTGAAAGTACCAAATATACCGATAATCACTAAGAAAATCAGTAAATAGAATATGGTATATCGAAATATTCGATTCATCTCCAGCCTCCTCATTACAAACAGAAAAATTATAAGTAAAATCTTAACATATCATGATTTCATCATACAACGAAAAGCCCTACATAAAAAAAGTTTCGTCCGATTTTTGTCGAAATCGAAAAATATTTATGTATTTATTAAGTATGTTCCAGCGTAGTTGTATCTAACAATGTACCTAGATTTTTGAATTATGATCAATTATGCCTCAGCAAAATTGCGTCCGGAATCGGCTTTGTGCTTAATTGCCACAGGACATGGCGTTCTTAGACTGCGTTCCACTATTTCAGCGGATGTTTGGACACCCGCTGAAAAGAGTGACTTAAAACTGCATTCATCACATCACCTATAGAAGTGAGAGACCTCTGTACCTGACGCTGCGCTTTCGCTACAGAAAACATTTGTAGCTGACGTTTCACTTTCGCTACAGAAAACATTTGCTGAAAAAAGTTAAAAAAATAAAAATCTATGACCTTCGCTTGAGGTTCTTACCTTTCATAGCTGGTGTTCTTTCGTTAACTTCTTACTTGTTAGAAAGAATAAACTGCTGGCTTTAAAATGCCGATATACGGTAAATTACGGTATTTTTCTGCGTAGTCTAAACCATACCCTACAACAAAACCATCTGGCACTTCAAAACCAACATAATCAGCACCTAAGTCTACTTTACGACCTGATGGTTTATCTAACAATGTAACAATTTTGATGGATTTTGCTTTGCGGTATTTAAATAAGTCTACTAAATAGCTTAACGTTAAGCCGCTATCAATAATATCCTCGATGATTAATACGTCACGTCCCTCAACGCTTGTATTTAAATCCTTTAGAATTTTAACTTCCCCTGATGAAACTGTAGCATTGCCATAGCTAGAAACATCCATAAAATCTAGCTCAATGAAAGAATCGAAACGTTTCATCAAGTCTGTCATAAAAGGCATTGCCCCTTTTAAAACACCAACAGCTAACGGGAATGAATCTTTGTATTCCTCTGTCAATTGTGCCCCTAACTCAGCGATTCTTTCTTGTAATTGTTCTTCTGTAATCATAACTTTTTCGATGTCATTTTGTAACATAGCGATTCCTCCTCGTGTGTATAAAAAAATGTTCAACCATTTGCGGTGAAATTTTACAAAGACCTTAGTCTACGATGAGCACTGTATCATCGTTTGGTTGCGGAGAGGTTGAAAAAAACATTCCCATACGCACACCAATTACCGCTACGACCTCATCAGATTGAGAAATCAGTAACGGCCAGCTATTTCGCTCATTTAAAGGAATCTTTTCATCTATAAAAAGGCGAGATAAGCGTTTAGGCTGATCCATTCCTTTTAACAGTATTCTGTCCCCTTCCTTACGCGCCCTAACATAGAGTGGAAGTTTGAGTTTGCTAGCGTTAAAATAAAAAAGTTGTGCAGTATCCGTCAGCATTTCAGACGATAAATCAGGCAACTCGACTACGCATAAACGTTCACCATTCGTCAGTGTTGTCCACCCATTAGCAGTCGAAATAATCTTGTTCTCAGGAGAAGCTTCACCTTCTAACGGCTCTTTCTTCTGAATCGTTAATTTTCCGTAACGGCGAACTGCTATAAAATCTTCTGGTAAGTGAACTTCAGCATACCCTGCTGTCGTATCACAAAGCTTTGAAATTGAAGTCAATAAAGCATAACTTTGTATCGTATTTGAATCTTTGTAAAGATAGTTTAATAGTATTAAAATGAGCCTCCTTTGTAAAGCAAGTGGCACCAATTGAAGAGCCTTAATTTCCATGCTATATGTATTTCCGTCTTTTCTTTTTACTGTTCTAGAAAATACATCCTCCGCTAATGTCATTAAATAGGCATCATCTTCTTGCAATTGTTTTGTAAAATGGGTTACCTGCTCTGTTACTCGTGGGTTTTCTGCCTCCAACAAAGGCACCACATGATGTCTAAAACGATTACGTACATAGGTGTCCTTAGCATTGCTAGCGTCTTCCCGGTAATCTAAACCTTGCTTAAGTAAATATTCCCTTATTTCCAACTTTGTAACCGTTAAAAACGGACGAATTAATGTTTTTCCTTCAAAAATACGTTGTGTACGTATACCTTGCATACCATTTATCGTTGCATTTTTTGTCAGGGCCATTAATACTGACTCCAGTTGGTCGTCCGCATGATGTGCAGTTACAAGCTTGCTAGCATTTGTTTTTTCCATGACCTCTTTAAAATATTGATACCGCTCTCTACGACAAATAAGCTGTGTATTCCCATTTTCTGAAGCCATAATCTCTGGTATTGGAATTGCCTTTGCATATAAGTATACACCATACTCATCACAATATTTCTGGACAAAAGCTCTGTCCTCGGCAGACGCTTCACCTCTTAGCATATGATCAACATGTACGGCTCCTATAGTAATTCCCCACTGCTCTTTTGTTTTGACAAAATAATGGAGCAAAGCCATAGAATCCACTCCACCCGAAACGGCGATGAGAAGATGGTCGTCTTGCTGCAATAATTGCTCTTCTTCGATAATTTTTTTGACCTTTAATTCAAGTGACAAACGCTTCTCCTCCCCTTTTCGTTCTCTTTTATGATGAATTGCTCATAGAGTGTTGAACTGGCCTAAATACAGCCCACGTAGGTACAACATGTGTAACCTCTAGCATCAATACAGTGCAATCGTCTTCAATGGCATAGTAAGATTGGAAAGATTGCATAATCGTTGTTAGTTTCTCCTGGATTGTTTTAGTAGTTCCAGCTACTTGCTGCGCATACGCTAAAAATACCTCTTCTTGCTCGTCCCAATCATCAACACTCGAAAATAATCCATCAGAGTGCATCAAAATTACATCGCCTGCCTTAAGCTTTCTTTTTTCAGCCTCGACTGCTGAAATGGATAAAAAACCTACAGGCGCTGCATTACTTTCAACCTTCAGCACCTCTTTCCCACGTAAAATATACGTAGACATTCCCCCGGCCTTCCACGACCATAAATCACCGTGTTGTAAATCGACAAGTGCAAAATCAAGCGTTGCATACATATCATTTTGTTGCTTTAAGGACATGACATAATGCAACGTATGCATCGCAGTCTCTGGGTTCATATTGTAATTTAAACATTCTCGCATTAAGTGTATTAACTTTCTACTCTCATGCTGCGCTTCTTTACTCTGACCCATACCATCTGACAATAAAATTGCAAATAGTCCTGGATGTAATTGAAATAATGCATGGGAATCGCCGGAATATAACGTCGCATCTTTAGACATGCTATATATATCATACTCTACTTCAAAGCTAATAGCTGATCTAAAGCTTACTTGAATGTGACGAAATGGTATATCGCTTGCTACTACTTTTTCAATTTCAAATGGTTCTTCAAAAATATCATATAAAATCGGCAATATCATCCGTTCAGCTACTGTTGTGTCTTCCTCCCAATTGACTCGTGCTGGTGCTAAAGCACAGACAATTTTTCGTGCTCCAGGCTTATTACTAAGCACATCTAGTTGAAAACATTCAATATTAGCATCTTTTAATCGTTGAGAAATGTCCTTCTCCACACTAACAAATGAAATCGTTTCTTCTTTCATCTCCGCTATTAACTGATTTAGATGATTGCTCATATCACGTAGCTGAAGCGCAATCATTTTCTTACCATGAAAATACTGACCATTAATGCGCTCTCTGTACAGCTCCGTTTCCAATTCCTCGAAAATTTTTGTTGATTTCACACATTTATAGCGTATTTGCTCTTCGACATGATGAATACCAGAATCCTTACCAACACCTTTCATATGGAACCAGTCTGTCATGAGCTTGTCCATTCCGTTATTTTGCGCTCCCCAACAGCGATCATAGCGGAAACAGCTTAAGCATGTATTCATCGGTGACACTTCCTTGGCCTCTTCTATCGGGGCCGTCATAAAACGCTCAAACACAAGCTCCTTCATAAATTGTACAAAATGCTGGAAATGCTCTAATTTAAACGTAACATGCTCCGTTAACCAATTTTGACGAGCGAGTAGGACCTCCTCACGCTGCGGAAACAGCTTGTCCCGCACCTTTTCAGAATATTTACTTGGGATAGTTATAAAAACGATACTCCCAACAACAATCGATGTAAAATAAACGCTGTCTAACGGCAATGTTGCATCGTAAAATAAAAAAAACACACTTGGCAAAATGCTGCCAATTGCTACACCGAATCGTCCAACACGAGCCCCCATCCCGGCACACAATCCTGTTAAGGTGGCTACAGACAGCATACCCGTAAATGAAAGTTTTGCAACACCAATGAGAGTCCCGAGCACGGCTCCGATAACCGTCGCTAATGGTACACTTCCTACTAACGCACCGAAGCAAATAAATAGTTGTAATAAAAAAATGGGGAGTGAAAAATAGCTAATGACAATCGTTTGCATCCCTGTAAGCATAGCAGCAAATACAACTAATCCAGAGCCTAGCTTCTCATAAGTCCAATGACTCGTAAACCATTCATGAGAATTGACAAACAACACTTGCATAAACAGCGTCATAATAAGAGCTAAAGCCGCTTCACAGCCTACATAAAATTGCACAAGCACCGGGGGTAAACCTTGATACATAACTCCCTGCCACATTATCTGCACAAGTAGTACCGCTAAAGATACTGCTATACTTTGTGGTAGTTGCCAATAACGGAAGCGCATAATACATTCATACAAGACAATCTGCAACGCTAAAATGAAGACTTGTCCAAGACCAAGGAAAAAACATCCTATCAAGCCACCGAACAAAACATATTTGGCATATTCTTTATATTTCGTTCGAATAATTGCCCAAAAAGGAATCGAGAAAGGTACGGCTGCTTCAAATACCACAGACTGAGCTAAAAAGAAGGATGTTAAAAAAAATAAAGAGCCTATTAACAATTGCCTTTTTTTCACTCCTAATTTCTGTTCATCTACACTTGCCGTGTTATGCCATTCAATACTCGTCATTTCACTATCCCCTTTCAGCACTTTTGGAGCTATTATAAGAAATTATGTATGGAAAGATTGTCTGACGGTGACAGAAAAAAATATAAAAATTTCGACGAATACATATGCATAAATACGAGAAATGGCAACAATTTCTACAAAAATGATAAGCTGCACAACATTATAAACTTCTCTTTCTATATAATTTGTTTAAAAATTACGAAAATTACACAACTCAGTCCCACCGTTGTTACAAAAAAAACGTTAAAAATTTTTGCTGCGGGAGGTCTAGTGAATGTTCGCCTCCTGCAGCGAAGCGGATGTTTTCTGTGCGAAAACGTAGCGTTAGCGACAAAGCGCCTAGTCGGAACGGAAATCAACCACACGTTATGGTGATAAGCTATCAAATACTCTCTCTTCTTGTTAGCAAATCTTTAAATAATTAATAAAACCATATATTTTTATTAATTTTTTTAAAAAAACCACTTGACGTTAGTTACAAAGGCATGTATTATATAACTTGTTGCTTAAGACAAAACGCGGAAGTAGTTCAGTGGTAGAACACCACCTTGCCAAGGTGGGGGTCGCGAGTTCGAACCTCGTCTTCCGCTCCATAATCTATAATGGCGGCCTAGCTCAGCTGGCTAGAGCGTACGGTTCATACCCGTAAGGTCGGGGGTTCGATCCCCTCGGCCGCCACCATAATAAGGCCCCTTGGTCAAGTGGTTAAGACACCGCCCTTTCACGGCGGTAACACGGGTTCGAATCCCGTAGGGGTCATCTCAAATAGGCGTCTCAGAACAATTTCTGAGGCGCCTATTTTTTTGCAGATTAAAGTCGGATACTAGAAACATCGAATTTATTTATTTTTTTACTACCTGAGATCCTGGAGCAATCAGTTTAGGGACGTCCTGCGATAATGATTTCACGTGCTGTTGTTGTTGCTGTCGCTTCGCTTTCGCACAGATAAAACCCTGTTGTTGCTGTCGCTTCGCTTTCATACATAAAAAATACTCATTGCTCCTAACGCCCCTCGGAAAGGCCCCAGCTGAAACGGAAATCAACTCAAGTTATGGTGATGAACATAAAAATATGGCATACTAATAATGAAAAAAAGCATGTAAACTAGGAGGTTTATTCCCTTTGGGTTCATTAACTAAAGCTGCTTTAATTTGCGGAAGTGGCTCTATGATTATTCTCGTATCTATTCTTATTAATTTACCATTTGTCGTACAAATATTTTTACTCCTTACCGGATTAGCGGTTAGTGTTTACGGTGTGTTTTTACTTGTCAAAATGGTCGTTAAGCCAGCCGAAAAACCTTTAGAAACATTAACAGAACAAGCACCCGCGCAAGCTCCTAAAAAGAAGAAAAGACCGACATCCACGTTGTAGGACGGCACGTAGATCCTACTAGAATGATTATTATGACTTATAGTTAGATGAAATGTAGGCAAAGATTATTAAAAAAAGGGACTAGCTTTATTAAAAAGCTAATCCCAAATCTATTTAATACACTTTTTCTACGATTAAAACAGTCAGCAAACTACCCTCTTCTAGCTCCACGACCACCGCGTTTTGATTCTGTAGCACGTTTAAGTGTTGCTAGGCGTTCATCACTATCTTTTAAGAAACGCGCCATTTTTTGCTCAAAATTCTCTTTTGGCTGATGACGATCGTTGCGATCATTAGAACGATTATCGCGACGTGGACGTGCTGGACGCTCTGGACGCTCTGGTCTCTCTGGTCTCTCTGCTTGAGGCTTTGCTTTACGGATTGAAAGACCGATCTTTCCGTCCGCTTCAACATTCATCACTTTTACTTCAACTTCATCTCCAACTTTTAGATGCTCATTGATATCTTTTACATAATTGTCAGCAACTTCACTGATGTGTACTAAGCCTGTTTTGCCGTCTGGCAGCTCAACGAATGCTCCAAAATTTGTGATTCCTGTTACTTTACCTTGTACCTTGCTGCCTACTTCAATTGACATAAAAAAAATGCTCCTCCTTAAAAATTAAGCGACTCATTTGAGTCATGTAATCAATTTAATCAAACTTTTTACTACAATAAGTTTCTCTTTTCATTATATATAACAATAAAAGAGTGTCAACAATACATAGCTTTTCAGTCTTCTTTTTTACCTTTCTTTTCTGATATGCTGTCTTTTTTATCTTTTTTCTCCGGTATATCGCCTTTTTTATCTTTTTCGTCCGGTATAATGAAAATTATTTCACCTTTTTCGGATAGAAAATAATCTTTGCGTAATAACTTTGCGATATACTCATCATCCTCTAACTGTTTAATTTTAAGATTTAACGAATCTCGCTCATCTTTCAATTCAGAAAGACGCTCCTTCGCTTCAACCTTTTTTTGCTCTTTTGCAGCTAGCGTTTCATTTTGATTCAAAAGTATATTTAAGAGAAAGGCAATAATAACGACTGGTACAACCGCAAAAAAAGCAATCCGGCGCATTTTCCGTTTTCGCGCTTGAATTTTACGATTTATAGCTTTATCCGTGTTACGGACATAGTCATTATCAAGTTTAGTATAGTTTTGTTGGTCATCATTTGATGAACGACGTTTAGGCATGCCCGCACCTCCGAAAATTATTGTTGTCTTTTATTATACTTGATAAATCGAACTTTTTTAAAAAAAGTGTTGGACAAATACGAATAAATTTTGACAAAAGGTCTTAAAAGAAACGCTCCAATACTTATTAAGAGGTTAAAAATTTGTCGAATGATAGCACTTATTAATCGTATGATGAACCACAGGGGTCTCCAGGTTATATTCACCAAAACCCTTGCGACGAAACGTAAAAAAGTTTGAAAAAACGTTTGATACAAAAAAATTCCGGCTATTTGCGCTAGCGGGTCATAAGCCCGCCAAGCGCCATCTTTTAGCCAAAATAATAAATAGTATGTCAGGCCACCGAGCAGAATCCAGGTAAGTAATTCAAATACCATCATCCATCTTCGAAGGCTTGACCTTTTTGGAGTTGAAAAAACAATGAGCCTTACACTATCAATAATGAACCCGACTGCTATACCGCTCAAAACCATGACTAATAGCTGAACAAATTGTTCACTAACAATCATCCAAACAATTTATGAAGGAAACCTTTCGAGAAGCCACTTTCCTCCTCGTCGTACTGCAAAGTTTTTACAGTTCCTTCAAGTGTTAATAACCCTTTGTCAACATCTAAATGAACGATATGCAGTTCTTCTCCACGGATTAACAAATGCCCTTGGGACGTCTTGATAAAAAACTCTTCCTGATCAAAGCGTTCAATCGATTTTACAGAAGTCATGTCCATTCTTTTACGATTACGAATCGTTAAAATATGTTCTCCAGATGGAATTGTGTAACGGTTACTTTCTTGATGTAGCGTCATTTTTTTCCTCCTTTAGTCGTCCTAGCTTCTGTTCACTTTATGCGGACAACCTTCAAAGCATGACAACTTTATTAAAGTTGCTACACTTTTATCTCCAGCACGTTTATGGCAAAAGCCAATCGACAACCTCAGAAGACTCCTACACTATTATTAATTAGTCCTCGTCATCAATAAATTCAGGTTCTATTTTTTCAAGACGCTCTTCCTTTAAAATAGTAAACATTTTTGCGGCATCTTCTTTTTTCACCGTATCACGTAATTCCTCTACACGCGCTGTCACAATTTTTTGTCCAAAACGAATAGCTAGCTCATCGCCAGCTTTAACAGCACTACTAGCTTTCGCGACCTTATCATTGATCGTAATACGACCTTGGTCTGCTACTTCCTTCGCTAGTGTACGGCGTTTAATTAAACGTGATACCTTTAAAAATTTATCTAATCGCATATTTTTACTCCTTTTCTAGCTGCTTCGCTTCATTCCAGAAAGCATCTAATTGTTCTAATGTATAATCAGAAAATGGCTTTCCACTTTCCTTTACCTTTGCTTCCACATAACTAAAGCGTCTCGCAAACTTCTCGTTCGCATGTAACATAGCCTCTTCTGGAGATAGCTTGTAGAAACGCGCTAAATTCACAAGTGTGAACAAAACATCTCCAAACTCATCAAGACGTGACGCATTTGTACCTTTCGTCACCTCATTACGAAATTCCTGCCATTCCTCTGCAAACTTGTCCCATGCGCCACCTACATCAGGCCAATCAAATCCTACCTTCGCAGCTCTTTTTTGATAATTATATGCTGTTTGTAGAGCAGAGGACGCCCGGTATTCCTCTTTTAATAGCGGTTTATCACTTATACCCTTTTCTTCCGCTTTTATAACTTCCCAATTTGCTACAACACCCTCAGCATCTTCAACCGATACATCTCCAAACACATGCGGGTGTCGACGAATCATTTTTTCACTTATTGAAGCTAATACATCTTCTAATGTAAAGTAACCTTGATCTTCTCCAATTTGTGCATGAAGGAACACTTGTAACAGTACATCTCCAAGCTCCTCGATCATCGCAAAGTCATCCTCTGCATCTACTGCTGCCAAATATTCGTGTGCTTCTTCTAGTAAATATTTTTTCAGTGACTCATGTGTTTGCTTTTGATCCCACGGACAGCCATCCGGACCTCGTAAAACAGCAATAATTTGACGGAACGTTGTCCAGTCTCTTAAAGCGTCCTCTTGTGTTTTCACAGGTGGCACATACACCGTTGTTAAATTGTCCACCTCAACGCTTTGGTCGAGCTCATAAAGTGGTACCGTCACTAATTTTTCCTGTGACGAGCCAGCTGCTGTAACGACTGTAACAGGGTATTCGTCATCATATTTCTCCATTAACGTTAGCTTTACTTCTGATGCGCTAAATGTATCATATACTTGGGCTATTAAAATATGTTGACGCATGTTAATGTCATGCATAGAAAAGCTAGTGCCATCCAGCAGTTGAAAACCCTCAATTGGGTCGATTTTTAACGCGCCAAATATTGGATCTAAAAAGCTTTGCCCACCTTCTATGACAAGTTTCACTTTTCCCTCATCCGCAGCGGCAATAAGCAATTGTACAGTCTGCTCTGCGACAAGTGGATGCCCCGGTACAGCGTACATGACATCTTCATTTGCCGTAGCAGCCACAAGCTTTTCTGCAATTTCCTCATACACAGGCTGGAACGAGTTATGTTTTTCATAGACTGCGTCAAAGCTTTCAAATTGTAAGCCCTCAGCTGATAATTCTTCCAATACAGGATGGTCCACTGTACGAACATATAATTTCCTAGCCGCTTTTAGTTTTTTATAGACCCCCATTTGCAGCTGATTAAAATCACCTGCACCTAGACCAATAACTGTTAAAGTATTCAATCAATCCACCTACTTCTTTCGATTTAACCATAATTGATAAACTGCCATTTTGCGCCCAAACGGTAGTAAGTACCACTCTTTTTCGACTAGCACTCGTAACTTAGCAATTATGGTGATCATTACAAACGCTCCTAAACATACGGCTGAAAAACCCGCTACCACTGCGACAAATCGAGGTGATAAAAATTGGTTTAACAACGATGGTATAAACTGTAGCCAAACTAGCACTACAGCTGCCATACTAAGTGATGCAATTCCAACTTTTTTATAAAAATTGGATGGCGCTAATTGAATGCCAGTCATTCTTTTTAAATAGAAAATAAGCATTAGGGCAGTAAACAAAAGACCTACATTATTAGCAATTGCCGCACCTAATACACCAAATACACTAATTGTCAGCACATTCAATATTATTTTTACTATAAAACCTATAATCAAAAATAAAGCCGGCTTTTTTAATTTCCCATAGCCTTGCAAAATAGCTGTAAATGTTAAAATTATAGACAACGGCACAATTTGTAATACATATACCATAAGTACTTCCGACAGTGCATCTGTTTTAAAGAGCATTGCATTAATATAAGGCATGACGAGCATAAGACCTAGATATGCTGCCCATCCAAATAATATAGACGCTTTATACGTTAATTGTATAAACGGTATTGCACTACGGCCTTCCTGTTTTTTGGACATATGCGCGACAAGGGGCACAATAGCAAGTGAAAGTGAAGAAGCAATGACAACTCCGAGCTGTACCAAAGGCTGCCCACGGTCATAAACACCTTTTGTTGCCTTAGCTACCGTCTGATCCATTCCACCATCTATTAATAGTGAATAAATTGTAAAGGAATCAACTAGCTGATAACCAAGTAACAATAGGGCACTCATGCTTACACTTAAACTTAGCAATGTAACCTCTTTTATAACGGTAAAACTTTCGATACGCGGTTGTTGTTTCTTATCATTAAACAAACCAAAACGTTTTTTAAAAATAAAAGCAAGTAATACAAAGCCTACAATTTCACCAATAACTGTACCTATGATGGCCATTCGCCCTGCGCTATATAGTGATTCTGTTGTCTTCATAATGATAAATGTTCCTGCTATAATGACAGATACTCTCACAGCTTGTTCAAGGACTTGCGCATAAGCAATCGGCTCCATAATGCCTCTCGATTGGAAGCCACCCTTTAAAATAGCATGAGCTGGCATGACAAGTACTATAAATGAACCCGTCCGTATTAAAGGTGCAAGCTGAGTATCGCCCATGAGCTGTGCAATTATTTCAGCACCACCAAATAAAGCAACAAAAAACAACAATGATAGCACTGTTAAATAACGAAAAACAATACGCATAATACCGTTTCGTTTCTGATTTCGCTCTAGCGGATCTATAATACAATCATTATCTGCAAGCATTTTAGAAATGGCTACTGCAAATCCACTAGCTGTCCATACGACAAAAATAGATATAACTGGATACACCTGCTGATAAATATAAAATCCTTCATCACCAACAAGATTTTGAAAAGGCACACGATAAATTGCACTAAGAACCTTCACAATAAGAGCAGCAATTGTAAGTAATGCCGCGCCTTTCATGTAGCTTTTCATGCCAAAACGTTCCGACATAAATTGCCCTCTTTCTTCTTTAACAATGCCAATAGTATAGCATATCTCCAAAGTTTGACGCGCGCGGGTAGCACTACCATAAAACTATGTACGAAAAAAAGTTATTGTTCAGCCTAAAAAGGTCAGCGCAATAACTTTCAATTCTCATCAACTATTCATTTGTTTAGCTAAGAAGTTAGCAGCTGTTTCAGCAACTTTCACTTCAACTTCACCGATAAAATGTACTTTAGACAAAATGATAATACAGCCAATCGGATCACCGTTTACCATAATAGGTGTTGCACAATAAGACTTCACTTGCTCATATTGTCCAGGAACAATCTCGATTGTTGTTTCCATTTTTTCTATTTTTGTTGAACGTTCGTCCATAAAACTTTCCGCAAAGGATGTAATACGACGATTAATATACTCTTTCTTACCGATTCCTGAGACAGCAATTACTTCATCTCGGTCGGTTACAAACGCAGGAGTACCTAACGTTTCATATAATGTTTCTACATATTCTCTTGCAAATTCTCCCAAATCGTTAATTGGAGAATATTTCTTTAAAATAACTTCGCCTTCACGGTCTGTATAAATTTCTAGTGGGTCACCCTCACGAATACGTAACGTTCTACGAATTTCTTTTGGAATAACCACACGCCCTAAATCATCAATACGACGAACAATTCCTGTTGCCTTCATTCTTAATCCTCGCTTTCGCTACAATGAAATTTTTTCAATTTTAGTATGGTTTTTTATGAAGCAATCTATGCAAAAACTGAAGAAAAAGGATTTCACATCCAACAATATTTTCAAAAAGTCCTTTAATCCTAAGCAAATACTTCTAACATGTAGAATTTTCAACTTCAATCAACTTATCTTAGATTAACCACAAAAACAATTTTTTATAAATAATTTATAAAATAATTTTAACAAGAAATAATAATAATCCAATCTTTACTATTGAGTCAATAAGACAAAAGGAGGTTTATCACAAAAGAATCATAACAAAAAGTGATACTTTCACCCTCATTTTCCCTTCTATCTGGCTCCTGAGTCTCAATTCGTGATATTAATCTCTTAGGAGCCACACAGTCTACAGTTCACTTAACAAATGAAGATAAAGCGCCACAACATTCACAGAGATTTCCTTGTAATTTTTTGTTTTTCAACAATAAAAAGCTGATCATTATCCTAGGAGATAAGATCAGCTTTTCTTCTATTGTTGTTTTTTTGCGTCAGCAATAATATGCATCATTTCTTCTAAAATATCAAAGGGTTGATATTTCCCACACTTTCGTTCATCAATCGTTAATTTCAATTGCATACCATCCATACCAAACCCGACAGCGCGTTCAAATTTCATTGATTTCTCAACAATTTTACCGCCGTCAACTTGCCCTGTACCTTCTTGAGACAACAATATTGTGATGATTTTTTGCTTTTCTTTTACAGACAATACACCTGTACCTAAGCCCCATACCTTCATACGCGCAATTCGCAGTAAACGCTCTGTTTCAATTGGAAGATCACCAAAACGATCCTGTAATTCCTCTATGATTTCGCTGTACTCCTCCACTTGATCCATTGCTTTTATACGTTTATACATTTGAATTTTTTGATAGCCGTCAGGAATGTATACATCCGGGATATACGCATCCACACTCAATAAAATTTCAATGTCAGGCTTCTCTTCTTTTTTCACGCCTGTCTGGCGCTCAGCAATCGCCTCTTCCAGCATTTGTGAATACAAGTCAAAACCGACAGAATCAATAAAGCCATGTTGCTGTGCACCAAGTAGATTTCCAGCACCACGAATAGATAAGTCACGCATAGCAATTTTAAATCCTGAACCTAACTCTGTAAATTCTTTAATCGCCTGTAACCTTTGCTCTGCTACATCCGTAAGAACTTTATCACGTTGATACATAAAGTAAGCATACGCCACCCTATTAGAACGCCCAACACGCCCACGCAATTGATAAAGCTGCGCTAAGCCCATTCGATCAGCATCATGAACAATCAATGTGTTAACGTTTGGTATATCCACACCTGTCTCAATAATGGTTGTCGTTACAAGCACATCATAGTCACCTTCTAAAAAGGCTAATATAACAGATTCTAATTCTGATTCCGTCATTTTGCCATGTGCATGCCCAATACGCGCTTCTGGGACAAGCATTTGAATTTCATCAACCTTACGAGCCATATCTTCTACACGATTGTATAAGTAGAATACTTGCCCACCACGCGCCATTTCTCTCTCAATAGCTTCCCGCACTAACGCACCGCTATGCTCCATTACATAAGTTTGCACTGGGAAACGGTTTGCTGGTGGCGTTTCAATTACCGATAAATCACGAACGCCTACCATCGACATATGAAGTGTTCTTGGAATCGGAGTTGCCGTTAGCGTTAATACATCTACATTCGTCTTAAGTTGTTTAATTTTTTCCTTATGTGTTACACCAAAACGTTGCTCCTCATCAACAATCAGCAGCCCGAGTTCTTGGAATGTTAAATCTTTAGATAAAATCCGATGCGTTCCAACGACAATATCAACTTGCCCTTCTTTTAAACCCTTTAACGTTGCTGTTTGCTCTTTTTTTGTGCGGAAACGAGACAAGAGACCTACATTAATAGCAAAGTCTTGGAATCTCTCACGAATCGTTTCGTAATGTTGCTGTGCTAAAATCGTTGTCGGCACAAGGAAAGCTACCTGCTTGCCATCTTGAATTGCTTTAAATGCCGCACGAATCGCTACCTCTGTTTTGCCGTACCCTACGTCTCCACATACAAGACGATCCATCGGACGCTCACGCTCCATATCACGTTTTACTTCGATAATGGAACGTAGCTGATCCTCTGTTTCTTCATAAGGGAAAGAAGCCTCAAAATTGCGCTGATCGTCGTTGTCAATCGCAAATGCATGGCCTTTCTCTGCTTCACGTTTCGCATACAGCTTAATTAAATCATCAGCAATATCTTGCACAGCAGAGGATACCTTTGCTTTAGCTTTTTTCCACTCTGCTCCACCTAATTTATGTAGCTTCGGTTCTCGGTCTTCAGATGCTACATATTTTTGGATTAAATCTATTTGCTCTACTGGAACATATAACTTATCATCTGCACGGTATCGAATGTGTAAGTAATCCTTATGTGTACCATTTACCTCTAATGTTTCTAAGCCTATATATTTCCCAATACCGTGATGTACATGTACAACATAGTCGCCCGGTTTAATTTCTGTATAGCTTTTAATACGTTCTGCATTCGTCATTTTTTGAGGACGTGCTTTTTTCTTCGTCTGTTGTTTAAATAGCTCATCCTCTGTGACAATCACCAAGCGTTGTAGTGGTAATTCAAAGCCACTAGATAGTGAGCCATCCACAATATAAATACCCGCTTCTGTCGGCTTACCCATTGTCGTATGAATATCATATTCTCCAAGCATTTGCTGTACACGTTTAACACGATCTTTATCTCTCGCAACAATTAGAACTGTAAATTTACCAAGCAGCCAGCGTTCAATCTCACTTTGTAATAATGACATTTGGCCATGAAATTGTTGCATTGGCTTGCAAGAAAAGTTCGTCGTCTTATTAAAGGATACACCTGCAAATGTTCGTGAAAATAATGAGAAATATAGTTTTTGTTGAGACAGCATTGCTAGAATTTCCTTCAAAGAGAATGCCGGCTTTACATCATGTACCATTTTTCCTTCTTCAATTAATGATAAAAACCATTCATCCTCTTCACGCTCCCAGGCATCCATAACCTCCTGAATACGTCCGAGCTCATCAAACAGCACAATGCCATCATGTACAAAATAATCTCCTAAATATGATGTTTTCTCATACAATAACGAACCATATTTATTTACATAGTCTGGTAAATTGCCTTGCTGTAACAATTCAATGTCATATTGAATATGCTGATACAGTAATTCCTTCGTCTCCTGCTTTTTGACTTTCTTTAAACTTGTCGCTAATGCAGCTTCTAAACGGCCTGCCAATGCCATTCTTTCTTCCTTTGTCAAAATAACTTCTGATGCTGGTAGAATACGAACCTTCTGCAATTTATCAATGGAACGTTGATCGTCCGCAGAAAATGTTCGAATCGAGTCAACTTCCGTATCAAATAATTCTATACGAATCGGTGCCTCTAAATATGGTGGATAAATATCTAATATCCCTCCACGTAGCGCAAACTCTCCAGGTGTTGTCACCATCGAATTACGCACGTACCCCATCTCTACTAACGTTTGTAGCCATTCATCAATCTGAATATCTTCGCCTACTGCAATTTGTAAAAAATACTGTAGCCAATGCTCTTTAGGCTGCATCATTTTGCGTAAGCCCGCAACTGGTATCACATAAACTGCTTTTTCCCCTCTAGCTAGGCAATCAAGTGTTGCAATACGCTCAGCACGTAACTCTGGAGAGGCAACAGACAAATCGGCAGCAATAAACTCATCGGCAGGATAATAATGAACGTGCTCCTCACCTAAAAGTCCCGCCAGCTCGTCAACCATTTTTTGCGCCTGCAATAGATTAGGAGATACAATATAAATAGGTTTTTTTACATATTCAAATAACGCATCGACCATTACCGGGCGCGCGCTCCCTGTTAATCCTGTTATAAGCTGTGTTGCAGAATGACCGCTCTGAATCTCCTGTAAAAATGAAGTGATATGTTTGTCCTGCATCACAAGCTGTCGTAAAACTTCCAATGTCAAAAGCTCCTTTCAGCGCATAATTCTATTCGCAATTACTAGTAATCTAGTACTATAATACGCATCTTTATTGTATATTTTATCATTTATGCCTCGGCATACTTGTGTTCGGAATCAGCTTTGTGCTTAGACCTGCAGATGTTTTTTGTGCGAAAGCGAAGCGGCAGCAACACGAAGTTGGTCACTCAGTCATTGCCACAGGACGTGGCGTTCTTAGACTGAGTTCCTCTATTTCAGCGGATGTTTGGAACCCGCTGAAAAGTGACTTAAAACCGCATTCATCTCACCACCTATAAAGTTGGGAGACTTCTATACCTGCCGCTACAAAAAACATTTGTAACTGCCGTTTCACTTTCGTTACCGAAAAAAGTTAAATGGAAAAAGCTTTGAACGCACGTGATGTGCGCCAAAGCATCCTTCCAATCATTGAATCCATTTATTGAGTGCATGATAATCTGGATATTGTTTCAGCGAATCCTCACATTGCTCACAAATGCAGTGCACCGTCGTGTGACCATGCTGATCTTTCTCAACATAATCATCCGCTTCACCCATTTCGAAAATATGTAGTTTTCGAATTGTATCATCTGCATCAAATGGTAGTGTTCCTATTTCTACTTCACAATGCCGACATCGATAGCGAACTGACATCTCCAAATCATCCTCCTTTAAGCAACTTACTACTTAAAGTATAGACATTTCTAAAACAGATTATGCACTTCCAATTTTGCCTTAGCATCATTTAGAATATAGAAACTGGGTGTTAATTTCCGTACCAACCGGGCGCTTTCCTGGGGGCGTTCAATGAGCCAATTAGGTCAACAGATGTTTTTTGTGCGAAAGCGCAGCAACAGATGTTTTTGCGCGAAAGCGCAGCGGCAACAGCACGATGTTGGTCACAAAGGCGTTATCACAGGATGTGATGGTTTTAGCCTTCGTTCCACTATTACTGATCCTAAAAGAGTCGCCCAGTCTCCACTTTAATCTATTGTTACCCGTTAAAGCGATTCATCACATCAAGAAATGGCTTTGAAAGAGATTCTTCTACAGCATTTACACTTTTTTCAATAGCTTCACCAACAATGACTTGATCTTCTTTCGAAAATTTTGACAACACATAATCTGCTACCTTCATACCAGCTGGCGGGCGATTAACCCCCACACGTATGCGATTAAATTCTTGTGTTCCTAAATGCTGAATTAATGATTTAATACCATTATGCCCACCCGCACTTCCTTTTTGACGCAGGCGTAATTTCCCTGTTTCTAAATCTAAATCGTCATAAATAACAATTAAGTCTTCCACATCAATATCAAAATAGTTCATAAGGGGCCCAACACATTCCCCCGATAAATTCATATATGTTAAAGGTTTAACAAGTAGAACCTTTCCTTCAGGACGATGTACCGTTGCATACATACCATTAAACTTTGAATTAGTTAAAGGTGCACCCCATTTTTCTGCTAATGCATCAATAACATCGAAGCCAATATTATGTCTTGTATGTTCATAAGGCTTACCCGGATTTCCTAAACCAACGATAATTTTCATAAGTACCCCTCTTCTTTCAAATCTAATAGTCATTATTTTACCATATCATGCACTAAGAAAGCAGTCTGTACAGTTTTTGAAAGTAAAAGTTCAATAATGGCTTGATATTATTAGAAATCCTCACTTTAACCATACATATCGGTAAAATAATACATGCTGTAATTAAAGAAGCAAAAGCAAACATACGAATAATGTCGGCCAATAAATGCAAAAGGCTACTAAAGAAGTTTTTAACCTTCCTTAGTAGCCTTTCCTTAACATATCTTTTTACTCTTGTTCCTGTGCAATGTCTGCCGTTTCCTCAGCAACTGCGACTGGAGCCATAATTGTTACCAATGTATGACCATTTTCACTGATAATATCAAAATCAATCGTATCTCGAATATCTGCTACCGTAATTGTTTCACCAATTCTCAGTTCAGTAATATCAACTTCAATAGCTTCTGGTATATCTGCTGGTTTTACATTAATTTTCACATCTAGATTAGGCTGCATTAATATGCCACCCACACTAACTCCAATAGACTCTCCAACAAGTTTAATAGGCACTTCCGCTTCTATCGCTTCGGACATATCAATTGCTAAAAAGTCGATATGATTTACTTCATCTTTCATAGAGCATTGTTGAATTTCTGATACAACAACATTCACTTTATTACCATCTAACTCCATCGAAAACACACCGTTTTGTCCATTCTTTTGAATGGATTTTCTGAATTCCTTCGCTGAAATAGAAATTGGGGTCGAATCTAATTTATAGCCGTAAATAACTGCAGGAATGGCTCCCCCTTTTCTAAGTTGGGTTAATGTCGAACGGTGCCCAGCTTCGCGCTTTTTAACACTTAATACTGTACTCATATCTATACTTCCCCTTCCAAGAAAAATTATTTACGCCTTATTATAAATGTCACTACTAGCTCCACTTTCGCTACCAACACATTTACTGAAAGAAGTTAAATCAATGACATTTGATAAGGCTATAATAATATTTACTACAATTTTAGCTCATCACCATTACGTGGGGTTGATTTCCGTTCCAGCTGGGCGCTTTGCCGCTGTCGCACAGAGCAAAGCTTCCTGGGGGCGTCCGATGAGCCGCTTGGGCCAACAGATGTTTTTTTCGCGAAAGCGTAGTGCTAACATAGCGGCAGCAGCACCGATGTTGGTCACGTAGGCGTTATCACAGGATGTGATGGTTTTAGCCTTCGTTCCTCTGTCGCTATTCCCCAAGGGGTCGCCCAGCCTCCACTCCAATCAACTTATTCATAACTTACGTTTTAACAAAATATATCCCAACCTTAGGCGGTAAACTATTTTTTATAAAGTAGTGTAAATATTATTAAGTCACAATTACCATATACCCTTTTATAAGAAAATTCAAACAAAAGAAACCTAGAAAAAGGACAAATCTACTTACAAACGTAGATTTGTCCTTAATAAGCCACATATCGGGATCTGTTTATTTATATTAATCAAATAGAGTACTTACAGATTTATTTTCATAGACACGAGAGATTGCATCTGCCATCAATTTAGCTACTGAAAGCTCTGTAATTTTTGGAGATTTTTTCTCTTCAGGAAGTTGGATTGTATTTGTTACAACTAATTCTTTAATCGAAGAGTTTTCGATACGCTCGATTGCTGGACCTGATAATACAGGGTGAGAACAGCAAGCATAAACTTCTTTCGCACCAGCTGCACGTAATGCATCCGCGCCGATTGTAATCGTACCTGCAGTATCAATAATATCATCAATTAAGATTGCCACTTTACCATCAACATTACCAACAATGTTCATTACTTCTGCAACATTCGGTTTCGGACGGCGTTTGTCAATAATTGCAATAGGTGCTTTTAAACGTTCTGCCATTTTACGAGCACGTGTTACACCACCATGGTCTGGAGAAACAACAACGATTTCATCCTCTGGGATACCTTTTGATTTAAAGTAATCAGATAATAAAGGCACTGCCATCAAGTGGTCGATTAAAATATCGAAGAAACCTTGGATTTGAGGTGCATGTAAATCTAAAACGATAACTCGTGTTGCACCAGCTGTTTCAAGTAAGTTTGCTACTAATTTAGCTGTAATTGGCTCGCGTGCTTTTGCTTTGCGGTCTTGACGAGCATAGCCATAGTAAGGCATTACAACGTTTACTGTACGAGCAGATGCGCGTTTTACAGCGTCTACCATAATTAAAAGCTCCATTAAATGTTCGTTTACTGGTGCAGAAGTAGATTGCACGATAAACACATCACAACCACGAATACTTTCTTCAATGCTAATTTGAACCTCTCCATCGCTGAAGTGCTTAACAGAAGATTTACCTAATTCAACACCCATTTCTTGAGCAATTTCTTGAGCAAGTGGATTATTGGAATTAAGCGAAAATATTTTTAATTGTGAGTTTGCATAATGATACGGCATGATGGCCTCCTGTTTAGTTGATAATTATTTTGAATTTAATTTACTTACGTAATTCGGTTTGTTTTCTTGTCTTGCACGAGCAATCGCAAGTGCATCCTCAGGAACTTCTTTTGTAATTGTAGATCCTGCTGCAATAAATGAACCTTTTCCAACTTTCACTGGTGCTACTAAGTTAGTATTACATCCTACAAATACATCATCTTCAATAACTGTTTGGAACTTGTTTTTCCCATCATAGTTCACTGTAATGGAACCACAGCCAATATTAACATTACTTCCGATTTCAGCATCGCCAATATAGCTTAAGTGTGATACTTTCGTGTCATTACCTAGTTTACTTTTCTTCACTTCTACAAAGTTACCAATCTTCACATGGCTACCAATGTCAGAAAGTGGTCGAATATGCGCAAACGGTCCAATTGCTGTTTCTTCTGCAACAACGCTTTCACGCACAACAGAAGAATGCACAGTTGTTCGGTCCCCAATACGGCTATCTACGATTTGTGTGTTAGGCCCGATTATACAATCTTCACCGATAACAGTTGTACCTTCAATCATAGAACCTGGTTGGATGATTGTATCACGACCAATCATTGCGTCCACGCTAATATAAGTGGCTTCTGGATTAATAATTGTGACACCGTTACGCATATGCTTTTCATTAATTCTTGTACGCATTAGCGTCTCTGCTTGAGACAGAGCAACACGATCATTGACACCAAGTGTTTCTTCAAAATCTTCCGTTACAAACGCTTCAACGACATCGCCTTGTTTTTGTAAAATTTCAATCACATCAGGTAAATAATACTCACCCTGCGCATTGTCATTTTTCACAAGCTTCAATGTCTCAAATAACGCTTTATTATCGAAGCAATATGTGCCCGTATTAATCTCTTTAACTAATTGCTGCTCTGTTGAAGCATCCTTTTGCTCAACAATTTGCTCCACTTGTCCATTGTCGCCACGTAAAATACGACCATAGCCTGTTGGGTTTTCAGCAATAGCTGTTAAAATCGTTGCTTTAGCATTCTTTGCTTGATGATGTTCGAACAAAGCTTGCATCGTCTCAGGACGAATAAGTGGTGTATCGCCACAAACAACTAATGTTGTCCCTTCTTCGCTACCTAAAATTTCCTCAGCCTGTTGTACAGCATGAGCTGTCCCTAACTGTTCAGCCTGTAAAACAAACTCGCTTTTATCGCCGAGCTGTTGTTTCACCTTTTCTGCACCATGTCCTACAACCGTTACAATGCGATTCACATCTAACGTTTGAATGTGATCCACCACATGTTGTACCATTGGCTTCCCACATACTGGATGGAGCACTTTATATAATTTGGACTTCATACGTGTACCTTGACCTGCAGCCAAAATGACAGCAAAAATGTTGCTCATCTGTAAGTCCTCCAATACGCTCATTTTCTCTTATGACTATATAGCAAAATCCATCTATTTTCAAGGCATGTTGACTTGACAAAAAGATGAATTCCTAAATCAAACGCACCTTATGCTCGAATGTTAATATGTACGTCCTAAAACTGCTCATTTTCTCTTATTCTCAAAATAAAAAGAACTCTCCAATTACGAAGAGCTCTTTTTAACTATACGCCAATTCCTTCTAATTCTTCTGCTTTTTCTGTTGCTTCTACCTCGCTTGAATTATGGTACTCGTTTAAAATAATCTCCTGGATTTTATTACGAGTAGTAGAATTGATAGGATGCGCAATATCTCTAAATTCACCGTCTGGCGTTCGTTTACTTGGCATAGCAACAAACAAACCTGTATTGCCATCAATCACACGAATATCATGAACTACGAACTCATTGTCAAGTGTAATGGAAGCAATCGCACGCATGCGACCATCCGTCTGTACACGACGTAATCTTACATCAGTAACTTCCATTTTCTCACCACCTCTCTTCTTAGATGCCTAAATGAAAACATAATATTCTTTATTACCGAATATTTTCCTTTTTCTAGTCTATCAAATTATCTAAAAAATTTGAATACTTATTAGTATAATATTTCCTTTAATTTACTTTAATTTTGACAATTGTTTGTCAGTTGCCATTTCAGTTTGGTATGACTTTGAACGTAATTGTGGGTTAACGATTCCAACGTTTCACAGTAAAACGAGTTTACTTTTTGGAGTTTTATGAGCAAGTTTGTTATCTTTATCAGCGATTGTTGCTTTCGTACAAAAAACATCTGTAGCTGACGTTATACTTACGCTACAAAAAACATTTGCTGAATGAAAATAAAAAAACCCACTAAAAGAGCTAATCACTCTCTTTTAGTGAGCTTAAAAAATTCTTATTTAACGATGGCAATAACTTCAATTTCTACGCTCACATCTTTTGGTAGACGTGCAACCTCTACTGCTGAACGAGCTGGTTTATGTTCGCCAAAGTGGCTAGCATATACTTCATTCATTGCAACAAAGTCATTCATATCCTTCATAAAAACGGTTGTTTTAATAACATTGTCCAAAGATGATCCAGCAGCAGCTAAAACTGCTTTTAAATTTGCAAATACTTGATTTGTTTGAACGGTGATATCGCCTTCCACTAATTCGCCTGTTGCTGTTAGTGGGATCTGACCTGAGCTATAAAACATGCCATTTACAATAATCCCTTGAGAATATGGTCCGATTGCTGCTGGTGCATTTGTTGTTGCTACTACTTTCATTTGTCATTTCCCCTTTTAGAAAAATAGTTACCTTCACTTAATGCAATTGTACGGTCTTTTTCATTGACCTCATGAAGCTTTACTAGTGAATAATAATCATCTACTAAAGTTTCGTCTGCATGCTCAGCCTCTACAAGCACTGCAATACCTGCTAGCTGACAGTCAAATTCCTCTAATAGATTTTTCATGCCATTCATTGTACCACCGACCTTCATAAAGTCGTCAGTAATAAGCACTCGTTGTCCACTCTTCATGCTTCTTTTTGATAATACCATTGTCTGAATTCTTCTGGAAGAACCAGATACATAGTTGATGCTGACTGTAGAGCCTTCAGTTACCTTACTATCTCTTCTGACAACAACAACTGGTACATTTAAATGTCTTGCAATCGCGTGGGCAATAGAAATCCCCTTTGTTGCGACAGTCATTATGACGTCAATTTGTTGATCAGCAAATGCGGATGCAAATACCTTTCCAACTCGATTAATTAAATCTGGATTGCCGAGTAAGTCCGTCATAAATAAATAACCGCCTGGTAACAAACGATCTGAATGCTCAAGCTCCGCCTTTAAATCATCAATAACTAAACGGACCTCAGCCTCGGACATTTTAGGAATATACTTAACTCCTCCTGCAGCGCCCGGTACTGTCATCAATAACCCGATTCCTTTTTCTTCGAAAGTTTCTTTTACAATCGTCAAATCTTCACTAATAGAAGACTTTGCAGATTGATATAGTTCAGAAAAATAAGTTAGCGGGATCAGCTGATGTGGATGTTCTAGTAAATAGTACGTCATATCAACTAGTCGTTCACTACGCTTCCATTTCATGCGACCCTCTCCTAAACACGAATATTTATAGGTAAAATTAACATAAATTTGCGGTTTTAAGCAAGCGTATTTCGCTCACCTAAAATCCGAACGGCATATACTTCTTCGCAAAAACCACGTAAACCATTATAAATTCGGCTCACTCGAGCTTCACTATCCACTAAACCAAACACCGTCGGACCGCTTCCACTCATTAATGTTGCATCTGCTCCAAAGCGTTTCATTTGTTCCTTTAACATGACTACTTCTGGATGTAGCTTAAAAGTTACAGTTTCCAAAACATTTCCTAACGATGCACATAGTAGCTCATAATCTTCCGTTTCAATAGCATGAATCATTTGCTTCGTATTTGGATGTTCTAACCCTTCAACCTTTAATCCTCCATACACTTCTGCAGTAGAGACACCTATTTTAGGCTTAGCTAAGACTACCCAACAGTTTGGTGGCGCAGGCAATTCCTGAATTTTTTCTCCACGCCCCGTTGCTAATGCTGTACCACCATAGACACAAAATGAAACATCCGAACCAATTTTCGCACCTAATTCAGCTAACTCATCTATAGATAACCCTAAATTCCACAGCTCATTTAAACCCTTCAGTGTAGCAGCCGCATCGCTACTGCCACCTGCTAACCCTGCTGCGATTGGTATTTCCTTTTCTATAGTAATGGATACACCTTGTCCAATGCCGTATGTATCTTTAACTAGACGCGCTGCCTGATAAGCAAAATTTCGGTGATCATTTGGCACGAAATTATCAGTAGAAATTATTTCAATTACGCCATCTTCTCGAGATTCTAAGCAAATACGATCAGCTAAATCCACAGTTGTCATGACCATCTCTACCTCATGAAAATTATCTGGTCTTTTATAAAGTACATCTAATGTTAAATTTATTTTTGCAGGCGCCTTTACATAAAGCATCTTTCTTCCTCCTTATAGCTACACTTATCAATTACACATTAGCGCAATTGGCTGACGCTTCGCCCTCGCACAGATAAACAATGCTCCTAATTTTAAAATTAAAGCTACCGATGAAGGTTAGTAAGCCTTATCGCATCATGCATAAAGTTAGGCTAACCTCCTAGCTTGTCCTTTAAACCGTAACATCTGACAGATCATTCAGTTTGATATTTTAATACACACTGAATAGAAATTACACTTTGTCTGCCTTTAGATGTAGGAGTCTTCTGTAACTGTTACAAAACATCAGTAGCTGGCGTTCACTTCGCTATATAAAACATTTTCTGAATGAAGATAAACCTGTCATTCATCTTTCATAAGATTATTCATTTTATTTTACCATAATAGGAATGCGAAAATGGAAAAAAAGAACCGTATACCCCTATTTGGTGTAACGGTTCTCTTTCGTCAGTCGTGTTGTTGTGTATACAGGAAGTTTTCATCCCTGTAATTGAAGTTTCAAAATAATAAGTGGTCTATTTTCACAAAGAGGCTACTTATTATTCTCTTGCTCACTACTTGCTCTTTCAGCCATTTCGATGGCACGTTTGACCATATTGCCGGCGTCTCGAGCTTTTATGCCGCCCCAGCCTTCTCGTTGCACAACATCATAAAATCCAAGCTCTTTAGCGATCTCTTCCTTTAAACGAGGTGACATGATACCTTTTCTAGGCATATAAACTCCTCCTTAACAACTGACGATTTTAGTATGCCCCAGAAAACGCAAAACACTCATGTAGTTTTTATACATGAGTGTTTCAAAATATAGAAATAAGTACTAGAAACTATTTTGCGATAGCAGCTTTTGCTTCGTCTAAAAATGTAATCTCTACTGCCTCAGTTAAAATATCTGTGTAACTATACGATACGCGCTTGCACGTATTGTCCTCTTGATCAAGCTCAACCACAAAGATAGCGCGATATGTCTCACGCAATACCCCTGCACACTCGACCGTTTTCTTGCGACCTCCGTTTGCTCTTAACTGCAAACGTTTACCCAAATGACAATCCAACGACTTTTTAATGTCCGCTAAAGTTTTTGGCATTTTCGCTTACACCTCACTAATAAATAGTATAAGCGATTCGCCCAAAAATGTCAACAAAATATAATATTTTATCAGCCTCTAATAAATATTGTCAACTTATTTTTCATAAAAAAGACATGTTTTTTTTACTTATACTCAAAAAAGTTAACAAAAATTTTTTACTTTGCAAATGTAGGGTATAGTTCATCGGCTAATTTTCCAAACTCTTGAATGCTTAGGGTCTCTCCTCGACGTGTTGGTTCAATATTTACCGCTTTTAAAGCATCCATAATTTTTTCTTTGTGTACCTTACCATTTGGTAAACCTGATTGTAAATTATTGAAGATCGTTTTTCGTCGTTGTACAAACGACGCACGAGTAACTACGAATAAAAAATCCTCATCAATCACGTTTACTGGAGGTTCATCATGCTTAATAAGACGGATTACTGCAGAATCCACATTTGGCTGCGGCATAAAAACAGTTTTCGGTACCGTCATGGCAATATCAGCCTTTACATAATATTGAATCGCAATTGATAAAGAACCGTACTCCTTCGTTCCAGGTTTAGCTGTAATACGATCTGCAACCTCCTTTTGCATCATGACAACGAAACCGCGAATCGGCAAACGATCATTAAGTAATTTCATTAAAATCGGTGTCGTTACATAATAAGGTAAGTTCGCTACAACCATAATATCCTCAATTCCTGGCATCTCTTCCTGAATTACTTTAGCAACATCCGCCTTTAAAACATCTGAATGTACAATAGTTACATTATTATATGGGCTAAGTGTGTCTTCTAATACAGGTAATAATCGCTGATCAATTTCAAAAGATACAACCTTTTTTGCACTTCTTGCTAAATGCTCTGTTAATGCTCCAATGCCAGGACCAATTTCGATTGCACCACTATTTTCTGTTAAATTTGCATGACTAACAATATTTCGTAAAATGTTCGGATCTATTAAAAAATTTTGACCTAAGCTTTTTTTAAATGAAAATCCATATTTTTTTAAAATTTCCTGTGTTCTAATTGGTGTTGCAATATCCTTATGCATCGTTTTCCTCCTGATCTAACTGTGCGATTGCCGCACCAAATTGCTTTTCTGTAATTTGAAACATTTTCAATCTTTTATGAAGTTGTTTGCCGTTTGTTGCACCAATATTCAAAATTTCTCCAAGACGATCACGTCGAGTCTTCGCCCGTGGATGACCAATTAAATGTGCCGTCATTAAATCTTCGAGCGTGATATCATCTGTTGTTGGCTCATCCTCATTAGGGGTATAGACATGTTGCAGTGCCTCGCGTATATCTTCATCTGCTGCATGCTCAATGCCTAGTCCTTTACCGTTTTTCGCAATTGTTTTGGCTTTCGGTAAAAAAGCGTGTTTTACATCTTTTACACGCTCCTCGATAATGGAACGAATTCGACGTCCTGGATAATCTGGATCAGTAAAAACAATAACACCTCTTTTATCCTGTGCATGTTGAATTCTCTTCAGTGTTTCCTCTGAAATAGCCGACCCATTTGTTTCTATAGTATCTGCTTGTACAGCTCGCTTAATAGCTGTTGTATCATCTTTTCCTTCAACAACAATGATTTCTTTTATTTGCAAAAAGGCTCCTCTTTTCTACCTTATCTTCAGACCATTTTACAACTGCACTGTACGATTGTACAGAATTACACGGCTATTCACCTTTTTATAATATTCTCCCCTGATTTTGCTATTGTTGATCCTTCAGGATAAATTACTTAAAAAAATAAAAAAGCTTTCCCGCCAGTCAAAACAGGAAAGCTACTAATAGTGAAAAACATTTTTGATTAATTTTACAATTTTTTTAATTTAATACTTTTATACGCACTTTCCTTACTCCCCAATTACTAGCTTGGGATTCAGATTGTACAAGTATGTCGATCCGATTACCCTTAATTGCACCACCAGTATCTCCTGCAATAGCTGTTCCATAGCCTTCAACCCAAACTTTTGAACCAAGCTTAATAACAGAAGGGTCTACAGCTATTACTTTCAACCCAGATCCTGATTTTAAATTAATTCCAGTGGCAGATATCCCCGAGCAGCCGTTACAATTAGGTGTATAAGCGGTTGCCGTTACATAAAATTCTTTACCACTAGCTGGCTCTGATGAACCACGTGATACAGTCGCAGCACTAGCTACTACAGTTTTAGTACCTACTACAACCACTTGCTTTTGCGATTCTTTTACAACTTTTTCTGATTGTAGATTTTTAGCTACAACTTGGCCATTCTCTTTTACGACTTCGTACGTTTTAGTCATTAATCCTTTTTGGCCTGCTGTTACAACTTTTTGTTTTCCTTTTTGCAATGAAGCATCCTGCTTCTTTTCAATTGCGAAATCTAAAGATTCTTCCACTACATCGATAACCTTTTCTACGCGAACTACTGTGATTTTACTCTGTGGAGTGATTACGTCCTTCAGGTTATTCTCGACACGATCGAATTCATTTAGTTGAATTCCTTGTTGTTTTAAAAAGTTAGCGACCGTAGTCGAAGTGGACCATACTTGTCTCTCGTTTACGCCATCGACAAGCGATACTTGAAACGCTTTTTGAATATCGATCTTGTTGTCTGCTCCTATTTTTGTATCTAGACCTTGAACTAATGAGTCATGCTCTGATACTTCAATATTTGCTTCTTTCAAAATGTCTTTCACTTGTGTTTCAGTTGTCCAAACTTTTGACTGATTTCCATCAACTGAAATAGTTACTTCTTTTGCCTGTTCCCATGAAATTGCTAATCCATTAACAATTTTGGTGTTCAGAGAGGGTGATATTTTGTCATGCTCTGCTACGTCTATATTTTGATCTTGTAATAATTGTTCTACAGTTTTGGCATGTGTTGTTACTTCGATTGTTTCTCCGTTCGCATCAAGCGTTACGGACTTTTTAGTACCTTGATAAAGTACAAAAGAAATTACAGATACAAACAGGACAAGTGAAATAATGCTTATCACTGTTTGCTTACTCCTCAATGATCCTAAGAACAAGTTTTTCATGGAATTATTTGACATGAAAAAACGCCTCCTTAATACAAAGTTGGATTATACGTACTAGATTTGGCACTGTCAACCCGAATGTATTTCAAAGAAAATTGACATTACCTTTTTAGCCAACCACAAACTCAGTATTGGAGGCATCTCAGCTAGTTAATTGTCAATCCTAAAAAATTTTTTCGCATTGGCTGTCGTTACTTGTGCAATTTCCTCAATCGTTAATCCTTTTAAACGAGCAATTTCTTCTGCAACTAATGGCACTAAAGCTGGCTCATTACGTTTTCCTCGATATGGATGAGGTGCTAAATATGGTGCATCAGTTTCAATCATCAAATGTTCTAAAGGTATTTCTGTCGCCACTTCTTTCGGCATTCGTGCATTTTTAAATGTCACCGGCCCACCAAGACTAATCATAAAATTCATAGCAATACATTCTTGTGCGGTTTCTACACTGCCACTATAACAATGCATAACGCCTCCCACGGAAGCAGCGTTTTCTTCACGTAAAATTTGTACAACATCTCCAGTAGCATCCCTGTTATGAATAATGATTGGTAAATTCAGCTTTTGCGCTAAATGAATTTGCTTGCGGAAAAGTGCTTGTTGAACATCTTTCGGGGATTTATCCCAATAGTAGTCCAACCCCGTTTCACCAATACCCACAATTTTCGGATGTGCAGCTAATTCCTCAATCCAATTTAAATCCTCTTCTGTACAATCAATGGCGTCAACCGGGTGCCAGCCAATGACACCATAAACAAAATCGTACTGTTCAACCAGTTGCATTGTTTTTTCGATAGTTTTGTGGTCGAAACCAACGACAACCATTGTTTCTACTTTGGCTTCAAGAGCTCTATCTATAACCTCTTGTAAGTCTTCTTCATACTGATCTGCATTTAAGTGTACATGTGTATCAATAAACATCGTCATTCTCCTAACATAGATTTTATTAAAAATTATTATTTCATATTTTTCATCAGTGTTACATTTTTGTTACAAACAATTTAGTATTATAACATTACTCATAACCTCAAACACCACGCTTGTTACTATATACCTAAAAAAATCCGATGAATAGCGCGCATAAATTATTTCAAGATAATAAACCACTCATTTTCAAAACGGATTTTAAAAGCCTGCTGAACTTTTTACATTCAGCAGGCCTTCCTAAAATTTATTACTTTACTTTTGCGCCGTTTTCTAGTTTCGAATCAACCGATGCTAATTTTAAAATCCCATCTTTTTCACCAGCTAGAATCATTCCTTGTGATAATTCACCGCGTAATTTAACCGGCTTTAAGTTAGTGACTACAATCACTTTTTGACCAATTAATTCATCTGGAGAATAATACTTTGCAATACCTGAAACTACTTGTCGTTGCTCATATCCAAGATCCACTTGAAGCTTTAATAATTTGTCCGCCTTCGGAATAGTTTCACACGCTGTTACAGTAGCTACACGTAAATCAACTTTCATAAAATCATCAATAGTAATTTCAGGAATTTCTGGAATTTCTGCAGCTTTTTTCTCATTTTTTGTTTCTTCCACTTGTGGAGTTTTCACTGAGCCACGCATTTCTTCACGAATATACGCAATTTCAACTTCACTCTCTAAACGAGGGAAAATCGGAATACCTTTTTCTACCACTTTAATGTTTGCTGGAATAATATTGCCGAATGTTTCAATTGTTTCCCATGCTAAGAATTTGTCATCTAAACCTAATTGTTCAATAATTCGTTTGGGAGTAGATGTCATAAATGGTTGCAACATGACAGCAATTTGGTGTAAACTCTCCGCCAAATTTCGCATAACAGCTCCTAATTTTGGCTTATCTGATTCCTCTTTTGCTAGCACCCACGGTTGAGTTTCATCTATATATTTATTCGTTCTCGAAACAAGTGTCCATACGTCTGCTAATACGACACTAAACTGCATTTTTTCCATACTTTCTTCATATTTAATACGTACCGACTCAGCTTGTTCTTTTAAAGCTGCATCAAATTCTGTCGACTGAAGATTTTCAGTTGGAATAATGCCGTCGAAATATTTATTAATCATTGAAATAGTACGATTCAATAAATTGCCTAAATCGTTTGCTAAGTCGAAGTTTGTACGTTCAACAAAAGATTCTGGCGAAAATACACCATCAGATCCGAATGGTAACTCACGTAATAGGAAATATCGTGTCGCATCTAATCCATAACGTTCTATTAACATTTCAGGATAAATAACATTGCCCTTTGATTTAGACATTTTACCGTCTTTCATCATTATAAAACCATGGGCAAATATTTTTTTCGGAAGTGGTAAATCTAGCGCCATTAAGAAAATTGGCCAATAAATAGTATGGAATCGAACAATATCTTTACCAACTACATGTACATCTGCCGGCCAATATTTATTGAATAATGTTTCATCCTCTGAAAGATAACCTAATGACGTTATATAGTTCGTTAAGGCATCTACCCATACATAAATTACATGTTTAGGGTCTCCAGGAACTTTGATGCCCCAATCAAATGAAGTTCTTGAAACAGATAAATCTTCTAACCCTGGTTTAATGAAGTTATTAATCATTTCATTTTTTCGAGATTCAGGCTCAATAAAATCAAGGTTTTCTTCATAATAAGCTAATAGACGATCTGCGTATTTCTTCATATTAAAGAAGTAAGATTCCTCTTTAACTTTGTGTACAGGGCGACCACAGTCTGGGCAGTTACCATCTACTAATTGTGTCTCAGTAAAGAATGATTCACATGGTGTACAGTATGAACCTTCATACTCACCTTTATAAATATCACCATTATCTAAAAACTTTTGGAAAATCTTTTCGACAGTTTTCGTATGACGCTCTTGCGTTGTTTGAATAAAGTCATCGTATGAAATGTCCATTAATGCCCAAAGTTTTTTCGCAGCATCTGCAATTTCATTCACGTATTCTTGGGGATGTTTGCCCGCTTCTGCAGCTTTTTCTTGAATTTTTTGCCCATGCTCATCCATTCCAGTTAAAAAACGTACATCATAACCACGTAAACGTTTATAACGTGCAATTGTATCTGATGCTACAGTTGTATACGCAGTACCAATATGGAATTTCCCGCTTGGGTAATAAATAGGGGTTGTTATATAGAATGTTTTGTTTTGTTCGCTCACAAGAACTGCCTCCATTGTTTCACAGTATACTATCTATTCTAACTAAGTACGAAATTCGTTTCAACTTCTTTCAGCGGGTGTCCAACCACCCGCTGCGATAGAGGAACTCAGGCTAAGACCTTCACATCCTGTGAAAACGCCTGAGTGACCAACATCGGTGCTGTTGCCGCTGTCGCTTCGCTTTCGCGCAAAAAACATTTGTTGGCCTAAAGCCTCCGGCGGATGTCACGGAATTATGCCGAGGCATAATTGATTAATAGTTTCTTATACGCGAAAAATGTCGAATGATAGAATCAATCCATTTAATGTCTTAAAAGAGAAGCTTTTTTACTATAAATTAAAATATATAATAAAAACCTTTTAAAATAAGCAAAATATCTGTTTTCTCCTCAAAAAATTTTTTTAAAACAATAATATTAGTGTATTAATTAATTGACGTTTATGGCATTACTTGGTATGATAACTATCAGACAAGGAAATTATGTCGAAATTTGACGAAATACCAATATAACTTTTTAACATTAGGAGGAAAAATAATTATGAAATCAACAGGAATCGTTCGTAAAGTCGATGAATTAGGACGTGTAGTAATTCCAATCGAACTTCGCCGTACATTAGGTATTGCAGAAAAAGACGCTTTAGAAATCTATGTGGATGATGACAAAATCATCTTAAAAAAATATATGCCAAATATGACATGTGCTGTAACTGGTGAAGTTTCTGATGATAACTTCCGTCTAGTTGGAGGCAAATTAATTTTAAGCCCTGAAGGCGCAGAAATGTTAGTGAAAGAAATCCAAACTAACTTAAAAAAATAATTTGATATACACACCTAAATCTCGCACAGTGATTTAGGTGTTTTTTTATCAATTTCGCCTTGGCTTGATTGCGTCCGTAGCCGTTATCTTCATTCAATAGAAGATAAATATAATATACCCAACTTTTGATCCCTTATAATGTCCATGTCAGACCTTTTATGATCAATGATACTATTTTTTACAATTATTATCAATTTAAATGATTTATGTGCTCATCGCTAAAGGTTAGGCGTGACATTTGTAAAACTATGAAGATAAGTTGATTGGAGTAGAGGCTAGGCGACTCCTTGGGGATAAGCGATAGGGGAACGAAGGCTAAAACCATCACGTCCTGTGATAACGCCTTCGTGACCAACATCGTGTTGGCCCAAGTGGCTCAACGGACGCCCCAGGAAGCTTTGCTCTGTGCGAAAGCGTAGCGACAGCAACAACAAATGTTTTATCTGCGCGAAAGCGAAGCGTCAGCGGCAAAGCGCCCAGCCGGAACGGAAATCAACCTCACGTTATTGTGATGAGTCATCTAGTTGAATAGATATACAAAAAAGAGGTCGCCCTATTTAGGCAACCTCTTTCTTTCCATTAACTATGGTATTCATTATAGACTTCTCGCTTAGCTACTTGACGTAGTTTTGCTACTTCCTTTATAGCTTCTTTTGATGTAACGCCTGTATCATTAATAATATAATCAACATGTTCAACGACAGACATTGTCATCCAATAGGCTTCTTCGTTACTTTCTTCCTCGGCATTCTCGTTTCCTTCAAGGACAATACAAAATTCCCCTCGAATTTCCTCTGTTTGTGACCATTCCACTGCTTCAGCCAACGTACCACGTAAAAACTCTTCGAATTTTTTAGTTAACTCGCGAGCTAATACAATTCGACGATTACCAAGAATAGCTTCCATATCTTTCAAAGTGTCCTTTATACGATGTGGAGCCTCATAAAACAAGATGGTTTCCTGACGTTTTTTTAGTTGCTCTAATTGCTGTCGACGTTCCTTCTTTCCTCGATTTAAAAATCCATAAAAGAAAAATGGCTGCGGTGTTAATCCAGAAGCGATTAATGCTGATATTGCAGCATTGGGACCTGGCACCGGCACAACTGGAAAGTCTTGATTGATTGCTTTTTCGACTATATCTGCACCAGGATCGGAAATACAAGGTAGACCAGCATCACTAACTAATGCGACTGTTTTTCCTTCACGTAAGAAGGCTAATAGCTTTTCTCCCCCCACCTCTAAATTATGCTCATGATAGCTTATCAGTGGTGTATCAATATCAAAGTAGTTGCATAGCTTCTTTGTATTACGTGTATCCTCGGCAGCAATAATATCTGCTTCCTTTAAAATACGTAGCGCACGTACACTCATATCCTCTAGGTTACCAATAGGCGTTGCCACTAAATATAAACAACCTGTATGACCGTGCATTGTACTTTTCTGAGATTTCATGCGTCATCCCTCCCTATATATTTCATTTTTTGCTTTCGTGTTAGCTGTTTAAAAGCATATTCGGCACGCATCGCCTCTTGTTTTGTATCGAATTCCTCTACATAAATACATTCCACTGGTCCTCGCGCTCTCGTATATTTTGCTCCCTTACCAGCATTATGCACAGCGACACGCTTGTCTACATTATTCGTGTAGCCAGCGTAAAAGGATTGATCGGCACACTCTAACACATAAAAATAATGACTATTGCTCTTTTCCATAAAGGATTTCTCTCACTTCTGCTGTATATTCATTATTCGCATTATAAACATACAGGGGCGGTAATATTTTCAGATCGGGCTTACCGTCTTTAATTCCTTCTATTAATAGTGTATTGGCCTCCTTACCTTCTTTCGGGTAAATAAGTTGCATACGTTTAGGCTCTAAACGATTTGCACGCATTGCCGTAACAATATCTAATAATCGACCAGGACGATGAACAAAAGCTGCCTTTCCGCCTTGCTTTAATAATTTACTTGCTGATTGTATTGCTTCCTCTAACGTTAAATATAGTTCATGACGTGCAATAGCGTAATGCTCACTTAAATTTTTATCACTAGCTTCATGTGCTAAAAAATATGGCGGATTACAGGTTACAACATCATATTTTTCAATACCAAGCTCCTTAGGAATTTCCTTCACATCACCAAGGACCAAATGAATTTGTTCTTCTAACTTATTGTAACGGATACTTCGCTCAGCCATATCAAATAAACGAGGTTGAATTTCTACTCCTGTAATATGTCCCTTCGTTCTGGCGCTTAGAAAAAGTGGGATTACACCATTGCCTGAGCACAAATCAACAATTTTTCCTTTATGATATGGGACATTGACAAATTTAGAAAGTAGCACTGCATCCAATGAAAACGAAAAGACAGAGGGACTTTGAATAATACGTAAATTCTCAGCTAATAAATAGTCTAATCGTTCATCACCCTTCAACCAATTTTCCATGTTTCTTCCTCCTACTATACAAAACAAAAGACTGACACCACTATAGTGGGAATCAGCCTTCTATTACACATTTTGTTTATTTAAAAATGATAGACAAAACAGACAGTCTTCACCTTTACGGGAACTTCCAAAATGAACATGACAAACATGGAAGCCTTCTTGGTATAAACGTGCTAGGTTATCATAACCTTCGCCAATATCTAACGGATTCTCTTTCTTCTCATCAAAAGCCTGTACAGGGTTTTCATTAGAAAGTAGTTCTTCTAGACGTGTACGAAGGTGATGATTTTCTGTTTCGAGTGCCTTATGCTCCTCCATCATTAACGCTACAAATTGTTTCAATGCACCAAATTGCTCCTGCATTGCTTCGAGCTGTTGTTCGAACTCCATAACGGTATCTAAGAAATTACGGTCCTTCACCCAAGCCACCTCGTCCAATTCTCTATCTTAAATAAGATTTTTTTCGCATGCTAGCAGTTCTTCTAATGTATACTCGACTGTGCGCTCCTGCTCTTGTAAATATACTTGAATGAGTCTTTCCAGTACATTTAAACCTACAACTTTACCGCGACCATCTGGTGTCATCGTCATCTCACCAACGTCTGGCATGCCCTCTTTTGCTTCCTCATATTCATCATTTTCATACTTCAAGCAGCACATTAAACGACCGCAAAGACCTGAAATTTTAGATGGATTTAAAGATAAGTTTTGATCTTTAGCCATTTTAATAGAAACCGGTTCAAAATCTCCTAAAAACGTTGAGCAGCAAAGCATCCGGCCACATGGACCAATACCACCTAACAGCTTCGCCTCATCACGAACACCAATTTGACGAAGTTCGATACGTGTTCTAAAAACCGAAGCTAAATCTTTTACAAGATCTCTGAAATCAACGCGTCCTTCAGCCGTAAAATAAAAGATGATTTTATTACGATCAAATGTATATTCAACATCAACGAGCTTCATTTCTAAATTATGCTCAATGATTTTTGCGCTTGCTAGTTCAAATGCGTGCTTTGATTCGGCTGCATTTTCCTCTACTTGGATACGATCACGTTCATCCGCTGGTCGTAGAACTTGTTTAAGTGGTAATACAACATCATTATCCCCAACAACCTTTTGGGGGACAACTACTTTACCATATTCTACACCGCGAGCTGTCTCTACAATGACATATTGGCTGTCCTCAAGTAGATATGATGCTGGATCAAAGTAATATATTTTACCCGCTTTTTTAAAACGGACTCCCACTACATTATACAAATGTATATCCCTCCTGCAGATTTAGCATTAACTGCTCCATCATTAACGTCCTATTCATGTTACGCTGTAAAGATGAACGTGCCTGTAAAATAGACTCCATTTGACTAGATAGACGTTCATAAGTCGAATGTAGCGCAGCTTCTTTAAATGTTTGTAACATGTCTGGGTAAGTACAAGCTGCTTCGGGATTAGCTTTTATTGACACTATATCACGGTAAGCAAATAGTAGTAAATCTAATGCCTGCTCCATCTCGCCTTTTTCTTTAAACAGTGGCAACCATTCTTCATGTACAACAAGCATTGCCTCATGTACATTCTGACGAATTGCCTCTACTAATTTTAACACTGTTTTTCGAGCATGTGCAAACTGCTCATCATTCGCTAAAATCATAGCTGTTTCGAGCTCGTTCGTCATCATGCTCACTGTAGAAGCCATCGAGTAAGAAATGTTGCTATCTTGCAAATGCTTTAATAATAAATGTCGGGGCATTTTTTGGAATTTAATATGCTGGCAGCGAGAACGAATCGTCGGTAAAATTGACTGCATTTGCTCCGTTAGCAAAATTGCAGTTACTTCACCCTCTGGTTCCTCTAAAAATTTAAGTATCATGTTTGCAGATGCAATATTGAGACGATCTGCATGATGAAGTACATAAATCTTACGTCCCTCTTCAACACCCATCATCTTCATTTCTGCAATTAATTCACGTATTTGATCAATTTTTATAAATTGACCTTCTGGATAAATTTGATGAATATTTGGGTGATTACCCGAATCAACACGTCTGCAATTTCGACATGTTTCACATGGAACATTTTGACTTGGTTGCTCACATAGCATTAATTTGACAAAAAACTGCATAATATCTACTTTGCCTGTCCCTTTTTCGCCATCAAAAATGTATGCATGTGCTAATCTATTTTTGTCAAAAATCGTTTGAAGCTGCTTCATTACGACTGGTTGTAGTGTGAATAGCTCTTCAACATTCTTGGCCATATATTTAAATTCCTTCCTATATCAATTACACTCATAGCATAATTGTTTCCTATTGCTCAATTTTAGTACAGAAATATCTGCAGTTTTAGAGCAGATAGATTAGTTTATGTCATTCAACAAATAAATTTGGCTGCTGAATACATTTGAAAAAAGCCCGCGCCTACAAGAGAACGAGACACGGGTTTTACATATACAAATTAATTAATAAGCCTTTAATCTCACCGATTTTATCAAGAAGGTCAATTGCTTCCTTTTCTTCATCTAAAATATCTTGTGCAAGCTCTACAAGACGCGTATCAATAGTTTCGATTATTTTCAAGCGTCTTCCTTCACCAAAACGATTCCAAGTATGTGATTGCTTTAAATCCATACCATGCTCTACTGTTTCTTGTAGAAATCGTTTAACAAGCATTTTAAAACGAGCAAGTTCTCGTAAATTACGTGATCTTGCAACACGATCACCTGCTGTAGAAATATCTCCTAGCAATCGTGTAAGCTGTTCAGTCTGTAATTTGGTGCCTTGCTTGACGACCATATCTCCAAATCGGTTATTTTGATTATTGTTATGCAGTGGCTCTTTACGATTAGTATTTAACCCGACACGTATATCTTGATTGATCTTCAAGCTGTTTCGCCCCCACTTGCCTTCTTTATCAAATATATATAATGTGTTTTACTTCTCATTCAACGTGGCATAATTGCGTCCGGAATCGGCTTTTGTGCTTAGGCCTGCGTGAGGGCCGACACGATGTCGGTCATTTCGGTAATGCCACAGGACGTGGCGTTTTTACCGATACAGGTCAGTTAGCCGTTATCGCATGGATGTGCGATGATTTTAGACTAACATCCTTTATGAATTTCTTTCCGATTTCCGTGACATCCGCCGGAAGCTTTAGGCCAACACGAAGTTGGTCACTCAGTCGTCGCCACAGGACGTGGCGTTCTTAGACTGAGTTCCTCTATTTCAGCGGATGTTTGTACACCCGCTGAAAAGTAGCTTAAACCCGCATTTCGTCTCACCACCTATAGAGATGGAGACTTTTGTAACTGCCGTTTCACTTACGTTACAAAAGGCATTTGCTGAAAGAAGTTAAAAATGATGAAACTGTTCAATTGGTAATACAAAAACTGTCGCTCCTCCAACCTCTACCTCTACAGGATAAGGTATATAGGAATCTGTATTCCCGCCTAATGGCGAAACAGGGGCAACCATTTGTTCTCGTGCTCGACAATTATCACGAATAATATCTAAAACTTTGGGTATGAGAGAGTCTTCCGTCCCAATAAGGAACGTCGTATTTCCAGAGCGTAAAAATCCTCCTGTGCTCGCTAATTTAGTTGCACGAAACTGATTTTTCGTTAAAGCATTCGATAAGCGGCTGCTATCCTGATCTTGCACTACAGCTACGACTAACTTCATTCGCACTCACCCCTTTGATAAAATTCATCTAAAGAAATTTAGTTACCTTTTATCTATCCTCATTCAGCTGCTGTCGCTTCGCTTTCGCGCAGAAAACATTGCTGAATGATTATTGATGTTACCATTATATCACATTGTGGTAGACAACTTCATGCATTTACTGTATTGCTTCATATATTAATGACCATACATCTTCGACAACACGCTCAATATTTTGATCCGCATTGACGACATGTATACGCTCGGGATAACGCTCCACTAACTGTAAATATCCTTCCCGAACCTTCTTATGAAAAGCTAAACTTTCAACATCTAAGCGATTTACTTCTCGCTCTCCATGAGCATGAATCCGCGCCAAACCAACCTCTGGTGCAAGGTCAAATAATATTGTCATATCAGGTAACATCTTACCGATTGCAAACTCATTAATAGATAATACTTCATCAACGCCGATACCTCGCGCATATCCTTGGTATGCTAATGATGAATCAATAAATCGATCGCAAATAACCGTTTTACCAGCATCCAACGCAGGTCGTACTTTTTCAAAATAATGCTGACTTCTCGCTGCTGCGTATAATAATGCTTCTGTACGCTCATCCATGGCTGTATGTTCAGGGTTTAAAATAATGCTCCTAATTTTCTCAGCAATTTCAATACCACCAGGCTCTCTCGTTGGTAATACATCAATATTTTCTTCTGCAAGTCGCTCGGCTATTTTTTGAATAACTGTTGTTTTTCCAGCACCCTCTGGACCTTCAAATGTAATAAATAAATTGCAATTCATGCTGTTATTGCCTCCAACTATTTAATGATCTCAATCATCTTGTCTTCTAAACGGTGATTTCCTTGGAATGTTGCACCACAAGCCAGTAACTCCTCTAGCTGACTTAGCTTTGCTACTGTTATTTTTTCGCCCGGAACAAGCAATGGAATGCCTGGTGGATAAGGAATAATCATACTAGCAGAAATACGTCCCATTGTTCGCATATACGGTAACCATTCTTTTTCCGACTTTTCAATTTCATCAAATGTATAGGCTGGTTCCGTAATTGCCACAAAATTATAGGCGGCTTGTGAAACAGTTATTGTTTCCGCCTTTGGTATACTTAATAACAATGTTACAGCATCCTTAATAAGGACACGTATTTCTGCAAATGGATAGTTATGCCCACGTTTCAACAAAGGTAGAACAAGTAACACTTGATTCGCATCTGCTAGTTCTGCATATACGTGCTTTGCTTCTAACGCTTCTTGTAATTGAAAACCGCTATAACCATCAACACGTAACAATAATTTTATAGGGTCGTCTACCTCAATAACTTCCAAAGAGCCAATAGCTCGTAATGCCTCTACCCATTGATTCCTTTTTTCTATTATATATGCACCATCACTCTCCATATATGTCTGTATATAATAGCGTGCATCATCTAAAGATGCCAATAAAAGATAGGATGGGCTACTAGATTGAAGCATTCGTAAATAGTGATTTATTTTATCGACATCGATTAAGTTAGAATTAACATGCATAAAAGATGCCATTGTCATAGCAGGCAATGTTTTATGTGCGGACTGTACTACTATATCTGCACCAAACGTCAATGCTGATGGTTGAAATAAAGTACATGCACTAAAATGGGCTCCATGTGCTTCATCCACTAAAACAGGAATACCCTTCTCATGACAATACGCAATCTGCTGCTGCATTTCTTTAGATGTCATACCATAATAAGTAGGGTACGTTAAAACGACAGCACGGGCCTCTGGATAATCATCAACTGCATCTTTTAAATCTTTATAAGAAACATGTGTTGCAGTTAATGTACGTTCATCCCATAGCGGGGAAACAAATACAGGTTTTGCTCCAACAAGCTCAATTGCGTGAAATATAGACTTATGTGCATTACGTTGGACAATAATCGTATCCCCTTTTTTACATGTGGCATAAATCATCGCTAAATTGCCAACTGTAGATCCACCTACTAAAAAGAAACTTTTCATCGCCCCATATGTATCTGCCAACAAGTTTTCTGCCTCTAATATCATTTCCTCCGGGTGATGTAAGTCATCAAGACCTGCTAATTCAGTAACATCATACCGCATTACATCTTTAAATGGCTGAGGAAGATGGGACAGTTCTCCATGCTTATGGCCTGGGACATGAAAGGAAATATTTTGTTGTTGACGAAAGTGCTCTAACCCTTCTACAATCGGCTTTTTCTTTTGCAAAACAAAACACCCATTTCCGTTATATTCTTAGTTAATTATAACACTTACGTTACAAAAAAATTTGCTGAAGGGATATAAATAAAGTGAAATTCATATTACCTTTTTTCCGATCCAATGTGCTAGTAATGCAATAGGGATCAATAAAAGGCAAAATGGCAAGCATACAAAAATAATGTTCCATGTTATGACATTATTGACTAATAACGAATGATACAAAATTAAACTATATGGAATAACGATTATCAAAGATGTGAGTGCACCGGGTGTAATAGAACGAAGAAAAATAGACTGTGCAAGGTGCGTGAACGCATGTAGAAAGTAGACTAGCGTAACAACAGTGAAAAAGTAGATATCTCCAAATGGCCCTTGATTCACATACTGATTTGCTACAAAAGTGGCACTACTTACAAACATGAATATTACAATGACTGCTACCGCAAACTGTGCTGTCGACATCGAGAACTGTTTCATAACTCGATCAGCAATTTTTTTCGGCAATCTTTCGTACAAAATAGTAGAATTCTTATTTAGCCACTTTTCGACCATAATGATTTCCTCAAAATCATGAAGAATAAACATAATAGGGAATAGCCAAATAAGTGTTTGAATGCCTACCCATTGTGCCATAATGATTCCTCCTTATAAAATATATTGAGTAATCACTCAAATGTTTCCCCCAAAATAGCTCCTCATCATAAAGTGTAGTTGATTTCTAACGCTGCCACTTTCGCTATAGATAATCAAATGCGTCCGGATTTTAAATTCCTTTTAAAATAACCATAGCTATCTCTTCAATATAATGATTATTTTCAATTGGTATTTTATCTGTTTTTCTTTCTTCAACTAAAACATGCGTTAAAATTGTTGAAAGAAACATTGAAGCTGCTGTTTTTATTGTCTTTTTTTCTACAGTACATGAAGAAGCTCTTATCAAAAATGAACTGACTTGTTCTCCCATTGTATTGATAAAATTTTCAATATCCTTACTAACATTCGTGTTCTGTACTATTTCTGGAGACCAAATAAAAGTTAAAAAGCTTTTATTATGTGATAAAAAATTGGCATATAAATGGCCAAATTTAATTAAAGCTGGATACGGCTCCATTTTTGAAAGCTCTTTTATCTCATTTTGTAGAGAGCCAATAAATGAAAATCCACGAATAAGATAATTAAGAAGTTCATTTTTATCTTTAAAATAATAAAATATAAGCCCTTCTGCTACTCCGCTCTTTAATGCTATTTCTTTAGTAGTCGTTGCGGTAAAGCCCTTTTTGGTAAAAAGTTCTAATGACGCTTCCAAAATTCTATTCTTCTTTGAGCTCAAACCTTTCACCACCGCTTTTTTTGAGTGTTTACTCAAATTTTAACTTTACAAAATAATATGTCAAGTTATTCCAGATAATAAGTGCGAATAACGTAATAGAGTGATTTCAGTTCCGACTCGTAAACATTTTAAAATAATGTCACCTCGGACTACTTTTGCTGATGAATACAAAAAGATCATTGCACCTAATAGCAATGACCTTCTACTCTTCTAAACTATCCTAAAATGTACTTAACGCCAGTCTATCAACATACTAGATACTAGCCTTTATAGCCATCTCTTGTACTAGCTGTTCTACTAATTGAGGTACAAACTTTTCTAAAATTGGATTCATCATCCCCGCTAAGAAACCACTTGCCTTCATTGTTAAATTGCCTACTAACTGACATGTACCATCCTGATCTTGTGTAATTTCAAAATAACCGTCACCGTTTATCGGCTCTGACAAGCCTACCAAATCAAACATAACTTGATTAGGATTTGCCTCCTTGTTCTTAAGCTCAACCTTTACAGCTTTTTGGATAATGCCAAAATCCCCTTTAAATACCCAAATCATATTTTGTTCATTCGGAAATTCATGATGTAAATAACCGGGTATTAGTACAGCCCATTGCTCTTTATTTTGAATAAACTCCTGTAGCTTTGCTTTTTCAATTTGAACATTTTCACTATATAACCCTGTTGCCATTTTAATACACCCCTTTAATTGTTCATTTAGATCAATTAAATTCTAACATTTTTTAGGGGTTTATTACTGAGTTTTTAAAATAATAAAAAAACCACTGATTTCTCAGTGGCTACTTTGTGCCTAGCGACGTCCTACTCTCACAGGGGGAAGCCCCCAACTACCATCGGCGCTAAAGAGCTTAACTTCCGTGTTCGGTATGGGAACGGGTGTGACCTCTTTGCCATCATCACTAGACATATTGAAAGAATTATTCTTTCAAAACTGGATAAACGGTGCATTGATTGTTCAAACTTTTTTGGTTAAGTCCTCGATCGATTAGTATTCGTCAGCTCCATGTGTCACCACACTTCCACCTCGAACCTATCTACCTCATCGTCTTTGAGGGATCTTACTTACTTG
>NZ_BAAFHO010000021.1:0-68236 GCF_054665055.1 Lysinibacillus sp. CTST325 | reverse complement strand
AAAAAGCCCGTTTAGAAAACAGGCTAGAGAGTCGTTTAAAACATTATACAAAATATAAATTATTAATCATCGATGAGATTGGTTACTTACCTATTGATCCAGAGGATGCGAAACTGTTTTTCCAGCTTATTGATGCCCGTTATGAGAAACGTAGCACAATTTTCACAACGAATGTGAACTTCAAATCGTGGGATGAAATTTTCCCTGAACCAAAGCTAGCGAATGCGATTTTAGATCGTATTTTACATCACGCAAGCGTTGTCTCAATCGTCGGTGATTCATACCGATTAAAGCATCATTTAACCTCGGAAAACGAGTAATTTTGTACATCCTTAAACGAGCAAAAATGTACATATTGGTGTTGACATTTATAACGGATTACTGTTTTTTCTTACGCCAAATCAGCCTCTTATTTATTTTTCTTAGCTGCTTATATTTCAAGCAACTTTTTCATTCTACAAACTTCAAAGAGAAACTATTCCAAAAAAATATACTTTACCCCTAAATTTATTTTCAATGTTATTTAGCTAACATTTTTAGAGAGGAAAAACGGAGTGATTGAAGAAGATAAATAGATTAGTGGAAGCAAGGCAATTTTGTTTCCTGGAAGAAAATGAGCAATTAAAAATCCTACACCATGTACGATGTAGGATAGAAGCCTAATATAGTTTGTGAATAGGGTTTTCTACCAGCTATTCTCGGCAATGTTGTCTTATAAGTTGATTAGTATTCTTTTTAATCCACGCTAATCTAATTGGAAATCAGATAAGTTGGATAAATCGAATATATACAGTTAATAAGATAATCAACGTGATTTGCAGTACACTTTAAATTAAACCTTTTCTTTTAAACTCTTCAATTATTTTTAATTCTTCAGCGGTTGGAACTGGAGTGGATTCTTCCTGATTAGGTATTTCACATTGATTTAAGCCCCAATCATTAAGTATGATTAATAGCTCATCAGAAATCCGAATGTCTCTTTCTCGAATTTCATTTAATCCCCAATCCTTATACTGGTTAGAAAGATTAAGCAATAGCTGGACTTTTGATTTTTCATAGCTTTGTTGCTTCTTTTTAAAATAACCGTTTCCTGCAATAATGTTTAGTTTTTTCTCAAATGGAATCTTATTTCCAATATGTTCTACTAATTCTTGTACTTCGCTATCAGAGTTACTTGGAAAATAATTTGTTTGCCATTTTCGAGGCAATATATGCTCTATTTCCCACTTTTCAGGAAGTAGGTCCTTCTGATTTTGATAAGCTAGAATCTTTAATATCATTCGAACTGTATTACGATGAGCGAGCTTGATTTTATCTTTTAATTCTTGTTCACTTACTCTTGGAAAGTTAAATGTTGGAACTGAAGATTTGATAATTTCGGAGTTTAAATTTTAAATTCCTCTCTTAACAGCGTTAATAGTGGGAGTAACTATATATCTCGCTGCCAAAACTGCAAGTAGTTTCTTTATAAATTTTAAAAATAGTTCTTCGAAACCGTCCGAATCATTGTATTTAAGATAATATATAACAACTGGGTACTTCCAAAACTCATTTGGATATGAAGTTAATATATCCAGTACTTGTTTAATCTCAATATTTTTCGACCATTCTTCATCTTCAATTTCTACACGATTATTCACTACAAGCCATAAGTTAAGTAACTTATTCAAATTTGTCATCACATCGCTCTTGTATAACTGTTCAAAATTATTTCTAGAATAGTATTTTCTTATTCCTGGTGTTGTTGTATTTCTATCATTTTCTAACGCTCTCAAATAGAACATATAATAATAAAACAGTTTTTGAATACTTTCATTAGCATTAGTTGCTTCATCGTCAAGTTTTTGCCATTGCTCAATGAAAGTTGCTTTCCCATTAGTATCTAACTGATTGTAAATCTTAGCTTTAAAAATATCTGCATCTGATAAAGCTAATCCTCTATCGTTCAAAGTGGAGAAAATTGTTAATGCTGTATCTTGGGAATCTGCCGTAATAGGTAATAAAATCGCTTTATTTAGTACATTTCGAATGAACCAGAAAAACAACTCTGGCTCACTTGTAGCATACTTCTCTATTAGCTCTGTAAATAATTTGTAGTTTAACGAATAGTTATCTTTAGCCAAACCCTCAACATTGCCTGTAATAAGTATCTCTGAAAAAACTTTGTTTCCTTCGTCTCTCATTACTCTGGATTCAATAAGTGTTTTTTCGAAATCGACCTCAGCAGTTAATTCATCCTGTTCCCACAATGCAGATTCAATTTGTCCCTTAAAGTTTTTAACTTCTTTTGTTTCTGTCATTGAATTTAGTTTTGAATAAAGTGCACGTAGTAGTAAAAACAAAGAGGTAATTCGCTGTTGACCATCTATAATTTCTTGTTCGCCATTCTCATTTTCATAAGAAACAATTGTTCCTAGAAAATAAGTACTTTCGTTATTATTTTCTGTATATTCTACTAAGTCCTCAAAGAGCGTTTGAATTTGTTCATCTGACCAAGCATATGGACGTTGATACTCAGGAATAATGAACTTATTAACTTTTCCTGTTTCTAATAATTGTTTAACACTTTGTTTGTTCACTTCGATTGTCGTTGCCACTTCCTATTCCCCTTTCTGTTTCACCCCAATAATACTAAATACAATTTTATTAAATCTTTTACTACTTACAAATATTAATCATCAAAAATACATTAATTCACCAATACTTAAAACTAATCAACTCACCCCTAATGCCTTATAAACCGCATCTATCGGATCTAAATAGAAGATTGGTTGAACTTTTACAATTAAATCTGATGGTACTGTATAGAAGTCTCCTGCTGATGGTGCTGGTAGCAAAATTTTCTTCGCACCTGCATCTACACAAACTTGAAGAATATTTGCTAATTCCTCGACTTTCGAAATCGTCCCGCCTACTGTCATATTTCCAACAATCACAAGACCTTCCTGTACAGGTTTCTCTAACGCTCCTGAACAAAGACCGATTAATTCTGCAATTGCAACCTGAGCAGTTAATCCAATACCCTGTAAGTCTGTAAGATGCATTAAATAATCCTTCGTCTTGGTACTAATCGAACTGCTGACACTCTTACTATTGGCAGTGAAATAACGGAATGCGGTATCAAGGCTTTCTTTTACTTCTCGATTAGAGCCTATACCAGCTTTATCAAACTTGCCTGTGCCACTGACAACTTGGTTTTCTAATTTATAGACACCTATCATACCTGTCAGTGCTTGACCTACAACATAGACATGCCCTGGTCGTAACATCCCTTCTGGAATAAGCTTTCCACCGCCCTGCTCAGGAACAGCAACATGCTCTTCTTGCATCGTTTCTTTATCTAAATAAGAAAACATTACATCATAAAATTCCATACCGCCAATTTTTTTCAGCTGCTCTTTTACTCTGCGGCGTCCTTCTAAAGCATATTTCAGGACTTCTTCAATATCCTCACGTGTAAATTCACCATGTGGATATAGTAACTTCACTATGCCTGACACCGTTTTACGTACAGCAATCGTATCACGCTGATTTAAGTTATTACCTAATTTAAAATAACGGTCAATTGAATCCGCAAAGGAACGCTTTCTCATCTCACGGAAAAATTCAGCAACATAATCTACAATAAAGCCATAACGATCCGTAAAGAATTCTGGACGCATTTTAGGAATTTCCCAGCCTGGCATATAATAATGCATTCGGTCGAAGAAAGCGGTGTCGTTCGCCATTTCAGGTGGGAATGGGGCAAATAAATGAGATGTTTTCAAAAGAACATCTACACTTTGATTAATATTGCCGACAAATACCATCGATGCGGATGCATTTTTTTCTTCTTTACCACGTGCAAATGATCCAGACGCCATATAATCCTTCATTATTTGAATACCATCTTTATCTTTAAAACGGATGCCAGCTACTTCATCAAATGCGACACAATCCCACATACCAACCAAACCTACTTTACGTGTAGACATATTATAAAAAAGGTTGGCAACGGTTGACTGACCTCCAGATACTAATATTGAGTTCGGTGATATTTCTTTATATACATGTGATTTACCTGTACCACGTGGTCCTAATTCACACATATTATAGTTATTTTCCACCAAAGGCACTAAGCGTAATAATAAATGCCATTTCACGCGGTCTTCAAGCTGCGTTGGCTCCATGCCTGTCGAACGAATTAACACATCAATCCATTCATCCTTTGTGAACTGCTTACGCCCCTCAAAAACCTCTACGATATCCATATTCGGCATTTGAATTGGCTTTAAATTACTCACACTAAATGGATTAATATTACGTACTTCCTCGTCAAAGAAGTAATCAATTTTCACCATACACCAAATACCACCCACTAGAAGCTTATCAAACTCTTTCACATAGCTTGGTGGCACTGGAACGCCTTTAAGTCCTAAGTTTGAAAACTCTGCTTCATACGTATCAATTTTAGGATTTAAAGCAACTGTTACTTTATCGATAATGGAATATTGACCGAGCTCTCGAATTCTTGATTTAATTTTTTCTGCTTCATCTGGTCGCACAAAATTTTCAGCAAGAATTTTCTTCACTCGCTCTACGCCCTCACGAATACTTGCCTCATCGTCCGTAGCTGCATACATACCCAATAGATACTCCAATACATAAACAGGTACGTTTGCCCCTTCTTTAATAAGCTTTGTTAAATCTTTACGCACCACTCGACCAGCAAAATGTTCATTTAATTTTTTATCTAAATTTAGTGTCGAAACCTCGTCCACATGTTCACACCTCTTTACTAAAAGTCAAAATCACTGACAATGCCTAAGTTAATTGAAAACGGTATTTTTTCGATTACAACATCCGTTTCCATATCTTTTATATTTAAATAATAGTTTTTTGCACGATCATACGTAATGCTTTTTAATACAAATTGCAGTTTAAATGTACGCTCTTCAGGTTTATCAAATGTTCGATCCCCAATTATTGTTTCTTCATTAGATAATACGCTTCCCTCATCATCCGTCATATAAATTAAAACGGTACGTGGAATCTGCTTATCTTCTACCTTTTCAGTTTGGAAAAACTCTAAGTTAAAAATGCTGTTTGTAATTTTTCGTATCGTATTTGTTAGCTTAATATCCACTTTCTGAATCGCTTGTACACCTTTTTGACCAGCACGTTTATTTTTAAATGTTAGCAAGGGAACAACCACTTCCTGTAAGCTCGCTCCACCGTGTACAAAGTTTACACCTGCACCTTGCAGGCGATTGCGAATCGTACCATTTGGTAAATAAACCGTTAATGCCTCTTCATTTTGAACAATTGTAGATAAATCCACGGCAATTTGCCCCTCTAGTTCACGCTGCTCCTTCGATAAAATATGGCGGCGTTTCACTTCGATTACATCCATCTTCTCCTTCGCCAATTTATCACTATCAGGAAGCTCTTCACGTTGATACAAGAAACCATGATCGGCTGTAATATAAACATTCGAACCACTTAAATCATCACGTATCACCTTTATTAAAGTGGATAATTGATCTAACGCTTTTTCAACGGCATTGAACGTATAGATTTCTGTAGAAGCTTTATCACCCATTGCATCAATCGTGTCATGATAGAAGTAAATAAGCTTCTTCCCTTTAAAGACTTCTCTACGTCCTGCCTTATTCATATCTAACACATCTTGGAAATGCACGGCAATACTATCTTCCACATACGATTCAAGTATTTTTTTACGATTTTCTAAACCAGATGAATCCGTATCATCAATCATTACTCGACCAGTTGCATCAAAATCAAGCTTACGATGAGGTAACAGAGCCGCCATCCCTAATTTTGTTACTGAGGGCACTACACCCAGTAATGTACTTACATCGCAATCACCTATTGTTTCAGCATTTAGTCGTTCTGCTAGTTCTACGCCAACTTCATAACGCATCGCATCAGAAATAATAACGAACACTCGCTCACCTTTACGGATATGCGGGGCAATAACTGACGAATAAAAGCTTTGTTGACTTCTCACGCCTGGCAATGACCAATCCTCTGCCATCTCAGCTTTCACAGCCTGTGACCAATTCGTACTTAGCTCTGCCACAAACCAATTCGTATAAAGGTTTTCTACTAGTGATTTCAATTTTTTAAGTAATTCATTATTACTAGCCTCATCAAAAGCAACATAAAATTTACGGTAATACATATCCATAGCGTAATACTCTTTCACATACGCATCATGTATCGCAATTGGTTCACCCTGCATAAGCCCCTGCTTATGCTCCTTGTAAAACTCGTGCATTTTTACGGTATAGTACAACGCATCATAAACAAATGTGAATTGCTCATAATAATGCTTCGCTCTACGCAGCTTAATTAGCTTTGTATAATTTTCAAAGTCCTCTAAATTCTCTAACAAGCTATTCGCAATTTTAATAATAATCGCCTTATCAAAATAGGGGAAAATGTCTACTTGCTTGAATTCTTCAACAGGCATCGATTGAATGATGCTTGCTAATTTCACTTCTTGCTCAATTAATGCTGCGTACTCATCAAATACAGCGTAATCCGTTTTATGGTGTCGCCAATGGTCGATGAATACTAATGAATTCGTGCGATTACGAACTGCTATAAAGTCCTTTAATCCACCTAAATATTCCTCTTTCATTGCATGACTAAGTGCCGTAACCTTCAAATGAATAAATAATGTTTTCAATGTCTTTACTTCACGCTCATAGCCATAAAGCTGCTCTACATGTTTCCAAAAAGCAGCTAAATCAAAGAACTTCTCCATCTGTGCGATGTATTTATTTTCAGTATCCTCTAGAGTATCCATTAGCACCGTTTTTAAGACCGATTCAAAATCTGGTGTTTTAATGCCACAAAGAACGCTCATAATCGCAAGTTCAATCGATTCTTCTGTATAGTTCGTCAAACCAAAGGCCTGAAACTTCTTGAAGCGTTCTTTATTGTTGAAGAACTTTTCATATTTCTTAATAATCATTCGCATTGATGGATCAATGTGCAAGTCACTAATAATTAATGAAATACGGTCTGCAAAAAATGTTTTCGAATATAACATAATATCGTACAACCAATTTTCTTCCGAATTCAATTCCAAATTCGTGTAAACCAAATAATGTGATTGCGTGTCTTCTTCCTCTAATAAATGCTTCAAATAAAATTGATTGTTATTCGTTAATTTCTGTATGTGTACACCATCTATTGTCATTTGATCAATTTCATCAATAAATTCTTGATCCTTATCTACCCAGAATACAATTTTACGCTGCTCGCCACTTTTCAACGGCTCACTAAATGCACCCTGTAATGCAGATTCTATTTGTTCGATATTCAAATGAATCACCTCACCTTATATTATAGCCGAAAACACAAAAAAGCCCCTTCTAATTTTAGAGGCTTGTAAGGAATTCGGTGGTATATAGAATATGTTTTTTAAAACGGCTGCTCCGGTTCTAAATTATCCTTTTGAGTAATTTCTTTCTATTCTTCATGCTGAATGTCATGAAGACAATAAAACTCCTTAAATTCTTCATATATTTCATGAAATTGGTCTTTTAATTGTTTCGACGTATCTATACCATTCTCATATTGCTTAAGGAAATTTCGAAAAAGTACCGACATTTCTTTTAAGATGCTATTGCCATAATCATCATCTAAATATGATACTTCTTCTAAAAATTCATTAGCAAATGTATAGCATTCTACTTCATTATTCAAAAAACACTTCAATAAACCGTTACACCTATAAATTTGAGCAAAATCAAAATGAACATTACTATTTCCTATTAAATCCATTTGCCTAACTCTTTCTACAGAATAATCATTCTCTAAATATTCATATTCTACAGTACTAACTAACTCCTGCGAAATGGTTCCAGCTATGACTTGTTCCAGATAATCATTAGCCATTGCAATATCAAAATCTAAAGGTTCAATATCATTGATATATCGGATGAATGGATTTTTATCTTTTGTCTTCATTAAAAAAACGATTAACTCTTTTGCTGCTATTTTTTCGTTTATATTCTGTTCTTGTAATGAGTTTTTTCTGAATTCCTGTATAAATACTTTTTCAGCCTTGGAACCATATCTAACTTCATACGTGTAAATACTTTGCATCCTCGCTAAGCGTTCAATTTCTATATAGTACTTTTTAGAAATTGAACCAATGACTCTACCAAAAAAATCTTTAAGTTCTTCGTTATTTCGGATGCTTCCTGAGAATAAATCTTCTTCATAATTTCCTTTAAAACTCTTACGAATGTAGCTCGATAATTCTAACTTTTCTGCTTTCAATTCCGTTGATACATGAAATCTACCGTATCTATGCTTATCATAAAAGATACTTAATAATTGTAGAAAAGCATTCTCCCTCGTACTTAATCTAATAGCAATACCATTTCTTAAAATACGATTATGTAGTTTTTGATGATTGTGACTTTTCAAGCTATCCTCAAAAATTGTAATATCCTCAATATTTTCAGATAATACGATTACTACCTTCTGTAGCCTCTCAATGCCAACAGCTAAATTATAAAGAAGCATGAACATTTCACTTTCAATATCAAATAAATTAATTTGTTCAAGCTCTTTCATCCCATTATAAATAAATGTACCCGCAATTTCGATTTCGGTTCCCATTTTAAAGTTTTTATAATGTAAGACAGGATCTTTAAATATATCTGTCATACTTACAGCCCCCTATATTCAAGTAAATATTTACATATAAACAAATTGAAAGAATCTATTAATGTATCCTTTAATCTATAAGGATACAGGGTTACAATTAGTTATATTTTTAAATTTCCATAGGCTTAAAACCATATGACTCTATCAAGCTCTTTTCTTCATTAGTTAAAGTCGGTACTGCCCATATTAAAGAATACTTCGCTCTTGAATTTGCGACATAACCGATTCGTCTCCCCTCTCCGTTTCCATCAATCCACTTCTTCCAATATCCATTCCCTGTATTTCTTTCACTAGATACCACCATCACTGAATCATATTCGTTTCCTTTAGCCATATGAATAGTATTAACTTTAGGGTGATTATCATCGCTTGTAATAGAAGTAAAAGTTATCTTATTTTTCGTCGTTCCACTAGGACAAATAATCTTTACCTCACTAAAATCGCGGTCCTCTTTATCATATTGCTTCAAATTTTTATAAGCCTTATTTAATATACTGATTGCATTCTCCCTAAATAGCTTGTACCACTCTCCATAAGTTTTATTATCAAAAGTCATTAATTCTGGATATTCATTAAACAAATTTAAATAATCCTTCAAAAAAATTCTCCATCTATATAATGAATCGATTGACACTGGACAATAATAACTTCTTTTGTTTTTCGTAACACCAAAATATTTTTGAAGACCCTGCCCTACTAATTCGAGAGCCTGAATTTTTTTGAAAGGAACCCCCTTATTCCAAAGGTGCGATGCCTCTAAGATTGGATGAGGGTTTTCTTGACTATTTCCTAAAATATCTTTTAATTTTTGTTGTCGGACTAGCATTATAGAATTTTCAATGGAAATGTTATTATCTTTAAGGAATTTAGTGTATTTTCCCTTCAATGAATGCACATCATTATATTCGTAATAACAAACGTTTTCTTGAGTTAAATTACATGTTGCATGCCCAATCATTTTTTGACTAATAGATGCCACTTTGTTGGATACCTTGACAATTGAATCATGACTTCTAAAATTATTCGTTAATTTTAAATAATTAAATGTTGCAACAGCCTCTAATGTAGCTTCTGGATCAGCATCTTTAAATTCATATATAGCTTGATTTAAATCTCCAACAAAATGTAAGGTAGCTCCTGCATCACCCAATATTTTTAAAATAGCCAGCTCAATCCATGATAAATCTTGGCATTCATCTACAATAATAACAGGAAATCGTTTAACAACTTGCTTTGCTAAAAACGAATTATTCTTCAGAACATAATATGCTAAATGGTACATATCTTCAAAATTTGCAAAACCGTCCTTATAGAAAGCTGCTTTATTCTCTTTAAATTGATCCTTAATATAATCATATTGTAAAAGCCAAGGCTGCTGTTTCTCTGTTCTTAAAGCTTGTACAAAATCTTGAAAAACTTTAGATTCATAATATTCTTTTAATGATACAGACGTATTGAATAAATTAATTATGAAATCTTCTATTTTATTATCGTAATATACTTGATGTGTATAAATATTAATCTTCCCTCCAACGTTAGTAAAATACGGAGTTTCAAACTTATACTTAGTAAGCCATGAATTATTAAATACTGATGTATTTTTTTCAATTAGGGAATACGATTTATCAGCCTCCGATTTATTATTTTTTATAAACCTACTTCCGAATTTTTGTGAAATATATCCATGAATATATCCTGTTAAAGTACCAATATAATGCGGATATACCGAGGACTTATTTAAATATTGGTTCACTCTAATCTGAATTGTTTCAGTGGCTTCATTTGTAAATGTTAAAATTGCTAATCCACCTGATTGATTATTCCATCTATTTATTTCATAGGCTGCCTTCATACCAACAACTTCTGTTTTACCACTTCCTGCACAAGCTTCTAAAAATACATTCTGATTAATAGGCGATAAAATATACTGTAATTGTTCTTCAGTTTTTTCTGGTACTTTTTCAAAAATAAAATCTTTAAATTCGTCCGAAATATTTGGATTACTTACTAAAACTTTTACAATCTCTTGTTCCATTTCCCGTTTATTCATTCGCACCATTCATCCCCTTTACATGCCCAAATGATCGCTTGCTTAATATAAGTAGGTACTTTAAAAAGTTTTTGTATTTTATGTAACTTTTCATTTGTTTCTAAATTTAATTTATTTATCCCACATATTTCCGCCTCAAGATAAGATGTCAAAGACTGAGCATACATCCCTTTGCCAACCTTCTCATCATCAATATGCGTAAATGTAAATATTGCATCCTGTGCCTTTAAACTTATATCAGAATAAATATTATCTCGTTCAACAATTTCCTTACATGTTTTAAATACACTTCCTGCTTCAGACGGCCACAAACCTTTAAGAACCTCCGTCATTATTACAATATTGCCTTCCATCAATAAATCGTATTCAAAAGTTTTTAGTGGTGAACTATATAATCTAGCCCAATCGCTTTTATTAATGTCCTCTTTTAATTTCAATGCACTATTAGCTCCTAAGACCTGTTCAGTTGGATAAACTTCTTTTAATTCCGTCGCTGGGTTGCCACCCTTCATTACTAATTCACCATCATCATCATAAATTTCTACCTTTTGTTTTGCTGGATCATTATCTGTAATACCTGCACAAAAAATCGGTAATTTCTGAACTCCTGTTGCATCCTCAAAGTTTGCAAATAGTTTCATGAAATGTGTAAAGTTAATTCCATAGATATTGATTACTGACACTCCTGCTTCTTCTAAAGAACTTGGCAATTGATCCTCATAATTTTTTGAGTTATACTCCGCTAGAACAATTCTAGCTAAAGTTGGAATAAGCATTGCTTCACTTATACCCTCAACTAAAATAATTCCTTTCGAAAATAATAAAGTAGATTTTGTAATATCTAGCCAACGATTGAGATAATTTTTACTCTTACCTAAATCAATATTTTTTAACGATGAAGCAACTATTTTTTCATCTAGATATGTAATGTGACTTAAATGATCTAAATCTACAGATGCCGCTAATACTGGTGAGTGCGTTGTAACAATAACTTGAATATTGTTTAATTCACTCGTTATACTTTCTAAATATTTAATAAATTTAATTTGTAATTGTGGATGTAAATGTGCTTCTGGCTCTTCAATTAATAAGACCGTCATCAGATTTGTAGATTTTAATAATTCAAGTTCCGCAAATACAGTTGCTATATAAAGTAGATTATTGTAGCCTAAGCTATTTACTGATATGTCTCTAAAAAATTCTTGATTTGTTTGCTTAATGCCTGGAAAGAAGACCATTTTTATACTTTCTACAATTCGATTGAAGTTAGTTTCTGCAAATTGTAAATTAATGCTCTGACCAAGCCTATTTCCTAAAGCTTCTTCTAACTTTCTGTTTATACTGTTTTTAGCAGATTCCATTTCATTATAATCACCATTTATATTTGTTGTGATTTGCTCATTAAAAGCTGAAACTTTTTCCACCAATGTATCTTTATTATCATCATATTGCTTTTTTAACAATTGAGCCAATCGCGATTTTCTTCCATTAATTAATTTTTCCTCTGCATCTCTTAGAGGTGGCAAGTAAATACAATCAATGTATTCATACGTTTCTTCTTCAAAAATACTAGCTTTAGATGCTCCACCCCAAATATCCTTTTTATAGTACCCCTTCCTATTTGGAGATGAATTCACTTCTAAATGCAGCCGTGCTTTAAATTTCTCATCACACCAAGTTAGGAAAGTTATTTGTTCATCCTGATTCAATTCCTCAAATGTTAAATCAATAGAAATTTTGGGGGCTATGTATGATTTGTCTAATGCAACATAAAAATCATCTTCACATATATTCATATAAGAAAATTCATTTTCTTTAAGTACTAACCTTAAGGCATTAATAGTTGTTGTCTTACCTGCTCCATTTTCACCAACTAATATATTTAAGCCCTTACTAAATTCAATTTCTGAATTTACTTTCGCATTTTTATATCCTGAAATATTGAGTTTTGAAATATACATTTTTCTTTCCCCCTCTATGCATTTGCATTCACTATAGTAAACAAAAGAGAAGCTAGTTCATAACAACTGCTTCTCTTTCTATAATTAAATCTTCGCTACTAGTCCTTTAAATAGCTCATAATTATGCTTCACACCATCATCTAAATCGATTTCAATTTGTTGATCTGCTATATGGTGTAATAGCTCATCATATTTTTTCAGTTCATCAATCTTTTTCTCCAATGATTTTAGTTCGTTCTTCGCAGTAGTAATTTCTTTAACAGTTGAATCACTATTGATAATAGTTAATAAATCACTTTTTTCGGCATCTATACGATTTTGGACTTCATGTACATAATCTGTACGGATAAGAGAAAACATAGCTTTATCATAATTATGCATAGATATCAGTCCATTGAATGCCTTTTCTTTACCAGAAACTAAATTCCAATACACTGGGGTTTTTTGATAAATTTGGAGATGATGTTTATTAAACTCACTAAAGTAATATCTTCTAATGGTTTCTCTAGCAGTTTCATTATTTTTCTTTCCAAGTACTTCTGAAATGAAAATTAAATTTTCTTCAAGACTATTCTCATCGAATATAAGTTCTAAGAATTCAATTAAAACATCTAAAGCTTCAATTTTAGTTGATTTCGACCTTTTAGGAAGTTCTATAAATTTCACATTTTTTATCAAATCATTAAACTTCTTATATTTATCTACTTCAAAATTTATATTTTCAATATCAGATAATTTAAACCTTCCAAATCCTAAGCCAATAACATAAGATAATAAATTTTTCACTTGATTTTCTAAATTATATTTTGTAATACTAATATCCTCTTCTTTTACTTGAAAATCTAGTTCATTTATCAAACCATAAATCTCTAAAAATAACTTATTTATTTTTTCTTCATTACATTTTAATTTATTATAATCTTCATTTACTTTTAGCTGAAACACTTCAAAAGTTTTCTTTAAATTATTATCTTTAAAAGTCAAAGGTCTAAACAATTTAAATTCGTGAGAAGATTCATTAGAATCCCAATCCTTTTTTGTTAATTCTATATTTTCTTTTTGTAAAAACGTAATCTCGTCGACCATAGATTCATCTATAATAATTGGTAAATTCTTTACGTCTTTTACTTGTACATGCATTGTTGGATTTAAAGCTTCTAAATACCGTTTCACAATATTTGTATTAAAAAATGCTAAAACATAATATAGATATTGGACATTATTTATTGAAGGTCCAGATTTATCAAATACGCAGCCCTTTGGTAAATATCTAAATGTTGATGCCCTTGTAGTTGTAATATCTGTATACGTTATCCCTTCAACATACCAATATTTTTCATCTAAAAGATTCGATGTTTTATTATTTTTATAAAAAGCTCTTGCTTCTGCTGACCAATCTACTACATTATTAAGATTCCCATAATGTCTTCTAAATTTGCCTCCCTTAGCATAAAAACGCCATCGTGTATTTAAAGTTAATGGATTAACCTCCCACCATTTCCTTAAATATTTTTTATTATTTGCTGTTATATTTTGAGAACCCGTAAAATCACTTAAAGTTTCTATGCTAATACCTTCATTAAATAATTCATTCATTCTTCTAGTCAGTACATATGTGAATGTGCTTTCTGGAGTTTGATTAAAAAGACTCGTATCAATCACATACTTGTAAGAACAATTGGTATTATTAATTGCTTCTAGTACTTTTTCAGACTGAATATCAGCACCTGGGAACTCCGCTAATTTAATAAATTGTGAAAGTATTTTAATTTTATTCTTTCTTAAATTAAAGGTACACACTGGTACACATGCTTCTGGAAAAGCATTATATTCTAATTCTATTAAAGAGTTTATTGTAAATTCGCTTAAAATTCTCTTTCGCAATTTCTCATAATCTGATATATACATCCAAACAAAAGGTGTTAAAAAACTTAAAATACCATTTGAATTGATTTTATTGAAACACATCTCTAAAAATGAGGAAAAAATATCCGATTTTGAATCTGAATAGTTTATATTAATATAGTCTTTTAATATCTCTGGCATATATCTTCCTCCCATATAAGGAGGATTTGTAACTAAAATATTATATGATGTTGTCAATATTTTATATTGTTTAATTAATTGTTTTAAAAGAGGAACTATAATTTCCTTAAACTCTAATTCAAATAAATCTCCATCTTTGATCTCTAATTGCTTTATACGACTATTTAATTCAATTATATTTACAGCTTCTAATTTTACAAGTGACCCTATTGACTGAGCATCTTTGAATAAACCTATAAATTGTTGAACTGTATTAAAATACGTACCCTCTGTTTCTCCAGCTATATAAATAATTTCATCATTTGTAATTTTATTCGTCTCAATTATAGTAGCGAGATTTAATTCTATTTCCTCTCTTTCAACACTACGTAAAAAACGATGATTGTACTGCTGAGCTTTCATAAATACTGTAAAACAAGCTAATTGATAAGCCCTTTTATCAATATCTAGACCATACAAATTTTTTTCAATAATTAAACGTGGAATTTCACGTTCCATATATCCACATTTACTATAAATTTCGTAAAGTACATCGAACATATAAGCAAGTATATGTCCACTTCCCATTGCCGGATCAAAACACTTAATATCTTCTACATTTAGCACTTTATTTGTATATAGTGCTAATTTTTCTTCAAAATCGGATACTAGATTCTGATTTTCAATATAATATTCCCAGTTTTTAATTAAATCTCGATGTTCGGGATGTGATTCTATCCAATAACGCCCTAATGCATTTTGTACCATGTATCGCACAATCCACTCAGGTGTAAATAGCTGTGTTGCATATGGAATTTCTTCTTTTTTGTATTTTTTCTTCCCTTGAATAACACGTTCATTTTCCTCAGAAATATAGTACTGATATAACCAACCTACTATCTCAACATTCGTCCAATCTTCTTCTGGAATCGTAACTACATCCGTCATTTTACGTACAAATGTATCTGTCCCTAAAAGACCTTTAGGGAACAAAATTTCCATATAACCATGAATCGTCAAAACATCAATTAAATAGATTTTCCTTTTAGAAGAGTACTATACTCTACAATCAAATATGTCATCAAACGAGTTATCAGAATGATCATGATCTGGATCGAACTTCAATAAGTCTTCGTATTCATTTGGAAATAGTTTAAATGCTTCACAAATCTCATTCTTACTATGCCATTTTTTTAGAATAAGTTTCTTGCAACTTTTTGTTAAACTTATTCCACTCATTATATCAATCTCAAAACTATCGTAGTAGACCCTTTCATCCATGAAATCTGATTCTAACATCAGAAAAATAAACTCCAAAAGAAATTCTTTAGAATTAGCTCGTTTTTTATCAGATTCCTTATGTAGCGTATTTATTCTTCCTATTAGTTTTTTATTTTCTTCCTCTCGATTTTTGCGTTGCTCTAAAAGTTCCCACACGAATGAATCTGCACCAATTTCTTTTGAAATTTCTTTTCGATCAAGTTTCGGAGTAAGCTTTAGGGGTTTTTCAAGGAAAAATTCGCATATTTTTTCATAATCATTTAAATCTATATCATTTACACTGTTTATTTCTACTATCAAAAAACTAATAAGTTCTCTGATAATAGGTTTATCCAACAGTTCCATTTTGATATTTTCTATGGCATTTGAAAATTCAAATGCCATATCTGGATTCGGTATAAATTCATCATTACCATCATTAATTAAGTTCAAAAATGCATTTCTGTCGCTTTTTATTTCAGAATTATATAAATTGACACATTCTTCGAAAAGATTATATAGAACTATTATGTCAGTGTGTTCCACTCTGGCTTCAAAATGGGTCAATCCATTGCGTAATGTATTAATTCTCTTTAATTTAAAAATAAATTTCTCATCAAATTCTTCTACATTATAAAGGTATGCTAGTATCTCATAAGCCTTAGTAAATGAAACCGTAGGTAATCCCTTTTCTGACAGTATTTTTCCTGTAGAAAATTTTCTTTGTTTATGTAAACTTTTATAAGTGTCAATAACTTTGCGGTAAGAACTACTATCCTGCATATCATAAATCATAAAATCATTTCTCGATTGCAACATAAATTTAAACGTTAACTCTAGCGAATTATGTAAATTAAGAATTAACATTTTGTAATTCTTAACATTCCCAGGTTCTTCAATTATATTTTTTAGATAGTCTTCAGATACTTCAAGTGATAATTTTATATTATCTGTAATTTTTAAATTAAACATATAAGTTACCTCCTAAGTATAATTCTAGATTTCCATTTATCCCGATTCTTCAATTAATATTTATTATCGAAGACTAGCCCTCTGTTATTTTCGCCCATATAATTCCACTGTTCTAATTATCTAATCGGATTCCATTTATTTTGTCATCCCACCCGCCCCTAAGTTTTATTTTTCTACAATCAAGTGAACCACTGTGGCTTTAAAATAAAGTCACGCTATTTGTAAAAAAGTTACGATACTTTGCCTCTTTCAATTAATAAATTCAATAATATCCCCCTTTATTTAATTATAGTGCATTCCCGTTCCCAAAATCGTATTTGGGAACATTTTTGTTGCTTAACGTTGTAAATCCGCATAAATCAGACGCTCCGCCTTTCTCTATCTTTAAGAAGGTATTAGCAATAAGTAATGAAATATTTTATTTGATTGTATGGAGCACTCAATAATTTCGATAGAATGTGTGCAAATGTTTTACAACTAACCAGAATACGTATTCTTAGTAATCGGATAATGATAAATTTCAATTTCACCACTAATAAAACCTCTCCTTTGAGAAGCTTTAAGTGTTTGATACATATTTTCTCTACCCACACCATTATCAGTATGTAGATAAATTTTGTCAGCATACAAACCATTTTGGCACATATATTTTACTAAATCATAATCAGTAGGAAGTAATACACCATTTATATCTTCACCTAAGTCGTGGTCAAGTGAGAGGATGTGTACTTTATGATTTTCAAGATAATAAATCGCTTTTTCAATATTTCTTGCGATAGTACAATCTCTTAAATCATCAACATAGAGATTTATTTTTTGTGTACTCAAAATAATCACATCCTTAATGCACAGTTTGTTTCAATTGTGTACTGTAATATAGTAATTTGCAAATATTCGACTAATAATTTCGAATAGCCTTTTTATCTATCCATCATTATTTCAACACTAAATGCTACCAAAATAAAGGAAGTTTATTTATTGGGAAAACGTTTTTTATAAGCTATACTAACAATACAGTTAATAGCAAAATTAACTGTACCCCTAGTTTCCCTGTATGGTTCTAGGAGGCATTTCAATGAAAGACAATATTAAATCATATACAAAAAAAGATGGCAAGACCTACTATATGTTTAAGCTTTATTTAGGAATGGATAGCGAAACAGGTAAACAAATTCACGTTACTAGACGTGGCTTTCTAACAAAAAAAGAGGCTAATCTCTCTTTAGCTCAATTAAGAGTCGAAGTTAGTAAAGGGGAATATAAGAAACCTAAAACTGAAACGTATGAGGACATATTCAATGTCTGGATTCAGCACTACGAAAGAACTGTCGAAGAAAGCACCTTTGTCAAAACCCTTGGCATTTTCAGGAATCATATTCTACCTGCAATTGGGCATTATCGAATCGAAAAATTAAACGTACCGATTTGCCAAAACTTTGTTGATGAATGCTCATTAAAATTGAAAAAATTCCGTACCGTTAAAACGTATGCATCTAAGGTAATTGATTTTGCAATTAAGCGTGAGTACATCAGTTCTAATCCATTCAAGCTAGTGGATCTCCCAAAAATTAAAGCTTCTACTGTATTAGATACCGAGGTCAACTACTATTCAAAGGAGCAGCTAGTTTACTTTCTTCAATGCTTAAAGCAATATAGTAACGCTCAAATCACCGCTTTTTTCTATCTGCTTGCTTTTTCAGGTATCCGTAAAGGTGAGGCACTTGCATTAACCTGGGCGGATTTAAATTTCGATACAAAGGAACTGCTCATTACAAAAGCTCTTTCAAGAGGTAAAAATAACAAGCTCTATATTAAATCAACGAAAACCGATACTTCACGCCAGCTTTTAATCGATGATGAAACATGCCGCATCTTATCAGAATGGAAAAAGATTCAGCAAGGTAAATTTCCAAATGTGAGTGACAAAAGCCAATTAATGTTTACAAACGAACAAAATGGTTTATTGCAGCAAACAATCCCTAGAAGATGGCTTATGAAAATTATCGATAAATACAGCTTACCTTACACACATGTCCACTCTTTTCGACATGTCCACTGCTCTTTGCTTTTCGAAGCGGGTGCAAGTGTCAAAGAAGTACAAGAACGATTAGGTCACACAGATGTGCAAACAACACTCAATATTTATACGCACCTATCAAAGCGTGCAAAAAACGAAACAATTAATAAATTTGTGACGTACTTAAACTCATAAATTTGACCCAAAAGTAGCCAGATTTTTAGCCAGTTTCCGCTAAAAAGCCCAGAAAACTCAGTACAACTAAAAAAGAAAAAACCCTTGATATACAAGGGTTTTGACCACTCTAGACAACTCTAGAAAAACACAGTATGGAGACGGCGGGAGTCGAATCAACCGTCTCAAAGTATTATAATATCAATACTTGCGGGGGCAGTTACTTTTTTTGACTACGTTTTTGACTACGCTTGATAAAAATTAGCATGAGTTTTTCTTAAAATAATCCCCAGCCATTTAGTAGGTTGGGACTATTTGACGCTTAGAGTCTTTAACCTCGAACTTTATTTGCTTTTCAACTCTTCTCAATTCATCATTCAACCACACCACTTTTTCATCCAACTCTTTTTGCCAATCCTGTTTCATTGCTTTGACATACTTAAATGAGGTGGCTTCTGGATGTTTAACTTTGAAGCTCTCATAATCTTTGCTTTTAATAACCCTACCAATATTCGGAATGTTATCAGCACCTGCAACATACTGCATAGCCGATAGATTGAGTTCATCTTCCGAAACAAACCACTCCTCAGAAAAATCTTTAATGACTTTATTTAAAGCCTGTGTAAAAAATTTATGTTTCAGCTCTAGTACATCTTCTTTTGAATTTAATTTTATTTGACTAATCTGATTCGTAATTTCACGATAAATTCCCATTATAATTTCAGCTTTATCCTGTTGCTGTAAAGCATTAAAAAGTTCTTCATGTGCAGATACATTTCCTGTTGCGTATTCATACAACAAACTATCAATTGTTGTATATATAACATCATTTTTATTAGTAACAGATTTTCTCCACGAATCATATTCGTTATTTTGATTTGAACCATTTACATCTTTTTGTTCTATATCTAGACCCATCTGCTTGATAGTTTGAATTTCTATCTCTAGTTTAGTACTCATTTTTTCTAAAAGTTCTTCAATAGTTGATTGATTTGTTAAATTCGATATTTCTAAAAACAAGTTTTTAAATTTTATTAAGATATTATTATCTATTAATCCTTCGAAGTAATTAAAGTTTTGGATATGGGGCTCTCTATACTCCGAATAATATTGTTTAATTGATTTAATATCTTTATCTACAATAAATTTAGTATCATTTGAAATAACATCTAAAATAACATCAACAATGATTTCATGACATGAAGTCATTTGATCTGGGGTTTTCAAATGAAAGAGTCTAAGCTTAGGGAATCCTACTTCTTCATTACTACTCAAAATCGATGAGAGTTTAAAAAACTCATCAGAATACCCAATTATAATTATTTCCTCAATCTTGTTCCCTACTGTTAGGTTAGGAACTAAACCCGAGGAATGATCAATTTTTAAAATTTCTAAATCTCTTAAGTGAATCTCTTCTTGGTAAACATTTTCATTGGTTATTGAGATATTAAGTTCTATTAAATTTGTTGATTTTTCTAAGACACTTTTCTCAATTACAAGATTTGTATTCCTTAATATTGTTAATTTTTCTATATTATTCTGCGCAACTGATTCAATGTAGAAAATATTTTTTCTTGTATCTAATGGATTAGATGTGAAGGAGCAGTCTATTATTTCAAGCCTTCTCAATGACTCACATACAGATATATCTGCACTCACGTGTCCATTCACTAGTGTACAATTTTCCATTTTAATATAATCCAAATTAATACCACTTTTCAAAAGTTGGTTAAAAAAACCGCTATCTATTTCCGTATTAGAAAAAACAACCTTATTCACCCATTTCAGCAACATTAGAAAATCCTTATAATTGCTATGGCTAATAAAGGCATCGTAATCTATTGTTTCTTCAAAATAAACCTGAGAGATCCTAGAAGCATTTTTATTGTGTACTAAATTACTTGCAATAAGAAGTACATTCTCAATATTATCTGGGTTTATTCTCAATTCATTTATATTGCGAAAAGTAAAATGGGCTATAGTTAAAGAGAATTCAGGTAATATTTCTTCACTTGGAAATTTATTTGGCAAAAAAGACTCTATAGCCTGATAATCCTTATAATTAGATACGATCAATCTATCCTGCAATAATATTTCTATGAAAGGAACCAACACAATTTTTTCGGCAACAGAAGAACCAAATTTCCTCAGAATTTCTTCCATTTTAAAAATGTAATCATCTTCATAATAAAATATAAATACCTTGTTTGCTTTTTGAATTAATTTTGATAAGAATGGAAAATCACTTCCTTGAAGAGAATGTCCCATAATAAATAAATCAATATTCATATCTTCACTATTCAAATCAATAGTAGACATTATCTTTTCTCTTGTTGAATTTAATATCCCATTTTCCTTAATTCTAAACAACTTATCATTTTTTAAAGACTGAGAATAATGAATCTTATTAATATCCTCACTATCAGTAAAACCACCTCCGAATAAAATGTTTTCTTTTTCTAGACTTCCATGTATATGAAAAACTCTTTTTTTCGCTTCCCTTATTTCTGAATTAGTTTGCTGTATTTTATCAGTGTCATAAAGTACACTTTCACATAAGTCTTTAATTATGTTCGTATAATTAAAATTAATAAAGAATGTGTTTTTATCTTTAATTAGTTTTTTATAAAAAGGGTTAACTTTTTCTGTAAATCTTTTGTAATCACCATCCAAAATCGTCTTTTGTTCAATCCACTTTGAGTATTCTTCTAAAAGATATTCAAAAAAATCTTCCTCTAATCTTTTAATAGAATCATTTACCGACGATATATCAAAAATATCCTGCGGTTCTTCATTTTTCTGAGATCGATCATTTATTCTTCTTACAGTTTCTTCATATAAACTTTCAAAATCAGACCAATTCAAACGAAAATTTTCATATTTCCTTAAAAAAAGTCTATTATATTTGTATAATTCGTAATCTTCATCAAACTTTTTCCTACTCTTAATATACTCAATAAAATCCTGATATGAACTCTTGAGACCAAGACTCATATCAAATCCGTTTCCAACAATAACTATATTCTTTGAATTATTATTAATATCTTGACCTTCTTGGTTCATAATGCAGTTTCCAACAATATGTATATTCTTTGAACTATTACTAATATCCAACTTTTCTTGATCTTCTTTGTTCATAATGCAGCTCCCAATAATCATCTAATGGTCGTCCATCAATTTCGTCTAAAATATCACATCTAACGCAATTCATCATCTAAAGGTACAATGACTTCATCTAATGTCTTTCTCCACTGGCGCTTCATCTCTGGTCCATATTTCAACGGCTTTGCATCTGGATGTACGGCTTTATACTGATCAAATTGCTTACTGTTGATGATGCCCCCAATATTCGGAATAGGGTCTGCACCTATCACATATTGAATTGTAGATAAATGCAACTCATCCTCTCCCACAAACCAAGTATTCGCAAATTCTTTAATCACCTTGTTACGTGAATTAGTAAAGAAGCGTCTTTTTACTACAAGAATATCTTCCTCTGCTTCTATTTCTTTCGCATCAATAGCGTTTAAAATCGCATGGTACACTTCTTTAACTACTTCTGATTTCTTCAGTTTTTGTAGTGCTTTTTCGATCTCGTCACGGATATTCTGATTATTGGCTGAGTACGTTCCTAATAGTTGATCAATATAGGTTGAGTCAATATCATAGATCTTAATCGCATTCTCTCCATAAAATTCAATTCCTGAGAAATCTGGCTCTGGTCCATCTTTGCCCCCCTCTTCTACTAGTGAACCTTTAACCGTGTTGTATACGCCAATGTATTCTTCTAAGGTTTTCACCTGTTCTTGAAGTGCAGTTGATTTCTCCATCTCATTGTTGTAATCATCGTACGTAACTAAAGCTTCATAGGCATTGTTAAGCTCTTGGAAAGCTTTAACGAATTCTATCCGGGTTTCTAGAGATGAGTGCTCGTCAATGTCAGTTGGATTTGGAACTAACGTTGTTAACACTTTATGAGCCTTTTTAAAGCGTTTTTTCGATTCATCATAAGTCGGATAAACAAGATTCGTTTCCTCTTGTGCTTCAGAGTATAACTTCGTGGCATCTTTAACATTTTGTTCCATTGTTGAAGGCTTTCGGAATGTTACAATCAACCCTTTTGTTTTTCCTGGATACGTACGATTTGTTCGAGAAAATGCCTGTATCAAATTGGCATAACTCAAATTACGATCCACAAATAATGTTTGAATCGTCGGTGCATCGAATCCAGTTAATAAACGATCTACAACAATGACTAAGTCAATTTGTTTTCCAAATTCTTTGAACTCAGCTTTCTTACGAGCTAAGCGATTGTTGATATCGCCATTATATCGTTCAATATCTTCTATCGACCAAGCAGTGTGGTAATAATCATTATAATCCTTGATAATGTCTTTCATTTCATCTTGAATTTTTTTCGAATTATCTTCATTTTCTTGTATTGAATAGGTGATGGCAATACGTGGGAAATCCAGATCTTCAATTGTACGCCCTTTTCGAATCGGATGCCCAACAAATTCTTTAGTTAACCAATCCGGAGCTTTGACCATTTCCTTGATTGCCTGATAGTAGCGTTTCGCCATATCAATAGAACTCGTTGTTAAAATGGCAGACTTTTGAGGGCGACCGTTTTGGAAATCAAATTTAATATAGGCATTATCGGGTCGGAAAATCTTATGAATGACTTTTTGAATATGTCCATCATGTTCGAATGAAGATGGTTCAAGATATGCTTCCTTTTCCATACCATCCATTTGATCGATAATCTTGTTAATTTCATCATCACTACAATGAGCGTATTTTTCATTTTGACGCAGTTGAGTAAAAATATGATTAATTAATGTTATCTCATCAATCGTATCTTCATGCTCTACTTGGAAACCTAAAACAGCCCCATCATCTAACGCATTCTTAATGGTATAGGTGTGTAAACGTTCGCCATATTGATCGTGAGTGGTACGAGCTAATTGACCTTTAGCTTGTTTCTTATTTTCATTAAATATAGGTGTACCTGTAAATCCAAACCATGTAGAATTAGGGAAAAACTTCTTAATATCTTCCATCCCTTCCGCACTTAACGCTCGATGGCATTCATCCACAACAAAGACAATATGTTGCCCTACTAGTTTCTTAAAGCGCTGGGTACCTTTTTGTTCCTCTTGTTTCTGGGCATAGCGCAAGGCAGCTTCTAATTTTTGACGAGTTGTGATAATCACTGTATTAGAATTGGTATCAGATAGTAGTGTATTACTTAATTCTTTCGCACTTTCGGTTCCAACAATCAAACTATTAGACTTGGCTTTACCAGACGAAATACCCGTATTAAACTCGGAAGCAAATTTCGTAAATTCTGTCGTAGTCTGATTATCTAAGTCTTTTCGATCAATGAGCATAATGGTACGATCTACGCCTGGTTTACGAGCTAATAACTTCGTAGAAACAAAACTTGTCAACGTTTTTCCTGAACCAGTCGCATGCCAAACATATCCGGATTTATGTTTCATAGCAGACGTAAACAAAGCTTCAATTGCATGAATTTGATACGGATGCAGTACCATTAATGCTTTATTATCCTGTTCCTCACTGACAATTGTATAATTGGCAATCAAGCGATGAGCATCTGGTATATTCAAAACCTGTTTCACAAATTCATAGAGATTTTCTACTTTTCGATTGTCCGTTGTCCGCCAGCTAAAGACAAATTTCTTATGCATGTCTTTCGGCATCGCATTGGCAAAATAGCGAGTTGTTTGTTCGTTAGATATGACAAATAACTGAAGAGTGGAAAAAATATTATTTCTAAACATCCCTTCTTCTGCGTATTTCTTGATTTGGTTATATGCTTGGAATACACCGTCTTTGGCACTAACCTGTTTCAATTCAATTTGAACAATTGGCAACCCATTGATTAAAAGTGTCACATCAAATCGGCGATCACGACCATCAACACCTGCCTTTTGTTTCGCAATCTGATGAACGACTTCGTAAGTAGAGATTCCGCCACCAATGTCTTGATTGGAATACAACACCAACGACATTGTACCTAGGGAAACATCTTCCCGTTCAATAGTAATCCAAGAAATTCCATTCTCCCCTTTGAGCCATCTAGCAGCATCAAAGGGTGTCTGTGTTTTCAATAGTAATTCTGTTTTAATATTGTCAAATTCTTTATCGGAAATTGGATATTCTCCAATTTCTGATAAGTTATTTTGAGTAATTTTTTGACGCAAGTTCATCCATAGGTCTTCTTCTGATTTCAAATCTGGACGATAATTCCACTGATTATGCCCTTCGCCTAGTACTTCAATCAGTCGACGTTCTACTTCAGCTTCATCGTTATGTGGTATCTTTGTCATGTTTCTCCCTCTCTTCTATTCACTTAGGCAAACATCTTTTGTAGGAATGCTTTTTTCGTTTCTTTTAAGGCATTTAATTCAAGATGCTGAAGAGCTATAGAATTGTCAAACTGTTTAAAAAAGTTACCAATTTTAATTTGCTCTTCTTTTTTTGGAACCAAAACAGAAATATTGGAGAAATCATTCTTATTAACTATTTGCATTGTTCCAGATGCTGCAATGTTTTTCATTTTTCTAGACCAGAAATCAGACTGCGTTAATAAAAAGTATGAATCATTTTCATTACTAGGTGTCAAAGAATTGATTTGTTGATTAAAACTAGCAAATTCTTCGACCATAGTATTTTTACCTATACTCGCAATTGAAGTTACAAGAATAGTACCTGGTTCTACGATTCTAGCCTTAAGCTGGCCTTTTTTAGACAACTTTTTAGCAGTAACTGTTGTTACTCTATTAACAATATCTGACGGAGTTACCCAGATCATTCCATCTCCTGAATAGTTATCAGCATCAACTGTTGATGGTGTTGAACCTGTCTTTATTTCACCTAAATCTTTTAACCTACACTGTTCCCAATCTCCTGTAAAACCTGGGAAACGAACTTTTGGCACAGACTCTTCTTCTGTTGGAAACATTTTTTGCAAGAATCCCTGTTTTGTTTGTTCGAGGGTGATTAGTTCTTGCTGCTGAAGAGCTATAGCATTATTCATGACTTTAATAAAAGAAGTAATTTGGTCTTGCTCTGGAATTGAAGGAATAGATATTCTTCTCTTCTTCCAATCAGGTACATTAAATACTAATTTCTCTATATCAATACCATACGAACTTAAGAAATAATTTTTATACATACTTGGCAATTCTGAGATTAGAGAAAAGAATTCGATATTTAAGTCCTTAGTTCCGTGTAAAACAAGATATTCGTTAGAAACTATTGATCCATCAAGGTATTCAGGTACTATTCCATTAGCTCCATGAACTACTTGTCTTTTAGAGATAAGATAATCACCCGTTTTTATAATGAATTGTGATTTAACTAAAACTTCAGAGCCTTTATAAATCCCCCTAGATACAATGCCACCATTACGCCTTTTTACAGTGACAAGTTGATAGATATCATCATCAACCATCTTTAGGGGCCTACTAACATCAATTACAAGATCCCCTAACTTTCGTTGTTCCCAATCCCCAGTAAACCCTGGAAATCGAATTTCTGGTGTATGGTTATTTTTCACGATTAAACACCTCTAATGCACCCCTCATCCATTCTGCATTTTCTTCTTCAAATTGGAGAGAAGAAATCATTTCATATAAGCTAGATTCTAGTTGGGCTTTTTCTTTTCGAATGTCTTTGATTGTTGAGCCAATTGATGCCATATCAACAGGCGCTTCTTCTTCAAAGGTATCTACGTATCGAGGAATATTCAAATTGAAATCATTTTCTTTAATTTCCTCAAATGTAGCAACGTGAGCATATTTCTTTACAGGTTCTCGCTTCTTATACGTTTCAACAATCTTATCAATATGTTCTTTGGATAGTTTATTTTGGTTCTTTCCTTTCGTAAACTCATTACTTGCATCAATAAATAACACATCACGAGTAGTACGATTTTTCTTCAAGATGATGACGGTTGTTGTTATTGAAGTTCCAAAGAATAAGTTTGCTGGCATGCCAATTACGGCATCAATACTGCCATCTTCTAATAATTTCTTACGAATCACACCTTCTGCAGCTCCACGGAACAGTACCCCATGTGGTAAGACGATTGCCATTGTCCCCGAATCTTTCAAATGATAGAACCCATGTAAAAGAAAAGCAAAGTCTGCTTTTGATTTTGGTGCTAACTTCCCATAACGATTGAAACGAGAATCATCTAAAAACGTATCATCTGAAGACCAATTAGCTGAATAAGGTGGATTCATAAGGACAGAATCAAAGGTATAAGGCTCATCTGTCGGCCAATCTTTATTCAATGTATCTCCATTACGTAAACGCATATCTTCTTTATTCACACCATGCAAGATTAAATTCATCTTCGCTAGATTATAGGTAGTTGTATTTAGTTCTTGTCCATGATACTTTACACTTTCTGGATGGTTAATATAGTTTCTAATATTCAACATTAAGGAACCTGATCCCATGGTTGGGTCAAATACGCTAAACAATTTTTTGTCTTCTTGGCCAATTGCAGCAATACGAGCCATCATTTTAGATACTTCATGAGGTGTATAAAATTCTCCAGCTTTCTTACCAGCTTCTGAGGCAAATTGACCAATCAAGAACTCATATGCATCCCCAATGACATCGCCATTATGTCCTAACACATCGATATCATTTAGTTTCTTCAGTACTTCTGTAATGGTAATGTTTCGTTGTTGATTATCTGATCCCAGTTTTTTCGAATTCAAATCTACATCATCAAACAATCCATTGAATTGATTATATTTTGTAGACAAATCAATAAAGGCATTTTTCAAGTCAATCAGCTGAAACGTGTTTTGTTTTGCTTGATCGGTTAAGGCATTGAATAAATACCCTGGTGCAATTTCATATCCCAATGTGTCCACTAACGTTTCTATCAAGTCATTTTTTATCTCTTCATCTTCTAATAAATCCCGATACAATTGCGTTTGTTTTTCTTGTGTGTTGTTTTCTTCTAGCGATTCATCAGCTATTTCAACTACTTGTTCTAACAACTTATCTGATAAGTACTTGTAAAAGATCAACCCTAATAAGTAGTTTTTGTATTCTGATGCATCCATTTTACTTCGCAAGTTGTCTGCAGCACTAAATAATTTCGAGTTTAAATCAGCCATGTTGTGTTCCTCACTTTTTCTATTATTGATCTAATTGCTTGGTGACTTTATTTCCAGCTCATTTAAAATTCGCATGCTCAGATAAAATTGGCTTTTGATACGATTTCCAAGCCATAGCATATAGAGGATTCAAGATTATGTAATCAATTTTTACCTATATTCAAAAGTACATTGCCCTATCGGATGTTTTTTATCTTCGCAATTGATTAAAATACCACCTTACAAATTGCACTATTCATCACTGATTTTTTGGGCAAAGAACTCTTAGTTATCCATCGATTCCAATTCTTTCAAATACTCTTGAACAGCAAATCCCATTCCGCCTGAAGCCTTAGCATAGACGTATAATGTTTATGTTAAACCATGCTCCTTTAGTATATCATCCGGCATTAATAAAAGGCTAACTATCAAGGGAATCACTTCACGAGGTATACAATAAACTCCTGAATCCCTAATTATAAAATTGCCTATATAAAACACGCAGCATCCTTTTTAGATACTGCGTGCTTCTATTAGCCTTATTTAACTTTTCTCCTTTTAGCTATAAACTCCCGTTCCGCTTCTTCATAAACCTCCCTCATCTTTCTCCTTTCCTCAATACTCATGGAGATAAACATCCGAACAATCCTTTGAATAGAAGCGGTGACCTGCTGCATTAGTATTTTTCCAAATAAAAAGTAATACACTTCATCTTTGTCACTTTTTTTAATATCGGTACATTACACAATTCATTCCATAAAACTACTCTATATTTTATAGTAGAAATCTATTGTATTTACTGTATATCTCTACGGTATTTACCGTAGATTTCTATTGTATTTACTGTATATCTCTACGGTATTTACCGTAGATTTCTATTGTATTTACCGTATATCTCTACGGTATTTACCGTAGAAAAAAAGCATGTACAATACTATAACTAGCTGTACATGCTACTATAAAGGGATTTTATATGTTAGAACAAATATGGGCCAGGTACAACTACAACGAGTGAACCAACCGTCTCAAAATACAGATATATCAATAGCTTGACTACATTTTTGAATACGTTAGCACTTAATGATTGCTATAATAGATTACATAATTCATTCCTTAAATTATACACCGATACTTTGTTTACTCGTTAACTGTTTATATGTATCTACTAAAGATTCAATATGCACCCCATAATTTGACATAAACTCTGAAGTCAAATCCCTCACCATTCCTAGATATGGTGAAGATGGTAAATTCAAATTTTTTAAAGCTTCATAAACTGACTCTAAGTCTCTAAAAATAATTTGAATAGTATCTTTAAATAATTCTGGGTTTGGTGAATTTGTTAAATCAGATATTGTTTTTAAATATCCTAAGACTTGTGTTTTTTTATCTTCTATTTCTTTTGCAAGAATTTTTCTAGCATCTGTTAAATTAGGTCTATACAGGCCATATACCTCAATTGAAGTCTGACCTTTATTCCCCTCTCCATCTATATATTGTATTAATCCATCGTTAGTAAAACAAATATAATCTTGAGGGCTCTCATCTTGATTACAAGGATCTATTAGCAACGGTTCTTCTATAACATAGTGATCATGTCGTTTTTTTCTTAAAGCTTCATTCACAAGTGGAAATTTATTTTTTTTGAAAGTTCGATTACAAACGTCACAAGCAAAAAGTAAATTATTCCAGTCCATAGCTAACCAGTAATATCCTGGATATATTAATTCATCCCCATCTTTAGCACGATAAGCTCCCTTTGGTCTAAAATGCTCTATATCACCATATGAAACTGGGTCTACTTTACTCTCACAGTATGCACATTTATTATTAAACATTTTCAAAAGAACTTTCTTAACATTATCTTTACTATAAGCCTTAAATTTAAAATCACGATCATTTTTTTTAAAATATTTGATAACTTCTTTATATTCTTTAGAAGCTGCTGAATCAACGCTACTTAAATCTAATACTTTTGGACATTCTACCCTTTTTATATAAATCATTTTTCATACACCTTTTGTAAAGATCCAACTATATTTTCTATATCTAGATATAAAGATTCTATATTTGCCTGACTATTTTCTTCTTTTTCTTTAGCTAAATATATATCAATTGCTTTGTAAAATAATTGATCTCTCTTCGTTAACCCTAATTTTTTATAATCGGCTAACGCTTCCTCTAATTCGTTAATCCTTTTTTGTTGGTCATCGTTAGGAAATGGATGGATTAATAAACTATAGTATTCTTGAAAAATAATATTTAATTCTGGAAGCGTATCGTATAATCCAAAATATTTAGAAGTTAGAATTTCCTCAACTTTCATTCCTTTTTGTGCTGGTAAATCCTGAATAACAATATTTTCTCTGTTGTTATCTTCAGTAATTACTGCAATTTCATTATCTAATAGTCCTCGTAAGGTTAATGGGTTATGACTTGTAACGATAAATTGTATTTTAGGGAATGCCTTCCTTAACCTTTTTACAATTTCTATATTCCATCTTGGATGAAGATGAGCATCTAACTCATCTATTAACACTACACCCTCAGCATCATAACTTCTCCATCTATTTTTCATAACCATCATAATATCAGTAGCAAGTGCAATAATTGTTTTATAACCATCGCTTAAATCATCTAATTTAACTGTAGAATTTGGAAATTCAAATTTTATTTCTTTATTAACCTCTGTTCTAATAACCTCTACCTTTTCAAAGAATAAATTTTCTATTGCTTTCTTTACCTTTATAAAGTCTCCATACTTTAACCAAGTTAAATAACTTTCTACATCGACTAATGGTTGAAAAGGATCAAAAAGATTTTCCACCCTCGCCCAAGAAGGATAAAAATCATCTAATCTATCTTCATTTGGTAATAATCTCGTAGAACCATATGCTAATATTAAAACTTTTGGATCCGTATGATTAATCCCTATAAATTTATCATTTTCTCTATCTAATTCAATTTGTATTGGCTCAATCATCCCTGATAGTTGCACCCTAACAAATCCATGACTCGCTTTGTTATTAAGGAAATAATTAGCACCTTTTTTAATTATTTCTTCACGTTTTTCATGTCCCATAAGCGCAATAGATATTGCTTGTAAAATTGAACTTTTCCCTGCACCATTTTCTCCTAATATCATTAACCAGGGCGCATCTTTACTTTTACTCAGACTAAGATCAATTTTAATATTCCTTATACCTTTAAAATTTTGTATTTCAATTGATTCAATATATCTTTGTCTAGATAAATATTTCGGTAAGTCTAACTCATTTTCTATACTATAAGTATTTTCGTATTCTATATTCCTTAAATAATTAGATTTCAATAATTTAATTGATTCCACTTTATCAATTATCTCACCGCTACTTGGAAGAAATCTATCAAACTCAGAAAAGTAAGGAATAAGATTATCTTCAATCATTTTTAATAAATAATATCTTTTGATGCCTGCGAATGGGGATTGGGGGCTAATTTGCTCAGTTATACTTTTAAGTAATTCCTTATTTTCATTGTTCCCTTTGAAAATGTTGCATAATTCATTGAATATATACATCTCCTTATGCCTTTGATCAAGTAATGAATGACGATTTAAATTTAATAAAGCAATAGTTATTTCACCTTTGAGTGTTCTTGGAATTATCATGTAATCTTCATCATAAGTGAAATGTTTCTCCGGAAAATCTCGAGTTGGATTTATTAATAAACGTTTTTCTTGGTTTAATTCTACACTATCGCTATAGACAGAACAGAAATCTCCATCGATTGGGAATCTATTACTCTTATTTCTATTACATTCAGGGCATATAACTAAATAATTCGACCATTCATTCACTAGCCAATTGTAATGTTTATAAGAAAATTGACCATTATAAGTATTTAATGCGCCACCAATTGGCCTATAATGTTCAATGACCATGTTATTTATATCTAAAGGTGTCTCACAAAAAGCACATTTATTTTTAAAATTATTTAAGAATAATTCCCTTAATTTATCATTTTTTTCTTTTTCTTCAGATTCCATCCAATCCTTAAAAAAAGATTTGAACTCCTTACCTTGATAAACTCTTATCATAAATTTATCTCCTGATATTTTTATTAATAAACATTCTAATTCAATCTGTTTGCTTAATTTATTCAATCCACCCCTTATAATGTTGATATACGTCTCCATATTCCTTATTAAATATATTAAATGGATCTTTTAAATCCAATTGAGTACATGAATAATCTTCAATTGATTTCAAAGTCTGTTCATTGTCAGCAATAAATACAAATGATTGAGTTGTATCCTCTAAGGATGAGAAAATAAATTTAGCTGTTTTATCGATTTCAACATTATTAAAATCATCCTTTAAAAAAGTATCAATAAACATAGGGATATGAATTGTATTTTCATTTTCAATACTCATTTTATATATAGTTAAGTATTGGGCTATAAAAGCTTGTACTTTAGATGCACCTGAGAGAGTTATATTTACAGATTCTAAATTAGACTTATAGTAATTTTTATAAGCGAATTGAATATTTAAATCTTTAAATGCCGATATCATTAATTTTTGATATTTACTTGTTACATCTACCGAATTTAATTTTCTAAGGCTTTCTTCTATATTTGTAAGTTGATTTTCAATAGAAATCTTTTCTGACTTTTCTCTTTTCAACTCTTCTTCCAATCTAATATTCACTCTTGAAAGTGCATAGCTATCCGCCCTCTCGCCTAATGAAATCACATTAGCATCAGCTTGTAATTTCTCCTTATATTCCTCACCAATGTTTACAGTTTGATCTAGTTTACTATACAATTCATTAATATTATTTTGTACGTCGTTTAATTCCAATCTGATTTTTTCTCGTTCCTTAATCAAATTCTGCCTCACTAATAACAAACTATAATTTTCTTCAAAATTATTAATAATATTTTGGTGACATGTAGGACATTCTTTATTTAGATTTTCTTCTACAATTTCGTCAATTGAATTGTTAAGTGTCCCCTCCATTTCCTCTAATATATTTTTTTCAAATATTTTTTGATTTAATTGATTTTTTAAATTATGTTCACTTTCTATTATTGTATTGAACATATTTAATACAAGTTCATAATTTTTTTTAAAGTTCTCAATATCAATATCTTCTAAAATTTTTATATTCTTAACGTTTTCTTCAATTATCATTTCCTTACTTCTAATTGTTGCATTAGTTCTTTGCAATTTTTGTTGAAGATTATCTTTTTGTAACTTTAATTCATAATATTCATTACTTCTTGCACCAGTGAAATATTCTAAAATTATTTTTTTATAATCTTGAATAAAATTAATACCAGTAAAAGTATCAGTTAAATACGATTGCCAACTATTGTCCTGATCTGTATAAAAAGGAAGGAAAATATGATTAGGATATAGTTTAGTTTCAGACCCTCCCTTATCAAGAGTTACTAATTTTATATTTAATATTTCATTTAACTTCTCTTTAAAGGTTTTAGTGTCATAGTATGTATTAATTTCATTTCTATTGTACTCTACTAATTTAAAACAATTCTTTCCTCTACCTTGCTTTAACTTTTGTCTAACCAAAATATACTCTTCATTATTAATACTAAATTCTATAACATAAATGTTAGATGTATTATTAACTATTGATATGTCTTTAACATCACACCCAAACGTATATAAAATTGATCGTGACAATGTTGTTTTCCCGGTATCTTTTTCTCCTACAATTAAATTAATGCCTGAAGTAAAAGTTTCACTAAATGCTTTCTCTTTTTCAGCAGATAAGATTGAAAATTTATTAATTATTAAATTCACATTATCACCTCTTTCACCATTACAATTAAGGCTAATGCTTTTCTTTCATAATCAGGTAACCTAAGTCGCATTAGCTTTAATTCTGATGCGTTTTCAATTGTATAAACTACCTCATCAAATGCTTCAAAATCATTGTTTATAAATATATTCTTAACGGCCTTATAATCATTTTGAACAGGATGATTTTTTATCATTAGATTATTTTGAATTTGAGTAAAACTTTTTGCTATTTTAATATTACGTCTATCCTGTTCATTTAATAAATAAACATAGTCATTAAATTTTATAGTGCTTTCTATTTCACTAAATTGAGTAATTTTTGATTTTAAAAAGTTACTGGATAACTTTGTCTTATTTCTTCGTATTTTTTTCAACTCGTATGTCAAGCTAGTATATAAAGCAGCACTATTTATTTTATTCTCACCAAGTATTTCTGATACCACATCTTCTATATACACTCTGGTAACTTCTTCGTGCCTACTTTTAGGAATAATTCGGCGAGCATTGATATTTGTCCAATCATATTCATCAAACTGAGTTTTATCAATGATTTCTATTTTTGCCGTTTCACTTAAATCATTGAAGTTAATTTCTCTTAAATCCTCTATTCCCTCAATACTATTTGACAGTTTTTTTGAAAACTTTTGATTCTCACAAACAATTAAAGTGGTAAGTACAGTTGCATCTGAGGCCTTATCTTTTATTTTTAAATAATTTACATTCATTTTTTCAATAATAGATAGCCCTGAATCGTCTGCTTCAGTCTTTCTCGTAGGAGAATACAACAAATTAGGCGTTAGACTTCTACTCGTACTTTTGGCTTGATACAGGTTAATGCGGTCATTAAATATTATGAAATCTTCTACTTTTTCATATATTAAAACACTTTCATTTGTATTGTTTTTACTATTAATTAACATTTCATCGAATAGAAGGTAGATTGCAGTAGACATTTGAAATTCAAAACCATCTGTTGCACTATCTCCGCCTCTTTCATCTACTAAATTAATTATCGAATCAATTATTTCGTTAGAGACCACAGAACAACCTCCCCATTACAATAATACCAATTTTAAACATAATAATTATATTCATAAAAATTCAAAACACGCAACATCAAATGACATTGCGTGTTCCTTACCTAGATATTTTATTTACCAGCCATACGTAATTGTGCTCTTTCAATTTCATATTCTTGCTGCTTCTTCAACAACCATTCCATCGATTCATTGTAAAACACATCCGCACATTCTTTAGAACAAAAACGTTTACCTATTTTATCTGGATCTTTCCAAACCACTGTAACAATATAGTATGATTCGTCCTTATCACTTTGGACTCTTTCACCACAATGGTAACAATTAAATCCCCATGCACGCTTTAAATCTTTTCGGAAGTGTTTTTGATAATAACCTCTTTTTAATTCTTCCATCTTCAATCCCATCTCCGCTATACAGTTCATTAAATGCATATCGTCATCATAGCCTGTAAGTTGCATTAATAACCTTTGTTCATCTGTCACGATTATTCCCCCTAGCAATATATTCCAGATATATTTATCATAACTTGATACTCGAATAATATCAATAGTATATACAAATAAATAAATATATCTCTAGTATATGGATTAAACCCTTCATTTCATCAATCCTATAGAGTAGAGGTGATGTAATGTCTGATTTAACAAACCATATCGGAGAAAAAATCCGTTACTATAGAAAAGAACGCAAGCTTAGTCAGGAAGAATTAGCGTTTAAAGCTGCCCTTCACAATACCTACATCGGACAATTAGAACGTGGAGAGAAAAATGTAACTGTTGAAAGTCTAGCTAAAGTATGTTCGGCTCTGGATATTTCACTAGCTGAGTTTTTTCAAGGTCCTAATGTTATCCCCAAAATGCTAAGTATAGAAATCGAACAAATTATTGCATTACTTGAAGGCCGTTCTAAAGCGGATCAACAAAAAGTATTGTCAGTTATCGAATCCTTGCTACAATGGAAGGATAATAGATAGATGTGCAATAAGATGACTTTAACTCAATTTGTTGCAGTATGATGCTCATGCATTGTAGAGAAACGCACCACGCACCAGCCTTTTTAAGGCTTTCAGAGAAAGAAACCTAGTTGCATTCATTACATTTCTATTGAATTATTCATGTAAGCTACGAATGTTATTAGATAAACATACTAAACTTATCGTAGAAATCTACTATAATTCCAATCATAAAAAGCATGTGCTTTTATTAGTAACCTAATGCACATGCTTTTACATATTTAAGAACTGGCTTGTTCTACTACTTCTAACTTTACGAATGCTCTCGTATTATGTTTAACTACATTATACTGTGATAATAAATTAGTAAATTCGTCAGACTGCATTATACGTTGTAATTGTTTCTTCCCCGCCTCCCCTTCTAAATTTAATACTTTACGTATAGTTGCTTTAGCTATTTTACTGCCAACTTCTACACTGCTGAATAGCTCACATACCCCTTCAAACCAATCAGGATTACTATCCAACAGGTTCCATTGCACAACCTTACTTCCATTAAAATAAGCATACAATAATTTCAGTAATACTATATCTCTTGAAAAAATATAGACATTTGCCTTTTTACTATTCCCATTACTCCTAATGCTCGTTCTCAAAATATCTTGAATGCTCCCAACTACTTGATCACTTAGCTTATACTTTTCAATATCGACACTATTGAAACGCCTATTTTTCTTTATAGTAGTCAATTCTAAGTCTTTTTCTTCTGAAAAAATGGCTCCTGACTTGCTCAAATAATAAGCATCCCCTTTATTTATAATGCCTACAACAATTAGACAAGAGTATTGCGAGTAGCTATTCGATCCCTTAATGTTACCGAAGTGGTTAATAGCTATTCTTTTAGCCTTGATTTCATTAGCTAGCAAACTTTCCAATGTCCCTTTCATAAATTTATAGCATAGTAGTAATACAGGTTCTTCTAGAGACTTTTCACTTGCGTATTGCGCCAGCTTTATTACAAGATCTTTATCCTCTAATAATCGCTTCTTATTAGAAGGAATTGTAATATCATAATTTAGCGTTAAATGATCATAACTTTTCAAAGTTGGTACGTCCATCATTTGAATATTATTAAGATATTGATACTCCAAATCATATTTAGCAGTACCGTCTAAAATGACTGTATTGTAACTTGATAAGTCATAAATCACCTTTTGCGCCGTGGTTATAGTAATCTTTTTATTATATTCATTAACAACGCTCTCTTGTGTTATAGCTGCTTCTACATGCTTTAATAAAGCTACATTTGAACCGTTATAATGCTTATACCATTCCGCTTCAAAGATAAATTTGAAGGAAGCATCTAAAGGGGGCATCTGAACACCTCGCTCACTAGATAGCATCACCATTTTCAACTCGTTAATTACCTTGATAGCAGAAATCATATTTTCACGTCCGATTTCTAACTCCATGTTCTTTAAATCATATATTAACGTCTCTAAATCTATTGTACTTATTTTGATAACATTAATAATCGGAGGCTTTTCATCAATGACCACTCTTTTACGTCCATACTCCTTACCATCCTTTGCTATCCATTTAGCATAATTCTTTAGTTGCGCCCCCTCCATTTGGAACCGTGCATGGGTCATAATGACAATAGGGAAATTCTTTTGTATGTCATGCTTCTTTGGTAAAACACAGGACTTTTTAAAGCTACACCTCCCACAAACATTATGTTCATATGAGGTTAGGTTTTTTTTACACTTTTTATATGTATAAGCACTCTGCATCACATAAGCAGCAGCGGGATATAGACAATAATCTGCATCGAATGCTGTATGTTCTGTTGCTTCAAAGCATACTGGATACTGTCCTAATTCCTTAGCTAGTGCTAGTGCTGTTTCATTTCGTTCAACAACTACAATCGTACCTGCTTGCTCTATATGGTGCTCAAGCATATATTTCAAATAACTCACAAATGTTGTACTTTTCCCCCCACCAGGCTCCAAAGGCCAAACACTAAGATTAGTAGCGATATTATTCATTGCAGTCACTAAATTCAAATAAATTAACTGGCTGCTTTCATCAACGATTATCTTACGGTGCTGCATCGTGGCTGTAATCTCAGCTACTACATTTTTTACAACTGGGTCCCACTGTGTTTCTTTTGGCAGAAGCGGTGTCAAAGTATGCTCCTGTAATTGCTCTAATGTGATTTTTTCATATTTCTCTGCTGGCTTTGCCTCAAGCTTGTAAGCTAATTCATATAAATCTTCCCACCCTTGATGTTCTGCTAACCAGCTTAATGGCTTACCTTGTCCAATCTCACATTCACCATTTTCTCCGTTAGAACAATGGCATATTAATCTCTCGAAAAAGATATATGCAGAAGGTTTACTATCACCATGTACGGGACATTGGTAGGAAATTTTATTTCCATAGTTCCAATAATCTAATCCTGCCATATCCAAATTATCCGTAAATGCGTCGATAACTTCTACAACGTCCTTACTTGAAACATCATACATTTTCGTTTTTTTACTTTTCTTCGGCTCTTCTCCTGGTGGAAATGCGTCTGCTAATTGCTGTTGAGTGTACACATTCTTACGATCCCACTCTAAAATCTTTTCTTGATAAACCTTTCCATTACTACTCCATTCTTTATAGTTATTGACATAAGGCAATCTAAAGCAATCATTAGGTTTTCTCCTCCTTATGTCTGCTTGAAAATAACCAATTAGTTGAAATTGAATTTTTTCAAATACATAAGTCGAATCATTTAATGCTTGTTCAGTTGTATTATCCCAATAAGCATCAATAACTTCATATAATACCTTATATCCTGCCCGCCCCTCATAAACTACTGTTGGCTTTAATGGAGCGTTCATGATTCGTTCAAGTTGCTCTTCTTTTGAACCTCCATCGCTATCAATATCAACAAAGTGAAAACGAATTTTTTTAATTCCTTGTTTATACATTGAACCGTTCATATAAAAGCATAATGCTCTTTTTTCTAACTCACAACGATTAACAAACGCAGGTAATCCCTCATAAACATTCAATTTATTAAGCGAATCCCAATAGCTCGTCCCACTACTAGAATCCTTACTTCCCTTATCATCAATAAAAGCTTGAAATGGATACACTGTTAGTCCTTCATATACGTATTCAATAAAAGCCGCTAATTCCTCTATATTTACTTCCATTTCTTTTCCTCCTACAAAGAGGACATTTACGTATATATATAATAAGAAAATGTCCTCTTTCATTAATTAATCCGCACCACCCTTCACGAAAAATTTCTCATAGGTATCACGTAGCTCCCGCCAAATCCCACTCTAATACTTGATTTAGTAGGCACTGGGGGGTATTTAGAAGATTCCTATTAAAACGTTACTTTTTATTCGTTCAGTGATTGAATTTGATTTGACAAGCTATAACAATTCATTTCCATTGAAAGGTTACTCTTATCTAGTCGATATTACTTTTCTAGTTGTAAACTTCCATGCTGCTTCACCTCCGTTAATGACTTATACGAGGACTATTTAGCAGAGTTAAATTATTTTTAAAGTTTTTATCAAACATAATTTAAATGAAGATTACAGCGTATTTGAATAATACTTTCTAGTTGTAAATTTCCATGCTGGTTCATCTCCTTCATTTCCTTATACGCAAGCTAAATTACATAGTTAAATCGTTTTGTAAATTCACTATATAAAGTCGTTATATTCGCTCACATATGACTTATACGAGAACCATTTAGCAAAGTTAAATTACTTATATAGTTACTAACTAATAAAACTGTCTAATCCGCCCACATATGCCTTATACGAGGACTGTTTAGCAGAGTTAAATCATTTTTAAAAGTTTTTTCAATTCATCAGGACAAAACTAAAAGCAGCTACTAAAACATATAAATGTTCTAGTAACTGCTTTGAGCTGTTGTCATTTTATAATTGCGTGTATATGTATTATCATTTTGAGTGCTTTTTGATTTAAAGTGGGGGGTAATATCATTCCCAATTAATACAACAATTAGGACACAGATAATCAGTTACAATGTCACGACTATCTGTTTCCATCCATTCTTCACATTTACCACAGTAAATTTCCTTCACTATGTATGTTTCTAATCTTGATAGTTCAATCACCTTTGCTGTTTTATCAGGCGTTTCGTTCTTCACGAGATACTCACGTTCATAAGTATTACGGACTTCACCATGCTTTTTCAATATAAATCCTCCTAGATAGCAAAAATGCTCTTATCGGCTAGGACTGTTTTAATGTAATTCTTTTGATTAGCGTCAATGTTTGTATCAGCTACAATTTACTTACCTTGCTTACAATGGGACAAATACAAGCAGCATAACCAGGGTAATTTACTGTAGAAACACCTCCGAATTTACCTCTGACAAAGGCATAAATACTTTTACGCAGTTTACAATCACTCGTAAGCGCCCAGACCCATTTACGATAATTTTAGGAGGATTCAATTATTAGATCATTACCAAGAGAAATTACGTGTCCTGTCTTTACATCTTTCATCGAAAATACTCTTTTATGTATTTTGAAATACACGAGCACTTCTTGCCTAATTTCAAGTGTGTATCGTTTAGATAATTTTAACATATTCTATCCTCTATTTTTAAAATCTTACTTAATTAAAAGAAAAAATAGGATATTCTTATAGGCTATGATTTAAAAACAAGCATCAAATTGTATTTAACAATGCCCTTTTTACCTCGTATAAATCCATAACAGCAATTAAATTGCGGGGATTAAATGAAAGAGGAGCATGTAAAAATGAATGTAAATTTAACTACTACTGATATTGAAGAAATAATTATAAAAGCCGTACAAAAGGCATTACAAGCCGCACAGCATGAATTTGTTGATAGTGGGTGGCTTTCATTAAAGGAAGGAGCTAAATACGCTGGTGTATCGTATAACACGCTATTAAAGTATCGTCAGTACGGCTTACAAGTATGTGAGATTGAAGGGATTAAGCGTATATCACGTAAGGAGATTGACCGCTTCTTTCAAGAACATAGCTTTTAATTAATAGTGGGATTTATCTTGTGATTCGTTATAATAATCATGAGGTAAATCCTCTTTTTAATCATTTGCCCCCGCAACTGATTCAGGAGGAAATACTATGACGAAAAAGAAAGTATCACCAATCAAAAGCTATAAGCTGAAAAACGGTGAAACACGATATGAGTTCCCAGCCTATTTAGGGATTGATCCATTAACCGGTAAACAGAAGCGCACAATGAAACGTGGCTTTAAAACACGTAAAGAAGCTGAATTAGCACTTGCACGTTTAAAGCTTGATGTAGCAAATGGTACGTACAAAAAAGAACGTGTTGAAACATATCAAGAGGTTTACGACTTGTGGGTTGTTCAGTATGAAAATACGGTTGAGGAAAGTACATTCGTAAAAACGACTGGCATTTTTAAAAATCATATTTTGCCTGCAATGGGGAAGTACAAAATTGAAAAGCTCACGGTGGACATATGTCAAAAGCATATCAATGAGTGGGCGGGAAAATTGAAGAAGTTCCGTATAGTCAAATCATACGCAGCTAAAGTATTAGATTTTGCTATGAAGCGTGGATTTATTCAAACTAACCCTTTTGCACTTGTAGAAATGCCTACTAATCTAACCAAGAAAGCTAGCGTTACCAATGATGATGAAGATGAAAACTTCTATACACGTGAACAGCTTATTCAATTCCTTACATGCTTAGAGCAAGAGAGTAACTACAAAGCGTTTGCCCTATTCCGTTTACTAGCGTTTAGCGGTATGCGTAAAGGTGAAGCATTGGCACTGACATGGAATGACTTAATCTTCACAACAAACGAGCTACGCATTAATAAGGCCCTTTCAAGAGGAAAAGATAATCAGCTATATGTAAAGTCTACAAAAACAGGTGTTGCTCGTACTATTAAAATGGACGATAAAACAATGGCAATACTAAAAGAGTGGAAGAAAAAGCAGAAGCAGGATTATTTAATACTAGGCTTCAATACAATGCAACCTAAGCAGCTTGTGTTTAGTAATGAACAAAATGAATATTTACAGCCAACGAAAACTCGTAAATGGATATTACATGTACAGAAGAAATACAACCTCGGTACAATTACAACGCACGGCTTACGACATACTCATTGCTCATTGTTATTTGAAGCGGGTGCTAGCATAAAAGAAGTACAAGATCGCTTAGGTCATAGTGATGTACAAACGACAATGTACATCTATGCACACGTTTCGAAGAAAGCGAAAGAAGAAGCTATACAGAAGTTTGCCAGCTACATTGAAATGTAGTTGAGCGACTACGCTTTGACTACGTTTTTGACTACGTTCGTTTGATACTCAATGAAACTATATGACATAGACAAAATAAAAAACCCTTGATATACAAGGGTTTTGACGTTCATTGAAACTCAATGAAATCGTATTATGGAGACGGCGGGAGTCGAACCCGCGTCCAGAAACTCCAATACTTCAGCTTCTACGCGTGTAGTTTGCCTATTTACGATTCACGTAACATTATGCCGACAAACAGGCGTCTTGTACGCTAACCTGGAAATCTCTTGTCGGTGACTCAGGTGGCACCATCGACCGTATCCCACTAAAGTTGGGCCCCACGTTCTCTACATGGGCGATAGAGAGGCAGAGCGCTTACGAGCTTACGCTGCGAAAGCTAAGTTTTGTTGTTTGCCAGTTATTATATAACTTCCGTTGATGACGGAGCCGAGACCTCCGACGCGCGACCAAAGCTTGAACCATCCCTGTCGAATCCGTAACGTCCCCTTGAATATGAATCGAAGCACGTAGCCTCGTTCAAGCAAAGGAGCTAGAATTTCTTCTAGTACGGTGGGAGCTAAAAGTACGCTTCCATGTAATCTGGCATTCAGTAATACTTATTATAAAACAAAACTAGCTATAGTTCAAGTGTCCCGCAATGATAGAAAAAATTGGCTAGCTCACAATGATTATAATCGCTTTCTATTAGGGTTATTCATCTTGCTGTAGTATGATTTACTGTTTGTTTTGACTTTTGAGCAATTACGCAGATCGTTTTGTTTGATGGTAGCAAACTAGCTTCTTTTGCTGACATTATTACGTTCCTCGAAAATAAATGCTCTCTATGTTCATAAACATAAATTTTCGTCCTATTGTAAGAATGCTTTCCTCCTATATATGCAGATAAGTTCTTTATTATATGTCCTTTAGAACTCGCCCTGTGAATTCTATCCGCCCAAATACAAAAAGCTCACCATCCAAAAACAGTGAGCTTTCAAACAATCTATTAATCTTGATTCTTTGCTTTGAAGGCACGTTCCATGTCGCGTTTTGCTTCTTTTTTGCGCATATCGTTACGTTTGTCGTAATCCTTTTTACCTTTGCCGACGCCGATTAAGAGCTTGGCGTAGCCGTCTTTGATATACATTTTTAGTGGGACGATTGTGTAGCCATCACGTTTTACAGCACCGACTAGCTCGCCGATTTGCTTTTTGTGAAGCAGTAGCTTGCGGGCGCGCAGTGGGTCGTGGTTAAAGCGGTTGCCTTGTTCGAATGAGCTGACATGCATATTGTTGATCCATGCTTCACCGCTGCGGATTTGTACATAGGATTCTTTTAGTTGAACCCTTCCTGCACGGATGGATTTAATTTCTGTGCCTGTGAGCACCATGCCCGCTTCGATTGTTTCTTCAATGAAGTAGTCGTGCCCGGCTTTTTTGTTTTGTGCTAATACTTTTCCAGTACCTTTTGCCATTTTATTCACCCTCTACTTAAAGGATAGCAGGGTCAACCTGCTCTTATTGATAAAGTGAAAGCACCCGCTTCAAATTGCTTTAAAGCGCTAATTGGTGCCTTCACCTATATTTTTACGTTATTTACGTTTTGGTTTTTTCTTTTTGTTTTTCTTGGCGACGCCCTCGTAGAACTTTTGCTTTTGCTTCACGCCTTTTTTAGGGCCTGGGCTTGAGCTATCTTTGCGGCGTCCTCGTGGATCACGGTCGTTTTCACGTCGTTCTCCTTGTCCGCCTCGTCCTTCTTCGTTACGACCACTGCGACTGCCACGTCCGCCCCGTTCTTCTTCGTTGCGGCCACTGCGACTGCCACGTCCGCCTCGTTCTTCTTCGTTGCGACCATTGCGACTGCTACGTCCACCTCGCTCTTCCCCGTTGCGACCACCTTTGCGGCCATTACGACCATCTTTGTTGTCGCTATAATTTTTGCGTGCGTGAATAACAGTAGGTGCTGCTTTTCGAGTTCGTCCATAAGACGTTACCATTCCGACGATTTCAAAGTCAATCGATGACTCCTCAATAATAACATTTGCTACACGTACTGTAACTTCATCACCAATACGGAATTGACGATTTGTACGTTCACCAATCATCATCATTTGACGATCGTCAAAGCGGTAGTAGTCATCTGTCATATTGCTAATATGGACAAGTCCTTCAATCGTATTTGGCAGCTCCACGAAAATCCCGAAGTTTGTAATGGATGAGACGATACCTTCAAACTCTTCACCAATTTTATCGGACATATATTGTGCTTTTTTCAGTGCGTCTGTATCACGTTCTGCATCGACAGCACGGCGTTCACGCTCTGACGTATGGTCAGCAATTTCATCCATCGCCATACCCCACAGTGCAACTGTTTCTTTTGATGTATCTTTATTAATTAAATACGTACGAATTAAACGATGGACAATTAAGTCCGGATAACGTCGAATTGGTGACGTAAAGTGTGTATAGAAGTCTGTTGATAAACCAAAGTGACCTAAGCTTTCAGGGTAATATTTTGCCTGCTGCATGGAGCGTAGAAGCATTGTTGAAATAACAGGTTCCTCTGGCATGCCTTCAATGGCCTTTAATACATCCTGTAACGCTTTAGGGTGTACTGTGTTTCCTGTACCTTTGATTAAAATACCGAAATTCGTGACAAATTCAAAGAAGCGTTGCAGTTTTTCTGGCTTTGGATCTTCGTGAATACGGTAAAGGAACGATACATTCATCCAATGGAAATGCTCTGCTACTGTTTCGTTGGCAGCTAGCATGAAATCTTCAATTAATTTCTCAGCTACTGTACGTTCACGTAATTCAATATCTACTGGCCAACCATCTTCGTCCACAATCACTTTAGATTCTTTAAAGTCAAAGTCAATTGCACCACGCATTTCACGTTTAGTACGTAAAATGTTAGACAGCTCAGCCATATGTTTAAACATTGGTACTAGTGGTTCATAGCGGGCAATTAGTGCTTCGTCTTGCCCCTCTAAAATTTTGTAAACGTCTCTATATGTCATACGCTCAGTTGTTTTAATGACACTTTGGAATATTTCATGTGAAATCACATTACCATTTGCATCAATAATCATTTCACAAGACAGTACTAGACGGTCAACCTGTGGATTTAATGAACAGATACCGTTCGATAATCGATGCGGAATCATTGGAATAACGCGGTCTGTTAAATATACACTCGTCGCACGATCATAAGCTTCAATATCTATTACAGAGCCTTGTGTTACATAATAACTAACATCTGCAATATGTACGCCAAGTTTATAAGTACCGTCTACATTTTTTGTTACGGTTACAGCATCATCCAAATCCTTTGCGTCAGCTCCATCGATTGTCACAATCGTTTCGTGGCGTAAATCACGGCGGCCCTCTAAATCTGCCTCTGTAATTTCATCTGGCACTCGTTGCGCAGCAGCAACTACTTCTTCCGGGAATTCAGGTGGAATGTCATGCTTATATAAAATAGAGAGAATATCCACACCTGGATCATTTTTGTGCCCTAAAATTTTTGTAATATAGCCTGTTGCAGATTTTAAATCCTCTGGCCAAGTAGCGACCTCAACGACAACCTTGTGTCCGTCGACTGCTCCTAGCGTATCTCCCTTAGCAATGAAAATGTCCATCGGAAGTTTTTTATCATCTAACACAACAAAGCCAAAGCCTCGATTTGCTTGGAACGTCCCAACAAAGCTCGTTTGTCCACGCTCTACTACCTTTGTCACCGTACCTTCACGACGATCACCGAATGATTCCTTTAAAACACGTATCAAAACGATATCGCCGTTAATCGCACCATTTATTTCATGCGGTGGAATGAAAACATCATCCATCCCCTCAATATCAGGTGCCACAAAGCCAAAGCCTTTCGCATGCCCAATAAATTTACCTCGAAGTAAATTCATGCGCTCTGGCAGGCCATAACGATTGGAGCGAGAACGCACAACTAAGCCTTGCCCCTCCATACGCACTAACGTTTTCACTAATTCTTTAAATTCGTCAGCATCTTTAAAACCAAATACATCCTCGATTTCGCCAACGGTTAATGGTTTATATTCTTCTTCACCGAAAAAATCGAGTAAACGACTTTGTAGTGTATCTTTCTGGTCTTTCATAATTTCCCTCCTTCATGAGAAAATCCTAATTATATTTTTATTGTGCCCAATTTAAGCTTTCTAAAAAGCGATAAATATCTTCATGTAACTGATCTTTTTCTTGATCTAATGTAATAACATGTTTTGAGTTTTCATACCACTTGATCTGTTTTTCAAGTGACTCAGTTTGATTATATATAATGTTGGCAGATTCTGTCTCAATTACCTCATCATTTGTCGCCTGCACGACAAAAATTGGTGCATAAATCATGTCAATCTCTTGACGTGTCCGAGCAATAAACTCTCGCAACTCCTGTAGAGATGGCATGCCCTTTTCAGCAATCAACGCAACCTCAGCCTCAATTTGCTCCTCGTCTTTACCTTGGAACTTTTTATAGTCCCTCGCATATTTTAGAACACCTTGAAACATAACATCTGTTGTACGCATCGTCATAGGAGAACACATTGTCACAATACCTTTCACTGGGTTATTCAGCGCAACATTTAAAGCCATCACACCACCCAATGACAAGCCAGCAACAGCAATCTCCTCATAGCCCGCATCCTGCAGCTGTTTGTACGCGGCTACGACATCCTGCCACCAATCAGCAGGACCTGTTGTAATAAGTTCCTCAGGTTCCACACCGTGACCTTTATAATGAGGTGCTAATGTAGTATACCCTTTTTTCTCTAAAAATCTACCAAGCATCCGCACATCCGCCGAGCTTCCCGTAAACCCATGCAATAACAAAACTGCTCTAGGTCCTGCCTGAAAGAAAAAAGGCTGTGATAACGATTTTTTCATTGCGAGCTCTCCTTCATCCAAATACATATACTATAACCATTATAGCCATACTGAAGCTTCCTCAAAAGTTTTGGCGATTGTTACATCTTTTATGAGGTTTTATCGGTTAATTTGATAGTTTTTTTCAGCATTTTGATGGTCTTTCTGGCAATTTTAGATTCTATCCGGCATTTTGGCTCTTCTATCCACGAATTCGGGGATTCTATCCATCATTTTGGCTCTTCTACCCACGAATTTAAGGATTCTATCCACCACTTTACCTTTTCCACCCGTCATTTTGCGATTCGCGGGTATTCGCTTCGCTTCCGCGAGTATTTACCTGCCTTCCCCGGGTATTCACTCCGCTTTCGCGGGTATCTCACTGCCTTCCGCAGGTATTCACTTCGCTTCCGCGGGTATTTCTCTGCCTTCCGCGGGTATTCGCTTCGCTTCCGCGAGTATTTCACTGTCCCGCGCGCGTGTATTCACTCTGCTTCCGCGAATATTTCACTATCCCGGCACGTGTATTCACTCCGCTTCCGCGAATATTTCACTATCCCGGCGCGTGTATTCACTCCGCTTTCGCGAGTATTTCTCTGCCTTCCGCGGGTATCGCTTCGCTTCCGCGGATATTTCACTACCTTCCGCGGGTATTCGCTTCGCTTCCGCGGGTATTTCACTACCTTCCGCGGGTATTCCACTGTCTTCCGCGGGTATTCGCTTCGCTTCCGCGAGTATTTCACTGTCCCGCGCGGGTATTCACTCTGCTTCCGCGAATATTTCACTATCCCGGCGCGGGTATTCACTCCGCTTTCACGAGTATTTCTCTGCCTTCCGCGGGTATCGCTTCGCTTCCGCGGATATTTCACTACCTTCCGCGGGTATTCATTCCGCTTCCGCGGGTATTTCCCTGCCTTCCCCGGGTATTCGCTTCTCTTCCGCGAGTATTTCACTATCCCGCGCGTGCATTTCACTATCCCGGCGCGTGTATTCACTCCGCTTTCGCGAGTATTTCTCTGCCTTCCTCGGGTATTCACTCCGCTTCCGCGAGTATTTACCTGCCTTCCGCGGATATTCGCTTCGCTTCCGCGAGTATTTACCTGCCTTCCCCGGGTATTCACTCCGCTTTCGCGGGTATCTCACTGCCTTCCGCAGGTATTCACTTCTGAACTAACTATGTATTGGCATCCAAATAATTAGTACCATAAAAGAAAACGCCCAACCAATAAAGGTTAGGCGATATATCTTCAACTATTAGATTTTTGTAATAGCGAGTGCTAAAATAAAGAATAATATTGCTAACACAATTGTTGCACGGTGAAGGATTAAATCCATTCCGCGTGCTTTTTGCTTTCCAAATAGTTGTTCAGCTCCACCCGAGATGGCACCTGACAAGCCTGCACTTTTACTAGATTGAAGTAATACTACAACGATCAACGCTACTGAAACGATAACTAATGAAACTAATACTACTGTATGCATTCACTGCACCTCCCGAACTTCGAACATCACAACATAATATATTATAACAAAAAAAGGTTCTCTTGACAAACTGAGATTAATAAATATCCTCTTTCTCCCTCCGTTAGTTAGTTTTTCTAAAAAATCAGCATACCATCTTGCTATCACATTATCCTATAATAGTTAAAAGTATAGTCATCACTAAAATTTCAAAAAAATGCCATTCGCATGAGTTGATTGGCGTGGAGGTTAGATTACTCCTTGGGGATTAGCGACACAGAAAACACCCTGCTGAAAGAGGAACGAAGGTTAAGAGCATCACGTCCTGTGATAACACTTTCGTAACTAACATCCTGCTGCTGCCGCTAAGTTGCACTACGCTTTCGCGCAGAAAACATTTGCTGCTGCCGCTACGTTGCACTATGCTTTCGCACAGAAAACATTTGCTGCTGTTGCTTCGCTTTCGCACAGACAAAACACCATGCTGCCGCTACGCTTACACACAAAAAAACATCTGTTGCCGACGATTCGCTTTTACATAAAAGACATCTGTTGTCCCAAGCGGCTTATCGAACGTCCCTAGGAAAGCTCTGAATCAACCTCATGTTTTAGTGATGAGTTAAAAATGTAATGATAATGGGAGGAATTATGAAAAAGAGTATATTGCTGATTTTTTTACTTATTATTTTAAGCATGCTTAGCGCTTGCTCAGCTGCTATTAAGGCCGTCGAAATATTAGTACCCGAGGAACCTGATTCCGGAGAAGAGACTTCTGTGGACCTTAAGGAGCCTACTAGTAAAGCTCAATCAGTTGAATTTGCTGCGGAAGACCTTTTTTCAACGACAATATTTAAGCAAGATCCTGCTTTGCTTCAATTTTCAAAAAAAGTTGAGAAGCAAATAACAAAATTTGATACAAACTTTACTATAGTTTATAAAGGAAAATTAGATTGGGATGCATTTGAAAAACAACTAAATGATATTTATAACATAATTAATTTCGTAAATCCTTATACAGCAGGATACGTCAAAAATTACAATTGGGAAGCATGGGAAATAGATAATGGTTACGAGGTAGAGTTTGATTTTACATATTTAACAGATGCCAAGAAGGAAAAGAAAGTAGATGCTTATGTAGAGAATTTTGCAAATAAGTATATTACAAATGACATGGATGATTTTCATCGTGCTAAAGCCGTAAATGACTTTGTAGTACAACTAGCCACTTATTCTGGTGAAGATGCTTCAGAAGGTCAATCTGTTTATGAATTAGTTAGTAAAGAAACTGGTGTTTGCCAAGCTTATGCACTATTAGCCTACCGTTTATTTTTGGCGGCCGGTCTTGATGCTAAATATGTATATGGCTATAGTGATAATCAGCTTCATGCATGGAATTTAGTAAGTGTTAATGGTGATTGGTATCATGTTGATACGACTTGGAATGATGTTAATCCTGATGAACCATATGCTATTTCCTACGCATATTTTTTAGTGAATGACGAGAAACTAAGTGAAGATCATATATGGGCAAAAGATAACTATTTTGAGGCTACAAGCAATGCGTATGATTTTATGCATGATATGTGGTACGCAGATACTGTTGGCAATGTTATTTATTATAATAGCATGACTGATAGCATGTTATACGCCTATGATTTAGCAACAAAACAAAATAGACAAGTTACAGAAACATCCTGCTATTACCTGGCTGCTGCTGAAGATGCGATTTATTGCAGTGATTATGATAATGCCGGCTTTTTAACAAAAATATTTATAAACGATGGCTCAGAAGAAGTATTATTAGAGGAAGAGGTTCTAAACTTGTTCATTGATGATAAAGGGGTTTTGTTATACGAAACCATTGACGGTGAAAAATATTCACAAAATTTATAACCAATGCTTCCATCAATCATTAGATAGTAAGTCAGATTCTATTTTCACATTCAGTTGTTAGTTTTCGTGAAGGCTGGGCGACTCTTTAGGGGTTAGGTTCACAGATGAGCCTGGAGGAAAGTGCCCAGTCGGAACGGAAATCACCCCCACACATTGGTTATATACACCAAATTTAACAATATCCCCACAATATCATAACAATTAATTCATCGTAGCTTTACAACCTTCCTTTACACTTACTTGTGAATTGATCTTAAGGAGGAAAGTCATGAAACACTCAAAAAAATGGAGTTCATTGTTGTTAGCAAGTGCAATTGCTTTATCGTCGATTAGTATCGCTCAACCGCAAGTACAAGCTGCTCAAGTAAAGAAGCCAACAAATGTGATTATGCTCGTGATGGATGGTAGTAGTAATAATGCCGTTACACTTTCTCGTTGGTATAAAGGTCAAAGTTTAGCGATGGATGAAATTTTATCAGGGGGCGTGCGTACATACTCTGCCGATTCGGCCATTACTGATTCAGCTCCTGCCGCTACTGCGTTAGCAACTGGCCATAAATCAAATGATAAATTTGTGGGTGTGTTACCGTCTGTTATTAATTCACCAGGGCTTAAGCAAATTGCCAAAGAGGATGCTTTTAGACCTGTAGCTAATGTTTTAGAAGGAGCTAAACAAAAGGGCAAGGCGACTGGACTGATTTCTACTTCGGAAATTCAGCATGCCACACCAGCAGGCTTTTCTGCACATGTTAATAATAGAAGCCAATATGATAACATCGCTGAGCAGCAAGTTTATCAAAACATTGATGTCGTATTAGGTGGTGGCTTTGAGTCTTTGGCACCCGGCACAACTAAAAATGCTCGAAAAGATGGCGAGAATTTAGTGGATGTCCTTAAAGAAAAAAATTATGACATCGTGAAAACGCGAAATGAGCTTCTAAATAGTAAATCGTCAAAAATTTGGGGAAGCTTTGCTCCAAGTGCTCTTGCCTACGATTTTGATCGTGCCAAAACAAAAGCATCTGAGCCAACTCTTGCTGAGATGACTAGTAAAGCTATTGATACGCTCAAAAAGGATGATGATGGTTTCTTCTTATTTGTAGAAGGCAGTAAAGTGGATTGGGCGGCTCATGCCAATGACACAATTGGCATGATTAGCGATATTTTATCGTTTGATGCTGCAGTTAAGGAAGCGATTGATTTTGCAAAAGAAGATGGCAATACTATGGTCATAGCTGTTACAGACCACGGCAATAGTGGGATTACAATGGGTAATGCTAACACGACAAGTACTTATTCCAACACACCTGTTTCTGCCTATATCGATCCTCTAAAGAAAGCTAAAATGACAGTTGAAGGTGCGCTAAGCCAATTAAAAGAAGATAAATCAAATATTGTAGAAGTCGCTGCACTTTATGGATTAGATGATTTATCTGCGGACGAGCTTGCAACATTACAATTAGCTAAAGACCCCGGAGAAGAAATGGTAAAAATGCTTGCCAACCGTGCTAATATTGGCTTTACAACCGGTGGGCATACTGGTGATGATGTGTTCTTATACTCATTCGGACCATCTAAAATTACAGGTCTTGTAGAAAACACAGATTTAGCACATGCGATGGCAAAGTTTATGGGCTTCGATTTAAATAAGCTGACAGATGATTTATATATACCAGCAACAAAAGCGTTTACAGAAAAAGGATATACATCTAAAATAGACTTAGCTGATAAAGAAAATCCTAAATTTATAGCACAGAAAAATAATGTAACCGTAACAATCCCAGTTAATAAGAACATTTTAATATACGAACAAGACAAGACAGCAAAAACACATACCTTTGACACTATCAATGTCTACAACGGTACTGAATTTTATGTTTCTAAAAAAGTTTTAAATGTAATCAAATAAGGGCTTTTACGAGTAGTTATGGATCACTGCTGTAGGTTTCTTGTATTCGTTAAAGTGGGATAAAAATAAGAGTGCTATCATAAGTTGAGATGTTTAACTTGATGGTTGCACTTTTCTTTTTTCAAATTTGTTTTTGCAACAGTCCTCGAAAGATTACCACTTTCATCATCTGCTTAACATTTTTGCAGCTTCCATTTGGGTTATCTCCTTTTACATCTAACCACATTTTATACCAATATTTTCCGTAGGATTTACTTTGATTTTACTTTCATTTATTATGCTTAATGTAACGAAAAAATGGATTGTTTCGAATGCCCTATATCGAAATTTAAGGATTTTTTAAGTACCAATGAAGCGGAAAAACAGCGATAATAAAGGTGATTGTAATTTTAGTAAAATTCAAGTTATGGGTGAAATAAAGTCATTTTCTTTCCTTCATTTTAGTTAAGTTTTCCGAAACCTTAATTTTACCTTAAATTAATCTTATGATTTTATGAATATCAAGGAATTTAGCAACATTTTTATCTACAATCCGTCAAAACAGTGTTAAAAATTATTAGGGTGTAAAATTAATTTTTAGAAAAAACTTGAAAAAATATCTATTTATTTATATATTTACAAAGTTATAATCTTTTTTCATTTTTAATCGGAGGTGGACATATGCAATCCATTAAAAATAATGAGGTTTTACGTTTTATAGGCTTTACGTTATTTTACTTCATCATTTTAGTGCTCTTGTTTCTCATCCATGGTTTCCATGATATGAACGCAGGACCATTTATATATACGGAATTTTAAGAAAAGGAGATATAAACTATGTTAAGTATTTTAGAGGCTATTCAAAAAGTGGCACAACAGCATCCACATAAAACTGCATATCAAACCAATAGTGATTCCTTAACGTATGGTGAGCTTTGGCATCTTTCTGATTGTGTAGCACAATATTTAATGGCTCTTGATTTAAAAAGACAACAACCGATCGTCGTCTACGGGCATATGTCCCCTTTACAAATCGTTGCCTTTTTAGGAGCTGTAAAGGCAGGTCATCCATATGTACCGGTTGATTCTTCTACACCGTCTGAAAGGTTACAAATTATAATAGAAGCTTCTCAGGCTTGTTTACTACTAAAAACTGAAGAATTAAGCTTAAATCAATCAGTCCCTGTAGTGGAAGTAAGTGATTTAGTGGCACAAGCTACTAGCATTTCGACAGAGCCTTCAACATGGGTTAAAGATCAAGAAATTCATTATATTATTTACACATCTGGTTCTACTGGAAAGCCAAAAGGTGTTCAAATTACAGCCGATAATTTAGCACATTTTGTTGCTTGGATGCATGAACATTTCCCATTACAGGAGTCTGGTGTGTTTCTAAATCAAGCGCCTTATTCCTTTGATTTATCTGTGATGGATTTATATCCTGCACTCGTTAGTGGGCAAACACTTTACGCTATTAAGCAAGAGCAAATTGCTAATCCAAAAGCGTTATTTGAGTCATTAGCTTCATCTGATATTCGCGTTTGGACGTCTACACCTTCCTTTGCGAAGATATGTTTAATGAACAAAGAATGGGATCAGGCGTTAATGCCTTCTTTAAATACGTTTTTATTTTGCGGAGAGGTTTTACCAGTATCCGTATCGAAAGAATTAATGCAGCGCTTCCCACAAGCTTCTATTTTTAACTTATACGGTCCTACAGAAACAACCGTTGCCGTATCTTATGTAGAAGTAACAAAGGAGCTTTTAGAGCAATTTGACCAATTACCAATCGCTCCTCTATCTGAGCCTAATCTATCCTTGCAAGAAGATGGCGAGATTATTATTTCTGGACCGACTGTAAGTGCAGGTTATCTTGGGGCACCTGATTTAACACTTAAGGCGTTTCCTACAATAGGGGATCAGCGTATTTATAAAACCGGGGACGTTGGTTATGAAAAAGATGGCTATCTATTCTTTTCTGGCCGAAAAGATTTCCAAGTAAAACTACACGGTTATCGTTTAGAAATCGAGGAAATTGAAAAGCAAATTGGCAATCTCCCACTTGTTTCTAGCTGTGTTGTTATACCTATTTCAAAAGATGATGAAATTGTTTCACTAAGTGCATTTGTTGTTCTACGAGAACCATTGACAGACTCTGCCTTCAAAATGACGAAGCAGCTTAAAACATTGTTAGCGGAGTATTTACCATCTTATATGATTCCGAAAACGTTCAAATACATTGACACTTTACCTTTAAATACTAACGGTAAAGTTGATCGTAAAGGATTGGCGGTTATGGAAACAGTATGACGGCTTATGGAAATATATTTTTTTTCATCATCATTGGTATTTTATTAGTGCCAACCATTATTTTAGGACTACGTGGGATATCAGCTAAACGCTATAATATCTTTATTTCGATTGTCGTGTTAGCTATTATTTTTGGTAACTCCCCGCATGGCTCAATTTCTCTTATACTATTTACAGTATTTCAGTTATTATTAATTGTCGTTTACCAAAAATATCGCTCACAGAAGAATAGCACGCCCGTATTCGTAATTGCTGTACTGCTGTCCATTTTGCCACTTGTACTTGTGAAGGTTCTGCCTATGCTTGGCCTTCATAATTTATTTGGATTTTTAGGGGTATCCTATATTACCTTTAAATCGGTACAAATGATTTTAGAAACACGTGATGGCTTAATTAAGGATAAAATTTCAGTAGTTGAGCTTGCTTATTTCTTACTGTTCTTCCCAACAATAACTTCGGGACCTATTGATCGTTGGAGACGCTTTTATAAAGATTTGCACACAGTGCCATCTAGTCAAGACTATCAAAAGCTGCTGTTAAGTGGGATTAATTGTATTTTTGTAGGCTTTTTATATAAATTTATTTTGGCTTATTTAATATACAATTACACACTTATTTATTTACCAAATCAAACTTATAACTATTTGACACCTTTTCAAGGGCAAATAGCGTATATGTATATGTATAGTTTTTATCTATTTTTCGATTTTGCAGGTTATAGTGCTTTTGCAGTTGGTGTCAGTCGCATTATGGGTGTTCAAACGCCAATTAACTTTAACCGTCCATTCACGAGTCGCAATATTAAAGACTTCTGGAACCGTTGGCATATGAGTCTTTCATTCTGGTTCAGGGATTATGTTTATATGCGCTTCGTACTTTGGATGACTAAGAAAAAATGGATTAAAAACAAATATACAGTTTCTTATCTTGGCTTCTTTTTACTGTTCTTTTTAATGGGTATTTGGCACGGATTAGAATTGCACTTTGTTGTCTACGGTCTCTACCATGCCTTGTTAATTATATCCTTCGATAAATTTGAACGTTGGAATAAAAAGCGTAAGATTTGGCCAAAAAATAAATGGACTCATGCAATCGGCGTATTTATTACGTTTAATGCCATTTGCTTTGGTTTCTATATTTTTTCAGGAACATTATTTTAATTAATGGCTCTGTTCATATTTTTATGAATAACGCAGCCTAAACAATAAAGGAGATTTATAATATGGATAAACAACAAGTTTTAGAAATGTTAGTAGAATTATGCGAGGACGATATCATTTTAGAAAATCCAGATATTGATTTATTTGAAGAAGGACTTCTTGATTCATTCGGTACAATTAATTTATTAGTGGAAATTGAAAGCCGCTTTAATATCTCAGTGCCAATTACTGATTTCAACCGTGAGGAATGGAACACGCCAAATCGTATTGCAGCGGAATTAGCTGAAAGACAATGATTAAGAAAGGCTTTCTATCATTATTAATTGCTTTTGCTCTTTTTGCTGCCTTGATATTCTTCCCTAATTCATGGATAAAAGCTTGGATTTCAGATGAAGATGTAGAGCAGGCAAAGACAAGTATGTCTCCATTAGTGTTCCAAGGGATGTATTTCCAGGAGCGAATGTTACAGGAGCCTAATGCTATGCCTTTATATGGCTCCTCAGAATTAAATCGTTTTGATCCTTTCCACCCTTATAATTATGCTCGAGCTACAAATGCTCCGTATACGACATTTATGGTCGGACGTGGTGGAATGCAGTCTATTACGCACTTTTTAAATTTTGCTGCACAGGAAAAGAATTTAAAGGATAAGAAAATTGTTTTCATCATTTCCCCTCAATGGTTTACGAAAAAGGGCATGAATGAATTACATTTCTCTCCTAACTATTCGATGTTGCACGCTTATGATTTAGCATATAATAAAGACATTGACGAAGATCTTCGAAATCGAGGTATGAAACGGCTGCTTGAATTTGATACTGTCAACCGCGATGACCTGCTAAGAACAATTTATGAATATAAATTATCTGGTGGTAAGGAAAAACCAATCCTCGGGCGACTTGCAATGATGGCCGGCCATGTCCAAAAGGCACTTTTAGAGAAAAAAGATTTGTTTTACTCGCTATTCCCTCGAGAGGGAAGTAAGTTAAAAAGCAATGACAAACTAGTTGTAGACCAAACGTTTGAGCAACAACTACAAAATGCCGAAAAATATGGCGAAAAACGTGTTTCCAATGATTTAATGATTGAAAATAAATTTTATAAACGTCTTGTAAATGCTAATATTAAAAAGTTTGAAGGAATGCGCAAAAACGAAGATTATACGACTTCACCTGAATATGAGGACTTACAGCTTGTCATTGATATTTTAAAAGATGCTGGTGCAAAGCCTCTATTCGTCTCTATTCCAGTAAATGGTCATTGGTATGACTACACTGAATATCCTGCTGATCGTCGTGAAAAATATTACGAAAAAATGAACAAGATATTGACTGATAATGGTGTTCCATTTGTTGATTTCTCTGGCCATGACTATGATCCTTATTTCATTATGGATACGATTCATATCGCATGGAAGGGCTGGGTCTATCTAGACCAAGAGCTAGACAAATATTGGGCACAGAAATAATAGTGCATTGTTCTAATAGGGACAGTCTAAAGTGTTAATCACTGAAGACTGTCTCTTTTTTTGTAGATTATCTTTGATGGCAAATGCAATGTTTAGAACTTATTTTCGAAGACTATTGTGTCAATGAAATAAAGGTGTCATATATTCATTAAAGTATGGCTTCGGCAAAACGTGGGTTGATTTCCGTTCCGACAGGGCGCTTTCCTGGGGGCGTCCGATGAGCCGCTTCGCTTCGCTGCAGGGTCTCATCTGTGACGCTAATCCCCAAGGAGTCGCCCAGTCTCCACTCCAATCAACTATTTCTCTTTGCGTGTTTTTTCTGGTGTTTCATTCTAATCTATAGTGATAAAAGAAACTGCAATAAGATGTGTTTTTGTGCGAAAGTGAGTAGCCTGGAAAGGAAAACAATGAAAAACGTATCCTTAATTCCACATTCCTCAATTCTTTTTTAATATTCCTAAGTATTCATTCCACGGTCCAACATCTGTTGTATATCGTTCTGCCATTACTCGAACAATTTGAGAAATATGTGTTAAGTCATGAACAACCCACGTAGAAAGCAATTCCCTTACCTTCACCACACCAAAATCAGGATGGTACCCCTTTCAATTCTAGATGCACATCAGGATTAAGAAGAGCCTGAAGCTTGTTTATATTTAAAGCTCTAATCTCTTTAAATTCCAATAATGCTTGTTTAATAGAACCTTCATTCTCTTTGTGTAAATGAGCGTATCGATTAAAGGGGGGAAATGCCTTTCCTTCACCTTCCTTAAGGATAAATGCTAACCGTGGTATCCAATTGTTCTTCTCTCCCTCAATCAGATGATTTATCACTTCATGTGCATTCCAAGTTCCTTCCCCTTCATTGCATTGTAGCCACCATCTGATAATCCGGTCAAAAAATACGCCAACGTTTGCGGTGTACGCTCCAGAATTTCAATAGCTTCATTCATATTAAAATTCACGCTACTCCCTCCTTCAAATGACCTTACCTTCTTTATCCGTTATTCATATATCATGACCCAATATTTTTCCTTATCCCCTTCTTCATTTACCTTCTTCCAACCATTCTTCTCATAAAATTTCAAAGCTTTGTGATTTTCGGATACACATTTTAATCTTAACGGTTTATTCATTTTTTTAATGGAGGCATTTAGTAAGTGACCCCCTACACCTTTACCTAAGAAATCTGGATGAATAAATAAATTATGAATGAAGTTATCTGGCAAGTATAATGAAGCAAATCCAAGTATATGATGGCCCTCTTCCGCTACAATTATATGTTCTCCTATAGTATCTTTATCAAAATCGTCTAAAGTCAATTCTTCTAAAGCAGCCCAATGGAAATTTTTACGCCGCGATTCCAGATAAATTATTCTTAATTCTGGGTAATCTAATTCATTTGCTTCTCTAATATTCACATGCTCACCTTTGCTTTCTTAATAATTTTAAATGACTAATCAATTATGCCTCGGCATAATTGCGTCCGGAGGCTTTAAGGCCCATAATGTTTTTTGCGCGAAAGCGAAGTGCTAACGCAGCGACAGCGGCAACAGTACGATGTTGGTCACTAAGTCGTGTGTTGTTGCTTTCGTTACAAAAGACATTTGCTAAAAGGAGTTAAATGAAAACAGTCTAAGTTCATCAGCATCATCGGAAAATTGGATTAATCTTTCAAACTTCAAACCTACTTTTTCGAGTAGCTTGGCTGAAGCGTCATTATCTTGAGTTGTGATAGCTACAATACGATTTAACCCTAGCATATCTATACCATATGCCATTGTTGCTGAGGCTGCTTCATAGGCGTATCCTTTTCCCCAATACTTAGGCAGAAAAGCGAAGCCAATATCCACATCTTCTAGCGACTCTCTTTTAACTAAACCACAAATTCCAATGGGGGTTTGATCTTCTTTTCTTTCAACTAAATAAAGACAAAAACCAAATTGCTCATACATGCGAGTTGGTCCATTTACTATATATTCACAAGCCTCCTCCACTGTTCTCACACCGCGATCACCAATGAACCGCAACCATGAAGGATCATTCACTAGCTCTAGGATAAAATCCGCATCATCTGTTGTTTGCAAGCGAAGGCTAAGTCGTTCTGTTTCAAAAATTTTCATCGTATTTCTCCTTTCAGTATTAGTTTCCCCTATATGTAATTTATGTTTTGAATTAAATATATAATAACGGACTAAACATTGCACTTGCATAGTTTTCAACAAGTGCATTTATTCCATTAAAACTTGGCAAGGTCTTTTTACAATATTTGTCGAATAATAATCTATAAAGGCAGTAAATTATGGAAGAGTGGGGTTGATGTATTGAAAAATAAGTATTTTATTTTTAGTTTCCGAGCAGTTTCCGGGTTACCCAATCACTTTGCCAAAAGCTGCCCCTCAAAACCCGTTCCACCAACAAAAAAATCGCCTCAAAAGTATGTAAATACCTTTGAGGCGATACTAGTAAAGCTACTTAGTAATAGCTTATTTTAAGTTATAGAATGATTTTAAACCAAGGTACTCAGCTGTTGAACCAAGTTGATCTTCGATGCGAAGAAGTTGGTTGTATTTAGCTACGCGGTCTGTACGAGATGGAGCACCTGTTTTAATTTGACCAGCGTTTGTAGCAACTGCGATATCAGCAATTGTTGCATCTTCAGATTCACCAGAACGGTGAGAGATAACTGCTGTGTAACCAGCGCGTTTTGCCATTTCGATTGCTTCAAATGTTTCTGTTAACGTACCGATTTGGTTTACTTTGATAAGGATTGCATTACCAACACCTTGCTCGATACCAGCTGTTAATTTTTTCGTATTTGTTACAAATAGATCGTCACCTACTAATTGTACGCGAGCGCCAATACGATCTGTTAATAATTTGTGTCCAGCCCAGTCGTTTTCGTCTAAGCCATCTTCAATTGAGATGATTGGGTATTTATTTGTAAGCTCTTCGTACCAGTCAACCATTTCTTCAGAAGTTTTGACAACACCTTCACCGTCTAAGTGATATTTGCCATCTTCTTTATTGAATAATTCAGATGAAGCAACGTCCATTGCAAGTTTTACTTCTTCACCTGGTTTATAGCCAGCTTGTTCGATTGCTTCTAAAATTACAGTAATGGCTTCTTCGTTAGAACCAAGGTTTGGTGCGAAACCACCTTCGTCACCTACAGCTGTATTATAGCCTTTAGCTTTAAGTACTGCTTTTAAGCTGTGGAAGATTTCAGCACCCATACGTAATGCATGACGGAATGATTCTGCACCTACAGGCATTACCATGAATTCTTGAATGTCTACGTTGTTGTCAGCGTGAGCGCCACCATTTATGATGTTCATCATTGGTACTGGTAGTTGTTTTGAGTTAAATCCACCAAGATATTGATAAAGAGGTACATCTAAGAAATCTGCCGCAGCATGTGCAACTGCCATTGATACACCTAGAATGGCGTTGGCACCTAGTTTACCTTTGTTTTCTGTGCCATCTAGCTCGATTAAAGCTTTGTCGATGACTACTTGATCAAGAACTGAGTAGTTACCTTCTAGCTCTTGAGCAATAATTGTGTTTACATTTTCAACTGCTTTTAATACACCTTTACCTAGGTAACGAGATTTGTCACCGTCGCGTAATTCTACTGCCTCATATTCACCTGTTGATGCACCTGATGGTACGATTGAGCGTCCAAAAGCACCTGATTCTGTAAATACTTCAACTTCTACCGTTGGATTCCCACGTGAGTCTAAAACTTCGCGCGCATAAATTTGTGTAATAAATGGCATAATTAATTCTCCTCTTTTTCAATTAATGATTGACCTGTCATTTCAGAAGGTTGTGACACCTCTAATAATTCTAACATGGTTGGCGCCAAATCGGCTAAAATGCCACCATTTCTTAACATTAAATTTGGTTTTGTCACAATTACTGGAACAGGATTTGTTGTATGAGCTGTCATTGGAGCCCCTTCTAAAGTAAGAACTTCATCAGAGTTACCATGGTCAGCTGTAATAATAGCTGCGCCACCTTTTGCTAGGAGTGCATCTACTACTTTACCAAGACATTCATCGACTGTTTCAATGGCCTTGATTGTTGGCTCTAACATTCCGCTATGCCCAACCATATCAGGGTTAGCAAAATTAAGAATAATGCCATCAAATTTATCGGCCGCAATCTCTGCAAGTAATGCTTCTGTTACTTCATAAGCACTCATTTCGGGTTTTAAATCGTATGTTGCAACTTTTGGAGATGCAATTAAAATACGCTCTTCCCCTTCAAATTTCTCCTCACGACCACCACTCATAAAGAATGTAACATGGGGATACTTTTCTGTTTCTGCAATACGAAGCTGTGTTTTGCCATTAGAAGCTAACACTTCACCAATCGTATTTTTCAAGTTATCGTTTTCATACGCAACTTGAGCATTTACTTCATCACTGTAATGTGTGAATGATACAAATTTTAAATTTTTTGGCTGGTTAGCTGATAAAGCGAAGCCATCAAATTCACTATTTGTAAACACTTTAGACAGTTGAATTGCACGGTCAGGGCGGAAGTTGAAGAAAATAACAGCGTCATTATCGTCAATTGTTGCCACTGCTTCTCCATGCTCTTGAACGCTAAATGGAATAACAAACTCATCTGTTACATCACGCTCATATGATTCAGCTACGCCACTTGCTGCGCTGGTAGCTGTTTGACCAACACCATCTACTAGTACATTGTACGTAAGGGCTACACGATCCCAGCGTTTATCACGATCCATTGCATAATAACGACCATGAATAGAAGCGAATTGACCTACGCCAATGTCCTTCATTTGTTTTTCAGTTTCTTCAATATAGCCTAAAGCTGTTGATGGTCCAACATCACGGCCATCTAAGAAACCATGTACAAAGACTTTGTCTAAGCCTTGTTGTTTTGCAAGCTTTAATAGTGCAAACATATGCTCATAATGGCTATGTACGCCACCATCTGAAAGTAAGCCCATAATATGAAGCTTAGATTGATGAACCTTAGCATGTGCTATGGCATCCAAAAATGCTTTATTCGTAAAGAAATCTCCTTCACGAATAGATTTGTTTAAGCGTGTTAAGCTTTGATAAACAATACGTCCAGCACCGATATTTAAGTGTCCTACTTCAGAGTTCCCCATTTGACCTTCAGGTAACCCCACCGCTTCACCAGCTGCCGTTAATGTTGAATGTGGGAAATCATTCCAAAAACGATCGAAGTTTGGTTTGTTTGCTTGGGCTACTGCATTTCCGAAAGTTTCGTCGCGAAATGCAAAGCCATCTAGAATAATTAATGCTACTGGCTTTTTAGGCATTTGCTGCCGCCTCCAATAATTGTAAATATGATTCTGGTTGTAAACTTGCTCCACCGACTAAAGCGCCATCGATATGCTCTTTTGATAATAATTCCTGAATGTTCTCAGGTTTTACGCTACCGCCGTATTGAATACGTACAGCATTGGCTGTTTCAGCATTATATAATTCCTTCACTACTGCACGAATTGCTCCACATACTTGGTTAGCATCTTCTGCTGTAGCTGTTTTACCTGTACCGATTGCCCAAATAGGTTCATAGGCGATCACCATATGTTCTACTTCTTGTGCTCCAAATCCAGCAAGTGCTGCTGTAATTTGATGAGCAACCTTTTGCTCAGTAGTCCCCGCTTCACGTTCCTCAAGCGTTTCTCCACAGCAAATAATTGGTACAATATTATGCGCCAGTGCTGCAGCAACCTTTTTATTGATGGCTTCATCTGTTTCGTTATAATATTCACGTCGTTCAGAGTGTCCTAAAATAACATAGTCTACTTCCACACTTGCTAGCTGAGCTGGACTAATTTCTCCAGTGAATGCACCTTCGTTTTCATAATGCATCGTTTGTGCACCAATTGCTAACTCAGATTCACTAGCAACTTGCACAAGCGTAGGTAGGTAAAGTGCTGGTGCACAAACAACAGCGTCTACTTTATCATTTGAAGGAAGTTTGTCCTGTACCGCATCAACAAACTGTATAGCCTCTTCAAATGTTTTATACATTTTCCAGTTACCTGCAATAATTGGTTTACGCATCATTCTTGCCTCCTATGTTTTTTATTCATTAAATCAATTATGCCTCGGCATAATTGCGTCCAGAATCGCCTTTGTGCTTAGGCCTGCACGATGCAGGTCAGTTAGCCGTTATCGCATGGATGCGATGATTTTAGGCTAACATCCCCTAAGAACTCCTTTCCGATTCCGTGACATCCGCCGGAGGCTTTAACTTCTTTCAGCGGGTGTTAAGACACCTACTGAAAGAAGTTAATGTTTTATTTATCGTTTAATGCCACAATTCCAGGAAGTTCTTTCCCTTCCATTAATTCAAGTGATGCACCGCCACCTGTAGAAATATGGTCCATTTTATCGGCAACTGCAAATTTTTCTACTGCCGCTGCAGAATCCCCGCCACCAATAACTGTATAACCAGCTGTTGTTGCCATAGCGTCAGCTACAGTTTTTGTACCATTCGCGAATTTATCCATTTCAAAGACACCCATTGGTCCATTCCAAATGATTAATTTAGAATTTTTAATAACTTCTGCATATTTAGCAGCTGTTTTCGGACCAATATCTAAGCCCATCCAGTCCGCTGGAATAGCCTCTACATCGACAATTTGTGTTTCAGCATCTTTTGAAAATTCGTTTGCGACAACGGCATCGATTGGCATATGTAATTGCACGCCTTTTGCCTTTGCTTTTTCAATAAAGGATTTTGCTAAATCGATTTTATCCTCTTCTAATAAAGATTTTCCGATATCATAGCCTTGCGCTTTAATGAATGTGAATGATAAGCCACCACCGATAATTAGGTGGTCTACTTTTTCTAATAAGCTTTCAATCACACCAATTTTGTCTTTAACTTTGGCACCACCGATAATTGCTGTAAATGGACGCTCTGGGTTAGATAATGCTTTACCTAGCACATCTAATTCCTTTTGCATAAGGAAACCAGATACTGCTGGTACATACTTAGCAATTCCTTCAGTTGACGCGTGTGCACGGTGTGCTGCACCAAATGCATCATTGACATAAACGTCTGCTAATTTTGCAAATTGCTCTGCTAATGCTGGATCATTTTTCTCTTCGCCAGCGTGGAAGCGAACATTTTCAAGAAGAATAATGTCACCATTTTGCATATTTGCAACCGCTTCTTCTACCTCTTGACCAATTGACTGATCTAATTTGGTAACAGGTTTATCCATTAATTCAGCTAAACGTACACCGACTGCAGTTAGGCGCATATCCTCTTTTACTTCACCCTTTGGACGTCCTAAGTGAGAAGCTAAAATTACTTTGGCACCTTGTTCCATTAAATAGTCAATTGTAGGAATTGCTGCTCGAATACGTGTTTCGTCAGTAATCGCACCATCTGCCATCGGTACATTAAAATCAACACGTACAAATACGCGCTTACCTTTTACATCAATATCTTTCATCGTCTTCTTATTTAACATGAAGAAACCCCCTTCAAAGTTTTTTAGTCGTGAATTACCTGGATTCACCCATCTTGGCTCGTCACATCATTCACTTACCTGTATTAGATAAAAATAGTTGGTCCATCATTACATAGGATTGATTCTATTTAACAAGCCTATTCAGCTAATATCATCCAGCACCTAATCGGAGCGGAAATCAACCCACGTTATGGTGAAGTACCCTTTTACTTGCTTTTATAGTAGCAAAAGTCACGTTCTATGTCTTGCAATTACATAACCAGTCACATGACCGCCTTATATTACGTATAAAAAAGGAGTAAGGGTAAATTTCCCTTACTCCCATTACCCTTGTATATTATATCTTCTAGATATTATAAAGGCTATACTTTTTGTGCGCAAAAAGCAGTATTATGTCACACTTTTTACTTAAGTTATCGAATTATGACACTTATTTAGTGTTTAATCCTTTTTCTGCGATATATAAAGCTAAGTCCATTAAACGAGTAGAGTAACCAATTTCGTTATCATACCATGCAAGAACTTTTACCATACTATTTTCTAATACCATTGTAGAAAGACCATCTACAGTTGAAGAGTTATGGTTACCATTGTAGTCAATTGAAACTAATGGTAGTTCGTTGTATCCTAAAATACCTTTAAGCTCATTTTCTGAAGCTTCTTTTAATACAGCATTAATAGATTCTTTCGTTACTTCTGCTTTTAGCTCCACTACTAAGTCGACACATGAAACGTTCGGTGTCGGTACACGCATAGAGAAGCCATCTAATTTACCTTTTAATTGAGGTAATACTTTAGAAACTGCTACTGCTGCACCTGTTGTTGTTGGAATCATTGACACTGCACCAGCACGTGCACGACGTGGGTCAGAGTGCGGGAAGTCAAGGATACGTTGATCGTTTGTATATGAGTGAATTGTCGTCATCATACCGCGTTCAATACCAAATTTTTCATCAAGTATTTTTGCAACTGGCGCTAGACAGTTCGTTGTACAAGAAGCATTTGAAATAACATCATCTGTTTCAGGGTTGTAATCCTCATGGTTAACACCCATAACAAACGTTGGCATTTCACCTTTCGCTGGCGCTGAAAGAATAGCTTTTTTAGCACCTGCTTGAATATGCTTACCTACTTCTTCCATTGAGCGGAATCTACCTGTACATTCAAGTACTACATCAACACCAAGTTCACCCCAAGGTAAATTAGCAGGATCTTTTTCAGCATAAACTTTAATGTTTTTTCCATTTACTACGAAAGAATCGCCGTCTGCATGAACATCAGCATCGTAGATACCATGTACTGAATCATAAGTTAATAAGTGTGCAAGCTGACCTGCATCTGTCAGGTCATTTACTGCAACCACTTCAAATTCATCGTGCTTCATAGCTTCACGAAATACTAATCGTCCAATACGTCCAAATCCATTAATAGCTAATTTTAATGCCATTGTCAATTCCTCCAATATTGTTTAAATAATTAATTTTGCCTCGGACATTTATAATATCCACAATTGGCTTTATTCTCATTCATAGAGTGTTGTAGCACTCGTTGAAATTTGAGTGACATAGTAATTTATAAAGAAGGTAAACCTTCAGCGATAGCTTTTGCGGCTACCTCATCCGTTATAAAAATGGTTTGCTTTGGTGCTACCTTAAAGTACGATAGCATTGCCTTCACTTTTTGTTTACCAGCAGCTACTGCAATGACTTGCTTACTTCTTTGCACTTGCTCAAACTGAATACCGATTGTTCGAATTCGATGTACAATTTCGCCTTCTGCATTGAAATAATAACCAAATGCTTCACTTACTGCACCCTTTTCTTCGAGTATTCGTAAATCCTCAGGCGATGAATTACGACGAACAGCCATTTCTTCTGCTGAGCCAATACCATGAATAACACAATCTGCACGATCATAATAACTCATCATTTCAGTTACCATTGGCTCTGTTAACATTGCTTGATAGGCCTGCTCACTTAAATGCTCCGGTAAAAATAATGTGCGATACTGTGCATCCATCTGCATGGCAAATGTTGAGACAAGTGTATTGGCTTGCATTTGCATTTCATGCCCAATACCTCCACGAGCAGCAACAAATGTGATGTTGTTTGCATCAGCTGGATGTAAAAATTGCGCCAGTGATGCAACCGACTTGCCACCAGTAACAGCGACAATTTGACCGTCAAAACTTGTTGACATAAATTGTTGTGCTGCCTCTTTTCCAAGCAATGTTAATATCGTATCGTCTTCATTGAAATCACCTGGAACAACAATTACATGCTGTAAGCCAAAATGGTTTTTCAGTAATTTAGCTAGCTGTGTAAGGCCAGACCATTCGTAGACTAGTGCTCGAAGCTTATCAATAACTAGTTCACCTTCGTCTGTACATACCATACCCGACTTTTGAGAATCTAATAACCCTTGCTCACGTAAAATATCCGTTTCTTTACGAATTTCTCGTTCAGTCATTTTAAGTGAATCAGCAAGTGTACGACGCCCAATTGGCTGCATAAGCTGAACTGTTTGCAAAATACGATATCTCGATTGTAGAAGCGGATACATTTCTGGAAGTAGCCTTTGCTGTGCCTCAGGTACAGATAACATATTAATCTACTCCCTTTTCAATAGCGGTGGGTTATTTTTCGTCCCACTATTTAAAATTATGTCCCACTTACAATTTCATTATAATACGCTTTAAAATAAAGAGCAAGTAAATGCTATGTTTTGGTATTGAAAAATAATTTAAGCATCGTGCCCTAAATGTGGATGCACTAAGGCTTATATAAGCAGAAAGACAATTGCAAAAAATTGATTGGGTGATTGGAGTGGAGGCTGGTCGACTCCTTGGGGATCAGCAATAGCGGAACGAGGGCTAACAGCATCACGTCCTGTGATGACGCCTTCGTGACCAACACCATGTTGGCCCGAGACCCTGCAGCGAAGCGGATGTTTTCTGTGCGAAAGCGTAACGGCAGCAACAACAAATGTTTTATCTGCGCGAAAGCGAAGCGTCAGCGGCAAAGCGGCCAGCAGGAACGGAAATCACTCCCACGTTATGAGTTTGGTTAATCTAAATAGGGTGTTTAGTTTCTATTAATAAAAAACTCGTAACCACATTGTCATGGCTGAACTGCACCCCAATTGTTAGACACATCTAACAATTGGAGGTGCAGTTTTTCTATGGCTAAATATACTGTAGAAGATAAATTACAAGCAGTTGAGCGTTACTTAAATGGAAATGAAAGTGCTAAT
>NZ_BAAFHO010000020.1:0-76917 GCF_054665055.1 Lysinibacillus sp. CTST325 | reverse complement strand
ATATATCAATTACTATAATACGAAACGGATTAAGGCAAAATTAAAAACGAGTCCGGTGCAATACCGAACTCGTTTTACCCAAGCTGCCTAATGAAATAACTGTGTCTAACTTTTAGGGGTCACTTCAGAAAGCCGCTATGCTTTTAGGTCGTTTTTTATATGGTCGAGGGAATCTTGGTGAAAATTAATGTGTCGTAATAAATAAAAGTATGCCCCTTCGGCACAACATAGGATTGATTTCCGTTCAGACTGAGCGCTTTCCTGGGGACGTCCGATGAGCTGCAAAAAGTCGCTCAGTCTCCACTCCAATCGACCATTTCACTTAGCTAGTTCTTCTTATATGTTAGTCTTATTAATAGTGATAAAAACAAAACCAACTTCAGCAAGATGTCTTTTTGTGCGAAAGCGAATAACCTGGAACAGAAACCATCCCCCATTTAATATACAAAACACATAATCTAATGTTAAACTTCCGCTTCTACCGGAATATGTTGGAATGTCGTAACATCAAATAGCCCTGTATCTGTTAGTTTTAAGGCAGGGATAACAGGTAACGCGACAAATGAAAACGTCAATAAAAAATGGAAGTTTAGTGTTGGATTGAGCTCTTGTAGGGCGTTATGCAGACTTGCTAATTGCTTCTTAGCCTCATCTGCAGGTGCATCCGTCATTAAGCCTCCAATTGTTAATGGCATTTCTGCTAATATCTCACCATCAGCTACGATGACAAAACCACCTTGAATTTCTTGAATGCGTGACAGTGCAAGTAGCATATCTTCATCATTCGTACCTACGACTAATGCATTATGCGAATCATGAGCTACAGTAGTGGCCACTGCCCCTTTTCGTAAACCAAAGCCCTTCACAATACCAAGACCTGTCGTATGCAAATTGTGATGGCGCTCAATCACTGCTAGCTTTAGTAAATCCTGTTCAACTGAAGGTACAAATACGCCATCTTTCACAGGTACATCTATTACTAAATGGTTCGTAATTAGCTGATTTGGTATAATTTCCATTACATTCGCCTTTGTCCCTTTATGGAATAGGATGCTAAGCATATCCTTCGTTACATGCGGTAAATGTACAGAGCGATGAATATGTGCTGGTACAATTGGTTCAGTGCGATTCGTTAACATCACACCGTTTTCAGCAACCTTCATACCATTTTTCCAAACTGCCTTAGCACGCATATTGTCGATGTTTTCGATTAATACAAAATCCGCCTTATAGCCAGGTGCTAAAACGCCTCGATCATATAAACGATAGCACTCAGCTGTATTAACAGTTGCAAGCTGAATAGCTTGTAACGGCTCCATACCTTCCTCAACGGCCATTGCCACATCGAAGTTAATGCTACCTTCATCCATTAGCTCGTCAACGTATTTATCATCGGTACAAAATCCAAAACGGCGAGCATTTTTTGCATTGACAGCTGGTAATAGATCACGTAAATTTTTTGCTGCTGAGCCTTCACGAATAAGAACATACATCCCTTGCTCTACACGATCGGTAGCCTCCTGTGCCGTTACACATTCATGATCCGTATGGATACCAGCAGCACGATAGCCCGTAATTTGATGACTATTTAAGCCCGCACAATGTCCATCTATAACTAAATTAGCCTGTTGTGAAAGAATAATCTTTTCAAGCATGCCTGCCTCGCCATTTAAAACAGCTGGAAAATCCATGACTTCCGCTAACCCTCGTACATCTTCGTGCTTTAAAAAAGGCTCTAAATCATCAGCTGTCAGCGTTGCTCCAGCATTTTCAAAATGAGTGCCCGGAACACTAGATGGCAGCATAACGAAGATATCCATATCTGCTTTTTTGGCGTCGTCTAGCATAAACTGAATGCCCTCCGCACCTGCAACGTTTGCTATTTCATGAGGATCTGTAATGACTGTTGTAATGCCATGCGGAATCAGTATACGGCTAAATTCTGCTGGTGTTAACATCGACGATTCAATATGTATATGTCCATCAATCAAACCAGGTACAACATATTTTCCTGCGGCATCCTCTTCGTTTTTAGCTTTAAAACTATTCATTGTATCAAGCGCCACAATTTGCCCATTGTTAACGACGATATCTGCTTTTTTCCACGTCAATGTAAAAACATCTGCAATTTGTGCATTACGTAAAATAAAATCCGCCTCAATTTCCCCTTGCGATGTTAAAATATTTTGTGCAAGCTGTTGTAGTTTATTTGTCATTCTTTGCACCCCTTTTTTCTTTTTGAATTATCATGCATGAACACTCGCCTAAATTCAAGTAAGATTTAAGAATATTTTCTCCATTTCCAATAAATAATCAAAAAACGACCACATCTTAATGGTCGTTTGTAAATTCAAGTTCTTTAGGTGGCTCTCCTTTTTTATTCATCAAACGCATACGAATTGGTTCGATTTTTAGTGTAATCATTTCATCATGATTACCAACGAAAATACTTGTAAAAAATTCGGCTAACTTATTTTTTATTCCATCCTCTAGAATTTCTGTTAGCTTTCCTTCAATTTCAACATACGTATCACCAAAGCCTTTATTTTCGTATCCATACAATATATGTGTATATGGATTTTTACGAAGCTCCTCCATTTTTTCAGAATGTTTATTCGTTACTGTGTACAAAATAAAATCTTCATGTTGGAAAGTCATATAGCGTGAGAAAGGTTTGCCATTCGCAACTGTTGCCATTGTTCCTATTTTTTCCCGATTTAAAACTTCTAATATTTCATCTCGTATAGAGGTCATGTCATCTCTCCTTTCTGATTTCCTTTTATTTTGTCCTTTTTTAGCGAGCCTAACCTTATTTTTTGAAAAGTGTGAAATGACAATCTTCGGCTTTTTTATAAATTTATTGCTATAATATTTTGTTAGACAACACGAATTTTTAGAATGAGGTTATAATGATGAAGCAAGCTTTTTTCACACGGTGTCTGTTCTTTTTAACAGGTATTTTAGTTTTATCCTTAGGTATAACGTTAACAATTAAGGGTCAGGTTTTTGGTGTTGGTTCGTGGGATGTGTTACATATTGGGCTAGCTAAAACATTAGGATTAACCATTGGTACTTGGTCAATTCTCGTCGGACTAGCCATTTTAGCATTTGATATGGTTATCACGAAGAGATTTCCACTACCAGGCACATTTATAGATATGTTTTTAGCCGGTATTTTTATTGATATATTTAACTTTTGGATACCAGATATAGATGGTTTTTGGATGCAGCTATTCGCTTATGTATCTGGCTTAATATTACTTGGCTGGGGCTGCGGTATGTATATGGTGGCAAATTTAGGCATTGGCCCTCGAGATACATTGATGCTTCTATTGGTTAATAAGCTAGGTTGGAGTGTTACACGTGCACGAACAACTTTGGAAGTGTCAGTTGCTATATTCGGTTTTCTACTTGGCGGGCCAATTGGGGTTGGAACAGCTCTAATGGCTTTTGGTCTTGGGCCAATTATACAATTCGCACTAACATTCAACGAGAAATTATTTACGAAATGGACTGGCGTGAAAAGCGCTGTGATTTAAGCTTACAAGACAATGCAAATAATGCATTGTCTTTTTTTATTCAGTTGAAATATACAGTTGAACTATATATAATCAAACTATATAGTTGAACTGTATATGAGGTGAACTTGTGAAAAAACATAAATTACTACCTTTATCTGAAACCATGCATTATATTCTACTCGCCTTACGTGAACCGTTACATGGCTATGCAATGATGCAAAAAATCGAGGAAATGAGCGCTAGTAGTGTAAAGATTGCTGCTGGCACTATGTATGGAGCAATTGAAAATCTGTTGAAATATCATTGGATTTCGCCTGTAGAGACACAGGATACGAGGCGCAAGGTTTACCAAACAACAGATGAGGGACTAGAAATACTAGCTGTCGAACAACAAAGATTGCAGCGAATTTTATCTTTATATGAGGGGGTTGATGGACATGAAAAAGTTTAAAATCTTTTTTGATATCGAAAAGGAAGAGCAATGGTTAAATAATATGTTGTCTAACGGTTGGGTTTGTACAAATGTGAGTTCTGGCGGATTTTATACATTTAAAAAGACAGCTGATCTTGAACAAATTATCCGTATTGACTATCAGCAAGATCTTCGGAGTGAAAAACGAACTAACTATAAACAGTTATATGAGGATTTCGGATGGCAAGCATTAAAGGAAAAATCATATGATGGTACCTATTATTGGTTAAAAAGAAAAGATGGCAACGATGAATTATTTTCTGATAATGATTCGACAATTTCTAAATATAAACGATTAATGAAGCATTCCAGCAATTGGGCAGTTCTCTCTTTTATATGGTTAATGATTTTTTATTCCAATGACAATTATTATTACTTTTTCAATATAAAAGTTGCTTATTTTACGCCAGGTTTATGGGATGCAAAGGGTTTTGCTTTTCTATTTTCTTTTTTATTTGAAACACCATTTGCCATCATGCGTATTGTCCCACCATGGCTATTTTTAGCAACTGGCAGCATGTACCTAGTCACGTATTTCCGTTATCGCCAATCCATACAGAAGCTTATAGAATAAACTGCAAGGAGCCACTTACCGAGTGTAAGTTGGCTCCTTTTTTGTTTCTATTTTTCTGAATCAGATGGATTTTTCCCTGTAGCCTCGATTACTTCTGGGGTTCCATCCACTGTATCTTCTTGCACATTTTCAGCGGCAGGTGGAGTAATTGTCACTAATGTATAGTCATCTTCTTGTAAAATTTCAAAGGTAAACTGTTGACGAATATCTCCTACATAAAGTGATGTCCCGATGGCTACATCAGTCACATCAACCACTATTGTTTCAGGGATTTCTGTTGGACTTACTTTTATGCGAACTTCACGATTAGGCTGTAATAGGAATCCACCATCCGCAACTCCAATAGCATTACCAGTAACCGTTACAGGAATATCAACCTCTAGTTCCTCTGCCATATTAATGGACTTGAAATCTACATGCTTAACATTACCCTTTAACGCACAGCGTTGTACTTCTGTTAACACTGCATTGATCTGTTTACCGTCTACATCTAATTGAAAAACATTTTTATTGCCGAATTGAGCTAACATTTTTGCAAATTGTCTGGCATCCAGTGATACCGCTGTTGATTCCATTTGATAGCCATATACAACGCCCGGAATAGCACCGTTTTGTCTAAGTTGAGTTAATGATGATTGACGCCCTTTATCGCGCTTTTTTACAGTTAAAACAGTATTCATCGTATTTTCCCCTTTCATGGAAACTAGTCTCATAAAAGGTTTTGCCCGTTCTATAGATTTTTATACATGAGCACAATGTATAGCTTTCTCTGACGTTCGCTCCGTTGCTCTAATTCTTCTATCCGTTTCATTGAATATATATCCCAGCAAAAAAAGCCGAGACGTTGTTATGCTCGGCAAAATTTATCTTCATTCAACAAGTGTTTTCTGTGCGAAAGCGGAGCGTCAGCAACGATTACGCCAAGGCGAAATTGATTATATAATTACAATCTTCCAGTTGCGTTTAAAGTCTCTGCTAACATTTTTGCAAACTCTCCACGGGTAATAAATTGATTTGGTAATAGATTTGTATTGGTATCTAGGGCACCGATTGCATACAAAGTCTCAGTGTGACGCAATGCTTCCCCCTGAAGATAGTAGCTATCCTCGTATGGTAAAATCACATACTCTTCTTCTTGGACAAAATCAACAGCTTCTAATGTTCGACCAAGCATTAAAATTGCCTGCTGGCGTGTGATCTTTCCATTTGGATCAAATATAGTTGGCGTTTTACCGTTTATGATTCCTAACGAATGCAAGGCACCAACATAACCAGCATACCAAGATTTTTTGGCATCGATGTCTTTGAATTGTTTTGTTTGTACTTGTTGGAAGCTGAATGCACGAGTTAATAATGCACTAACTTGAGCACGTGTTAACGAATCATTAACACCAAAATTATCTGCTGTTTTGCCTTGAACGATCCCCCTCTTCGATAAAGTAGTAATATACGAACTATACGATGATCTCCCTATATCACGAAAATAATTAGGCTGTGAATTATCAAATTTTAATTCTGCATTATTATGAATAGTGGCAATTACTCGGTCATTTAAATCTCGATACGCAACCGGCTCCAATACGCCTTTATTAACAACTTGTTTTAAGACCCCATCCTGCCCATTTTTAAAAATTTCCACTTCTAATGGCTGACGGTTATTAACAATACTTGCTTTAATACTAAAAATATCTCCTTTTTCTGATGCATTAATTGTAGCACCATATGCAGAGTACACCGTCATATTTGGCGTTTTCATATGTACATAACTAGTTGGCTCTTGGTAGGCATATGCCTGCATTGGAATGGCCAATGATATGCCTATCAATCCAGCCAATACACCCTTTGAAAGTTTTCCTTTCATCTTATTTCTCCCTTCTTTCCATATAACATAATCATACTGGATTTAGCTATCTAAAATATAGTATTTTTAGAGAATTATTCTACCAAAAAAAACTACACTTCAATTGTTCACGCTTACGAACAGTTGAAGCGTAGCACAAATATTCACCTAAAAAATCGCCACTTTGTTATCTAACAACAAGTGTAAATCATGAAGCTTTTTAATTTCATATTGTGGTTGAATATCGCTTGTATTTTCTATATCACGTATATTAAACCAGCATGTATCGATTCCAGCTTGTAGTCCACCTTTAACATCAGATGTTAAGGAATCACCAATAATCAAGGTTTTATCTTTATTTATATGATCGATACGTTCAAAAACATAATCGAAAAAAGCTGGCATTGGTTTTTGATAGCCCGTTTGCTCCGAGATAAAAATGCCTTTGAAAAATTGTGCTAAATTTGCATCCTCTAGTCGTTTATTTTGGGTAATTGTTTTACCATTTGAAACGACATATAACTCATAGTTATCTGCAAGCTGTTCAATTACTTCGTAGGCACCGTCTACATAATGATGTGCCTCTTTCAAATATTTTTGAAAAATCGCCTCAAAAAATTCTCCATCTACTTCTAAGCCGAATTCCTTTAAAGCAATTGAAAATCGAGTGTTATGTAGTTCTTCTTTAGACACCTCACCACGTTCAAAAGCACGCCACATAGATTCATTAATCTCTTTATAACGAGCAATCATCGTTGGAGTTACTGCAATATTTTCCTGCATAAATAAACGGTCAAGTGCTGCATTTTCAGCTAAGTCAAAATCTAATAATGTGTCATCCACGTCAAACAATAATGTTTCATACTTAGTCATGTCATTTCCTACTTTCTTTGGTGCTGTATTTCCATTTCACTCCTTCTATCATATCGTTTTTTGAGAAAAATGACAGTAAATCTATCTACCACTCTATTTTACAGAATTTTAGGAAATTTTATATGAAGGTAAGTTATTAAAAATATTTCCTTTATTGAGTAACGAAAATGATCATCTTGCCAAAAAATAGCCCTTTCGTTAATTTCATATTTGAAAATAACAGCGAATATGAGACAATAGAATGCTAGAAAGGAAGATGTACGAATTATGACGACTCTACAAAAAATTACGCCTGCCTTTGATCCATGGGAAGCGTATTTAGATGTTGAACAACATGGGCAAATGACCCTATCTAATATTGAATTCACAACAACGACTCTTTGTAATATGCGCTGTGCACACTGCGCAGTTGGCTATACATTACAAACTAAAGATCCAGATGCTTTACCTATTGAGCTAATCATAAAGCGTCTCGATGAAATTCCACACCTTAAAACTATCTCAATCACCGGTGGAGAACCGATGATGTCTAAGAAATCCGTTCAAAACTATGTATTGCCTTTATTGAAATATGCGCATGAACGTGGTGTGCGAACACAAATCAATTCCAACCTAACATTGGAGCCCGAACGTTATTTACTGATTGCACCGTATTTAGATGTACTACATATTTCACATAACTGGGGTACTATCGATGAATTCGTCGAAACAGGCTTTGCCATGATGGAGCGAAAACCGACTTATGAACAGCGTGCAGCTTTGTTCCAACGCATGATTGATAACTCAAAAATGCTAGCAGAACATGGTGTAATGGTATCGGCGGAAACAATGTTAAACAAAAAAACTTTACCGTACTTAGAGCATATCCATAACCAGATTATCAACGAAATGAAATGTGCACGCCACGAGGTACATCCGATGTACCCTTCTGATTTTGCTAGTGCCCTTACGTCTTTATCACTTGAAGAAACTCGTGAGGCGATTCATCATCTACTTGATATTCGTGATGAAAACACTTGGATGCTATTTGGTACGTTACCCTTCTATCCATGCAGCATGAATGGAGAAGATCAAAAGCTCCTAAAACGACTAAGAGTAGAAAAAAACGTAACGATGCGTAGTGATCCAGATGGTCGCTCTCGCTTAAATGTCAATATCTTTACAGGTGATGTCATCGTAACAGACTTTGGCGATACACCTGCGCTAGGCAATATTGTGAACGACGAGTTACCAGCGATATTCGATAAATGGATGGCAACAGATTTAGCGAAATCATTAAACTGTCACTGTCCAGCAGTAAAATGCTTAGGTCCTAACGTTCTTGTTCAAAATATGTATTATAAAGATACGAAGTTTGTTAGTGGCTCTGCTAGAGTGTAAAAAGAAAAAATGTCCGATGCATACATTTGCATTGGACATTTTTTATAGGATTTATGTTACTTTTGCTTTAACAATCAAACACTACTAAATGTCCGAACATCAGGTTGCTTCTTGTAAAAAAGTGATAGATAAAAAAATTATCTATACCTTTACTACTTTAGTATGTGAGATCATTTTCTATGGCTGATACTTTCTCCATTCGATCGATAAGAGACATTTAAACTTGTTAATTCTCTTTTAATGTTTTTAATACTTATTCATGAGGTAAATTCAGACTTTTTATTCTTTCAATTTCCTCTCTTGATAAGCCTACTAAATCCATTATTTCTTCAATTGGTTCATGACGTTTAAGTAATTTTTTCACTAACTCTATTCGCTCTTGTTTACGACCTTGTTCTAATCCTTGTTCTAATCCTTGTTCCCTTCCCTTATTGATTCCATCAATGTAGCGGGCTTCTTCATCTAGGATATACTTTAAGCGTGACTGGTAAGCAAGAATTGTTTCAGGGGATTGGCTAATTTCTTCCCATGTATCAAATACTGCACGTAAGTTTTCATCTTTCATCGCTAACTCCTCCAATTCACGATAAATCTCTGCATATACTTTCTTTTTGCGACCATCGACCATACCAAGTAATAACAGCCAGCGAATTAGTATGTCATCAAGAGGAACATTGTAAAATTGCATATATTGATCGTAATGGTTGGCCGTAACTCACTGTATCCCATACCTCTAACTAATTGTGATTCATACATTTTTGCCCAATAAAATAGCGTTCTCTTTGTCATATCTTGCTGATTGGATAATTGAATTTCCACATTGATAAGGTCACCATTTTGTGTTTTTACAAGAATATCGAGCCGAGATTGTTTATCGTCCTGATATTCACCGCCCAATTCTTGCTGAATAAACGTTACTTCTTTAATAGTATCTCTTCCGGTAAGTTTTAAAATCGCATTCAAAAAGACAATAGTAATTTTTTTATTCTTTTCACTACCGAACAATTGCTTGAAGGCAAAATCAACCTTCAAATCAAAAAACTTATCTAACGGAATTTTTCGTATTGCTTTTCGATTCATCAGGCGTCACCTCTTTTTTATTACTATCATTATATCATGGGTATACTACTAAAACTCTTTATAACATTAAAACGTATTTTGTTATTCATAAAATCATGAATTTCATTAAAGACCTACACAAAGTCTTCGAAAGTAAATAAGTTTATATCAAAAAAGCGATGTTTCCGAACTAAACATCGCTTCTTGCTTGTTATTTTCCACAAACCTTCTTATATTTCTATCATCACATGAATTCAACTCGATTTTTCTTGATTATTTGCAGTACTGCCTTTTACAAGATTCATAGAGTTTTTTCGCTAGCAAACTCGAAGCTACTCTTGTTGATTAAAAGGTTTTGCGTAAGTACTCCCGCGGCTAAAGCTGTGGGCTTTTTATTAATTCCTTTGCAATTAGCTTATAAGTATTCATGCGACTTTCTAGTGCGTATTGATTGCAGTTTAGCATCACTTCGTCAAATCCATAAAGCTCTTGCTCTGCTACTAAAAATTCAGCGATTTCCTTAGGCGTTCCGACAAGATTGGCTTTTCGATTATTGGCGATTGTCATTTTATCCAACTCTGTAAGTGGATAATCTTTTGCTTCCTCAGGTGACATCGCTTGGATGATTTGTCCCTTCATGAGATGGAGTCGTGTAATATCAATCGGCTTTGCTAAATATTCCGCTTCCTCTAGCGTATTTGCAACTGTCGCTGCATAGGTAACGATAATTTGTGGTTTCTCCATGTAATAGGAAGGTATAAAGTAATCTCTATACGTATCAAATATATCCTTTGACATATTGCCAGTGAAAAACTGCGCATATGAATAACCTACACCTAATCGTCCTGCCTGCATAGCACTTTGGCCACTAGATCCTAGTAGCCAAGCCTCAGGTAATCGGATATTAACTGGGGCCGCTATCACTTGATCATAGACATGCTCGCCTGTTTTTTGATTATTCATCAGTTTTAATATTATTTCGAGCTTATCGTATTGCTCGGTAAAACTTTGTCTCCGTCCCTCTGCTAATGCATAGATAGAGGCATGGTCGCCACCAGGGGCTCTACCGACGCCAAAATCAATACGATTCGGTGCCAAGCCACTTAATGTTTTAAAAACCTCTGCCAGCTTATATGGAGAATAGTGCATCATCATAACGCCTCCAGTACCGATACGAAGACGTTTTGTTTTCGCTGCTAAGAAAGCTGCTGTAACTTCGGGAGCTGAACTTGCCAATGAATGGCTATTATGGTGCTCTGTTAACCACATACGATGATAGCCAAGCTCTTCACCTAAAAGCGCTATTTGTTCTGTACGCTGGAAGGCTTCCTCTGCAGTATGATCTTTTGGAATAGGCATTTGATCTAAAATACTTAATCTCATTGAAAACACCCTCTCTGTCTAAACACTCCCCTCTACTGTAATATAGGAAGATCTTTTTACAAAGCGAAAGACCTTACTCATAAGCGAGCCGCTTTGCATGCCATGTCTCATAAACCATACTAATAAGCAACCGGTTTTGTACGGGACTCAATACGACATCATTAAATTTCATCGCATAAGCAGTAAATTTCCTTGTTTGTTCATCCACTACGAACTGTAAAATGGCATGTCCTTTCTCACCTTCAAATGTAATATCACCTGATAATTCGACTACATGCTCACCTGTTTTTGCTTGGTAATATCGCCAATACGGTTCAAAAAATGCGTAATTAAATGCATTACGAACAGATACATCTGAAAAATCACCTAAATACCCTTCTTTTACTGTATCGATATATTCATTATCAGTTATATCTTTTTTGGCATTATATACATATCCGACAAGTAGCCCTATAAACACAACACAAATAAATACTCTTATATGATTCCCTAAACTCAAATGCTATCACGTCCCCTTTACGCAAAAAACATCATCACCTACATAATACATTAAAATATACACACAAAGTAGAATATTTTTGATTTCTGTAGAATTTTAAAATATTCAAAAATATTTAATTCTCAAAATTAATAGAGAAATACTATTTAAGCTATTTACAGTCACGTTTCATTTCGCTACTATCAGATTATTATTATAGAAAAGAGATGACCACCGTGCCTTTCGATTTAGATGTAAACATTTTACTCATCCTTATCTTTTTTGGCTTTCTAGCCGCATTTATTGATTCTGTTGTAGGAGGCGGCGGGCTTATTTCATTACCTGCTCTTATGTTTGTTGGTCTTCCACCATCGGCAGCCGTGGCTACTAATAAATTAGCGGGCACTATGGGGTCATTAACAAGCACAATCACATTTTATCGCTCTGGAAAATTGGATATTAAAGCCGTTTATAAATTGTTCCCTTTTGTTTTTATAGGTTCCATGATTGGTGCATGGATTGTCCATCTTATGGACCCGAGCGTTCTAAAGCCTCTTATGCTTGTCATGCTAGCAGCTGTGGCTATTTATACTATTTTCAAAAAAGACTGGGGTAGCATTTCTACTTATAAAAAATTGACACCTAAACGTTACGCACTTTTCGTAGCGATTATTACTTTAATCGGCTTCTATGATGGCTTTTTAGGGCCAGGGACAGGCTCGTTTCTACTGTTTGCCTTTTTAATAGTAGGCTTTGACTTTTTAAAATCAGCAGGCAATGCCAAGTTTTTGAATTTTGGAAGTAATATTGCCGCCCTTCTTATGTTTATATACTTAGGGCAAATAAATTATGCCTATGGTTTACCAATGGGACTTGCGCAAATTGCTGGAGCTATTGTTGGTTCTAAATTTGCCATTAAGCGTGGTAGTGGGTATGTACGTAATTTATTTATCGTTGTGACAATTCTATTACTTTTGAAAAATACATATGACTATTTTTCATGATTGATTCGTTATATTTAAAAACAAAATAAAGGGGCTGGGACAAATGTGTTTCAGCCAACAAAAATACCGAACTATCCAATGAAACTCTCATGAAGTGTTTCGGAATAGTTCGGTTTTTCTATTTATCGTGTTTTGTTCATTTAGAGATTATTCGGCTTTATGAAGGAACCATTTAGTTATGTCCCAGCCTCTTTATTCGTTTTGTATATATGTTGTTTTAGGTGACACTACTTTACAATTACAATAGTCAATTCTCAATGAATATTCCATCTACTCTTCACTTTTCTTTGTCGTTTATCGATAATATTGACTTTTATTTTTTTCTTTTACGGATACTCTTAGCTTCCAAAGCTCTTTAGCTAACTGAAATACTTCTTCATCATTCCCATCTTCAATCGCTACTTTTCTTGCTTTTAATAGAGCATTTGCAGCAGGTGATAAATCAGGACAATCCAGTACCCATTTTTTATAATCTTCTATAAAAGGTGCTGTATCACTCCAAAGATAATTATGTTTTAAAAATGCAGCACCCACTGTATTTCTATTAAGCTCTTGTTTATATCGAAACAGCTCTTTCTCATCGTTACCTAATAATACTATTTGCTTTCCATCTATAAATACAAGTGAAATATCTTCCTTTTTTAAGATAGTTTCTTCATCTCTAAGTTTTAACATAACTTTCTCATCGTAAATAGTCATTTCTAAGCTTTCATGAAAAGAAAATAATGTCACCATAATTCCCGCAAGCAATCCAAGAACCATTGTGATAAAACCTACCCATGCTCCATTATAAGATGCAATTAGATTTAAAGGCCCTTGGAAAGGTATCCATGGTAAAGTACTAGCCCATTTAGCAATACTCGGAAGAAACCAACCAAGCACTAAACCGAGAAGCGGGAAACCAAGCCACAGGATCACCTTATCAGTTTTAGAAAAATTTAACAATGTATAATTATTATCCATACTTTTATTCATCATTTCACCTTTATTTACTCAATATTAGGTAAATAATAACACTAGATTAATATACTGTCAAAACGATTCGTTGTGTTCTAATCGCGTTCCCCCTCTATTATAGATTTAGCATTCCAACGTTCTCCAACAGTTATTTCAATAATTTCAGAAGCTCTTCTTCCTACTCAAAATAATAACTACGTAACCCCATTTCCAATTACAGCCAATTCACTCTTTCCCCTTTCTAAGCAATAGCAAAAGGTTTATAATTTGCTATGATTTTTCGCCAAAATAAAATGGACGGTAAAGTGAAACTTTAATCTGTGGAGGTTTTCTTCATTCCCACTGATTGTTAGCCCTCACTATTGGGTTTTTACGGATAGTTAATGCAGAATAAATTACTAATTATTTATCTTTGATGTTAACAAAATAAGATAAGTTTTTTATGCTATCAACTTTTTTCCACCTTTCACACGTCTAGTAGTTGTATACAATTTGAAAATGTTATAAAGGAGCTTCTTTGGACATGAAAACAAGAAATGCATTTCAACATGAAGAGGTGTTTGTCCAGTTAATTCGCGAACAGAAAGAGCGTTTTTATTTGCTCGCGTATAGCTATACGAAAAATGAACAGGACGCACTTGATGTTGTACAAGACAGTATTCAAAAAGCAATGCTTTCTCTCGATCGACTAGAAAATGTCGAGTATATGAAAAGCTGGTTTTATAAAATCGTCGTACGTACATCTATAGATTTTTTACGTAAGCATAAACGCTTACAAGTGACAGACGATGATACATTGCAATTTTTAACACCTGCACAAGAGGATGTCTACGAAAACGTTGATTTAGAGCATGCGTTAGATGACTTACCCGTAATGTATCGTGAAGTTGTTATTTTACATTATTTTGAAGATTTAAAACTCGCTGATGTTGCCAATATCCTTAACATTAAGCTGAGTACTGCTAAATCACGTCTTTATAAAGCGCTAAAACTATTGAAAATACAGTTGGAAGATGTGAAGGGAGAAACAGCACATGGATGAAAAATTAAAAGAATTAGAAAAACAATATAATGAGGTATCTATTCCAAAGGAGCTTGATTTTGTGGTTGAAAACGCATTAAAACAAGGTAAAAAGAAAAGAAAAAAACGAGCACCACAATGGCTACTTGGATCTGCAGCAGCTGCAATGCTTTTTACAGCTGGTTTAAATGTCAGTCCTGCAATGGCACGAACACTTTCAGATATTCCTGTTGTTGGTAGTGTCGTAAAAGTCTTAACTTGGACTGAATATGAAGTAAAAGAAGAGACATATGATGCAGACATTAAGGTACCTTCTATCGAAAACTTAGAAAATAAAGATCTTGCTAATGCTTTAAATGAGAAATACCGTTCAGAAGGCAAAGCTCTTTATAATGACTTTGTTGCCGAAGTTGGTGATTTAAAGGCTAACGGTGGCGGCCATTTAGGCGTAGAAAGTGGCTACGACGTAAAAACAGATAATGACCAAATATTGTCAATCGGTCGTTATACGGTCAATACAGTAGCATCATCTTCTACAACCATGCACTACGATACAATTGATAAACAAAATGAAATTTTAATTACACTGCCAATGCTATTTAAAGACGATAGTTATATTAAAACTATCAGCGCAAACATTATCGAACAGATGCGCAAACAAGCTGCTTCCAACTCAGATAAAGTGTACTGGGTAAAAGGAGGAGGTCTTCCTGATGAGGAGGTCTTTGATGGCTTTACAGCTATCAAGGCTGATCAACAATTCTATATCTCTGATAAAGGTAAGCTTGTTATCTCCTTCGATAAATACGAAGTGGCTCCAGGTGCAATGGGCATAGTGGAATTCGAAATCCCAACAGATGTCCTTAAAAAGGATCTTGTAAGCTCTAATTATATTCATTAATCATTTGCACTATAGTGAAAGTGAAACTTTAATCCGTGGGGGTTTTCATTACCCTCACGGATTATTAGTATTTACCAATCAAGCTTCTACGGGCAGTAGTCTCCCACCTCACTTCTTTATGGTGGGAAACTTACTGTCCTTTAAAATATAATTCTAAAAAACGAGGTATTTGAACTGTCAATTACCTCGTTTTTTTCTATAAAAAATTTTTCCTTGAACGATTTAAAATTCTCTTTACAGAGCAGTTTGTCATACTTATAATCCTCTCACTTTTTGTCTAAGCTAAAGTGTATCAATTAACGTTAGAGGGTTTTCATATGAAAGGTGTAGGATCGATTAGTATTTTACATGTTGTCTTCTTATCTATGACTGTTATTGGCTTAAAAAATCACGTGACAATTATTCCTCCGCTACTCAAAGTTGTAGGGAGAGATGGTTGGGCATCTGTATTATTGGCTACTGTTATTATATTCTTCTGGCTATTTCTTTTAGTTTATATTCAAAAAAAGATGAATCAAGAACCTATTAGAGACTGGTTAGATGGAAAAATCGGGAAAATAGGCTCTACAATTGTCATCTATATTATAGTTATTTATTTACTCATTCTAGCTGCTTTTACGATGGTTGAAACACTGCAATGGGTAAACACAACGTTTTTACCTGAAACCCCGTCCATTATATTATTACTCATTTATACGATTCTTTGTATTTTACTCGTTACAACTAGCTTACAAACCATTGTTATGTTAAATGTCTTTGTACTATTCGGTGTAGTAGTCTTTGGTTTTTTTGTAGCATTTACAAATATACAGGTAAAAGAATACGAGTTATTACGTCCCTTTTTTGAGCATGGGTTCCAACCCGTTATGAAAGGGATGATTTACCCGGCATCAGGATTTATTGAATTAATAATACTTTTATTTTTACAGCATCAATTTAAAGAGCAGGTCCGTTGGTATCATTTTGGCATCATGCTCATTATTTTAATGGGACTTACTTTAGGTCCACTCATGGGAGCAATTGCAGAATTTGGTCCAACCGAAGCCGCAAAGCAAAGATATCCTGCATATGAGGAATGGGGACTAGTATCAATTGGTCGCTACATTGAGCATCTTGACTTTTTCTCCATATACCAATGGCTTACTGGTACATTTATAAGAGTTAGCTTCCTCTTATATGTAATAGCGGATTTATTGAAAATGACTGGGGCCCCGAAGCAAATTTGGAGAATGTTAGCTCCGCCCTTCTTTCTACTTTGTCTACCGCTAATTATTTTAAATGAAAACATATTTTTGAAGGTGAAAGGGAACTATATATTAACAGTTACTTTTATTTTCTTTTTTCTTCTGTCAATTTTTTTCGTACTAGTTGCGTTCTTTTCAGGTAAGTCTTCTCAAAAAAAGAAACCTGAAAAACAAGAGATGGAAAGTGGTGAATCATAATGCCTCAGCAGGAGAAGGCGATAGATCTAAACACCTTAAAAAAACTATTTCAAAAATCAGCAGATATTCAATTTCAGGAATATACATTTAATCAAAAAAAGGTTCAATTTATTACCTGTGATGCGATGATAGACCAGCAAATGCTCAATGAAGTCATTATTCGGCGTGTTCAATATCTTTATGACAATTTAGCTGATACATCCTTAGAAGAGAATATTATAAATCAACTTCATATTCCGACGCTTCAAAAAATCAAAGATATAGAAGAAGCCATTACCTTTGCATATACTGGTTTCCTACTGCTTTATTTTGAAGAGGAAGAACTTTTGTATGCTAGTAATATTGCTAAAAAGCCTAATCGAAATCCTGAAGAAACAAGGATGGAGGTTCTCGTTAAGGGGCCAAGGGATAACTTTATTGAGGACATCCGCGTCAACATTGCACTAATGCGAAAACGTTTACCTACGAATTCTTTTTGTGTAGAAAAAGTGGAATTAGGCAAACGTTCAAAAACAACCGTGGCTATTCTTTATTTTGATGATATTGTCGATATGGATATTTTACACGGAATTAAAAAGCAACTGGCCGCTGTAGATACTGATATTATCTTTAGTGGGGATGTCCTGATGGAGCGAATTAATAAAAACTCCAAGCTTTTCCCTAAATTCGATTACACGGGACGACCCGATTATGCTATTCAGGCTCTAGTTAGAGGACGCTTTCTTATTTTCGTCGATGGTGTAGCATATGGCGTCATCACACCTGTAAATTTATTTTTATTATTAAAATCCGCTGAGGATAATGAATATCCCATCGTCTTCAGTTCTATAGAACGACTTTTGAGGATCCTTGGCATTTTAATCGGTTTGCTATTGCCTGCATTTTGGCTTTCTCTGACGACCTATCATCAAAATCAGCTACCATTCCAGCTTTTAGCAACAGTCGTCCAATCAAAAACAGGTTTACCTCTCCCCTCCTCTCTCGAAATGCTAATAATGCTACTTATGTTTGAATTGTTTCGAGAAGCGGGCTTACGTCTACCTTCTGTTATTGGTGGTACGATAAGTGTTGTCGGAGGTTTAATTATCGGTGATGCAGCCATTCGTGCAGGTGTGACAAGTCCAGAAATGATTGTGGTTATTGCGATTTCTACAATTGCATCATTTACTCTTGTGAACCAATCTCTTGTCACAACCATCAGTATATTGCGTATTGCGTTCATTCTTGCCAGCGCTTTCTTTGGTTTATTTGGCTTTTTCATTTCACTTTACTTTACACTTCTTTACTTATGTAATATCAGGATTTATGGTTACTCTTACATGAATCTTGCAACAGATTTAAATTGGACAACAATTAAAAAATCGATCTTCCGCTTATCACCCAAAGGCTACACTGAACGTAATAAAGCACTTGCACCCCAAGATAACACTCGTACATCTAAAAGCAGGAAGAAGCAATGAAGAAAAAAATTATTTTAATATTAAGCTTAGCTACTTCACTACTTCTTTCAGGATGTTGGGATGTTAATGAAGCACAAAGAATGTATTATGTAGATGGAATTGGTATTGATTATAAAGATGGTCAGTATAAAATATACTTGCAATTAATTAACTTCACCAATGTTGCAAAATCCGAATATCCTAATCCCGAAACAATACAGGCGGAAGTTGGACAATCTGGTGGAAAAACATTGGAAGAAGCACTTTTTAAATTATTTCGATCCGTCGACCAAAAAGTGTTTTGGGGGCATATGACATTTATAATTTTCTCCGAGGAAGCGCTGAAAAATAAAAATGCCCTCTCTGTTATAGACACTGTGTTGCGGTATAGGGAAACAAGGTATCAAATATGGACCTATTGTACACAAGATCCTATAAAAGACATCCTTCTTATAACGCCGATTTTGAATAAACCTCTTATATCATCAAAGCTTAGTACTCCTTTAGATACAGCTGATGAAGAAACATTCGTCGAGCCCGTTAATTTCCGAAATTTAGTTATTGGCTTAAATGAACCAAATCACGAAATTGGTATCCCTTATGTAACAATCAATAAAAGCTGGAAAACGGCAGAGCAACAAGGTCAGGAAACTGCATTAACAGGGGTCGGGGTACTTTCTAAAAGTGGGTTTAAAGGCTTTATTAAGAATGGCGCTGCAAGAGGCATGCAATGGATGCATAATAGAACGCATCGAGGTGAATTAACCTTTAAGTTAGATGATAACGAAACAGATTATTTAACGGCAACGTTGGAAAAAATAAAGGTAGATATTGAACCACTTGTTAAAAATGATCAAGTAACATTTGATGTAGTTGTAAAATTAAATGCAACTTTAAATGGTTTCAAAACTAATATTTCAGAAGATGAAATTAGAAAAAAGATTATAAAAGAAGTGAAAAAGGAAATTAGAAGAACATATGAAGAAGCATTAGCGAAAGATATTGATATTTATCGCCTTTCTGAACATCTATACAGAAAAAATGTGAAAGTATGGAAAAAACTCGAGAAGGATGGAAAGATCCCATTAACACCCAGTACTATCAGTAAATTAGAAATAGACGTTCACCAAGTAAATTCTGGCCGTAAAACATTTACAGGAACAATTAATGAATAAACTAGAAATATCCCCTTAAATGTACATAACTATTTAAGCGGATATTTTATTTTAAAGATTAAACTTTATTTATTCATTTTCGCATTCCAATTTTTCGGGTATTCACCAAAGGTTGTGCTCATCATAACGTATGGCTGATTTCCATTCCGACTGGGCGCTTTCGCACAGAAAACATCCGCTTCGTTGCAAGGTCTCCGGTCAACAGATGTTTTTTGCGCGTAAGCGAAGCGGCAGCAACGTGTTTTGACTGTGCGAAAGCAATGCGACAGCAACAGCACGATGTTGCTCCTAAGGCGTTATCATAGGACGTGATTTTAGCCTTCTTTCCTCTATCGCTATTCCTAGAAGTCGCCCAGCCGGAACGAAGATCAACTTATGGCAATATCCTGCGATATTGTCTTAATAATTATAGTTCATAAGGAATGCTTATTTATATCCAATCCTCAAAAAATTATATTAAATAGCCTTCCCAGACAACAACCATCAAAACATTTAACATATCTTCACATTTTGATTTGCAATTGACAATCAGCATGCTATAATTCATATATAAAGAATTGAATAGCTTTTGACAGTTATGTCAAAGGGGAGTAGCTAGCAGATGTAAACAAAGCATCTGATTTCACATTCGTCATTACATGGTTATTTACCATCGGGTGTGAAGGCATATCTTGGCGTACAGATATTTTTCTGTGCAATAACCAATTAATTAGCTTAGCAAGACCTTTGCCTATTTTTTAGGCAGGGGTCTTTTTATTTTGCCTAAAAAAGCAAAGAATAAGTTAAAAGCAGTTTATTCATTTCTGTTCAAAGTATAAAGGAGGAAATACATTTGGAGGCAATTATACTAGAATACGCATGGGTCCTCGTCGTATTAATTGTACTGGAAGGTTTATTAGCTGCCGATAACGCCGTTGTTATGGCCGTTATGGTTAAGCATTTACCAAAAAATCAACAGCAAAAAGCATTGCTATATGGTTTAGTGGGAGCATTTGTCTTCCGCTTTGCTGCACTATTTCTGATTACAACGCTCGTTAACTTTTGGCAAATTCAAGCTCTAGGTGCTGCTTATTTATTAATTATGTCAACGAAGCATATTTATGATTCGCGAAAAGCTGCACAAAATCCCGAGGAAATTCAGGAGACTAAAAAACAATCTGGTTTCTGGATGACCGTATTGAAGGTTGAGTTTGCTGACATTGCCTTTGCCATAGATTCAATATTAGCTGCTGTCGCCATTGCAGTTACACTACCTCATATCGGAAATTTCGATGTTGGCGGTATTAATGCCGGGCAATTCGCAGTGATGTTTTTAGGTGGTATTATCGGTGTTATTATGATGCGTTTTGCTGCTCGTTGGTTCGTGAAAATACTCGATAATTATCCATCACTTGAAACAGCTGCCTTCTTAATCGTTGGTTGGGTTGGTGTAAAGCTGGCTGTTCTAACATTAGCACACGAAAAACTAGGTATAATTCCACATGAATTTCCACACTCAACAGTATGGAAGGTCATTTTCTGGACTGTCTTAGTTGGAATTGCCCTTGGTGGTTATTTAGTCGGCGTAAAAAATCAAAGGAAACATGCAAAATAATGCCTGAAAATATTACTCGGTCCTAGCGAGGACCGGGTAATATTTGTATCACTATACCGTGGATACTTGGTAACCAATCAGTAACACTTTATGGAAATAATACATATTTTTTTATGGTTGAATCTTTTTCAAAGTTGATTCGTATGTTACTATATAAAAGTTATTTTACAAAAGAAAGGATTCTTCTATATGGCGTATGCTAAAAACCAAAACTTAAATAAGATTTTAAGACACTTTGCTTTTATGTGGGTATTGACAGTTGTCGGAATGTACATAGCAACTTTATTACCTCCAGCGATTGTCATGCCGCTATCTATTATTACTATTATACTTCTTATCATTGCCTGCTTTGTGAGAAGTATGAAGCTTGCTAATTCCATTATGTATACAATCCCCTTTTTAATGGGAATTTTACTATTTTGGACAACACAATTTTACATTGTGGAGCTAGGACAACAGCTTGTTTTACTTGTTTTCGTAGCAACCGTAGCTATTTTCATTGTGCTAGCACTGATTGGTATGATGATGAATAAAGACATTTCAAATTGGGGAAGCTATTTATTCACTGTCCTAATTGTCGTTATTGTATTTTCATTAGTCTTTATGTTTTTCCCTGTTAGCAACTTGGTCGGATTGATTATTGCGGGAATTACTGTACTACTTTTCAGTCTCTATACTGTTTATGACTTTAACCAAATCCGACATAATCACGTTTCAGATGCTGAAGTAGTAGGCATGGCTTTAAATCTATACTTAGATTTCATTAATTTATTTGTCAATCTTTTAGAAGTCATTTGGCGTTTTAAAAATGAATTTGATTAAATATCCTAATTGAGAATAAAAATCAATTAAATTGCAACACTACCCTTCTTCGCTGTATACTATAAGAGATGCAGAAGGTATTTACTGCAAAGGGAGGAAAACTTTTATGTTATCTGAAAAACTACACACAGCACTAAACGAACAAATGAATTTTGAATTTTACTCTGCACATGCTTATATGGCAATGGCGGCATACTGTACAGATCAAGATTACGATGGCTTTGCCAACTTCTTTTTAGTACAGGCTGAAGAAGAACGCTTCCATGCGATGAAATTTTATAATTTCCTAAGTGATATGGGCTACCGTGCAACAATCCATGGCTTCGACAGCCCTGATAATCATTTTGAGTCTATTTTACATGCCTTCAAAACTGGCCTTTCACACGAGAAAGAAGTGACTCGCCGTATTTATCATTTATCGGATATCGCTTTAGATGAACGCGAGCACGCGACAATGGCTTTCTTAAAATGGTTCATTGATGAGCAAGTAGAAGAAGAATCAACATTCGACACGTTAATTCGTAAAATAGAACGCATAGAAAATGATTCTAACGCTATCTTTATGCTAGACGCTGAATTAGCAACACGTTCATTTACACCAGATGCTGAAGCTTAAAATTTAATGTAAACAAAAAAGAATCTGTATGAGCAGATTCTTTTTTGTTTGACTATTTTAATGGAATATCAACTGTTTGAGTTCCATCTAAAAAGTTTTCATAATGTGAGAAATAGATGCGGACTGGATTGACAACTCCCTTTATGTCATATGTTTCTGTTTGTTCGATTTCATATTCATCAGGTCTATGATAACTTCCTGAATTACTATAAATAGTTTCGCCATCTGCATCTATTGCTGTACCAAGTAAACTGATATTTTTATTTTCATAAGAAGTTGGAACATTTAGTGTTACCATGTGCTTATTAACTTGAACATTTAAGCCTGGGAGAGGTGGTTTAGATAGCACTTTCTTTTGATTAAAATCTACCTCGATAAAATCCTGACCTTTTGGCAATGCTTTTACTTTACCAATGGATAAGGTCAACTTTTTGGGCTCCCTAAAATAATTACTTTGCATAAAGAATGTTTCTTCTTCATCTAGTAGATTACCTGTAGCTGTTAAGCCATTATTGATTGTCGTCCATTCCTCCCCTTTTTCATCCAATAGACGAATATCATCAAATCCTAAAATACGCTGATCATTATGTGGATTGAGAGCGATTGTTATACTTGTACGGAGCGGTGAAATAGAGACAGACTTAATGGTGATTTGCTGACCTTCAAAGCTCATTTTTTCATTCAATACATAGGTCTTCGTTTTCGCTATTGGCTTTTTAAGTGAGAATGGGATCGTAAACTCAGTTTGTTTTTCGTCTGCAAATTGGATATATAATTCAAAATTAGCATTGTCATAATTGATAGGATTTTTAAATGAAGCCACAAATTTATCTTCAATCAAAGTTGTTTCTTTTTCGCTATACCAGCTGTAACTTACTCCAGCGGGTAATACCTCACCATTTAAACGGAGCTCCATTTTCTTAGTTTTTACATCATGAACATCGAACGGCGCTGAAAATGTATAAGGCAAAATCATACCTGTTTCATCAGCAATAACTCCTTGAAGTGTAAATGATAAACCATTTTTCGTTTGTGACAGTCCTAGTTCCTCATAATAGTTATTATGGAGTATATCTTTGACCCCTTTATCATACGTAATCATCTCAACTAATGGAGCAAAGCCTGGGATTTTTGCGATAGCACTAGCAAAAGCTGGAGAAACACGGATGGACGTTACAAAAAATAACAGTAATGCACATGTAACAGCAATGCTTTTCCATGTACGTTGTCGATTACGCTTTTCTTTTCGAAAGCGTATGACACTTTTCCTACGTGACTCTTCTAATTGCTCATGTGGTATGTCTATTTTCGCTAGTTCCTTGACAAAAATATCATAGTCATGCTTTTCTACCTGTTTCATCTATAGCTCTCCCCTCTCCGTAAAATATAGTTTTAGTTTTTTCAATGCTGCATGTAACCTTGACTTCACAGTTCCTTCAGGAATATTTTGAAGCATAGCAATATCTCGATTTTTATAATCTTGAAAATATTTTAGAAAAATAAGCTCTTGCTGCTCTTTTGGTAGCTTTGTAATGATATCTGTCATTTCAAAGCGCTCGTGATTGGGGGCATTATCGCTGATTTCTATGTCTTCCTGTAAATCAAGACGTCTTCTTCTTTCACGCATATCATGACAAATATTGAGTAAAATTCGGACAAGCCACGTACTAAAATAACCTGGTTCTTTTACGGTATGTATCTTTTTTAGGCTTCGATATGTAGCTTCTTGTACCGCTTCAATGGCATCATGTTCATTTTTTAAATAAGTAAATGCCATACGGTACATCGTCTGTTCATATTGTTGTATTAGATGTAAAAAAGCATCTTCGTCCCCAGCTATCGCACGCTTCACCAATGCTTGTTCATCCATCACATTCACTCCCTTCTACTTATTAGACAGTCGAGCTGACATTTTCGTTCGATTTATTTTCAACAATTTAATCAATTGTAACAAATTTCATTTTCATCATAATTTTACATTCTGTATCCAAAACCACTTCATAGAAATATTGAAAAATTCTTCTAAATGATTGTTGCTGTTAAAACCTACAAAATGTGTAGAATCAACTCTGTTTTTATGTTTCGTAAATCGAATATTTAACTAAAGCACCCCGTTAGCCACACATGTAGCGCAAAAATTAGCACTTCACCACAGAAAATGAAAGATGATTAAGTTGTTTCATGGGAGTTGAACAAGATGAACACAACCTTTTTGCTATTTTACCTAAATTTATCCTTCTCAATTTCTATGGTGTAGACTTCATATATCGTGGTGTAGTACCTATAGGATTCTGACTTGAGAAAGGCAGATGCTCATTGTTCGTTACCCAGCCACCAAAACGAAATGTGAATTCCACTCGTGCGTCTGTATTCTGTGTATCAATATCTCGTATATAGTCTTTCAACCTATTATCTAGGTAATTCGGTGTGATGAAATCTGCATAGGGTATAGACTTTAACTCATTAAAAGGCAACAAATAGGCTTCGATAAGGGTATTGAGCTCATCAGATTCGACAGGTGCTAGTAGCTCATAGTCATATTCAATATGAATTACCGTTGTATATTTTTGTCCATTCTGTTTATGAACAATTTCAATCGGGTATTGGTATCTTGCTTCAGTTCCAATGACACCCGCTGAAAACACATCACGATAGAGCTCTTTGTTTATAGTAGGCTCAGGTGGCACAGTTTTTCTATCCCTCATATTCTTTGGGTAAATAATAAATTTGTCTGTTGCAAAGTTGCCTCTTGATGCACCATTTATAATGGATTCTTTCATAAATGGTGCGTCTAAAGAGTTCAACGGCTTACTGGAAATAGCACATGCTGAACTGACAGCCATTCCACCTGTAGAAAGTAAAATTAATAGTGCCATCACAACGATTCCGGATTTCTTCTTACGCATATCCATAATGGAGAGTATTCTCTTTTTTAGAATTTGTATACTCCCTAGAAAATTTGTAGATAAAACACCTTCTCCTCTTTTTAATTTCTCAGCATGTAGTATCGTCTGACTATACGTTTTTCTAAGTTGGATGTCAGTATTTTTTACTACTTCTACATCACAAGCGTGTTCACAAAGGTTGTCCAGTTCTTTAGCGAATAGATAGAACAATGGATTGAACCAATGAATACTACTAATCAGCAATACAAAAGCTTTATACCATAAATCCTTTCGTTTAAAATGAACTAACTCATGCTTCAATATTATGTTTAGTTCTTCTTCTCGATAAGCATTATTAGGTAGCCAGATAGTATTTTTAGTAAATCCCACTAACATGGGGGAATAGATAAATCTACATTCTTTCAATGTGATTTCCTTAGTGATATTCATTTCACTTTTACCTTTTTCAAGCAAATGAAGGGTTTTCGGTTCAGTTATCGTTTGCCCCCATCTTTTCACCATGTACATAAAACGATAATGTCTTACAAGACAAACTGCCAAAAATACAACGATTCCTAAAATCCAAATTATCATCACCATCTGCCAAACAGAAAGTGCTGTCACTGTATCTACAGATGATGACACAAGCGTTATCTGACTACTGTTAGTTGGAACAGGTTCTTTAAATGGTACTTGCACCGATTCTGATAGATTGACAACTGGGGTCGATATATTGGTTGTAAATGGTAAAATAAAACCTGCAAGGATAGCGAGCCAGCCATAATAAAGCCATCTAGCACTGTATCGTTTTAAAAGGAAAGGTGTTACAGCTATAAAGAGTAGTCCAATAAAGGACATAACTACTGATTTAAAGAATAAACCTACCATGATACTGTGCATATTAATCCCTCTTTTCTTCCACCCATTTAATTAATGAAGCTAAATCTTCATTAGAAATAGGATCGGATTTATAGAGTGTACCCACTAAATTCATAAAGGAGTTTTTATGATAGAGCTTCATAAAATGCTCTGTTTCAAAACTTAGATAGGCATCTTTTTCTACTATAGGGTAATAAAATCTCTCCTTACCTTTTTTCTCACTGCGAAGAAATCCACGTTCAGTTAATCTTTGCATAAGGGATACTACGGTTTGGATTTTCCAACCTTTCTCATTTCCTATTTCTCTCATTATTATACCTGTAGTAATTGGAGGATTACTTTCCCAAACTATCTTCATAATCTCAAATTCTGCTTCAGGCAATTTTTTCATATTTACTCACCCCTTCCATTTAAGTCAATTGTCTTACTCGTATAATATATCTTTTTTGAAACAGCGTAAAATTTTGTTATAGATGGTGGATCTCACCTTTTCTTCTATTATATTTCTTAGAATTTATCAATTTATTAGATGATTTTTTAGAAACGCAAAAATAACCTCTAAAGGGCAAAACCCAAAGAGGTTAAATAAATTTGTTGTCTGTTTTTATTGAGTGTCTTCGTCACCTTTGTACTCCAAAATATCACCTGGCTGACAATCCAAAGTCTTACATATCGCTTCTAATGTTGAAAAACGAACCGCTTTTGCTTTCCCATTTTTCAGAATAGAAAGATTCGCCATAGTAATTCCAACCCTTTCCGAAAGCTCCGTTACGCTCATTTTTCGTTTTGCTAACATCACATCAATATTAACAATAATCGCCATACTTTCCACCTCAGACCGTCAAATCATTTTCTGATTTTATATTAATCGCTTCTTGTAAAAGCCGTTGGAGGATAGCAGCAAATACAGCGATAATCAACGAAGCAAAAATGATGATGAGTCCCATTATTCCAATAGGAGGGTCAACTTTCTTTGCTATAAAATGGAAGAGTGGCAAACCTAATACATACAAACCACTGATTATAATCGCACAGCACTTTATGTTCTTTAACGCCTTTACAGATAATTCCGAGAACGCTGTGTTCTCGTCAATGTACCGTAAAAGATTAAAAGCCTGATAGAGAGCAAAGTAAAAAGGCACAGCCGATCCATACATCACGATGAAAATGAGATATTTCATTAGGGAAATATTTGGATATAATTTTGATGCGAAATTCCCCATATGGGGTACTAAAAATATACATAAAGCAAGAACTGCAATTCCAGCCAGAAAAATAATTACCTTCAAGAAAGTTGTTGAACCTCGTTTAACATTCATATTAAGCACCTCACTTATTTAATAACATTATAAATTTACCACAAATTTTATCGTTTCGCGATAAATCCGTATTGTTTTTAATTATATTATTATTGTTATTTATATATCCTTTTAATTTTGACATTCATTAAAATATTCACAATAAAAAACTCGACCCATAACTAATGGATCGAGTTCATGGATATACACTTCAAACTTTTACCGTCTCTGCGGAATCGTCATTTCTTCCCACGAATAATCGGGTATAGTTGCAATCCATAAAGTATCACCCATGATATCCACATCCCAAACGATGAAATCCCTCGCATCAAACACTTTTTCAGATTTTCTTTCATCTTTCGTGTTGATGAAATAAATAGCTTCACCTCTATGTGTAGCTCCGAATAATTTCTCTCCTTTTTTAACGAATTTAACTACCTCTTCATCAACTTTAATTTTTCTCCAGTTTCCCTCTTGAAGATCTCGGATCCAAATTCCACTTTGTGTGGTAATAAATAGCCTATTATTAATCATTTTCATATCTAGAGGTTCATCATTTCTATTCGGCATAGTTATCTCGTTCCACTCATCATTTGTCTTTTGAAGAATCTTCCTTTCTTCTGTAAGTCCTACCAAATCACCATCATCCGATATTTGAACAACATAAAATAGTTTAGGTACTATAGCTTGTTCCCAACTCTTCCCTTGATTGGTCGTATAGTAAACCTTTCCATTTGATAGCACAGCTATATGGTTGTTGATTGAATAATCGATTTTCTCGATCGATTGGTCTAATGAAAGAATTTTCGTTCCTTTACTTTTTGATGTACTACCTGCCCATAATTCTTTTTCCGTAGCTACATATAATTGATCGTTTATATCAAACCACGCGTGTGTTACATAATTATTAGCTTGGAGTTCTGTCCATGTTTCTCCATTGTTATGGCTCCATTCAATAAAAGGTTGCTTGGTTGTACTAAATTGTGTTGGCTTTTTGTCTCCCCATACCACTAAATTGTTGTTTCCAGCGACAACCCCCGTAATCGCCATCCCTTTTTTTGTTAGGTTATCGATGCCAATGCGTTTGGATATTAATCCTCCACCGTATGGTAATTTATGAATGGCACTGACCACATCTCCGTTTTGGGCATTGAATAAAATTCGAGTAAAACGGTTATCTCGATCATTTCCAAACACTGTTAGAATAGGCATACCATCGATACTATCAAGTGTAAAATGATATCCTGTTGCCCAATCTTTTCCTTGTTTTAGTCCGAATTTATCCTTTGCCAGTTGGATAACATCAGAGCTATCGAACTTAATCTCATCATAGGGTATTGTTGGAACCTGAGATTGCTTGCTCGGTCTAAACACAGTAATTTTCTTTTCTGAGATACCGATTAGTACATAATCCTCTGTACCTGGAACCATAAAGATCATAAACCAATTAAAGCGTTTCCCTTTTTCTCCTCTCGAGCCTCCCATCTTTTCATCCACACTGTTTACACTTATAAGTGTTGCTTTTTCATTCCATTCTTTTGCTCTCTGTAATCCAATAGTAATCGCTTCTTTTAACGTAATTTCACCATCTGAAGCGATTCCTTCACTACCAATCAAATTTACAAAAACTAAAAAAACAATTAACAAACAGGAGATTTTTTTTAAGAAGCTCAAATTAACACCATCCCATAACTAAATAGGTATATTAATCATATGATCAATATGCCTATTTAGGATGGAGTAAATTCTTTGTTATATGCCCTCTTAGAACCGATATAACAAACAAAATACTCCATTTATCAGAGAATCCATCTTGCACTAACCTGCACCGTTAGTTGGAAAAAAATATATACTAATTACCTCTCTTTGTTGTATATTAATACTTAACTACAAATAAAAATACAATGAAAAGGGGTTGATGGTTTATGGGGTTTGTATTTGAATCTGAAAATTTAGGTGATTATTTACTTGAATTAGATGTGGTTGATTACTCTAATTCAATTATGAAAGAAAAAATTGAGGAACTATTTAACTCAACTCACACAGAAATTCAAAAAACAAAAATTGCTTTTGAATTTGTTCGTGATGAAATATCACATTCTTGGGATATTCAAGGGAAAAAAGTTACTTGTCTCGCATCGGATGTATTGAAGTATAAACAAGGTATTTGCTATGCAAAATCAAACCTTTTGGCAGCACTATTACGCTCGCAAGGAATTCCAACAGGTTTTTGTTATCAGCGTTTAATGTTGTTTGATACTCCAAAAAAAGGATATTCGATTCACGCTTTGAATGCTGTTTATGTAAAGTCCCATAATAAGTGGATACGATTAGATGCTCGCGGAAACAAAAAAGGTGTTAATGCTCAATTTTCATTAGATGAAGAAAAATTAGCTTTTTCAATTAACAAGGAACTTAACGAAGAGGATTATTCTATTATTTTTGCAAAACCAAACCATAAAACCATTGCTGTATTAAAAGAGCATACTGATGCATTGGAAATGTATAAACATTATTTGCCTGAAAGTATATAGTTATTTCACTAACAAGGACTTTGTTAAATTTTAGATTCGAGAAATATCCATATAATCTTTGTGAAAACAGCCTAAAAAAAGAGAAACGCCCGCAATCAACGTTTCTCGTTTCTTCTTTATAGTCGCTGAGGTTCTCGAACTTCTCCATCAAATGCAGCTCGATAAATAGTATAAATGTCTTTTCGTTCAAGCGGCATCGGACTACGTGCTAAGATTCTTGTTTGCTTTGTCGCATCATCAGTTAGTAGTTCCAGTGCTAATTCTGGTATATTAAATCCTTTTAATGTGGACGGAATATTAACATCTTGAACAAGTTGCTTTAATGCATCTACACATTTATAGGAAGCCTCTTCTTGCGATAAATACGTAGATGAAATACCCATGGCATCTAAAATATCTTTCATACGTTTTTCGCAACTTTGACGAATATAGCCCATTACATATGGTAATAGCACTGCGTTGGAATCTCCATGAGCAATATGGAACTGGCCACCAAGAGGATAAGCTAAAGCATGTACTCCTGCAACACCAGCATTAAAAAAGGCTAAGCCTGCCAAATAACTACCATAACTCATATCCGAACGAGCCTGCTTATTCTGACCGTCATGCACTGCAGTTCGAATAGAGCCACTAATTAATTTAATGGCTTGTAATGCAAGTGCATCCGTTACTTCATTGGCATTTACAGAAACATAAGCCTCTATTGCATGTGTTAAAGCATCTACGCCTGTAGCGGCGGTCACTTTTGGTGGTAAGGAAATCGTTAACGCAGGATCTACAATGGAGATATCTGCTAATAAGTAATCATGTGTAACAACATCCTTAGTTGTTTCAAGTGATAGTACGGATATATTTGTCACTTCTGAACCTGTTCCAGATGTAGTTGGAATTAAAATCTTAGGTAACCCTTTATTTTCAAGATTTTTTGTTCCCGTTAAGTTTAAGTACTCTGCCACTTTTCCATCATGTGTTGCTAAAACAGCGGCAAGCTTCGCTAAGTCTAATGCACTTCCTCCCCCTAGACCAATGACTAAATCAAACTGATGCTTTCTTGTAAAATCAACTAGTTTTTCACCAATTGCGAGCGGTGGCTCAGGAGCAATATCGGTATAAATAGTTGTAGAGTACCCATTGTCTAGTAAAGGCTTTTCAATACTATCTGTTAAACCTAACTCTTTTAAAAATGGATCCGTGATAATTAAAATATTTTTCACCTTTAATTTTTCTACTTCTACTAATAACTGATTCAAACAACCCCAGCCTGTATAACTTGCTGGAGTAAAAGTTAATTTATGCATAATTGTTATGCTCCTATCTATTCATAATAACCTTCTGTCGATTTTCTAAATGACTTAAATTGGACGGAATCATGGCCAAACCAAACTTGTGAATTTGTTTCATTTGCTAATCTTCTAATTCGTTCAACCGTAGAATTATAGCCAACAGAATCATATAGTATTCCAGGTGGCTTGACAGGTGGCCCAAAGCTTTCAGCAGTATAAATGGCATCTGAAGCTAAAATAATTCCACCCGTTTCTGGCATATTAATATGCAAACCTAGCATCCCCCAAGCATGACCGCTACCAAAATTCAAAACTTGGATTCCTTCTGCAAGCTTCACATTATCCTCACCACGCTTAATTAAGCGCCATTGTAAGTTGTTCTTTATCCACATATCAATGTCACTCCAAATATATGCACCTTCTTTTACATTTCTCGCATACGTTTGTAAAGTTCCATTGAATTCATCTTCCTGCACAATTATTGTTGCATTCGTAAAAAGTTCTAAACAGCCTGCATGATCTAAGTGTAAATGTGAAGCAACAACATATTTAATATCTTCTGTACGCACATTTAACTCTTCTAAACGATGATGTAAATAGCATTCTTCTGGCATATTAATTGGGAATGCTTTTTGAGTAAATTCACCCCAGCGTCCTTCAGGTCCCATTGAGTTTGGGTTACAAGCTGTATCAAACAATATTTTTCCTTCTGGATGATCAATTAATACTGTATAAACTGGAAATTCAACAAACTCATTTGGCTCGTTTGGATGATCAATCGTTGCAGGGTTATGCATGGCAATCATATAGTTTTTATCCATTCGCATTGTTCCATTATCTATAACATACAATTTCGGGTGCTGTTTGATTATGTTCATTTACAACCATCTCCATTTCCGAATCATTTATGCCTCGACATAATTGTACCTGTCGCTTTGCTTTCGCTACATAAAACATTTGTAGCTGTCGCTTTGCTTTCGCTACATAAAACATTTGCTGAAAGAAGTTAATTGTTATTCCAAATCACTAGCTTCATTTCTGTCATTTCTTCAACTGCATATTTGATTCCTTCTCGACCGGTTCCGCTTTCTTTAATGCCGCCATATGGCATATGGTCAACACGGTATGTCGGAACGTCATTTATAATGACACCCCCTACTTGTAATTTCTTTGAAGCTTTAAAGGCCATCTCGATTGAAGGTGTAAATATTCCTGCCTGTAAGCCATAATTTGAATCATTGACAGCATCAATGGCTTCTTCTATTGAAGAAACAGTATTGACAATTACAACAGGTGCAAATATTTCCTCACATGATACACGGCTACGAGAGGATACGTTAAATAATACTGTTGGAAGTAAAATATTATTTTCAATACGCCCACCCGTCACTACTTCAGCACCTTCTGCTACCGCTTCTTCTATCCATGTGACAGCACGCTGTTGCTCTGTTTCTGAAATCATCATCGCTACATCTGTTGTTGCATCTAGTGGGTCACCTATTGTTAGTTGTTCTATTTTTGCTTTTAGTTTTTCTAAAAATATATCCATTATATTTTCTTTTACATATATACGCTGTAGGGAGATGCAAACTTGGCCTTGATTTGAAAAAGCCCCCATAACAATTCGGTCCATGATTTTATCAAGTTGAATTCCTTCATCAACAATAACACCAGCATTCGAACCAAGTTCTAATGTGACTTTCTTTAAGCCAGCGCGGTTACGAAGAGAAATACCTACAGCAGGGCTCCCAGTAAATGTAATCATTTTTACTTTTGGATGTGCTAAAAATGCATCCCCTACTAATTTTCCCTGCCCAGTTACTAAGTTAAATGCACCTGCTGGTAAATTTGTTTGTGCCAATAAATTTGCTAGAAAATGAGCAGATAAAGCTGTTTGTGTTGCAGGTTTTAAAACAATCGTATTTCCGGCTGCTAATGCTGGTCCAACTTTATGGGCTACTAAGTTTTGTGGAAAATTAAAAGGTGTAATAGCCGCAATAACGCCTAATGGTTCGCGCATTGTATAGGCAAATCGTCCTTCCCCATTTTTAGAAGCATCCATTGGAATCATTTCACCAGATAGCCGTTTCGCTTCTTCTGCTGCAAATTTGTAAGTTTCAATCGTTCGATCAATTTCAGCATACGCATACTTCAAAGGCTTTGCTGACTCTAATGAGATAATATTAGCTGCCTCATCTCTATTTACTGCAAATAGTTCCGATAATTGTTCTAAAATTTCTGCTCTTTGGAATGCTGTTAATGCTGCCATTTCAGACTCTGCTGAATGAGCACTTTCAATCGCACGCTGTACATCGTCTTCAGTTGCCATAGCAAATTGAGCAATGACCTCTTTTGAGTAGGGGGCTTGAACCTCCATAAATTCATCTGTCATTTGCCATTGTCCATTAATAAATAAGCTCTTTTTCAAGACCTGACTCACTCCTCTTTCAGAATGGTTACGTATTCATTTCTGAAAATAAAAAAATGAATACGTAACCATTTTAGGTTTTAAAAAATAAACTGATAACCTCAGTTTATTTTTTACAAGTTGTATTTCTCGGGAAAAGTTTAACAGATTCTGTTTGTTGGATGCAAGCACTTTTTTTCTCCATTACCTCAAATAATTTTTCAATAGCAATAAATCCAAGGTTTTTTTCGGATTCTAAACCTACTGTTGTTAAAGCAATTGAATGGTGCTTACTGAGCTCAACATTATCAATGCCAATAACATTAAAATCTTTAGGAACATGAAAGCCCCTCTCTAAGCAAAGGTTTAAAATTTCAATAGCAATTGCATCTGTTGCGGCACAAATAGCGGTAGGTCTCGTAGAAAGCTTAAGTATTTCTTCAAATATTCGTTCAATATCGTCTTTTTTAGTATTTGTAAAAAATGCTGGCACTGTATTTATATCTATACCGCTGTCCTTTAATGCATCTTTAAAGCCTTTGTGCCTTCCATAAAAAGTACTTATTTCATGTGGACCGCCAATCCAGCATATGTCACGATGACCTAAAGATAAAATATGATTCGTCGCTATATAACCAGCTTCCACATTATCAATTTCTACAAAATACCTGTTTTCTTGATGCTTGCGATTATACATGATAAAAGGTATGCCTCGTTTTTCAAGCTTAAAAAACAAGTCATCTTCATATAACATAGACGATAAAATAATCGCATCAGCCTTGGTTTCCAAGACAGAATTATAAATAGAATCTAAATTATCTTCCGTACCAAAATAAACATTTACTTTATAGCCCTGAGCATTAACATAATTGACGATTGCAGTTGTTGTATCAACAAAGAAAGGATTATGTAAAGGCCCCGATATCAATGTAATAATGCCTGTTTTTTTCTGGACTAGCGATCTTGCAATATCATTTGGAATATAGTTTAATTCCTCAATTGCTTGCATCACTTTTTCAACAGTCTTCGGCTTTACAAGTTCAGGAGTATTTAACACCCTTGAAACCGTTGTTTGAGAGACACCCGCATACTTTGCCACATCTTTTGAAGATACCAAAAAACCACCCACTTCATCTTTGTAAGCCTATTTTATATCATTACAGATATATTGTTAATAGATAACCGCGAATGCAAGTACTTTCAATTATTAGGAATTATTTTTATTTTTTCGCTCATAAGGCTTAGCTGCTTCGCTAGCTTTAAAATTATAAACAGGTGTAATCACTTTTAATATATCTGCTGTTTCCTCAAGAACTGATGTAATTTCTGACATTGGCTTATATGCCATTGGGGCTTCATCTAATGTTTCTTCGTTTACGGATGTTGTCCAAATACCTTGCATCATTTCTTTAAAATCTTCCATCCTTAGTGCTTCTTTTGCAGCACGGCGAGAATACATCCGCCCTGCCCCATGTGGTGCTGAGTAATTCCAATCTGCATTCCCTTTCCCCATACAAATGAGTGAGCCATCTCGCATATTCATAGGAATAACGAGCTTCTCCCCTTTATTTGCTCGAACGGCTCCTTTTCTTAATGTCATTGTTTCTGTATCAATATAGTTATGGATTGTATCGAACGTTTCGTTAAAATGCCAGTTCATATGCTTGGAGATTGTTTCGGCAATTGTCCAACGATTCATCCGAGCATATTGCTGAGCAATTTTCATATCGTGAATATAATCATGGAAAAACTCACCCTCTAAATAGGCTAAATCTTTTGGTACAATAGGATTTTGCTCTTTAAAAGCTTTAATCATCGCTTGAATTTCTTTTTCGCGTCCCTGATTTTTCAGCACGGCAATTTTTTCTTTTAAATCTTCTTGTTGTAATGTTTCATAAGCTCTTTTTTGATGCCAATTCGCTACCTTAGCTCCGACATAACGCGACCCAGTATGGATAAGTAAGTAATGTGTGCCTGCTTCGTCTTTTGCAAGCTCGATAAAATGATTGCCTCCCCCAAGTGTACCAAGGGATAAATTCGTATAGTCATCTTTTAAGCCACTCGCTACAAACTGTCTCCCCTCAAATTCAACAAAATGACGTGCAGAAGATACTTCCTGATGGATATTCTGTCCGCTTGGTATATGTGCTCGAATTGTAGCATCAAGTTTCGAAAAATCGATATCCGTCTCATTTATCTCAGCTACAAATACACCACAACCAACATCAATGCCTACAAGATTAGGCACTACACGAGTTTGAAGTTGAATCGTTGTGCCAATAACACAACCCTTCCCTGCGTGATAATCTGGCATAATCCGTATTTTTGTTCCTTCCATAAAGGCTTGATTTGCCAATTCTTTAATTTGATTGATAGCTGATTGTAAGGCTGTATTTGAATAAATTTTCGCTTCAGTAAAACGACCTTTAACTTCTATCATTTTAATCCCTCCTACTATCTATACGAAAATCGTCTTATTTAGTTTCAATTTTTGCCAATTAATCCTAATTTATAGAAAACTAAAAAATACATAAAAAAATGTTCTAAAATTATTAATTAATTTTAGAACATTTTCCTTTTTTATTCCTCATATTGAATATCTAATTTTTTCGGTATTTCTGGTATATCGTTTGATTTCACATCTACTTCTGCTAAAGCTAACATATGTAATGGATATGTTTTCTGAACATCGAAAGGAATCGCAGTGCTCTCCATTTTATTGTTCATTTGACTACGTGCAAGTAGACCATTATTCGTCAGGTCAATGCTGATGATACTGTTAATCGTTTCTTTTAGCATTGCAATATCTTTTTCTTTTAGCGGCATTTGTTCGTCCATTAAAAATGCTTGAATATTATCTTTAATATATCCCTGCGCTTCAATCAAACAAGAAAATTCATTTAATTTATTCGCGTATAACTTTAATTGGCGCTTTTCTTTTGAACGTTGGTGATTTAGCTCTTGCACTTTTTGCTCAATACGTACCAAACGTTTTTCCGTTAACTCCATAAGATGACTTTGAATGGAATAAATGGACTGAAGCATCATTGCCTCCGCTTCTTGCACTTTTTCATATTGTGCAATACAAGCAACTTGCTGCTCATTTAACTTGCTGACACGTTCCTTGAAAAATCCATTTTGTGTATGCTGACCAAAGATAGCCTTCATAAGACCTTTTCCGTGAATTTTTTTATGCTGAGCGTCCAATCGATCATATTCACGTATATAATCGCTATGCATATTACGATATTCACGTAACATTTGTTGATAAAAAACAGCCTTTTCTGTAAAGCTTTCCACAATTTCATCTTGTAAATAATCATTTTGTGAAATGGTTTGTAAAAGTTGGTATAATGTTTGAACATTTTTAAATACATTGGCAACCTGCTCATATTCTTGCTCATATTCAGTCACAATCGCTAAATCACGTTGATAGCGTGAAAATTCGTATTGTGTATCGCCTGCATATTTTTCAATGTTCTCAACCGCAGATTGGAATGGATCTCTTTGTGGAATAACAGTTAATTCGAAGCGGAATCGTTCAAGCCATTGCAAGAAGCGAATTAAAATGCCATACGTTTTCTTATCACTATTTTCTGCAACTCGATGAATTTCTGAAATTAATTGCTCATACTGACTTTTCTCCCAAAGCTCATCACTATTAGTCTGTTTAGCTTCAATCGCTTCTCTTGCGGAGATAGCAACAAAATCACTTATTAAATGTCCAATTTGTTCTCTCTCAGCATTAATAAACGCCTGCGTATTTTCATTTGAATCTATGGCATTGATGACACAAAGAGGCTCAACACCTTTGTTTTTTAAAGTTTCCATCAATAATATTTCAGGATAAATAGCCATCGAACCTGAGCGTAATACCCAAAAGATTTCGTCAACACGGTTCATCAATGCTTCTGGGAAGTAAGCCATTTCTCCTCCCCCAGCTTCCAATGACACAGAATCAATAATTGTTACTGATTTTAATAAATCGTTTTTCAAATATACTTCTAAGTAATCTAAATGTTCTCGTAGTATTTGAGATGCAAAAGTATCGCTAGTTGTCAATAATTCTAGCTTGCTCATATCGAATATTGCTACGACACCATCTAAAAAATACGCTTTTATTTCTTCATGTTCACCGTATCGCAAAAATGTATTTACCCCTGTTGGATGCTGATCACTAACAGGCAAAACTTGACGTCCTAAAAGTCCATTTACAAGAGTTGTTTTTCCAACACGCTCTTTCCCAACAATAAGAATCATCGTTTCGTTATTAGCATCTTGAATGATACGATTTAAATGTTTAGCTGTATCTTTTACATATGTATTTTGTACAATAATGCCATGTAATTGTCGCAAATGATCAACAAGCTGTGGCAAAATATTATTCGCTGAGGCTGTATATTCGATTGGCACATTATCAATATTTGTCATCCTCAAAACCTCTTTTCTATGTATCTAAAGTTATTATAAATGAAAATATTCACTTATTAATACATAGTACTAAGAAACAACTGCAAAAAAGGACAATATACTTAAATTCAACTGTCACAAATAGGTAAAAAATCTTATACTTTTGAAGGAGCTATCTCAAATATTATTACTCATTCAGACTAAAAGAAATAATAATTATTATTATAAATTCGTAAGAGTATTAGTTTTTTCTTCATTCTTCAATTCCAGCCATACGTGAGTATACTGCTCCAAGTGTTGGCATTCCACCTTGAGCACCGAATTTCTCCACCGATAATGATGCTGCAATATTGGCAAAATACACTGCCTGATCCAATGATTGCCCTTCTACTAAAGCAAAAGCGAGTGCACCGTTAAACGTATCACCTGCACCTGTTGTATCTACCGCTTTCGTCAAATAGCCAGGAACATGAATAGGATATTCACCATCAAAATAGCGTGCGCCATTACTACCTAGCGTAATAATCATTTTATTAGGATACTTTTCTAATACTTGCTCAACATCATCTCCAAAAATTTCGGCACACTCCGTTTCATTTGGTGTGATATAGGTAATATCCTCCATCCATTGCACATCAAAATTAGCCGCTGGTGCTGGATTTAATAAAACAGGTACATTCGCTTCTTTACATAGTTTTATTGCATATTCGGTCGTTTCCGTAGGGATTTCTAGCTGCATAATTACCATCTGACTTTTTTGAATGATTTCTTTCGCTGCCTCTATATGCGCAGGCATTAGTTCATAATTTGCCCCAGGCACTACTATAATACGGTTATCATTATTGTAGATTAAAATATTAGCAATCCCAGTAGGTGCCGATACACTTGTAATAGTTTCAGTTTGAACATGCTCTTGCTGTAAAACAGTGCGCAATGTTTCCCCAAAACTATCGGAGCCTACACGGCCTATCATTGTCACTTCACTTCCAAGACGTGCCGCTGCAATTGCCTGATTAGCCCCTTTTCCTCCTGGAATCGTTTGAAAATCTTTACCGAGGATCGTTTCGCCTTGCTTTGGAAAAACCCCCATTTGTACAACTAAATCCATATTTATGCTACCTATAACTGTAATCATCTTTTGACCTACCTTCCATCTTATTTTTCCATTTTAACTGAGAAAACAATAGAAGGATAGGTCATTTACATTTGAAAAATATGGGGTCATTTTCAATTAAGTTTTCCCAATAAACCTTTCCTTGCCTCTAACTCAATTTTTCTATCACAATCTTCACAGGAAAATTTTCCGTTCATATTTTCTTTATATAGTTTATATTTCCTTGTCCCTTCTACAACTTCAAATATTTTCTTACAAAAAATACAATGAACTTTATAGCTAATCATGATACTTCCTCCTTTAACCCGATGTAGTTTTTCGGGGAATATAGCACAAAATATAATGAGATCGACAATAAAATACTTATAATACCGAAAATAATTGCAGTCATTTGAAGCGTAAATAATTCTGCAAACAAACCTAATAGTAAAGTAAAGGTGATTTGTAAAACATTTTGGAAAATAATAGAAATACTACCAAATATCCCCATCATTTCAGGTGGTACATTTTGCTGATAAAACGTTTCATAACCAGTATTACTAAATGCCATAAAAAAGCCTAAAAAAACGAAACTTACTAATGTCAGAATACTCGATGTCGAGGCATAAAAAGCTGTATAAAACAGCATTGTCAGGAACAAGCCAAAAGCCATATATGACCGAGTGGACCATTTTTTGGCGAAGCTTGCAGCAACCATTCCACCTAAAATTGCTCCAGCTCCTGCGCTACTCACAAAGGCTCCATATAAGCTATCGGATAAAGCCAAATCTTGTTTTATAAATGTTGTTTCTTGAGAATCAAGCGCAAAAGCAATCATTAATGTACTTTGAAACAGTAAATAAATCATTATAAATAATGAATTTTGTCGAATGAAAACTATTACAGCTAAATAATCACTTTTTAATATTTGCCAAGTAATACGTTGCAGTGAAGTTTCCTTCACATCATCTACATCAGGTAATAAGTAAATGATCAAAGCACAAACAAAAAATGTAAAACTGTTAAACCAAATCGTAATTGTTGTATTAAAAAGCATGATGAGGAGTCCTGCAAGTGCTGGACCTACTAAAAACGAACCTGAATTGAACGTGCCAAGTATTGCGTTGAATCGTTGTCTATCTTCTGAAGGAACAAACTTTGTAATATAATATGTACTACTAGGCCCAAAGAAACTACTCGCTATATTCGCTAAAAATAACAGCATATAAATGAGCCAAATAGATTCCATAAACGGCATACAAAAAACGATGAAACCTCTTATAATATCAGTTGCAATCATCAACTTGCGTTTATTCATACGATCAATGAAAGACCCAGCTACCAAACTTGTTAATACTCTTGCTATTGGTCCGACAATAAAGATTCCAGCCATCGCTGCAGGCGATTGTGTTAAATGCCATATTAATAAATTTAGCGCAACAAGGTAAATCCAGTTCCCTAAATTAGAAAAACCTAAGCCCCCAATTAATAAGCTGTATTTTCGAAGGATTTTCATTCTAGTTCCCTCCTTATTTTCGCTTTTCATAAAAGCTTTTTTTGATAAATAACTATCCATCACCATTGTGTGGCGTTGATTTCCTTTCCGACCGGGCGCTTTCCTAGAGGCGTTTAGTCAGAACAGAAATCAACTTATATACATGTCATAGCTTTTAACAAATGTCATGCTTAACTTACAGCAACAAGCTGGATACATTCCATTTATTAACTATACCTCTATTTATATATTATCAAAATATTACATCAATTAGTTATGCTTTTTTTACAAAAAATAAACATTATAATAACTAAAGCTGTATTTTTATTATGTAAAATGGTAAGGACTAGTCATTTGCCAATATTCTTCACTACCTGAGCAGTTTTGGCCCTTACCTGATCACTTCTTTCTCTACTCGAGCAGTTTCTGCCCTCACCCGATCACTTCTTCTCGCTACCTAGCATTCTCCCTTCACTCAAAGCACCCCCTTCTTTAAGCAACAAAAACTGAAGACAACAAATCTGTCTTCAGTCAAAAGGTAAACCCTCCATCTATTAAAATACAATACGTTCTGCTTCGTAAGCAGCAATTTGTTCTTCGTATTTGAAGGTTAGCGAAATTTCATCCCAACCATTCAGCAATGTTTCCTTATAGTAAGAATCGATGCTAAATTTATAAATTGCACCATCTTCACCCGTTACTGTTTGTGCTTCTAGATTGACTTCCATTTTGTACGGATTTTCTAAGCCTTTCGCTAGAACTTCATCACACTCTGCTGCAGTTAGTTTGATTGGTAAAATCCCATTTTTAAAGCAGTTACTATGGAAAATATCTGCGAATGATGGTGCAATTACTACATTGAAGCCATAATCTAAGATTGCCCACGGTGCATGTTCACGAGATGAACCACAGCCGAAGTTATCTTGAGCTACTAAAATTTTAGAGTCTTTAAATTCAGGTTTGTTTAATACAAAATCCTTAATTTCAATGCCCTCTGCATCAAAGCGCCAATGGTAAAATAAATACTGACCAAAACCTGTACGCTCAATACGCTTTAAAAACTCTTTTGAAATAATTTGGTCAGTATCGACATTTTTACGATCGAGTGGTGTTATTACACTATTTACGATATTAATTGGTTCCATTTGCAATCATCCCTTCCGTGTAAATGGCATTTACACAGTTTCCTTTACGAATTCACGAACATCTACAAAGTGACCAGCAATTGCTGCAGCTGCTGCCATTGGTGGTGATACTAAGTGTGTACGAGAACCAGCTCCTTGGCGTCCTTCAAAGTTACGATTTGATGTTGATGCACAGCGTTCACCCGCTGGTACTACATCATCATTCATCGCTAGACACATTGAGCAACCTGTCTCACGCCATTCAAAGCCAGCGTCTGTAAAGATTTTATCTAATCCTTCTGCTTCTGCTTGTTTTTTCGTCGAATATGAGCCTGGCACAACGATTGCTGTTACTTTTTCATGTACCTTACGCCCTTCGATGACATTTGCAGCTGCACGTAAATCACTGATCCGTGAGTTTGTGCAAGAACCGATAAATACGTGTTGGATATCGATTGAAGTTAATGGCTGACCTTCCTCTAAGCCCATATAGTCAAGTGCTTTACGAAGAGCAGCTTTATCTGACTCATCCTCATAATCCGCCTGTGTCGGAACATTATTTGAAACACCTGAACCCATTGACGGATTCGTTCCCCAAGTGATGATTGGCTCAATTTCTTCCGCTTGGATAATTCGAACTGTATCATATGTTGCATCTTCATCGGATGCTAAGCTTAACCAATAATTTGCTGCTTCCTCAAACTTTTCTCCTTGTGGTGCATGTTTGCGTCCACGGATATAGTCAACAGTCGTTTGATCAGGAGAAATTAACCCTGCCTTTGCACCTGCTTCGATTGACATATTACAAATTGTCATCCGTTCTTCCATAGAAAGCTTGTGGATAGCCTCTCCAGTGAATTCCACAATATGTCCTGTACCGACACCGATACCGAATTTCGAAATAATCGCTAAAATAATATCTTTAGCAGCTACACCTACAGGAAGCTCACCTTCTACACGAATTTCCATTGTTTTCGGCTTATTTTGCCATAATGTCTGTGTTGACAATACATGCTCTACCTCAGATGTACCAATCCCGAAGGCAATCGCTCCGAACGCACCATGTGTAGACGTATGGGAGTCACCACAAACAATCGTTTTACCAGGCTGCGTTAAACCTAGCTCTGGTCCAATTACGTGAACAATCCCTTGATCTGGATGCCCCATCCCTGCAAGCTCAACGCCAAATTCTTCAGCATTTTTAGCTAACGTTTCGATTTGGTTACGCGCAATCGGATCATGAATCGTTGGTAGATTTTTTGTAGGCACGTTATGATCCATTGTCGCAAAGCTTAAATCCGGGCGACGCACTTGACGTCCGTTCATTCGTAGACCTTCAAAGGCTTGGGGAGAAGTTACTTCATGAATTAAATGGAGATCAATATATAACAGGTCCGGTTTGCCCTCTTCCTGATAAACTACATGTTTATCCCAAATCTTTTCAATTATATTTTTGCCCATTATCTTCACCTATTTCTTAAATGTATGTTGTCATAATGCTTTCTGAAACAAAACTTGTATCAATCTCGTTAATGACTTTATCTGTCCATTCATTCGTCGATAGTATACGACTGCCGTCACGTGCAAGATCTGCTGTGAAATAGCCATCATCAAATACTGCACTTACAGCACGTTCGATTTCTGCAGCCTCTTCTTTTAAGCCAAATGAATATTGTAGCATCATGGCAACTGAAAGAATGGTTGCGGCTGGATTTGCTACACCTTGGCCTGCAATTTCTGGCGCTGAGCCATGTACTGGTTCATATAGACCAAAATTATCTCCGCGAATGGAAGCAGATGGTAGTACACCTAAAGAACCTGTAATTACAGATGCTTCATCACTTAAAATATCTCCAAACATATTTTCAGTAACTACTACATCATAATAACTAGGATTTGTAATTAATTTCATAGCAACTGAGTCTACTAAATTGTGCTCCACTTGCACATCTGGATACTCTTTTTTCTTCGCTTCTACAACTTCGCGCCATAAACGACTTGTTTCAAGTACATTCGCTTTATCAACAGAGCATAATTTGCCTCCACGTAAACGTGCTAATTCAAAGGCATTTTCAACGATACGTTCAACTTCAGCAGTTGAGTAAACAGTTGTATCAATCGCGCCATTTTCAGTACGCATACGTGGTTCCCCGAAGTATACGCCGCCTGTTAATTCACGTACAATCATTAAATCGACGTTTTCGGCTACTTCACGCTTTAATGGCGAAGCATCTAGTAAACTCGGGAACGCCTTTACTGGACGTAGGTTTGCGAATAAATCAAAGTGTTTGCGAATACGTAGTAATCCTTTTTCTGGACGTAATTCAGGTGGATTATTATCCCATTTCGGGCCACCAACGGCACCAAGTATAACTGCATCACTATTTTCACACATCTCAATTGTTTCATCTGGTAGTGGATTATTGTGTTGGTCGATGGCAGCGCCTCCGATTGTTGCATAACCTAAATGGAATGTATGGTTGAATCGCTTACCAATCACCTGTAATACACGTACAGCAGAAGCAACAACCTCTGGCCCAATTCCGTCACCAGGAAGTACTGTAATTTTTTTCTCCATCGTCAAAACACCTTTCTTTGTATAGCGTTGAACTACGCTATTTTAGTAAGACTCTCACCTATTTTAATAGGTGAGGTCATCAATAATACGACTACACGTAATTGGCATCATTGCGTTTGGGATGTGAATGATGCTGAACCGATTCACTTCCATTAAAATTTGCGGTATCCACAAAAGCTTGATGATTGATTAACTTACAGGTTGTGTACGAAGGCTTGCTTGTATTAAATGACGGTTGATCGCATTTAAATAAGCTTTTGCCGATGCTTCTAAAACATCCTGTGATGAGTTTCGTCCGGTTGTTGAAATACCATCATATCGAATATTAATCACAGCTTCTCCTAATGCATCTCGTCCCTTACCAACTGACTTAACTCGATAATCAACCACATGAATATCTCCTTGAACAAGTTGCTCAAGCGTATTGAAAATAGCTTCCACCGAGCCTGAACCTGTTGCTACAACTGTCTTTTCCAAACCGTCTGGTGTTAAAACAATCGCTGTTGCTGTTGGTATATTTTCTGTACCATATTGCACCTGTACCATCTTTAATTCGTAGAGTGGAACATCTTCTATTTGAACTTGTTGCTCAGTAAGAAGCGTTAGTAAATCTTCTTCCGTAATTTCTTTTTTACGATCAGCAAGTTTTTTAAATTCAGTAAATGCTTTATTTAGTTTTTCATCCGAAAGGTTGAAGCCCATTGTTTCTGCTCGGTCACGGAATGCTGCGCGACCTGAGTGTTTACCTAGAACGAGTGGTACCTCCCCTTCACCAATAAGAGCAGGTGAAATGATCTCGTACGTTTCAGGATTTTTCAACACACCATCTTGGTGAATACCAGATTCATGTGCAAATGCATTTTTACCAACAATCGCTTTATTCGGTTGAATAACTACATTCGTAAGCTTACTGACTAATTGAGATGTACGCTTAATTTCTTGTAAATGAATACCTGTTTCTACAGGGTAGATATCTTTTCGAATATGAAGGGCAACTGCAATTTCTTCAAGCGCTACATTACCAGCGCGCTCTCCGATACCGTTAATCGTCCCCTCAACTTGTGAGGCACCATTTTCAATGGCTGCAATCGTGTTAGCGGTTGCCATACCTAAATCATCATGACAATGTGCAGAGAATTTTACCTTATCAGCACCTTTTACATTTTCAAGTAGGTATTTAAATAATGCACCATATTCTTGTGGTGATGCATAACCTACTGTGTCAGGTACATTTATGGTTGTTGCACCTGCCGCAACAACATCATTCATAATACGTACTAAAAATTCACGATCTGAGCGAAATGCATCTTCAGCAGACCATTGTACAAGCGGAAAGAATTTTTTCGCATATTTTACGGCTTCGACCGCTTGTTCTACCACTTGATCGGGTGATTTTTTTAGCTTGTATTCCATATGAATTGGAGAAGTTGCTAGGAAAATATGAATGTGTGGTTGTTCAGCCACTTTAATGGCTTCCCACGTTGTGTCGATATCTTTTTGTACACAGCGAGCTAAGCCTGTTACGATCGAGTTTTTCACTGTTCCTGCAATACGATTTACCGCTTCAAAGTCACCGGGTGACGAAGCAGGAAAACCTGCTTCAATAATTGTCACTCCAAGGCGCTCTAGTTGCTTGGCGATTTCAATCTTCTCTGCTGTGTTTAGATTAATACCAGCAGATTGCTCGCCGTCGCGAAGTGTTGTATCGAAAATATCAATTTTTCGCACTTGCAGCCACTTCTCTTACAACCTTTTCTTTACCTTCATTGATGAATGGCATCATAGCACGTAATTTAGCACCAACTTCTTCGATTTGGTGGTTTGCACCAGCTTCTTTGAATTTTGTATATTCTGGACGACCGTTTTCATTTTCTTGAATCCAACGGCGAGCGAATGTACCATCTTGGATATCTGTTAATACATCTTTCATACGAGCTTTAACTGAGTCATCGATAATGCGCGGTCCTGCAACATAGTCACCCCACTCTGCTGTATCTGATACTGAGTAACGCATTGTTGCCATACCACCCTCAAACATAAGGTCAACAATTAATTTTAGTTCGTGCAGTGTTTCAAAGTATGCTAGCTCTGGTTGGTAGCCTGCTTCTACTAATGTTTCAAATCCTGCTCTAACTAATTGTGTAGCACCGCCACAAAGTACAGCTTGCTCACCGAATAAATCAGTTTCAGTTTCTTCTTTGAATGTTGTTTCAAGTAAACCGCCACGAGCTGCACCGATTCCTTTACCGTATGCAAGAGCTAAATCTTTTGCTTGACCAGTTGCATCTTGATGAATCGCGAATAAGCCTGGTACACCAGCACCTTCTTGGAATTGACGACGAACTAAGTGTCCTGGACCTTTTGGAGCAACTAAGAATACGTCCACATCTGCTGGTGGCGTAATTTGACCGAAATGAATGTTAAAGCCGTGTGCAAACATTAATGCTTTACCCGCTTCAAGATGTGGAGCAATTTCAGCCTCATATACAGCTTTTTGGCGCTCATCTGGAAGTAAAATTTGGATAACATCTGCTTCTTGCGCTGCTTCAGCAACAGTTTTCACATCTATTCCATCCGCTTTTGCTGCATCAAATGATCCGCCTGGACGAACTCCTACTACTACATCGAATCCTGATTCTTTAAGGTTTAATGCATGTGCATGACCTTGTGAACCATAACCGATGATTGCGATTTTTTTCCCTTTTAAAACTTCCTCGTTGATGTTTTGTTCATAGTACATAGTAGCCATTGTTTGTTTCCTCCTAATTTTGGGTTTGTTTTTTCAACCTCGGATGCAAGTAAGCCAACAAGGGCTACGCATCCAAAGCTGTGAATTTTATATGCAAACTATTTTAAAATAGAGAGCTGCGTATTTGAGATTTTTTGTGTTTCACGAACAGATGCAGTAGCCCCTGTACGCGTTAATTCTTTAATACCATATGGTCGAATTAGTTCAATAAAGGCATCAATCTTATCTGGATCGCCTACTACTTGATATGTGACAACATTCTTTGCTGTATCAATAATTTGAGGACGGAATGGTTCAACTATTGAATTCATTTCCAGTCGTAAGTTTGGTGGTGAAATTACCTTCACAAGCGCTAATTCGCGTAGCACGATTGATTTATCTGTAATGTCATTGACCTTTAACACATCAATTTGCTTCGATAATTGCTTCACTAGCTGTTCAATTTTACGCTCATCCTCAACGTTGACAACAAAAGTCATTTTCGAAAAGTTTGGCTGTTCTGTATGACCAACTGTGATTGATTCAATATTAAATTGACGCTTCATAAGTAAGCCTGTTACGCGATTTAACACACCGCTTTGGTTAATCACTGTTACTGTAATTACTCGTTTCAATTCTTTTTCACCCCAATCATTTCATGTAAGCCTTTGCCTGGTGCTACCATTGGATAAACACATTGAAGCTGTTTAACACGACAATCGATTAGCGCAGGCTCATTAGAAAGTAGTGCTTCGCGGAAAATACTTTCCGCTTCATCGATTGTGTTAATTCGGTAGCCCTTAAGACCATATGCATCTGCTAATTTAACAAAATCTGGTTGAATCGGCATTAATGAAGATGAATAACGCTCCTCATAGAATGTTTCTTGCCATTGGCGTACCATTCCTAGACAGCTATTATTTAAAATCACTATCTTTACCGGTAAGTTGAATTCTTGTAGTATAGAAAGCTCTTGTGCAGTCATTTGGAATCCTGCATCCCCTACAATGGAAACAACTTTTTTGTCTGGCTTCGCAAACTGGGCGCCAATTGCAGCTGGGAAGCCGAAGCCCATCGTACCAAGTCCACCAGACGTTACCCATCCGTGATCATTGTTTAAGCGATAATATTGTGCAGCCCACATTTGATGCTGACCAACATCTGTAGTCACAATTGCGTCACCTTCTGTAATTTTATGCACAAGCTCTAATGCTTCCTGCGGTAAAACTTCTTTGTCCGCTGACTCCTTGCTGTACCATAATGGATATTCTTTTGCATGATTATTTAAGAACGCTAGCCATTCTGTTGTATCTGGGCCATCGAAGTCCTTTTTCAATAATGCTTTTAATGCTTCTTTAGCATCTGCAACGATTGGAATATCTGTCGGCACGTTTTTTCCAATTTCCGCTGGATCGATATCGATGTGTATGATTGTTGCATTTGGAGCAAATGTTGCTAAATTACCAGTTAGACGGTCATCAAAGCGAGCTCCAATATTCAACAATAAATCTGATTTTGTAATAGCTGTGTTCGACGTTGCAGTTCCATGCATTCCTGCCATACCGAGGAATAATTCATGCTCTCCATGAATTGAACCAAGTCCTAATAAAGTGTTTGCTACTGGAATTCGATATTTTTCAGCGAATGCAGTTAACTCTTCTTTAGCATCTGCAAAGAGGACACCAGCTCCAGCTAAAATGACTGGATTTTTGGCCAGTGAAATCGCCTGAATTGCTTTTTGAACTTGTAAATAATTCGGTTTATATGTTGGTTGATAACCCGGTAAATATATTTCGTCAGGAGCCTGTGGTGGATTCTCCACATCAAATAACATTTGAGAAACGTTTTTCGGGAAATCCACTACAACAGGACCCTTTCGACCCGTGCTTGCAATATGGAAAGCCTCTTTAACAATACGCGGGATATCATTAACATCTTGTACCTGATAATTGTGCTTCGTAATTGGTGTCGTAATTCCCATAATATCCGCTTCTTGGAAAGCATCTGTCCCAATCACTGATGTTGAAACTTGACCTGTGAATACAACTAATGGGATGGAATCAATCATCGCATCAGCAATACCAGTTACTAAGTTTGTTGCCCCTGGGCCGCTTGTTGCAATAACAACACCAGTTTTATTAGAAACACGCGCATAACCTTCTGCTGCATGGATTGCGCCTTGTTCATGTCTAGTTAAAATATGTCGGATCGGATTTTTATACATTGCATCATAAATTGGTAGTACTGCTCCACCTGGATAACCAAAAACAATTTCAACACCTTGTTCATGCAGTGCTTGCACTAATACGTCAGCACCATCTTTCGCTTGATAGGTTTGTTCAACTTTTGCTGTTGTTGCTAATTCTTCTTTCTCATTGATAGAAACATTCGTACTCATCAATTATGCCTCCTTCTTATCATTCAATTTCACATCAGTAATGCGCATCATTGAAGTGTTACAAGCTGGTTATCTCCTTGAAAAGAGACGACAGACTCTTTGTAACGTCCTAAAAAAATAAAAAGCCTTTTTCTCCACACGCAAAGAATTACCTTACGTAGGGATGAAAAAGACTTTCCATGGTACCACCCTTTTTTATAGCAAATAATTGCTACCTTGTGAATAAATATAAGCATTTATGCACCAATGCGAAATCATTCGCATCCAATACGGCGTCATAAATTATTTATTCATTAATAACGAGCACTTTCGATTATGCCCGGAGCTATCTAATGGCGAACACGCGTTTAATAGCTCACTCAGAGGGGATGTCGGATCTAGTTGTATTGCCGGCTTCCAGCACGACCGGCTCTCTGGTAATACAAGGCTCTAGAACCTTTAACCTCATCAACGCTTTAACTTTTTAAATTTTCATAACGCCACCTGTAGAGGCGCTTGTTACTAATTTTGAATATCTTGCTAGCCAACCGCGCTTAATTTTCGGTTCAAATACCGGTAGTTTTGCACGACGTTCAGCTAATACTTCATCTGAAACTTCTAAATTGATAGTACGGTTTGGTAGATCAATTGTGATAATGTCACCGTTCTCTACTAAAGCGATTGGACCGCCTTCAGCTGCCTCTGGTGAAATATGTCCAATTGAAATACCACGAGATGCACCTGAGAAACGTCCATCTGTGATTAACGCAACCTTTGTACCAAGACCACGACCTTGAATCGCAGACGTTGGTGCAAGCATTTCAGGCATCCCTGGGCCACCTTTTGGTCCTTCGTAGCGAATGACGACTACATGCCCCTCTTTAACTGTCCCGTTATCGATATTTTCCTGTGCCGCTTCTTGTGATTCGAAGACGATTGCTTCGCCTCTGAATACTTTGATAGAAGGGTCTACAGCTCCTACTTTAATAACAGAACCATCTGGCGCAATATTTCCAAATAACACGGATAATCCACCAACTGGACTATACGGATTATCTTTCGTTCGAATAACTTCAGCATTTGTAATATGATAATCTTTTACAAGCTCACCCATTGATACTCCTGCTACTGTTTGTCGATCTGGGTGAATGGCACCTGAAATAGATGCTAATTCATTAATAATGGCACTTACGCCACCTGCTTTATTAATATCATCCATTGAAATATCTGAAGCAGGCATAATTTTCGCTAGATATGGCACACGCTCTGCAACTTTATTAATATCTTCAATGTTATAATCGATTTCAGCTTCATTTGCGATTGCTAATGTATGGAGGACTGTATTTGTCGAACCACCCATCGCCATATCAAGTGCAAATGCATCATCAATTGCTTCTTTAGTAATAATGTCACGAGGTTTGATGTCCTCTTTAATCATACGGACTAATTGTTTAGCAGCTTCTTTAATAAGCATATGACGCTCTTCAGAAGTAGCTACGATTGTTCCATTACCTGGTAAAGCTACTCCTAGCATTTCCATTAAGCAGTTCATAGAGTTTGCAGTAAACATTCCTGAACATGAACCACATGTTGGGCATGCATTGTTTTCAATATCTAACAGCTCTTCAGCTGACATTTTGCCTGATTTATGAGCCCCTACACCTTCAAAAACGGATGTTAATGAAAGTTGCTTGCCAGTAGCAGAAGTACCTGCCTCCATTGGGCCACCAGATACGAAAATTGACGGTACATTAGTACGAACTGCTGCCATTAACATTCCAGGTGTGATTTTGTCACAGTTAGGAATATAAAATACTCCGTCGAACCAGTGTGCATTAATAACTGTTTCCGCAGAATCTGCGATAATTTCACGACTCGGTAAAGAGTAACGCATACCGATATGCCCCATTGCAATGCCATCATCGACACCGATTGTATTAAATTCGAATGGAATTCCACCCGCTTCAATAATGGCCTCTTTGACAACATCAGCAAATGTACGTAAATGAACGTGACCTGGTATAATGTCGATATAAGAATTACAAACCCCTATAAATGGCTTGCCTAAATCTTTCGCTTTTACTTTGCCTGTTGCATATAAAAGACTTCGATGCGGCGCACGATCTACGCCTACTTTAATCATGTCACTTCTCATTTTAAACGCCCCTCATTTATTGCTATGTTCGTTGCTATATACGAAATGTTCTGTCTATTTCGTTTTTGCGTATATGTTAATCTCCTAGAAGATTACTAACTGCTGTAACGAACGTGTTAAATTGTTGTTATCATAGTACGAAAAAAAGCTCTAGTCAACAGTATTTTTAGAATTGTTTGAACAATTTAAATAATACACAAAATTTGAAATCGTTTTCATGCTGATTAAGCATCACTTTTATCTCGCTTTGGAGAATATTTTGACATTTCGTTCAAATTTTAATTTTTTTAATAATCTCTCAACAGTTTTTCCAAATCCTCCAAAAATATGGCATAGCTATTTCCTTACAATGTAAATAATTTTCTTAAGTACCCTGTCAAAAACACATGATCAGGATCGTATTGACTGCGAACGGCTAAAAATTTCTCGATATCCGGGTATAGTTCGTAGACATATTTAGCGGTTAAATGACTTAGCTTGCCCCAATGCGGTCGTCCTTTATATTTCTTCATCATCGTATGGACCCATTCAAAATAAGGCTCTTCCTGCATTCCTTTATACATATGAAAGGCAATAAATGCTGATTCTTGCCCTTGGGTAGGACTTAAAAAACCTGCTTCCCCTGCAGTCGTCCGACATTCTAACGGAAAATGTACATCAAAAACCCCACTTTTAAAGGTAGCGTGGATTTCCTCCATACATGCCTTAAATTGTGCTAATGGAATAGCATATTCACTCTCTTGGAACTTTACGCTACGTGGAGACGGGTAAATTTCATAGCTTATCCCCGTCTTCTCCCCCTCCACAACATTGGCTGCTGCTAATTTACTCATAGCGCCACTTAATGAAGGCTTCCATTTGCAAAGCTCAGACATCGCAAAAAAAGCACCGTTCTCTACTATTTGAAGCTTCAATGTTTCGATTCTCTTATTCCAATTACTCTGATAAACAGGCGCTATAGCGTTCATACGCTTCACTTGAATGGTTTCACTACCCGGAAAATAAAACCACTCAACATGTCGATTTTGTCGAATATCTTCAGCAAATATCGCCAGCCCATTTTCTAACGTATCTCTTGTACTTATATAATGTAAGCTATATAGAGGTATCACCTTAATCGTTACTTCCACAAGCACACCCAGCATACCTAGTGAAACGTGCAAAGCTTCAGATAAATCATCCATTTCTCTCATATGCTCCCTATAAGTACCTGTACCATCTACAAAACCCCATCTTGTTACTGCAGAGGATACCGAACCGAGTGTTACACCTGTTCCATGAGTACCCGTTGACACTGCTCCTGCAATCGTCTGTTCTTGAATATCTCCCATATTTATAAGGGCAAATCCATGCTTCGCAAGCAATGGACCTATTTCATATAAATACGTTCCGCCCCAAAGTGTCGCCTCTTGCTTCTCTTCATTTACAGCTATGAGCCCACGCATATTATGTAAAGAAAGTGCTATATGCTCAGGCATAGCAACGGCGCTAAAGGAGTGAGCTGCACCTGTGACACGAATCGTTTTTCCTGATTCACGTGCATGCTTCACGATTTTCGTAACCTCTTCAATAGATTGAGGCAAGTACATTTCAGACGGATACGAGATGACATTACCTGCCCAGTTTGTCCACTTCTCACCATTTTTCCACCTATCTATAGAAAACATTGACCATCCCCCCTATAGGTTGAATAAGCTCCTACATACTTGTCTCCTCTAATCCCATGTAGTTGTTGAAATCTTTCACAAAGTTCCCCAGCCTTCGCATGTCGAAAATATAGCGTGTCCCCTATGTTAACTTTTTTACGCTTTACTTTAACGGGTGTTTGAACTTCTCCTGCTCCTTCTAGACTAAGATATGAAAAAAAGGTAGGCTCATAGAATACCGGTAATCGATCAGCACTAATTGCCCCAGATGCCGTATAACCTCCACCATGGCAAACAACAATATTTTTTTCTGGCTTCCTTGTTACACGTAAAGCAAACCCAGCTGCCTTTTCTAGCTGTAGATGTGTAAATTGGTCAAACAAAGCTGGTGCATAAAATGCAGAGCCAACTGTCATTTCTGTTACTTCCTTCTGTTGTGCCGTGTAAGCCATACTTCCTGAACCACCACCATTTACAAAGTGCAAGCTCGGAAAATACGCTTTAATATGCGCGATTGCTAATCTACGAAACTGGGTAACTTGCTTTTTAGCTTGCAATTGCATTACTTCAATTAGTTTTCCTTTAACAGCATTGGCTGGACGATTACCGACTCCTGCAATTTGAGCCTCATAGCCCATCGCTCCAACAACCTCAATAAATGCTTGATTTTTAATATATTCGAGGAATGGTGTAAGTGAATCAAGTGAATGGAGCGAAGAGCGTTTCGTACCAAAATAAAGCAGCTTAAAATCAATGGATACATTAATATCAATACATACTTGCACACGAACACCTAGTTCTTGCCCTAGCTTCGCCAAAAATTTAACATGTTCCCGCTTATCCACCATAAAAGTGACAGTTTTCCCCACCTTTACGAAATGTAATAACTGACGAACAGCAGCTTCTTCCATCACCGGATATCCTAGTAATAAATCATCAAAATGCTGTTGCAGTAAAAATATTGTTTCTGCCGCTGTAAACGTCATAAATCCCGTCACATTGGGTAGATTTTTTTGTAAATATCGTAATATCTCCACAGAGCGGACTGATTTCGTTGCAATACGTATATTTTTTTCTCCACAAGCGTTGTGTACGGTTGAAATATTGTGATCCAATGCATCAAAGTCCAACCAAGCAAATGGACGCTCTAGTTCATGAAACGCGTGATCAAATCTAGTGGTCATGCTATCATTCCTTTATTTGTACTTTGTCTTTGATATTCATGGTAAAAATTATATTTAGACAATAAAAAACAACCGTGGACATGTAATCAAATTTGCCTTCACGGTTGTTTTTAATAATGGACAAGCATTTAACTCACCTTTCTATTATTTTAAGAGATTACGAGGACAATATGAAATCCGCTGCTAAATTTAACAATACTAGCAGATGTAAACCTGCAATAAGTAATCCTTGGCGATTTAAACGTTTCATAGCTGTCATATTCATATAGACCACTCTCCTTTTTTTCACATTATACTCTCAGAAAAATCAATTTTCAAACTATTCGTAATATTAAAATCGAATCATTTTTCTGACAAACAGGCCCAAATATGGCATGATAAAAGTGAAATTATACCTATAGGGAGAGTGAAAAGGTTGAAAAAGGCTTTATTAGTCATTGATTACACGTATGATTTTGTCGCTTCTGATGGAAAACTAACTTGTGGAGAGCCCGGTCAAGCATTATATAAAAAAATTTCATCCTTAATTCAAAAATTTATTACTGAAAACGAATTTGTCGTTTTTGCGAATGATTTACATGAGGAAGATGATCCGTTCCATCCTGAAACAAAGCTATTTCCTCCTCATAATATTCGCGGCACTAAAGGACGTCATTTATTTGGGCAAGTTGGCGAAATTTATAACCTTCACAAGGATAAAGTTTTGTGGCTCGATAAAACTCGCTATAGCGCATTTGCCGGAACCAATTTATCGATTTTATTGAATGAGCGAGGAATCAAAGAAATTCATTTAGTTGGCGTTTGTACTGATATTTGTATTTTACATACAGCAGTTGATGCTTATAATTTGGGCATTTCAACAGTTGTTTATGCAGATGGTGTTGCAAGTTTTGATGCTGCAGGTCATGAATGGGCATTACGCCATTTTGAACATACATTAGGCGCAACAGTTGTTAAGTAATTAATTTCGCCTTCCACCTGGCGGGAATCTTCTGTATGTCGCTACACATTCGGTACAAAAAACAATGCTGAATGAAAAACATTATCGTGAATTTGTAATAATTACTAAAGAAACGAGACGCGGTTAATTTACTTCATTCAGGGCATAACTAAGCAATCGCCATTATATCTTAATTTTAAGGAGATGAAAAAAATGATTAGCTTCATTTGGTATTTAATCATCGGCGGAGTATTAGGTTGGTTAGCTGGCGTAATTTTAGGTAAAGATGTACCTGGTGGCATTATCGGAAATATTGTTGCAGGGGTTGTCGGTTCTTGGGTCGGTAGTATGATTCTTGGCAACTGGGGTTGGCGAGTTAGTAACTTTTACGTATTCCCAGCATTAATCGGTGCGGTCGTATTGATCTTCATCGTAAGCATTATTCTAAAAAGTATGCGAAAAGCAACCTGAATATGTAATAAAGAGCCATCATTATTTTGATGGCTCTTTATTTGTTATTGAAAAAAATTGTGTCCATAAAAATGGCTCTTAGCAAATGAGTGGTTGATTTCCGTTCCGACTGGGACGCTTTGTTGCTGACGCTACGCTTTCGCACAGAGCAGAGCTTCCTAGGGGCGTCCGATGAGCCGCTTCACTCGCGCTGCTCGCTCCAGGGTCTCGGGCCAACACGATGTTGGTCACGAAGGCGTTATCACAGGACGTGATGGTTTTAGCCTTCGTTCCCCTATTGCTAATCCCCACGGAGTCGCCCAGTCTCCACTCCAATCAACATTCATAAATCTTCTAGTAAGGCACCTAATTTTTGGTAGAAAAGCGTTTTTCATGCAAAAATAAAGCGCCATTTACTTTTCTTTATACAGGATTGCTTCCTTTAGCTCATCATGATAGTCATTATACAAATTGAAATAATATAATACCTTTTTCACATATTCATCACTGTGATTGTACGTAAAAACAGCTTGCTTTATATGACCATCCGCTGCACCATTTTTCGATAAATAATTCGCGGCACTAAAGATAGCATCCTCAATATTATAAGGATCTGCTATGCCATCTCCATTAGCATCTACACCATATCCTCCATATTTTTTAATGGATTCTGGATTCATTAATTCAGTCTTAGATATATCCCCTTTTCCTAAACCCGAGCAGGAAGGATGTTGCCAGCCGACAAAAGTACAAGGCATAAATTGCATAGGTCCTTCTGCGCCAGCTGGTGAAACGAGCGACTTCATTGAGGAAAATCGTGTTTCAATTCGATGATGGGCGGCAAGTAAAGTCCAAGGTACGCCGTATTTCTCTTCTGCTGCTACATAGATCGGAATATATTGCTCAGGAATTTTCATATCGAAATTTTGTTGAATTTCTTCTAGTGCTTTTTCCCGTGCTAATTTTTCAAATATAGGTAATGTTTGTAGCTCCTTCCATGCAAAAAAAGCGAAAACACAAACAGTTATCGCTATTGGTATTAATAAAGCTATCATGCCTAATTTAGCGGAATGCGATAGCATCAGTTTTTTCTTCTTTTTTTTCGCCATATGTCACACCTAATCTTTTATTCTATTTCTATATTACCAAAATTTTCGATTATATAGCAGATTTTTTCAGTATATAATTACCACTACTTGAATAGTTGAAAAGGAAGGGGAAAATATAGTAAAATATAATTCGATTATTTTAGATGGATAATAATAATAGGAGGAATTTGGTTTTGTGGAAAGACTTTAAAGAATTTGCTATGAAAGGTAATATTGTCGATCTAGCAGTAGCCGTAGTAATTGGTGGTGCTTTCGGTAAAATTGTTACCTCTTTAGTTGAAAATATCATTATGCCATTAGTTGGTGTCTTAACTGGTGGTATTGATTTAACAGAAAGTTTTAAGTATGGCTCAGGTGACGCTCAAATAAAATTAGGCGTATTTTTACAGTCAATTCTTGACTTTTTAATAATCGCATTTGCAATTTTCATGGCATTACGAATTATGACTAAGCTAACTCGTAAAAAAGAAGAGGCTGCTGTGGAAGAATCAACACCAGAATTAGATACTAAAGAAGAGCTTCTAAAAGAAATTCGCGATTTATTAAAAAAAGAACAAGCTTAAATTATTAAAAAAGAATCTGTCTATTTCCCGCGGATAAGCCGCGGTAATAGACAGATTCTTTTTTCTTTAAGGACGCAAATTCCATGGTTCAAATACGCCTACGTGTTTTTTCGGTATTTCTTGTTCTATTGCATCAATAATGCCTTGGGCAATTTCGCTATTTGTTAGCCATCTTGAAGAGTTGTTGTCTTCTATAATAAATCCAAGTTTCACCTCTCTATAATTTATATTAGAAGGTATATAACTTTTTGTACTATCATTATTTATGTAAGCACTACTCCATTTAATATGGTATAAAACCACATTTTTTGAGTTGGGAATTGCTTGGAAAAGCGACTCCCAAACTCTTGTATCAGAGCCATCAATCCAAGCAATAATACAATCAAACGAACCATGTGTTTCTTGAGAATCCATTAACGCCGTTTTAAAGCTATTATAGTTCGTATAATCAACTATTAACTGTGACAATTCCGAAGAATATTTAGCTTCATTTATCAAACTTTGCATTTTCTTTCGTTGTCTCCCGATAACAGTTACATAATTACCTTGCTGTATAAGCCATAAAGAAACATCCTTTAGCATTCCTGTTCCGCCTATTACTAACTAATGTTTCATCGTTTCTTCCTTCCTTTCATATTTCCTACTATCCCTAGATGATTTAATTTAAACAATCTCGCTAATTTTCTGAAATTATCTTGTTCTTCTTTAGTATACATGTTAAATTGGTAACAATTATTTAGAATATGGGGAAATGAAGGTCTAATTGACTCCCCTTTTATTATGATGAAGAAAAGAGTGACGACATGACAAACAGCAGAAGTATTGAAACAAAACTAGTACAACTTGGGAATTTAAGTGATCCTAGAACAGGCGCTGTCAGCCCTCCTATCCATTTATCGACAGCTTACAAACATACAGGTATCGGAGAATCCACTGGTTTTGATTATGCACGTACAAAAAATCCAACTCGTGCTCTATTAGAAGAAGGAATTGCAGATTTAGAGGGTGGAGATGCTGGCTTTGCCTGTAGCTCTGGGATGGCTGCTATTCAATTAGTTCTATCATTGTTTAAGCCAGGTGATGAATTAGTGGTGCCTGATGATTTATATGGTGGTACATATCGACTTTTTAATTTCTTTGAAGAAACATATAATATTAAGCCTGTTTACTCAAAATTTGAATCAGTTGAACAGGTAGAAGCATTAATTAACGGCAATACGCGTGCTCTATTTATTGAAACACCAACAAATCCGCTTATGCAGGAATTTGATTTGCAAGTATATGCTGAATTAGCTCATAAGCATGGAGCATGGTTAATTGTAGATAATACGTTCTATACACCATATTTCCAACGTCCAATAGAATTAGGTGCAGACATTGTCATTCATTCGGCTACAAAATATATCGGTGGTCATAATGATGTGTTAGCTGGTTTAGTTGTCGCTAAGGGTGCCGAACTAGCAGAACGCATTGGCTATATTCATAATGGTAGCGGTATGGTTTTAGGAGCGATGGATTCCTGGTTACTTATTCGCGGATTAAAAACAATGCATCTTCGATTAAAGCAGCACGATGCGAACGCCAAAGCAATTGCCGCATATTTAGAGGAAGAAGAGCTTGTAACAGACGTGCTCTACACAGGAAAAGGTGGCATGCTTTCATTCCGCTTGGAAAAGGCTGAGTGGATTGACCCATTCCTTCGAAACTTGAAGCTAATAACTTTTGCTGAAAGCCTTGGTGGTGTTGAAAGCTTTATTACGTATCCTGCTACTCAAACACATGCAGACATGCCTTATGAGGAGCGTATTGAACGTGGTGTTTGTGACCGATTACTACGCTTTTCTGTTGGCGTTGAAGAGGCTGAAGATTTAATAGCGGATTTAAAACAAGTATTCGATATCCTTAGAAAAGAGGTTAAAAATGAAGCAGCATATTGAAACAAACCTAATTCACGCAGGTGTCCGTGACGGCTATGAAAATAAAAAAGGTGCAGTCAATGTGCCTATGTATTTATCATCTACTTTCCATCAGGAGAGTATCGATGAATTCGGTGAATATGATTATGCACGTTCTGGCAATCCTACGCGGGATGCATTAGAAAAAGCAGTCGCTGAGCTCGAAGGCGGAGTATGGGCTCATGCATTTTCCTCTGGGATTGCTGCTGTATCTGCAGCATTAATGCTATTATCTCAGGGAGATCATATTGTCATTACGGAGGATGTTTATGGTGGAACATACCGCTTCGTCTCCAAAGTATTACCACGCTTCGGTATTTCTCATACTTTCGTTGATTTCACGGATTTAGCAGCGGTAGAAGCAGCCATTACACCAGCTACAAAGCTACTTTATATGGAAACACCGTCAAATCCAACACTTGGCATCACAGATATTCGCGGAGTAGTAGCACTTGCCAAGCAACATAATTGCTTAACGTTTTTAGACAATACGTTTATGACACCTTTACATCAACGTCCTCTTGAGCTAGGTGTCGATGTTGTTATTCATAGTGCTACAAAGTTTTTATCTGGGCACTCTGATATTATCGCGGGCTTGACAGTCACAGCTGACGAGAAGCTTGGTCAGGATCTATACTTTATCCAAAATTCATTTGGCAATATATTAGGTGTACAGGACTGCTTTACTCTATTGCAAAATATTAAAACAACAGATGTGCGTTTTAGTCGTTCTGCTGAATCGGCACAAAAGATTGCGGAGTTTTTAGCTACAAATTCCCTTGTCGAGCAAGTATACTATCCGGGGCTTGCATCACATCCTGGTTATGAGATTCATCATAGTCAATCAACTAGTGCAGGTGCAGTACTATCCTTCCGCCTACCAAGCTATGAAGCTGCAAAAGCGCTAGTAGAAGCGATGAAAATTCCAGTTTTCGCTGTCTCTCTTGGTGGCGTTGAATCGATTTTATCCTACCCTGCTAAAATGAGTCATGCAGCAATGGAGCCTGAGGAGCGTGCAAAACGTGGTATTACTGATGGACTATTACGTTTCTCAGTAGGACTTGAGCATGTTGACGATCTGATCGCCGATTTCGCGCAAGCATTAGAAGTGATTGCTGCAAAGGCTATATAAACAACAAAACAACCGCGTTACCTATTTACGGAAACGCGGTTTTCTTCATTAAATGTACCTTCTATATGTTTATGCTTAACAATCAGTTGTTCACACGAGCTAGTACTCGATATAAATAATCTCCATGGCCCTTAGCTAATGTTACTTCTTGTTCATCTGTTATCCAGTAAAATGAAAACTCTAAGCCTGCCTCATTAACACCTGTCGGACAATGCTTCCAAGAATCTTGTTTTTCATTTGTCGTTAAATGATAAAAATAGCGTTTTTGTAATAGTCCTGAATGATGATTAAAATAATCCTGGGCAATTAACCCCTTTACTTCTAAATAGGATAAACCTGTCTCTTCAAACATCTCTCGTATTACTGCCTCTAGCGGCGTTTCCCCTTCCTCTACCGTGCCTTTAGGAATTTGAATTCCTGCTCCTTCTGTATTTTGCTCAAATACTAGCACTTGTAACTGACCCTCATGCTCTCTCGTAATATAGCCAAATGCCTTTTCAACAACTTGCATGAAGTCATCCCCTTTCGCGCGATTTAATGTTACAATAAATAGAAAAATTGGAATTGCAGGTGAAAAGTATTGATATCAATTATACGGCATATGCAAAAGAATGACATCATTTTTGTGCAAGAAATTGCCAAAAAGAGTTGGCATCAAACATACAAAGGAATTATCCCAAATGAGATTCAAGATCGTTTTTTAGAAGCTGCTTATAGTAGTGATCGATTACTAAGTCGTTTAGAAAAAAGTTTATTTTTAGTTGCTATACTTGAAGAATCAATAGTAGGCTTCGCAAATTTTTCAAATGTTGTAGATGGTGAAGCAGAACTTTACTCAATATATTTACTTCCTGAAACACAGGCCAAAGGAATTGGTACAGCCCTATTACAGGAAGGAATCAAAATGCTTCCAGATTTAACAACACTTTTAGTTTGTGTAGAAAAGGAAAATACGATTGGCATGAACTTTTATCAAGCGAAGGGCTTCAAGAAATTGGAGGAGTTTGATGAGTTATTTGATGGTCATTTATTAAAAACAGTTAAACTTAGCTTAAAAATAACTACTTAGTGTAACGGAGCTATAACTTACTCCGTTACACATTTTTTATGTAATCTATGCAAGATTGATTTGCTCGGATTGGATGACAAGTGCTGTTAACCCTGAATTACTCCCAGATTCATGTGCTTCTCCTGTTTGCCAAAGAACACCTTCTCCAGCTTTTATAAATACTTTCTCTTGATCCTCACCGCAAACCCATCCTTCACCCTGAATCACAATAAATAACTGTAGGACAGGCGCCTCATGCATCCCAACAACACCACCAGGCTCTATGTACATGAAGCCAATATTTGTAGGCTCCTCCGTTTTCATGATTTTCGTATAAAAAGCATCTATCGATTGATAATTATTAATTTGATTGGCCAATTCTTGTGTGAAATTATATATTTTCATGTCAGCATAGTTCCTTTTCAAACTTTTAATACCATCCTGTACATTAAAACATCATCTATATATTCATTGTCATGTAGTTTAATTTCATTTATTTTTCTTCCTTCTTCAACAAATCCCATCTTTTTATAGAGCGAAATAGCCCTTTCGTTTGTTGAAAATACGCCAAGACTAATTTTTTCAATATAAGGGTTGTTCTCTGCCCATTCTAGTAATTTTTCAATTAAGAGTTTCCCAATCCCTAGACCACGATATTTATTAAGCACCATCATGCCAAAGGTACCTGTATGTGCTAATCGTTTTCTTTGTGGCGATTGAAATACAAGCCAACCAACTATTTCTTCTTGATATTGTGCGATAAAAATTGTTTCTCGTTCATTTGTTATTTTCGCTTGTATCCATTCTCTTTGCTCATTTATCGTTTGCTTAAATTCTTCTACTGTAGTGATTAAGTAAGTTTCTTCTGCTAACACTTCTTTCTGGATTTCTAGCATAGTTGCTGCATCCTCTTCGATAGCAACGCGAATTTTAATTTGTTGTTCCATTTCTCTCCTCCTTTAAAAGCACTGTAACACGACCCATGCTTTATCAAATTGTTTATTTTTACAATCTTCCTCACGAACCCAGAAGTACAATCTGCCACTATCGCCCCACATAAACCCTAGATCATCCTCCGAATCAATTTGGAGTAATAATCGCCAATCAGTTGCTCCTGCCTCTAATTCCTTTCGTAAAGGATCGCTATATCCTGTTGAGTCACCACAATATAAACCATTTGTTACCAGTTGACATTCCAAATACATGTCACCTTGAATCGCATCTGGATAACCGTTTATGCGGTGAGTAGTCCTAGACGAATCATCCTCCTCCATCCACTCGTATTCAAAATCCCTATAGCTATCAGCCTCCTCTTCATTTAATATTTCTTGTAAATACATCGAGTATGGCGAGTCCCATGATGGAAGTGTCAATTCATTTTCAAATTGTAGCGCCGCGCTGTCGATGTTACCATGCTCGTGTAATGATGCGGGAATCTCCATTCTATTCAGGCTACTAGTCTCTTGAGAGAAATAGAAAACGCTAAAGCCATCATGATCTTTCGGGTCGTATCCCCAAGGTTGCTCGACAGCATCATAGAAAAAGGATAGCACACCATCTGCAGGTAATAAGCTGTTTGTATCGTAAGGCTTGATTTCTATTAGATTTAGTTGGGCAAAGAAAATACAACGGTCTATTGTCGTTTGTATGTGGCCATAAGAAATCAGATGGTACATCCGGACAGCCACCAATTTTTGAGTTGCCAATCTGAATTTTTTCTTCAGGTATTTGACTTACCATCATTCGAATGGATTCCTTTGCGAGAGGTAATAATTCCTCCGCTTTATGTTCTAAGCCAAATTCCTTTAATCCCTTTTTTAGTTTTTCTACGTTGCTCATTTACTTTCCCCTCCCAAGATCCGTATTTTTTCCATATAGTCATTTTATCAAAACAAAAATAAAAAACCCATAAATTAACAATAAACAATATAAAAAAACCCAGAATATTTTCTGGGCTTGATGACACTTACTTTTCTAGCTGATTAAAACTGACGGGCTTTTGCTTCACTTCTCAAGATACGGTTATGGAGGGTAATCTCCGTTTCACCATTTACTTGAGATTTTGAGCGTTTAATCCTTGACCAGTTGCGGTGGATTTTTTGAGATTTTGGGTCTAATTGTTCGAACCTACTCATTTGCCATCCTCCTCATCAATATAGATTTCATAAGTGAAACCTTTTTTAGTATGACCTTGTAATAAAATATTATTCAGTTTTCTATTACCATTAATCCCAAACTTCTTGTAATGTACTTCTAAATAACGCATCTAATTTTTGTGTAGGATCATCGACTTTAACATAAAGATTTTTACAGTATGTCTCAATATGCATTATTTCTTTATCTAAATATTCATTAATACTGTCAATTCGTGGCTCCATATTTAGTTCATCACCAGCCATCTTTCTCTGCAAAAGTTGCTGAATTTCCGTTTTTAAAGGGCCTTCAGAAATTATTTCATTTAATAATTCCTGAAAATCAATTGGTGGAACCGTATTTTTTTGTTCTATCCATTTACATGCTAAGATTGGTCTGAGGACATAGAAATATTTTTTTATTTTTACTTCTGAGCCCTGTAAATACTCACGATAATTGTTTTTTGCCATATTTAAATAGTGATATAAGCTTGCATTTGGATAAAATACTTCTTTTTCTAATGAACGTACATTGTCAATAAATGAATATTGTTGGTCATAAATAATATTGCTTCGTAACCATTCTAAAAGAGGTGGATTACTTTTGCGGAATAGCCTTAATGCTTTTGTTATTTCCCAACCACTAATATCCAACAAATCATTAATCGGCACTTCTATGACATCCCTCTTCGCGCCAATTCCTTGAGGGTCGATTGAAAGATACCATTGAGGTTGATGAATATATATGAAACGAACATCATAATCACTATCCTTAGAAGGAAATCCCCAAGCACGACTACCCGATTCTACAGCATATAAAATTTTCACTTGATACTCATTTTCAATTTCTTTTAATTTACTTAGTATAATTTCCTTCATGTAATTACCACTTTCCAAGTTTAGTCTTTTAAAGCATTTGTCCTACATCAACAATGCCTGTATTATCATATACTCTAAGTTGGTTTCGACCACTTGCCTTTGCCATATAAAGTGCTTGATCCGCCTTGTCAAGCAGCTCGTAAAACGTTGAAATGTTTTCAGAATGACCGTATCCTGCGATGCCAATACTCACTGTCACATTGATCTCAAAATCATCCGCAATATAAGGATTATTTTCAACATGTTGCCGAACTCTTTCCGCAATTTCCACTGCACTCTCTAGCGTAGTATTTGTGGATAAAATGACAAATTCCTCTCCCCCATACCTTGTAACAATGTCGATTCTTCGTACAGAATTTGTAATGGTGTTTGCGACGTGCTTTAGTACTTCATCACCGATTAAATGTCCATATGTATCATTGACCTTTTTGAAAAAATCAATGTCAATCGCTATACATGAACAATGTTTTTGTTCTTCTAAACATTTCTGAAAAGCAAGCTCCCCCTGCTCAATTAAATAACGACGATTATACAGCTTGGTCAATTGACAGGTAATCGATAATTCTTTCAGTAAAATAGTATCTTTTCTCACCTTGTCGCTCATTTCATTGAAGGACGCACAAAGCTCCTGAAATTCTTGCGCATATGGTGTCAACTGTTGGTCATTTATTTGATATTCATAAAAACCTTGTTCTACCTTTCTAACACCTGTAAGAAGCTGCTGAATAGGTTCTTCAATTCTTTTTGAGAGATGTAACATCATTTTAATCATACAAAATGACCCTACTACTAAACAAATGGTTATCCATAAAAATCTATTGATTAATGGTTTATAGGCCTCTAACAGACCAATTTCTGATATGATAAACCATTTCCCTCCATTTATAGGCTTACTTTTAGCAAGAACCCACTTATTATTCGCATCTTTATAAAGCTCGAGACCGCTTGTTTTATTTTTTAAAGCTGCGTTTAGAACATGCTCATCAACCAAATAATTTCCAGAAGATCGTTGTTGTTTATTGTTAAATTCAGAGAGCATAGTACCTTCTTGATCTATAATATAAGCATGACCTAAAAAACCCACTCTCGATTCTTGTAGCAGTTGATTGATGGTGTCTAAATTTACTGCGCCAAAAACTACACCATTGAATTGTTGCTGTGCATTAAGAATCGGTGAAGCAAATGCAATAATAGGCTGCTTTGTAACTTTACTTATTAAAATATCTGTTATATATGGTTGTTTCGTTTTTTTAGCAACCTGAAAATACTTACGGTCATTTACATCCACGCTAACACCATTTTTACTGTATTCAGTCACTGTATCAACTTGCACGATGCCCTCTTTATTAACAAATATTAAGTCTGTGAAATTTGTTTTTTCTTTAAAATCTTGAAAAAATGCTTGCGATTTTTGAAAATTATAGTCTTTTACAAAATCAAAATTAGCTATTGTATGTATATCACTGGATCGCTCTGATAACCAGCTTTCAAAAAAATATGATTGAGCATCCACATAATGTGTCATTTCTTCATTTTGATGCTGAATGGTTTGTCGATATTCAATATAAAGCGTTGGAATAAAAATACATAGACCAATAATAAAAGTAATCCATACAAGTGCTCGATGAAGCTGACCTTTTATCGTGTTTGGCCGTGGGAATTTTGTCAAAACATTCAAAGCATTAACCTCCGAATTAATCTAAATACTCCCTTAATATGGGCAAAAAATAGTATTATGTTCATTAAAAATACCACAACCGGAAGATTGTGGCAGTGAGAAATTTAACTTCTTTCAGCAATTATTTTCTGTAGCGAAAGCGAAGCGTCAGCGGCAAATATTTTGTGTAACGTGTGTGAAACGGGAGTTACAATTATTTTCTGCGCGAAAGCGAAGAGTCAGCATCAATTATGCCGAGGCATAATTGCTTAGTTGATAAAATTTATTGTAATAAAACTTGAAGAATTGTAATGCATACTGCCGCGACAATAGGCACTATCTTCAAAGAGGTATAGCCGATTGTAGATGTGCATATTGGCTCTATCGGATCCTTCGTCGGTGAAGCTAAATACTGAAGAAAACGTTGCCAGCGACTTTTCTTATGTGTCATTAGCTGCTGGGGAATCTGTACTTTATCGTCATCTAAGCTGTCTTTTAACCACTGCTCCTTTTGAAATTCATCCTTAAGCATCGAAATCCTCCTTTAGCTCTTCCTTTAAAGTCCTTATCGCATTATGTAGCCTTGATTTAACTGTGCCAAGTGGAATGGACAAAATTTGTGCAATGTCCGCCTGCGGTAAATCATGATAATAAACAAGCAAAATAACAGCTCGTTACTTTTCGGGTAATTGAAGTATCGCTTCTTGTATCGTTAATTTCTCGTCAGCAGACATCCGATAACTTGACATCGGTACTAAAAACGGAAAGAGCGTGCGCCATTTTTTGCGCCGATTCAATTTATTAATCATTAAGCGATAGGCGATTTGAAATAAAAAAGCTTTCACCGTTCCCTTTTGCTCATCAAAATCTTCTTTTATATATTGTAAACGCTCAAAGGTATCTTGCACAATATCAATGCTTAACTGATCTTCCCGAGTATAGCGAAATAAAAAGCAGTACAGAGGTTCATACAAACGACTATAGAGCTGTTCAAAGCCCTCAACATCGCCGTTTTTATAGACCTCCATCCACTCCTCATTGCTCATCATCTAGCTCATCCCCCCAACGAGCCTTAATGGACTTTATCGTATTTGAGATACGAGTTACCAAATAAATGATGACAACAATAACCCATGCCAGTGATTGAGTTGAAAAAAACTGTACATATGGATTTTCCATTGTTTGTCGTCCGAAAGACAAGAGCATATATAATGCCTCTACACAGAGCATCGTATAAATCCCTAAGACGAGCGTAAGCGTATCGAATACATTCCATCGTAAAAAAAGTGTTGTTTTTTTGTAATCTATTTTTCCATTTTCTTTTACAAGATATTTTCTATGCACAGAAAACATTATAGAAAAAATAACAATCATCCATATTCCTGCCACAATGAATGAAACAATAAATCCAATTCCCATAAAATCACCTACTTACTGTTATATACTTTTTTAGCGATGGCTGCTAGCACCAAGCTAATAACTGTTAAAATCATAAAATACTGATATTGTGGAAGCCATGTTTCGTCCAAAACATTTAAAGACACTTGCAAGCTATCAAATAAATATAACATCGGATTCCATATTAAAAAAATAAAGTAATCTTGAGGATTTTTTTCCGCAAGCGTTAAAAACAACGATGTCATCTGTATTGAAAACATACATAGTAACATAAGCGGCACTAGCATGCTTTGAGCTACTTTCTCGTTTTTAAATAGACCTGCTAATATAAAACTCAATGGATATAATGCCAGTAAAACAAAATTACTAATCAAAATAATCATAAAATATAATGAAAGTGAAATATCAATGATGAAGGAATAGCCAATGAGTAGTAACACTAAAAATACATTTAATAATGTAAAGACACCGATTCCCATACCAATATAGTAAGTGTGTTGCTTAACGCCTGTTCGCTGTATCCATTGGAACGTTTTATTAGCCTTCAAATCTGCCAAATATATAGTTGCGCTAGAAAATGCAAATGAGAAAATTAACATTAAAATTGAAATTGGTAAAAACTGACCTTTAATCACAAAATCAATTCCTTCTTCGTTCGTCATGCTTTTACAAATAACTGAGCTAATCATTAACATAAAGGCTGTTAGTACATTTCCAAAAACCATTCCTGGGTTGCGAATATTTTCTAACATATACATTTTTGCAATTTGTTTCATCATCCCGCTCTTCCTCCTAAAATTTGACCTGTCACTTCATAGTAGAGACCTTCAATTCCTGGTAATTTTGCCTCAGTGTATTTTCTATAAAGTTCATCCTGTGTGCTATTTTCAATAAGCTTTCCGTCTTTTAAGATCACTACATAATCAAATAACGATTCTAATCCTGCTACCTCATGACTAATAATAATAATGATTTTGTTACGTTGACGTATTTCATATTGTAAGTAAAACATTAATTGCTTTTTCTTTGTTAAATCTAAATCAGCAAACGGCTCATCTAATATGATAATTGGTTTATTTAATAAAAATGAAAGGAAGATGGATACTGCTTTTCGTTGACCGCCTGATGCATTTTTCAGCAGTATGTGGTCATAAGTTGGCAATCCTAATATTTCATATAGCTCTCCCAAATCATTTTTATTGTTCGTCAATGTAGTAAACAGAGCCAACACTTCACGAATTTTAAGATGCTGATAACTCGAAAAAATTTGGTACTGCAGCGCAACTTGCTCATGCACATGTTGAGACGAATCATTGAATAGAATGGAACCATCATCAGGTTTTTCATCCCCGGCTATACATTTTGATAATGTAGATTTACCTGCTCCATTCTGACCTAATAATAAATAACAATATCCCATTTTAAATGTGGCCGACACACCATCCAAAACGTTCACACCATTATATTTTTTCACAATATCCTTCACAATAAGTTCCAAAATAAACCCTCCCTTTATATATGTTCAATGACTATACAAACGGGAATTGCAAAAGGTTCATTTTATTTTTAAAAAATGAAAGAAAAATATATGTTTCTATATAAAGTTTTTTTATGTAAAATAAATAATTATTGGAAATTAAGTAAAAATAAAGGGATATCATCTTGACACGGCTTCTACTGACGACGTTCGCTGAGTGGTTAGGCCCAATTTTTTCTTATTTTTACTTCACGATTAATAGAATACTAATTAAGGGAGTTACCGAAGTGAGCGATTTTGAAGAACTTAAGTATTTTTTAGGACCACATTTTGGTCCAGAGCTAGACTGGGAGCTAATCGAATACGCTGTTATTGATTATCGTCAATTAAGTAAAAAAGAACGATTCAAATTTAAAGAAGAGCTACTTTATATACAACAACTATTAGAACAAAATCAATATGATAAATTACAGCAGATTATTGAGAAGCATGATTTTGAAGATACAAAGCTTTACGATATAGAAAAAATACAAAGATTTATTGATAAGGTTTTACCTATTATTGAGAAATATGAGTATAAGAAAGGTATTCCTTATGTCCCTTTTAAAGCTTTAAATTATTTATTTGATAAAATTATCAACCCTACTAAAACATTTTTATCTTTTGACTTTATTGCTATAGATATCAAAAGAGAAGGAGATACATTTATACATCATATTTTGCAAGATTTACAAAATGTAGAAAAAGCTTTTATAGAGCAAGATGAAGCAAAGATTCAAAAGTTACAACAACTTTCCAGAGAAAAAGGTGTTACTATTTTTGAATCACAATATCGAGATGAATTTATCCAAGTAGTAACAAACGAATTAAGTTAATAAACAAGTATGTCCTTTTTAAAGAGAATTGACTACGAATAATAGCCACTATATAGCTTATTCAGCCCCCATAATATATTTGATCCATAAAGTAAAATTTCAATTAATAGTGATTTTTCTACTGATAATAAGTAAAGATTATCGAGCTAATACGCTTTAGTAAATGTCAACACCTAACGTTAATGCGGAACGAATTTGGCGAGTTTTATTTCTTTCTCTTTTTAACAATCGAACACGACAAGAAGACCGCTCACAAAGGAAAGGTCTTTTTGTTGTTTAAGATTTTATTATTTTCCAAAAATCTGCTCCATAGCTTTTATTATTAAATTCAACAGATGTTTGTGCTTTCACAAAATTCTCACCAACGTCTATCTTGTTGACCTGATTTTGTAATGGTGAGCCAAATGAAAATTCCAGTTGCAAATCAGTAAGGTTAAACAAAATTGAATGCACTGTCCCAAAACTTTCTTTGTAATTATGGACAGATAATCCTTTAGGGAACTCTGTTAAAAGAAGTTCTTGGATATCATCAATAGATCTTTTTCCACTTTCCTTAAATTTCTCCTCTAAAATATCATACCTTAATTGAGAATGCTCAAGCTTGCCAGGCTCCATTTCTTGTATTGCGGAAAATAGGCCATGGTTAGTTGCAATAAGATATTCAAGTTCTGCACGTTTTACTTCTTTAATGCCGTCATATGTTCCAATCAAAGCCGCGTCACCATTTGCATCAGCCAAGAGTAAATTCATATTCGTTCCTACTGGCATATTGTTAACCATATAGATTGCTTCTTCGACATTTTTACAATTTTCTAATAGTGCTCTAACAATAACCATAAACTGTAACCCAGGTACTACTGGTGGTCTCATACCAGGATATTTGCCAATAGGCATACCACAAGATGCATAGGCAACACATAGCCCCTTCTCATTTAAACCTTCACTTCGACCGAATGTTGAAACCGAAAATCCTGTATGAGTATATTTCCCTTCAACACGAGTAGTACATAAGCGCATATCCGAAATATCAGGTGATAAATCATAATTTCTTAAAACATATGTTTTACCATCTGCCATCTTTCCAGGTAAAATAGCCCCTAAACTACATCCCCCAGGAATTAACCACGCATTTTGATAAAAATTTAGTTGCTCAGGCGCATAACCAAAGCCTCCTGCAAAGCCTTCTAATTCTTTATTTAAACCTGGGCAAAACTGCTCTATTTGTGCTTTCATTTCAAAATAAGCGTTGTCAGAAGTTAAATTTTCCGTAAAGAATAGCGATTTTGCAAAAGGATTTTTTTGAAATTCTCGCGCTTGTTGTTGTCCAATCTCATATGAACTACCTTTAAGCAATGCAAACTGTCCTGTATTTGTTTTCATCGATATACCCCATTCTATATTTTTGTAGCAAGACATTTCTTACCTTGCTAAATACAGAATAAAGTCTCCATCTACTGGAGAGTTTAGCTAGTTTCTTAGTTTCACAAATACTTTTGTCAAAAAATCATTTGGATGTAGCTCAATATTTGGTTTAATATTAATTGGATTTACTACTTCAGTTGGGATTAACCCCTTTATGTACTGCTCCATAAACGTTCCTTCTGCCTGGAGGGATTGCTCAGTCAGCCATTCCTGCAAGCGACTATAGCCAAAATGCAACTCTGAATACGGTCCCTTTACATTTATACAAGCATACTTGCCTTCTGGTATTACTTTCATATACTCCACTTGTTGAGTTGCTTTTACTGGTAACAGTAGTTCAACATCTGCTATGTTTTGGTTCCTATCCTGTTGGTGGAGAATTGCAACAAGCTCCCCATCTATCTCAAATTGATACGCATATATTCGTTCAAATAATTTTTGTACTAGCTGATCCATTTCAATAATATGTATCTTTTCACGGATGGAAAGCACCTGTGTTTTTGGTCGTTCTTCTATGTAACAACTTGATAATATTGGCTTTGGATTAAACGTCTCAGTGTTCCTTATAGAATTTTTCACTTGGACAATATTTTGAATTTGTTCAGCGATTACTTCTTGTTGGTGCTCTAATTCCTGAACTTTTTTATTTAATCTCATCTCTAAATCTTGCTTATCATTTTTCCCTTTAATAATCTGTTCAATTTCGTTTAATGAAAAATGGCACTGTTTAAGTACCTGTATAGTATTCAGCTCTTTCATTTTATCGTAATCATAATAACGATAGCCTGTCACCTGATCTATAAAGGATGGTTCAAGTAACCCCATATCGCTATAATAACGAATCGTTTTTATAGGAACATTGCACAGATTCGAAAACTTTCCAATGCTATACATAATAAAACCTTCTTTTCAAATATTGTTGAATTTGATTAACCGCTTAGTTATTACTATACCGTACGATAGAAATGTGGTAAATGTTTCAAATTCAATGCTCATTATCATAACATGGCAAACATTTTAACTATTGTCCTTCATAGCCTAAAAAGAGTATGCTCTGATTTGAGCATACTCTTTTTGTTAAATATTATTTATGAGCATTTCTAATTAAATTACTGCAATGAATGATTGCACTGTTAGTTCGTATGTGCATTGTCTTCCTTCCTCGGGTGTTCACTCTGCTTCCGCGGGTATTTACCTTGCTTCCGCGGGTATTCATCCTGCTTCCGCGGGTATTTACCCTGCTTTCGCGGGTATTTACCTTGCTTCCGCGGGTATTTACCCTGCTTCCGCGGGTATTCATCCTGCTTCCGCGGGTATTCGCTCTGCTTCCCTCCACGGGTATTCGCCCTGCTTTCGCGGGTATTCATCCTGCTTCCGCGGGTATTTACCCTGCTTCCGCGGGTATTCATCCTGCTTCCGCGGGTATTCGCTCTGCTTCCGCGAGTATTCGCTCTGCTTCCGCGAGTATTCGCTCTGCTTCCGCGGGTATTCGCTCTGCTTCCGCGGGTATTCATCCTGCTTCCGCGGGTATTCTCCCTGCTTCCGCGGGTATTTGCCCTGCTTCCGCGGGTATTTACCTTACTTCCCGGGTGTTCGCCCTGCTTCCGCGGGTATTTGCCTTGCTTCCGCGGGTATTTGCCCTGCTTCCGCGGGTATTTACCTTACTTCCCGGGTGTTCGCCCTGCTTCCGCGGGTATTTGCCCTGCTTCCGCGGGTATTTGCCTTGCTTCCGCGGGTATTCGTCCTGCTTCCGCGGGTATTCTCCTTGCTTCCGCGGGTATTTGCCTTGCTTCCGCGGGTATTCGTCCTGCTTCCGCGGGTATTCTCCTTGCTTCCGCGGGTATTTACCCTGCTCCCGCGGGTAATTTCCCTTTTCGCGCGGGTAGCCTAGTTTCTACTTTTCATTTAGAATAAATTGCTGAATGGCTGGCAGCAGTTCTTTATGAAGTGGTAATGATGGGTCTGAATACGTCGCTATATTTTTCTCGCGATCTGCTGGAGCATTTTTTAACACATGATTCATTCCGTCCATATATACAAGCTTGGCATCTGATTTACCTTTCTTTAAGGCTTCCGCATCCGTTGCAACTACTTGTAAATCGGTTGTTCCTTGAAGAATTAAAACTCGGCGATTCACTTTTGCTAACTCACTTGCAGGGTTATATTTTAACCATGAAATCATATACGGTTGAACGGAAGAACGGAAGAGTGATTGTAAATCTGGAGAAACGTTCTTCACTAGCTCGCCTTTTTTCAAGGATGCAAGTGCATCTGTTGATTCTTTTAGAAGCTCTGGCGATAATTGACCTTTTAATTGCTCTAACAAAATTTCATCTGCTGGTCTACCAGTGCCTGCTATAGAAACAAAGGACTCTACTTTTGTTTTTTGTGCTGCTAGTAAACCGATCAGTGAGCCTTCGCTATGTCCTATAATATGAACACTCGAATATGCTTTATCGGCTAAAAGAGTATTAATCACTTGAACTGCGTCATCTACGTATTGGTCAATCGTGATATCCTCTTCCTTAGTTAAAAGAGACTGATTATCGCCAAGTCCACGTTTATCATAGCGAACAGTAGTAATACCGTCTTTTGCTAACCCTTCCGCAATCATTTTTAAGCTGTCATTTTTACCAGCTATTGCTGAATTTCCATCCTTATCAGTTGGACCAGAGCCTGCTATAATAAGCGCTACTGGAGATGGCTCCTTGTTTGCCTTTTGAAGAGCCACTGTTAACTCACCATCTTTAACAGGAATCTTTAACGTTTCATACGTAACTGGTTGCTCTTTGAATGGCTTTAAGACAAGTGGAAGTTTGCCATCATTTTGTTGGAACGTTGCTTCAATTTGCCCATCTTTTAATGTGCCGTTAATTTCAACTACCGAGCCATTTAAGTTGATTGAAACATTCACTTGATCACCATTATATTTAATGCTTTTAAATGGATAATTGGATAATCCTTGCGCTGGTACTGATAATTTCCCGCTATCCTTCTGCAATTCAACGATAATTGGAAGTGCTCCGTTTGGTATCTCAATATTCCCTTCCCATTTTCCTACTAGCTGTTCATTCATTTTATTGTCCCCTTTCGTCTCTTTCCCTTTTGTGTTGTCTTCCTTCTGACCGCATGCCGCTAATAATAAGAGTGCACAACATAAAATTAATAGTTTTTTCATAAAATCTCTCCTCTATATAAAAATGACTAACAAGATTGGCAAAAATAGTACAAGTAAAATGAAATAGCTCCATTTATTCGCCATATTCACAGTCCAACCAACGCCGTATTTCTTTTGTACTAATAGTGAAGGATCATTTTTATTGATGTAAACAATACCCCATTTCCAATATCGATCATCGGCTGCAGCTGTTTCGTTTGTATGTAAATCTGCAAAGCGCTCATTACTTTTACTTAACTTCCAAATGAAAAGGGTAAGTCCCCCTAAAGAGACGATCATAAAAACGATAATAAGCGGGAAGAAGTATGGAGCTGTTTGATTTTTTAAAATTACTGTCGTGTAATGTAAAACAACAAAAAGAATGGTCATACTATAATTAATCGCCGCTAAATACCAGCTGCCATATTTACGCTGTGTAAGCTCCCTATTGGCTGAAGCTTCTTTCGCCTGTGCACTCAATTGTATTTTGGCACTTTTCATACCTATACTGATGATGAAACTGCTAATTTGTGTCCCTAGTAAAATAAGTGGCATTTCAATAATTGATAGCCATGTTTTTTCAGTCCAACCGTCTACCTCACCTGCCGCATTCCAATGGGTAGCAAATACATCCGGGATGGTAGTGTAATTCATATAGGTAAAGGTAATCAATGCTAAAGTGATAATAATTGGTAATGCGAAAAATGTAGGAGAGAGTACTTCATCTCGATCTCTTAGAGATAAATCCATCACATAAACAGTTTTTACATGCGCTTCCCAATTTTCTTGTTTTTTTAGTTTTTTTGTTTTTATATGGTAAAACATATAAAGTCCAGCTGATATGAGCAGTAAAACATAAAGCAAGATAGAGGATAATATAACAAATGTCTCTTCCTGAATGGATGTTAATAGAAGTGAATTTTGGCCTATCAGAAATGCAACTGCTATGCTCCCGACCATCATGCTGTAGTGTTTTTTTAATATACGTAATTGCTGATGTTGCACATAAGGTTCTGGAATTGAAACACCAAACACAGTTGTTTTTCTTGCCAAATACGGTGTTAACGTTTCCAGTACACCTACAAAGATAAAGATGCTTAATATAAAAAGCATATTTCCCCTACTTCCATTGTTTTAGAATTCGATGAAACAAACTTGTCATCTGATCTTTTTCGAGACCACGTGCAAATGCCTCTGCCATAATTGGTTTTAATGCATTTTCTACTTTTTCAACTTCCGTCTCTTCCAGTTCTTTTTTTTGAACACCGATAATGATTGCCTTTGCTTTCGGCTTTAATTCGATTAACCCTTTTTCTTCAAGTTCATGATAGCTCTTACTAACGGTGCTTACATTAATACCCAAATCCGAAGCCATTGAACGGACTGAAGGTAATGTGTCACCATTTTTTAGCTTTCCCTTAGCAATTAACTCAATTAACTGATTCGCTAACTGTTTATAGAGCTGTAATTCACTGCTTGGATCTAAATGAATATTCATTTTATCCCTCCCATCTGTATTGCTTATCACCAAACAGAAATCTGTCATACTTAGAGTAATACAGTTTTCTTGAATAGTCAAATTCTTCTATAAAATGAAAATTAATCAGTTTATCTTCTTTAGGGCAATTAATACAAAATCAAAAGGACCCAGAAAAAATCTGGATCCCAAGAACACTTATTTCTATTTGATTTGATCTGTATCGGTTTTTGCTTCTTCTTAAGATACAGCAAAACAGAATATCCTCTGCCTCACCGATTCCTTAAGATTTTAGAAGCTCACCCTATACAGTTGTGGCGGACTTTCCTGAGATTCCTGGTCTTTGGGTGTTTGACTACTCATTCTACATCCTCCTAATCATTTTAGATTAATAAGTGATTCCGCTCTTAATATGAACCGTTTCACAAGTGTTTATTCATGTGAAGAGCATTTTTATTAATAATGGCTTGTTAAAGAATAAAACTCCACGAAAATTGAACTGCACCCCAATTGTTAGACACATCTAACAATTGGAGGTGCAGTTTTTCTATGGCTAAATATACTGTAGAAGATAAATTACAAGCAGTTGAGCGTTACTTAAATGGAAATGAAAGTGCTA
>NZ_BAAFHO010000019.1:0-87966 GCF_054665055.1 Lysinibacillus sp. CTST325 | reverse complement strand
GATTAGCTCAAATTGTTTTGCTGGCATCATGTTTGATGTCCAAAATTTTGTTTCGTTCACTAACTCGAGGTTAGCTACTAAAAACTTTATTGATTACGTTTTGCTTGTTCAGTTTTCAAGGTTCATTAGTTCGTCACATTTAAGTGACTTTCTATACTTTAACATGTTGTTAACTCTATGTCAACCATTCATGTTTGTATTTTTTAAATTGTTGTTTGTTTCGTAACAACGTTTATAAATATATCACCTTAATATTAAGTTTGCAAGTGAATTATTAAAGTAAAACTATTCTAAATAAATCAATTGTGCCTCGGCATAAATGCGTCCGGAGGCTTTAACTTCTTTCAGCGGGTGTTTGTATACCTGATGAAAGATATAAAAAGAGTTTCTTCTATAATATATAAATCAACTTCACCACAAAACTCTTATATGCTTCTATTGAAAAGTGTCTCTACAAGAACGCCCTTTCCGATTATTTTAACTTGCTCTGATTTCTCTCATTAATTGCTCCCCTTTTTCTCCAGAAGAATTTATGCAGCTTAATTACCATTAAGATTGTTTTATTATATAAACTGGCTTTAAATTCTCCAATAAGAAAAGCACCTGCAATCGTTAGTTGTTTTCTAACAATTGCAGGTGCTGTTTATATTTCGATTTGTGTATTAATAATTAGCGTACCCAGATAAAGTATGCAAGGAAGACAAAGAATAATCCGTACATCATAGGGTGAATTTCTTTTTTACGACCCGCTAAAAGCATTGTTATTGGATAGAAGACAAAGCCTATTGCAATACCAGTAGCAATTGAGTAACCCAGAGGCATCATGATTACTGTAAAGAAAGCAGGTACTGCAATTTCGAATTTATCCCAATCAATTAAACGTAATGAAGATACCATCAGAACACCTACAATGACTAGCGCTGGCGCTGTTACTGCTGGAGTTACCACAGCGAGTAATGGTGAGAAGAATAATGCTACCAGGAATAGTATTGCAGTTACAACAGCAGAGAAACCTGAACGAGCACCTGCTGCTACACCAGAAGTTGATTCAACGTATGCTGTAGTTGTTGATGTACCAAATAAAGAACCAATTGTTGTTGCAAGAGCATCAGCCATCAATGCACGGCTTGCACGTGGTAATTTATTATCTTTTACTAATCCTGCTTGTGTCGCAACTGCCATTAAAGTACCTGCTGTATCAAAGAAATCTACAAACAAGAATGTTAAGACAACTACTAAAAATTTAACGTTTAATAATGAATCAAAGTCATGGAAAATTGGTTTTAAAGCTACCATAAATGTAGAATCCACACTTGGAATTGCTGAAACAACTGCTGTAGGAGGTGCAATGACACCTGTAATCATACCAACGATTGCTGTTATAACCATCCCTAAGAAAATACCAATACTACGTAGTTTAATAATAAGAATAATTGAAAGTACAATCCCGAATACAGCTAGTAAAGTTGGACCAGTGAATGTTCCTAAAGTCACCAATGTAGCTTTGCTATCTGTTATAATGCCCGCTCCTTGTAAGCCAACAAATGTTATAAATAAACCAATACCTGCTGAAACTGCATATTTAAGTTGTACTGGAATTGCATTAATTACTGTTTCACGAATACCTGTTAACGAAAGAATGATAAAGATAACACCTGAGAAGAAAACACCCGTTAAACCAGTCTGCCATGGAATACCATACGCTCCAACTACAGTGAAAGCGAAGAATGCGTTTAAGCCCATACCAGGAGCAAGGGAAATTGGGAATTTAGCGAAAATACCCATAATCAGAGAACCGACTGCAGCTGCTAATGCTGTAGCTACGAATACAGCACCTTTATCCATTCCTGCATTTTCTAACATACCAGGGTTAACAGCTAAAATGTAAGCCATAGCAAGGAATGTAGTAATACCACCTATTATTTCGCGGCGATAATTAGTTCCTAATTCATCGAACATGAAATACTTTTTCATTTTAAAGAAATCCTCCGTATGGTCGTCTTCAATATCGAAAACAAAAAAAACACGCTGACTACTCTACTAGTCGCATGTCTACGATACATTTCATCACCATTACTATAGCGTGAAATCAATTAGTGTCTATACATTGGTATATATAACTAAAATCGTAGTCAAGTTATTTACGGTAACTTGGTAGAAACTCACGGGCCTTATCCCCGACATTATACGACGACATATTTAATTTACAATCGCAATATATCATTTCACTTTTCAGATTTCAACCCTATTTCCGAACATTTTTTATAAAATTTACACGAAAGTTCGTGTAAAATCCTTATTTAATGTTCACATTTAAAAAAATCGTTGCATAAGTAGGTCAAGGCTGAACGTTTTATCGATAGTTATAAAATAAAAAATCCCCTAGGATCCATTTGAATTCTAGAGGATTTTAACTTATTTCAGCAGGTGTCCAAACATCCGCTGTAGCAAAAAAACATCTGCCGGCCTAAGCACAAAACCGATTCCGGACGCAATTATGCCGAGGCATAATTGATTACAGCGATTCCAAGGAGAGCTCCCTTGATCAACATATGTTTAATTCATCACTTTACTTTGCAAGAGCTGAATTCTTTTTTCTAATTTTTGTTTCCAATCTTCCGCTAATGCATCAACTGCTTGTATACGTTTCATCGCAAGTGCGTCTTTGTTTTTAAAATACACTTCGTTGCAATGTAAAACCGAAATACGTTCAGGGTGCTTTTCCACTAATTCAATTTTTGAATCTGCACAGATTGTCCCTTCTTCCAGTACACGAGCAAGGAAGCCCGTATAACCTGTTTCAATTAAACGTTTGAGTAATATGTTCGCCTCGGTATATTTATCAATCGTACTACAAGGTACACGTCCTTGGGTAACTTGGATGACAGCATCACCTATTTTATAAATATCGCCAATACAAATATCCGCTTCCAACATATTCGTTACAGTTAAGTTTTCACCGAACGCTGCTATCGGCAACGGTTTACCAAGTTCCTGTTCCCATTGTATGTAATGCTCCGCAGGATATAAACAAACGGCACGGTCAGGACCACCATGATGTTTTTTATCTGCTACATCGTCCCCCTCAAATCCACGAGCGGACAAATATACTTCTTGTATTTTTCGTTTTTCAATCCCTGTAATCATTGAGTGCCCATTACTATAATGCAATTCTTTCGGCATACCAATAGCAAGTGTGTGAATCATCGCTATATTTTTTTCCATTTCCGTCCCTCCTAAACTAAACAACGACATAGAGTCCTAATTATATTCATTAGTTTACTATACCTAACGCTTCGAAAGCATTATCCTTAAAGAAAGAAATTCAAGAACTGTTATATATGGCAGCTTAACATCCTCTATTTTCTCAACTCTTAATTCCATAAAAACATACAGTCATTTTAATTTCTTTCAGCGGGTATACACACTCCCGCTGAAAAGTTACTTAAACCCACATTCATCCCACCAGCTTTAGAGGTGGGAGACTTCTGTAGCCGCTTTCGCTACAGAAAACATTTGCTGAAAGAAGTTAAACACCAATTGAAAATCTTTAAGTTTTTTGATGGTGTGAAAATTGTAGCTTTAAATTTACTGAATCAACATTGTAACAAAGCCTATTATTTTTGCAACAAAACGAAAAATCATCGTAAGTTCTGAGAAGTGTTGCTACGATTAAAACAGAAAGGAGATCCACATGAAATTCAACTACATTTGGAAAAACAATCAATCATCTTCTGAAATTGAGATTATCAGTAATCCATCGAATAAAGAATTGCTTTCTACAATTGAACAGCATTTTTTTAAATCTATAACTTTAAGCGCAACAGATTTCAAAACAAATCGTCAGGTTATGATTCAACTCAATGACATCGAAGCAATTGAAGCATCTGGTCATTTTACCAAAGTCTTTTTAATAGATGGTACAGAGCTATTGCTGAATAAGATTTTAAAAGAGTTATCTTACTTGGAATCAGTCGGATTAGTTAGAATCAATAATTCAATGATTTTGAATTTGAATCAAATACGCTCATTTGCTTCGGGGAGTCACGCTAGATTAGAAGTTATTACAAAACAACAAAATAAGTATATTGTCAGTAGACATTATGCAAAATCTATTAAGGAGAAATTGTTATGATACAAGACTTAAAAAATAGCTTTTTATACGTTTCATTTTTGGGGTTGATTTGGATTGTTTTCTTAATTACTATTTTTAATCTTCACCAAGAAACAGTCAACTTTCTTTACATTTGGAATTTAATCGGTATTAGTATTCTGATGGGGATTGTATTTGGTATAGCTTATCCTTATTTGTGGAACTACTCAACATTAAAAGTAACATCTAAAATTACTATTAGTACTTTTTTGAATTTTTTCTGTTGCATAGGAAGTGTATATCTTTTTTCACTGAAAGTATTTGCAATTATCAAACCTTATTTATTGCTAATTTTAGTGATAACGTTGATTGGTCATATCATCGGATTTTATTTTTTCTCAAAATATGAAAATAAAAAAATAGCGGATAGTTTGAATAGATCGCTTAAAAATTAAGGAGACTGAAATGAACCTCAATACTAGCTTACAAGTACTATTAAACGATATTGCTCAGAAACAAAAGAAGGGGCTTCCTTTTATAATGGCCTCAATATTTATTTGGGGAGTTATCACAATAATCACATTGCTGCCTTTAGATTTAATGATAAAAAATATTGGTATTTTATCTTGTGGTGCATTGCTGTTTCCTGTTTCAATTCTTTGTGCCAAGATATTAAATGTTGATTTATTTTATAAAGAAAATCCATTGATTAATGGACTATTGATTGCAACAAACAATCAAATTTTATATTTAATTATTTGTATTCTTCTATTAATTAAAGCACCTATGTGGGTCTTACCTGTATATGCAATTATTTACGGTGCACATTTGTTACCCTATTCATTCTTTTATCAATCAAAAAATTATCGATATAGTTCAATATTTATTTGTATAGCTGTTTCGATAAGTGTAATTTTCTTCCACTTAAATATTGTTTTTGTCTCGTTAATCGTAGAAATTGGTGTACTTTTCTTATTTTTAATGCTTAAAAAAGAAATAAAAAGCTAGTCTGAAAAAATCAGACTAGCTTTTTTGAAATCAAACAAGGGGATTATTCCCACTCAATAGTTGCAGGTGGCTTAGATGTAATATCGTACAGTACGCGGTTAACATGTTTTACTTCGTTTACTAGGCGGACAGAGATTTTCTCTAATACATCCCAAGGAATACGTGCCCAGTCAGAAGTCATACCGTCGATAGATGTTACCGCACGGATACCGATTGCGTAGTCATACGTACGTGCATCGCCCATTACGCCAACTGAACGGATGTCAGGTAATACCGTGAAGTATTGCCAGATGTCGCGATCAAGACCAGCTTTTGCAATTTCCTCACGTAGGATGAAATCAGATTCGCGTACGATTTCTAATTTTTCTTCTGTTACTTCACCAAGTACACGGATACCTAGACCTGGGCCTGGGAATGGTTGACGCCAAACGATTTTTTCGTCAAGGCCAAGCTCTAATCCTAGTGCGCGCACTTCGTCTTTAAATAATGTGTTAAGTGGCTCAATTAATTGGAATTGCATGTCTTCTGGAAGACCACCAACGTTATGGTGAGATTTAATAGTTTGTGCAGTTGATGTTCCAGATTCAATGATATCTGTGTAAAGCGTACCTTGTGCTAGGAAGTCCATTCCTTCGAGTTTAGCTGCTTCTTCATCGAATACGTAAATAAATTCGTTACCGATAATTTTACGTTTTTGCTCTGGATCAGAAACGCCTGCAAGTTTATCCATGAAACGTTGACGTGCATCAATTTTAATCAAATTCATGTCGAAGTCTTCTGTGAATGTTTTCATAACTTGCTCAACTTCACCTTTACGGTTTAAGTTGTGGTCAACGAACATACAAGTTAGTTGATCGCCAATTGCTTTATGAATTAGAACAGCAACAACTGATGAGTCTACACCGCCAGAAAGTGCACATAATACTTTTTTGTCGCCTACTATTTCGCGGATTTTTGCGATTTCAAGCTCAATGAAGTTTGCCATTGACCAATCGCCTTTTGCTCCACAAATGTCGAATACGAACTGACGTAATAAGTCGTTACCGTATACAGAGTGACGTACTTCTGGGTGGAATTGTACTGCATATAGTTTACGTTCTACATTTGCCATTGCAGAGATCGGGCAAGCAGCACTTGTTGCGATTACTTCAAAACCAGCAGGTACTTCTGTTACATGGTCACCGTGGCTCATCCAAACGATTTGTTCAGTTGGTAAGTTACCGAATAACTTGTTTGAAGCTGTTACTTTAATTTCCGCTTTACCATATTCACGTGTTTCAGCACCTTCAACTTTACCGCCTTGCGTATGTGCCATTAATTGCATACCATAGCAAATACCTAGAATTGGTAAGCCTAATTCGAAAATAGCTGGATCTACATGAAAGGCATTTTCGTCATAAACTGAGTTTGGACCACCTGAAAAGATAATACCTGCTGCGTTCATACCTTTAATTTCTTCTGCTGTAATCGTATGAGGATGTAACTCACTGAAAACACCAAATTCACGGATACGACGCGTAATCAATTGGTTAAATTGGCTACCGAAATCAAGAACAACTACTTTTTCTTGCTCTAATAAAGGGTTTGCTGACAAAATTTCCACCTCTTCTACTATTTTTAAAGGACTTTTCATATGTTCAAAGAAAAACGCGTATGAAAGTAAAAACTTCCTACGCGTTCATAAGCTCTTAATTTATAAAGGCGAATGCGTAGCAAAGTAAAGTGATTTACTAACGTTCTCACCTAACCAAAACATTCACCTTCATAGAGAAATCATTTACGGTGATTTCGTAGAAACATCCGAACCTTATTATCGAACTTATATGAAAGCAATCCTCATCATATATAATTTTTTTCATTTTACTCTTTGTACCCATCAAAATCAACTGATAGTGCGATTGATTAAATTTTCCCAACTTTCTTTCAGTTTCATAAAATCAATCTCTTGTTTATCTTTGCCATAAATATGTTGTTCATATACAGCAGTCAGTTTTTGCATCTCTTCTGTCTCTAGCGACTCATCTACTCTTATAGCAAATGCACGTAATGTTTCGCCATCTTTCCGGCGTAACCCAATACGAGATAATTGCTTTGTTAAAACATGATATGAAGCATCAAAATTTGTCCAGTCCGCTTCTTTTTTACGAAATGCTCGTACTTGCATTTTAGGTATCCACGTTTTACGTTGCATAAACAAAGCAATGCCACCGATGATCATCAAAATGCCTAGAACAATCCATACATAAGTAAGCTTTTTCATCCATGTCCAAACAGAATCAAAACTAAACGACGTTGAGCTAGATGTTTCTTTCTTCGGCTCTTGCTCTTCCTTCTTTGGTTGCTCTTGTTTTTTTTCAGGCTGCAGCACTTGCTCCTGCTGAGGAGTGTCTTGCTCAATATCATAATTGATATTCATATTTCTAGAAAATCCAATTGTCGGTTCAAACTCCATCCAGCCTGTTCCAGGTACATACGCTTCGACCCATGAGTGTGCATTATCATTTGTAACTTGATACTCCTGTAAACCGTCTGTTATTCGACCAGGCTTGCCCGGTGCAAAGCCTTTCACCCAACGTGCGGGTATCCCCGCCGAACGTAAGAGGACAACCATTGATGTTGAGAAATTATCACAGTAGCCAACTTTAGTATCAAATAAAAACTGATCAACATAATCTTGCCCCTCAGCCGGAATTGCTACTTCTTTTTTATCGTATCTAAAGCCATGAGATGAAAAATAACTTTCAACTGCTTTTATTTGATCATATACCGAAGCCTTATCATGTGTGATTTCATTCGCTAAATTCACTACACGTGGCGGAAGTGTATTTGGCAATTGTAAAAAACGATTAAAGGAAGGGTCTAATGTTTCTAATGTGGATGTTTTAGACATTTGAAGCTGACTCATGCTATATTCTGGCTCACTATAAGAAATCGTATAGTTAGACAATAATTTCGATTCACCGTTCTGTTGTTCTATTGCTATTTTTTCAGTGCGTTCATCCTGAATAAACAGCGGTGAATCTTGGGCAGAAACAGATATCATGCCATACGTTTGCAATAAAAATGGCATTGGAGTAGCCATGTCTATTTGACTTTGACGTTCTTTTTCTGGAGATCCAACTTGTAACGAAGTTTGGATAGGGGTATTGGTTTGGTAAACATTTTTGCCAAAGTTCCCCTCCGAAAGAATCCAGCCCTTCGAAGTATAAGTATCCTTTGTATCTATACGCCAATAATGGCGATCACGAGAAGCCGCAGTAAAAATTAGTGTATTATCACCTTGAAACGGTCCTCCTAATCGACTATCATCCTCGCTGTAGCCAGCTGTTTTTGCACCTGTTCCAAAGTCCCCTTGCCCTGCAACCCCTTTAATAAAAGGCACTGGATCAGCCCAAGTCGGTCCTGTCTTAGGTAAAAAGAATGCCACTGAACTAACAAGCATTACCGAAACGATCATCGGAATAACTAGTTTCCACTTTCCTATTACATTGCTTGGTGCATCTGTTTGAAGCCATAAGCTTTTAACAAAAAGCAAGCCTGTCATTATTAATCCAAGCACAAGTACTTTAACAATTGCTACCTTTCCATCATAGTCGCTAAACGTATCTAGTGTGGCAATAAAGAATACAGTTAACGCGAAGAAATAGAATATATTTTTCCGCACAGTTATCCAGTGATGAATTAGGTATATTAACATCCAAATAAGCGCAAGGAATAGCACCGTTCTAAATGAATCCGATACTTGTCCAAAATCGCCCGAAAGAATGGTCGTCATATTCCATTTCCATTCATGCATTAAAAATGGTATTGTCTGTCCTGAAAAAAAGGGACTTTCACTATAAACAAACACTATAAACCAAGTAATATAACCAAATTTCACTAATCCCGACAATAATGGATGTACTTGAAATAAGCTGAGTATCAATGCTAGACCGATAAATACTAAAAACAAATGAATCACTCCTGTATTTGTCAGCTGCATTACAGGAGTAAGCCATTCACGTAAAATTAGAAAAATTATTACGTAAGCTATTGATAATTCTATAAAATTTCCTAGTGATTTTTTCACGGCTTTATCACCTCCGTGAACAGATGGTAATAATCTGTTGGATTTACATGTACAACTTGAATTTGCCTATAACGCTTCGCCAATTCTGTTTGCATTGGTGGTTGCTCAGCTACTACAAAACAAATACAGCTTTTCACCATATTCGCTAGAGAATGAAGTAATTCATCTGATACTTCACTCGTAACATACAGTAATGTTGCAACATGCTTAAACACTTGCTGATCTCGTAATTGAAATTTGACCGTTTCAGCAGGTTTTATAGCAGCTAAATGATACATTACTTGATCTAGCTGCTTATTACCTTGGATAATCGGAAACACCTTCGTTTTCGAACCAGCTGAAACAAATGAAATATCTCCACGTTCTCCGACAATTGTTTGTAGCATCGAAGCTACAAGCTCAATTTTTTCTTCAAATAACGGAGATTTTCCAGCATGGAGTACCAACATTAATTCCTGTGATTGTCGATCTTCAAATTCCTTAGATTGCAATGTTTGTGTTTTCGCAAATGATTTCCAGTGAATCCACGAAAAACGGTCACCTGGAACATACTCACGTAAGCCAACAGCCATAGATGTATCCTTAACAATTGAATAAGGTGACATCATTGTACCAACATCAAATTTTGTTTGAAGCGCGGCATACCTCATCTCGCGTACTCTCGGGTAAACTAAAATGACTTGTTCCTTTTCTGCCGCAACTCGCTTTTTTGCCCAGCCAAAAAAATCACAGAAAACAATATTAACACCTAAGTAACGATGCTCGCCACGGGACATATTTTCCAACACGTAATCCCAGCTAAATTTTTTCCTGAAGCCAACGAACATAATGCTATTCGTTCCTTGCACCCTCGATTGAACAAGGGCTTCACTGTTCACAAGTTCCTCCATCATCATATAAGCAAACGGAAAACGTGTTTTTCGTTCTACCGTAATTGTAACCTTAGCAGATTGTCCACTCTCAACATGAGAGGGTTCAATTTTGCGTTCCACTAGTAAAATATCTTCTTTTACTAGTAAGAAAATAACTGCGTATAACAAAAACGGACTAACTGTAAAAAATACAAACCAACTGACAAACCCACCTTGGAACATGGCATAACAAAACGTTATGATCATTAACAAAGATACTAATAAGAAATGTTTACTTTTCTCAATTAAAGCTTTCCATTTCTTCATTACTCTGCAAACCTCTTTGTCGGCACAGGTGTTTTCGCAATAATACGCGCAATAATTTCCTCTGCCGTTACGTTATCATAACGGGCATCTGGTTTTAGTACTAAACGATGGCTAAAAACAAATGGCACTAAATATTGAACATCATCAGGAGTAACATAACTACGTCCCTTTATAAATGCATAAGCTTGTGATGCTTTCATTAAAGCAATCGTTGCACGAGGACTCACACCTAAATATACATAACTATTTTCCCTTGTTTGAGTCGCTAATTCGACCATATAGTTTTTGACCGAATTTTCAACATACACACCCTGTACAAGCTCCTGCAATTCATTTAATTGCGCAACTGTTAACACCGCTTCAATTTTTTCAATTGGTTTACCATGTTCAGCACGACGAAGAATTTCCACTTCTTGCCCTCTTGAAGGATAACCCATTTTTATTTTTAGTAAGAATCGATCCAGCTGTGCTTCTGGTAACGGATATGTTCCTTCATGCTCAATTGGATTTTGAGTGGCCATAACGAAAAAGGGTTGATTAATTGTTAAGGTTTTACCATCAATCGTGACAGATGCTTCCTCCATCGCCTCAAGTAAAGCAGATTGTGTTTTTGGAGATGTACGGTTAATTTCATCAGCTAAAATTACGTCACCCATGATCGGACCAGGTCGAAACTCAAATTCCAACGTTTTTGGATTATAAATAGATACTCCTACAACATCAGACGGTAATAAATCAGGTGTAAACTGAATCCTTTTAAACTGTGCATCAAAGGATTTTGCCAGCGCTCGCACCATCATTGTTTTACCGACACCTGGTACGTCCTCAAGCAAGACATGTCCTCTTGCCAGCAAAGCTACTATGCTGAGCTCTGCAACCTCTCTTTTGCCTATCATTACTTCTTCTATATTTTCTAATACATCTTGTATTTGTGAATTCATAAATCAAAAAACCTCCTATTTCATTTTCAGCAATTGTTTGAATTGCATGATAACTTCTTTAAGAATAACGAAATATGTTTAGTAACACAATTAGTACGAAACGTTCATCTATTGCTTCATCCCTATAACTCGAGTACTTAGCGAGAAAAATAATAATACTTCAGCATGAAAAAGATAGGCTTGTTCTGAATACAATTCAAACAAACCTATCTTTTAGTATAACGTCATTATCTATCAAAATGTTACAGATTTAATTTTTTTAACCATAAATTCTCTAACGAAGATGAATTTTCTTGTAAAAATATTTCCTTTAATTCACCAGAAATAAGTATGTTTCCTTCATGTAAAACTAACACATCGTCCGCTACTTCCTCCGCAAAAGCAAGCAAATGCGTAGAAAAAATCACAGTACGGCCCCTTGCTTTTTCCTCTAACATCATTTTTTTCAGCTCTGCAATCCAAAAAGGATCAAGACCATTCGTAGGCTCATCTAAAATAAGCAAAGAGCCCTCACCAAGTAAACTTTGAGCGAGATTAAGCCGTTGTCGCATCCCCTTTGAAAAATGCTTTACTTTTTGCTTTCGAACATCCCATAAAGCGACGCGTCTCAGTACATCTTCCTGCTCCTTTTTACCAATTTTCTTTAAAGAGGCAAGTAGCTGCAAAATTTCTGCAGCTGTTAACATAGACGGAAAGTCCACATCGTCAGGCATATATCGAATAGCTTGTGGTTTATGCCATATTATTTCTCCTGATTTTTGCTTTTCTTGCCCAGTTAGCAAGCGAATTAAAGTACTCTTTCCAGCACCATTTCCTCCTACAAGCGCTAAAATACGCCCCGCCTGTAAAGAAAAGGAGGCTTCATGAAGACCTCTATTATTATCATAGATATTCGATAACTTCTTTGTTTCTAATAACATCATCTTCTTTCCCCTTTCTTTAAAAGGAAGCTAGTGTAAGCTAGCGGACATACTATCCAAAGTAATGTCACAGCTGCGTATACTGCGTAACCTAGTGGTGACGAATAAAACTGCGTTACTTTATAAAACGCTGGTCCAAGCACACTAGCCTGATCTGTAAAAATAAAGTAACCAAAGCGCAGCCACTCCACAGGATTAATATGTATCGCTATAATCGTCAGTTTTTGAAGAATATGCCCCGCCACGATCGTCCCAATAGCCATTAAAGCGTAAGAGATTAGTAATAAAAAAATGGACCAAAATACAAGTGATAACGACAGTGCAAATAATCTTGTTTTTGCAAAGGCTCCCACAGCAATGGCCAATGACACAAAAATGAAGATACATAGCAAAGTTAGAATAATGAAAATAACTGGCAAACGAACTCCGCCAAGAAATCCACCAAGCGCTAAAATTACGCCAAACGCCACGACGACGACTAATAAAAAGGCAAGCACAGAGGCAATATACTTTCCTGCAATATATTGCCTACGCGTCATCGGATATGTCTTTAATAATGAAAACCAGCCTGATTCCACATCACCAGCAATACTCATACTACCAATCGTTAAAATAAATAGAGGCAATAAAAACAACAATACATTTAAAAACGAGGCTGTTTGTCGCGTAAAGCCCTCTACATCCGGTAACGCCATTTGCTGAATGACAATGATAGCTGTAAAAACGAATGTGAAAAGTAAGCCTACAAGTTGCATCCAACGACTTCTGAGCATTTGCCTTAATTCTAGTTTAATAAGCATGCTATACATCACTTATGGATCCCCCATTTAAAATCGTGTAAATCCTTATAGGCAAGCAGCTGACCTTCTCCCTCTGTAGTCATCCACTCCTGTGCCGCTTCCTTCGAATCGAGCGCAACTACCCCATAATTCATAGGAGTCCAATAATCCTTGTTATATACATAAACAGCATTAAAAACGTCAATCCATTCATTTTTTGCTGCATCTTTAATAAAAGCTGCCCCAACCTCGTCTTCTCCATTTGCTTCTATATATTCCATTAGACAGCCGATGTCATCAAAAATTTCATAATCACCATTTTTCAATGCAATCTGACCAGCATATGAATTATGAACTATACTCATATTGCATATTTTACAAACATCGGTTTCACTAACTATTTCACGAGGCTCATATGTTTTTTCACTACACCCCATCAACACACCACAACATAGCATTACAATCATCATCCATTTTTTCATTCTGTTATTCCTCTTTTCCATAGCCATAAACTACTTACTGTCAAGAATAAGCCTACTAGCATTTGCACCACATTTATCTTGTTCTTCTCGTTCACATGCTTCACCGCCAATTTTGGAGTATTATCAACAAGCATGTTCTTTTCGATTTTATTGATTTGCTGATCCAGCGATGTTAGTAAAATGACGCTTGGAGATGCCACGAAATATTGATAAACAGGTTGGCGTACCATCCATTGACCAAAGCTCGACACAGCCACATATGGAATATCACCTATACCATTGTCTTTTAAGTCAATCCCTGAATAATCATCATAATAATTACTTACTAGTTGAAAGCCTTGCTTATCGGAGCGCGCCGTTAAAATGTTACCTGTAAAGTTATTACTACTAGCCATTGTGCCGTCACTTACCTTTGTACCTTCAATGGCTGTTTGGTTCATTTGAAAATCATTTGTTTCAATTCGGATATTTGAACTTTTCTGCATTGCCACACCAGTTCGGTTATTTTTGATCGTGTTATGTTTAATTTTGGCCTGCTGTACATCAAACAGCAGCATACCGTAGCCATTAAAATCAAAATGATTAGCTACTATATTATTCTCAAGGAATATGTCTGTTGTCATCATAATCATAAGGCCAGTCACATTCTGAGCATATGTATTGAAAAGTGCTTTAGCATCACTTGTATACATAAAATGCGTACCGTAACGACTGCTCGTTACCTTATTATGTTGAACAACAATACGCTTGACCTCTTCTATATAAATTCCGTCCTGCACTTGCTCAACAGTATTGCCTTCGATAGTGATGTCCTCACTCTTAAAAACAGCCACCCCATTACCTTTTTGGGAATAATGACCTTTGATACCGGTCACATCGATATCTTGTATACGTACATTTTTGGAGTGTTGTATATGGACACCCGTATGAACATCTTTCATTTGTAACTTACGTAGCTCAAGTCCATCTACAGTACTAGCAACGATCGCTTTATTTTTCCCTGATAACGTTATATTTTCAACAGTGACATTAGCAGTATTTTCAATTCGGAGCGTGGGGTTGTCACTTTCACCGATAAGTTCCGTTCCCTCTTCACCTTGTAGCGTTATCGGTTTTGTCACAATAAAATTACCTTCGTAACGACCAGCAGGAATATGAACGACCTCACCTGGTTTTGCTGCATTAATGGCCTCCTGTACATCGAAATCGGCATACACTGTCTGACTCATGAATAGAAAAAACAATAAGGCAAACCCTATTTTTTTCACCAATCCTTACCTCCCAGTTCAGCACGAAAAGACTAGAGGATTCCCCCTAGCCCATTCGATTAATGACCATGACCATCAGGTTTCTTTTCTTCCATATGCATAGAATCAGATTCACCTTTGGCTTCTTTTTCAGCTTTTTCTTTCATTTTCTTTTTACGACGCTCTAATGCATCGTCTTTAATTTTTTGTAATTCCTCTACATGTGCAGTTGGATTGTCGGCGATGTATTTGTCTGCATCAGCTTTATTGGTGAAGTAAATATAACCCCAGTTCATTGGAGATTTTAGATCGGTTTTAACGATTGTTACATCTTCAACCTTTACCCAATCTTTTGTGATATGATCACGTACAAATTTTTCGTTCTTTTCATTATTTGCAACCTCGGCATTTACTAAACAGCCGATGTCATCATAAAAGGCAATTGTTCCATCCTCTTTTATTGCTTGAGTAGAGAATTCACCCATATCTTCATCCTTCAAATACACTTTCATATTACACATTTCACACATTGTACCTTCTTTTGGCTCTTGTAAACGTGGATCCACTAAAGAAGCGACTTGTTTAGATTTATCCTTTGCTTCTGCTTCACTTGTTGTAACCTCTTGCTTAGACTCTTCTTTCTTAACTTGATCTTTTTCTGTACCACACGCCGCGAGTAAAAGTAATGCTGCAAGTGAAGGTAACCATATTTTTTTCACAATTGCTTCCCCCAATATTTCTTTTTTTCTGTTTCTATTACATACTTTACAGGTAAGTTGTGAAATAAGTTAAAAATCGCTGTGAAGTATTGGAAAAATTACCTTGAATATTCATTGAACATCTTGACTTCAAATATTTTGAATAAAGAATATATAATTTCCATTTTTTACACCTTACATTCAAGGTCAATGAAATTATAGTCCTATTAATGGCTCTTCAGCAAAACGAGGGGGTGATTCCGTTCCGACCGGGCGCTTGACCCTTATTCAAAGTGCCTCACAATTCGTAAAGATTTTATTGACACCATTTTGGTTTTCATCACAATAAAAAACTCCCTACATCCTGAATGACGTAGAGAGTTCGAATTTATGATGTTATATAGAAGAACGGTAACTATTGAGAAGCTTCTTTTGCTTGCTGACAAGACTTAGCTTAACGGCAGTTTCATTTAGTTCATTGCGTATTTGTAAATCGTAAGCATTGTCCACAAAACTAGCTGCTACTTTATTTGGACGTTGCTGCTGGATTTGTCTCGTGTTACTTAAATGCTTTTTATCTTTATTCTTTAGCAAACTGTTTTTAAACTGTTTCTTCGGATTTTGTCCGAAATTATGACTTAAATCCCCAGCATGTAAATACTGTTGCTCGTTACGAAATATACTACTAGTCGTCGAACTTACTCTAGAAGTCCTCATATATAATTATCCTCCTTTACTTTTTATCAACTTTGTAGGTATATATATCGACATTATATGCTTGAACTTAATAATACAGAACCAAATTGCTTAAAAAAGAGAGAAAAGAGCTATAAGAAAAAGTGTTTCTCACTTTTTCTTATAGCTCTTTTCCCAAATATTTATATATTAATCACCAAAAGTTGGAAATAACATTTACTAAAACGTATTCCATTATATAGGTTGATTGGAGTGGAGGCTGGGCGACTCCTTGGGGATTAGCGATTAGAGGAACGAAGGCTAAAACCATCACGTCCTGTGATAACGCCTTCGTGACCAACCTCGTGTTGGCCCGAGACCCTGGAGCGAGCAACGCGAGTGAAGCGGCTCATCGGACGCCCCCAGGAAAGCGCCCAGCCGGAACGGAAATCAACCCCACGCTATGTTGATAGCTATAAATTACTTCCAAAAATCATCAAATATTGTAATTGGCATGTGACGTTTGTGCTGTGAACGTAAATAATGCCCTTCTAATGTTTTACGAGCATCTACAGGGATTTCCTTCCCCTCCAAATAATCATCAATTTGGTCATACGTTAAACCGAGAGCTACTTCATCTGGTAATGAAGGACGATCTTCCTCTAAATCCGCAGTTGGTACCTTTAAATATAAGTGCTCCGGGCAATCAAGCGCAGCTAGTAACTGCTTACCCTGACGCTTGTTGAGACGGAAGATTGGCATTAAATCCGCACCACCATCCCCAAATTTTGTATAAAAACCTGTAATTGCCTCCGCAGCATGATCGGTCCCTAGCACAACAGCATTATTCATAGCAGCAATAGAATACTGCACCTTCATTCGCTCACGTGCCTTTTCGTTCCCTTTGGCAAAATCGCTTAGTTCAATACCTGCATTCGTTAAGGCTCTAACACTTGCATCGACTGCATCTTTAATGTTGACCGTATAAGTTTTCGAAGGTTTTATATAGTCAATCGCATCCTGACAGTCCTTTTCATCTGCTTGCACACCATATGGTAAACGAACAGCCCAAAATGAGTACTTCGCTTCTCCCACTTCGGCATTTAATTCGTCCACCGCAAGCTGCGTTAATTTTCCGGTTAACGTGGAGTCTTGACCACCTGATATCCCTAGAACAAATCCCTTTACAAAGCTATAGCGACGCGCATATTCCTTTAAAAAATCAATAGATTTGCGAATCTCTTCCTGCGCATTAATAGTAGGTAATACACGTAATTCCTTAATGATTTCTTGCTGTAATGTCATTTTGTCTTTCACTCCTTACGATTTACAATCGATTGACCATTTCGCTTACTTCTTCAATATTACGCATTTTATTATTCCAGCATTTTTGGCTTAAATCGACTGGGTATTCCTCAGGATTCATGGCACGTTTATATTCATCCCATAACAACTCTAAATTATTTGCTGCATAATCGCGCATTTCTTCCAAAGTAGGATTTTGATAATGTATTTCACCATTTTTAATCACATGATGATGTAAATCCTTAGCTTCAAAGTTCGTTACAAATTTTGATACGAATGTATGAACAGGGTGGAACATTTTAATTTTTTTCTCTGATTGAGGATTTTCATCTTGCATCGTAATGTAATCTCCCTCGGCCTTACCATTCTTTCTATCAATAATGCGATATACATTTTTAAGACCTGGCGTCGTTACCTTTTCAGCATTCGCTGAAATTTTTATCGTATCTTCTAACTGCCCATCGTTATTTTCAATAGCGACCATTTTATAAACAGCCCCTAAAGCTGGTTGGTCATATGCAGTAATGAGCTTTGTACCAATTCCCCACACATCAACTTTTGCACCTTGAGCCTTTAAGTTTAAGATCGTGTATTCATCTAAGTCATTTGATACGATAATTTTAGCGTTCTGGAAGCCTGCCTCATCTAACATACGACGTGCTTCTTTTGACAAGAAAGCTATATCCCCACTGTCTAAACGAATTCCAATAAAATTAATTTTGTCACCAAGCTCTTTAGCCACTTGAATCGCTGTTGGCACACCCGATTTTAACGTATTGTAAGTATCTACAAGGAATACGCAATCACGATGACGTTTTGCATAGGAGTGAAATGCATCATAATCATTTTTATAGGCCTGTACAAGTGCATGTGCATGTGTACCTGATACTGGTATATTAAAGAGTTTACCTGCTCGAACATTACTAGTTGAAGCAAAACCACCAATAAACGCCGCACGCGTTCCCCAAATTGCTGCGTCCATCTCCTGAGCACGTCGTGTACCGAACTCCATTGCCACTTCATTTTTTATAATTTGTTTAATACGACTAGCCTTTGTTGCAATTAAGGTTTGGTAATTCACAATGTTAAGTAATGCGGTTTCAATTAGTTGCGCTTCCACTAAAGGTGCTTCAATGCGGATAATTGGTTCATTAGCGAAAACAGTTTCTCCTTCCACCATTGAATACATATCCCCTGTAAAGCGAATATTTTTTAAATACTCGATAAAATCCTCTTTATAACCAACCTCTTCACGTAAATACGCTATGTCCGAATCAGTAAAACGAAAATCACGTAAATATTCAAGAATTCTCTCTAACCCCGCAAAAATTGCATAACCATTGCCAAAAGGTAATTTTCTAAAATATAGTTCGAAAACTGCTTTTCTATTATGTATACCATCAGCCCAATACGATTCTGCCATATTGATTTGGTACAAGTCCGTGTGTAGCGCTAAGCTATCATCTGCATAGTTTGATCTCACAAGAAACCCCTTCTTCCGCTTTGATAATTAGTCCTAGTATACACTATATATCCAAATTCTTGCGTATTACATCCTCTCACTTTAATGTTAGATTTCCTTACATGAATAATTAGAAAATTTCGAATCGTACACATTTTAGACACAATTTTTAGTACCGCTTTCATTCCCCTTTTAAAAACCTTTTCAGCAAACTATTACGAAAGACGAAGTATACCATGTAATAAAACCTGACATGAACATTCAGAAAAATATTGCGCAGTTTTTCATAGCGTTTTAACATGTAAATTAAATTTACTCAAGGAGCTGATATTAATGAAAAAAATAGAAGCAATCATCCGCCCTGAAGTTTTCGGCGCTGTCAGAGACGGACTTGCACAGGAAGGTATCGCAGGGCTCAGTGTTACAGAAATTGCTGGTTGTGGTCGTCAATTAGGGCGTACAGGTTTATTTCGCGGAAATACATACGAAATTGAATTTTTACCGAAGTTGAAATTAGAAATGATTATTGATGATGAAAAAGTAGATCCCATTGTTGAAGTTTTATTACGAAAGGCAGCAACCGGCAAGGTTGGAGATGGTAAAATCTTCATTTATCCAATAGAACAAGCAATTCGTATCCGTACAAAAGAAGTCGGATCAATTGCTGTAGAATAAGGGGGCGATATATATGGATGAAATAACATTATCAATAAATTTAGTTTGGATGATGCTCGGTACAATTTTAGTCTTCTTTATGCACGCAGGATTTGCGATGGTTGAAGTGGGCTTTACACGGTCAAAAAATGCAGTCAATATTATTATGAAAAACTTCCTAACTATTTCACTTGGTGGCATTATCTATTTTCTCTGTGGTTACGCTATTATGTTTGGTGATTCAGTTGGCGGTATCTTCGGTACAAGTGGCTTTGCCTTAAATGGTGTAGATAATCTCTCCTTCTTTATTTTCCAATCAATGTTTGCAGCAACTGGAGCAACGATTTTATCCGGAGCAGTAGCAGAACGTACTAATATTTTTGCTTATATTGGTGTAATTATTCTCATGTCGTCACTTGTTTATCCTGTTGTTGGTCATTGGGTTTGGAGTGGTCATGGATGGTTAACAAATCTCGGTTTTATCGACTTCGCTGGATCTACCGTTGTACATTTAACAGGTGCAGTGGCGGCATTTGTAGCTGCGGTAATGGTCGGTCCTCGTCTAGGTAAATATGAAAATGGTCGTGTTAACATTATTACAGGACATAGTATTCCATTAGGAGCTTTAGGCGTATTTTTACTTTGGTTTGGTTGGTTTGGCTTCAATGGTGCCTCAACATTAGCTGCTGATCCTAAACTTGTTCCGAGCGTAATCGCAAATACATTTTTCGCTGCTGCTGCTGGAGTTGTGGTTACAGCCATTTATACGAAATTTCGATATGGTCATATCGATGGCTCACTCACATTAAACGGTGCTTTAGCAGGACTTGTAAGTATTACTGCTGGTGCCGCTAATGTTAGTATAGTCGGTTCACTCATTATTGGATTAATTGCTGCTCCCTTATTGGTCGAAGGCGTCCGCTTTATTGAATGGAAATTAAAAGTCGATGATCCTGTTGGTGCGATCGCTGTCCATGGTATCTGTGGTATTTGGGGTACTCTAGCAGTTGGCTTGTTTGATATTGGTGGTCAAGGATTATTTTATGGAGGAGGTTTCGGCCAATTAGGAGTGCAAGCCATTGGGGTTATTGCTACCATCGCCTGGGTTAGCGTTTCAGTAGCAGCTGGTTTACTTATTATAAAAGCAATTGTGCCATTACGAGTTTCTGCTGAAGAAGAAGTCACTGGCCTAGACGTCATCGAACACGGTGCTCCGGCTTATGAGTTTCAGGATATCTTCAAAGGCTCTGCCGTGCGAGGAGAAACATTTGCCCATCGTTTAACTCATTTCGGTAAAACAAATAATAATGTTCAAGAGGAACATGTATAGTATTTAATGATCTTCGACTTCTTTAATACAAAAAACAAAAATCTGCAATCCTTCGGCGAGCTGTTTCCCAAAAGGTATGCAGATTCTTTTTTACGCTTTCTCTAGCTCTAGTAAAAATTCTTTCATAGCTAGTCCACTACGAAAGCCTGTTAGCTTACCATCTTTTCCAATTACACGATGACAAGGGATAATTGCTAATATCGGGTTGGCACCGATTGCACTGCCTACAGCTCTTACTGCTTTCGAATTACCAATTCGGTGTGCAATGTCTGAGTACGTTGTCGTTGTACCATATGGTAGCTCCTTCAGTGCATCCCATACTGCTAGTTGAAATGCTGTCCCTTTAACATGTACTGGCACATCAAATTCAGTGAGCTCTTTATTAAAATAAGCTGTTAATTGCTTAACATATTGCTGTAACTTTTCTTTATTCTCTTCGAAGCGATAGCCTTTAAATGGTTTTTCCGCCCACACTTCCACCTCTTCGAATGGTGCATTTGGTGTTCCGATATATACTAGTCCATCATCTGAGGCAATGATATACATAGTGCCTTGTGCATATGTTAAAGTATCTACATATAATATATCCATTCTCTATCCCCCTACATTAATCTAGGATCATCAACAAAACGTGTAGTTGATTTCCGTTCCGACTGGGCGCTTTCCTAGGGGCGTCCGATGAGCCGCTTGGGCCAACACGATGTTGGTCACGAAGGCGTTATCACAGAACGTGATGGTTTTAGCCTTCGTTCCTTAATTGCTAATCCCCAAGGAGTCGCACAGTTTCCACTCCAATCAACTTATTTACATAGTAGCCGTTTTAAAAAAACCTATCCACAACACTTAGTGATTCACCCCGTTTTATCCATTACTTGTAAATCGTTAAATAACTTTAGCTTCCCTTTGTTTCATGCTACAGTTATTTTACCTATTAGTATAAAGGAGTTTTAACTTTATGAATACTTCATATGAGCCTGCCATTCACTTTCAACAGGTCACTTTTTCATCGAATGACAAGATGATCATAAAATCGATTACTGGTTCATTCCCAAAAGGAAAAATTACTACATTAGTCGGTCCTTCAGGTGCTGGCAAAACAACTCTACTTAAATTGTGCAATGGACTATCATCTCCTACAGATGGTCAAATATTAATTGATAATCAAGACATTTCTACGTACGAGCCAACCGCTTTAAGAAGGTATGTGAGTATGGCTCTGCAAGCGGCCCCTATGATAGAAGGAACTGTATTTGACAATCTTGCACTCCCTCGTTCCTTACAAGGAAAAAAGCTTACAGAGCAAGAAGCTATCCAATATTTACAAGACGTCGGACTCGATCAAAGCTTTTTACAAAGCCCTACGAATAAATTATCCGGTGGACAACGACAGAAAGTCTCTATTGCAAGAACGCTTATTAATCAGTCCTCCATTTTATTGCTAGATGAAATCACATCTGCACTAGATCGTCAATCCGTGCAGGAAATTGAGACACTTATTGCTACAATCAATAAAAAGTTTAATGTCACAATCATTTGGATCACTCATAATTTACAGCAAGCGCTGACAATCGGACACTACACTTGGGTCATGATGGACGGAGAACTAATTGAAACAGGAAAAAGCTCCTTACTTAACGCACCTAAAAATCCACGTGTCGCTGAATTTGTACAGGGGGTGAATGTATGACGTATACTTCTCTTTCCTTAACGTTAATTTTTGTTTTAATTCCTCTCCTACTGTCAAAAACCTTAAAGCTAGGACTTGAAAAAGATACACTCATCGCTACTATTCGTTCTATTATTCAACTACTTGCCGTCGGGTACATTTTAAAATTTGTCTTTGATGCTCAAAGCTATATTTATATTTTCCTTATGGTTACTTTAATGATTACAGTAGCAACACTAAATGCTCGTAAAAAAGGGCAAGGTATTAAAGGTATTACATGGAAAATAGCACTAACTCTTATTGTTGTAGAATTTGTTACGCAAGGAGTATTGCTTGGTTTTGATATTGTACCTGCAACAGCGCAGTATATTATTCCAATTAGCGGCATGATGATTGGTAATTCAATGGTATTATCGGTTCTATTTTTAAATCGTTTTACATCGGAAATTGCAAGTCATCAGAACGAAATTGAGTTAATTTTATCGCTAGGCGGCACACCAAAACAGGCTATTCATCGACAGCTAATGGATGCGATAAAGGCTAGTATGATTCCTACAATTGAAAGCCAAAAAACAATTGGTCTTGTTCAATTACCAGGTATGATGAGTGGTCAAATAATTGGCGGAGCAGATCCTATTCAAGCGGTGCAATTCCAACTGTTAATCATTTTCGCCCTGCTAACAGCAGCGACATTATCTAGCATAATGATAGGTTTTTTAAGCTATCCTGCACTTTTTAATGAGCGCATGCAAATACTGGAAGGGAAATAATCATTATAGTAAAAACAATATTTATTTTCTAAATTGTGCTATAATATAGAAAAAAAAGAAATGCAGTGAGGAGAATGACCATGTTATTACGCGATTTTTTCATCCATTTATCTGAAAACCAACTATTAAATAGTGCTGCAAAAAAATACGGACTAAAATTAGGAGCACAAAGTGTAGTAGCTGGTACAAATATTGAAGAAACGATTGCGAGCATCAAAGAGCTTAACGCACATAAAATCTCTTGCACAGTAGATAATCTAGGGGAATTTGTTTCAACTGAAGAAGAAGCAATAAAAGCTAAAGAACAAATCCTTGCTGTTATTGAGGCTATTCATGAAAACGGCGTTGATGCACATATTTCGTTAAAGCCATCTCAATTAGGTTTAGATATTGATGTTGATTTTTGCTACGATAATTTATATGAAATTGTAGAAAAAGCAGCAGCATATGATATATTCGTTAACTTTGACATGGAAGACTACGGTCGTTTACAAACATCCTTTGATATGGTCGAAGAGTTATCCAAAACGTTTAATAATGTAGGTACTGTTATCCAATCTTACTTTTACCGCGCTAAGGACGATATCGAAAAATTCAACGACTATCGCCTTCGTATCGTAAAAGGTGCTTATAAAGAGCCTGCAGAGGTTGCTTTCCAAGATAAATTAGATATTGATTTAAATTTCATCGAGTTAATCGAATATCATTTACTACATGGTAAATTTACGTCCATCGCAACACATGACCATAATGTTATTGCACATGTAAAACGATTTGTAGCTGATAATAATATTCCACTTGATAAATTCGAATTCCAGATGCTTTACGGCTTCCGTACAGATATGCAAAAAGAGCTTGCAAAAGAAGGCTATAACTTCTGTGTATATGTACCATTCGGCGAAGATTGGTACGGCTACTTTATGCGCCGTTTAGCAGAGCGTCCTCAAAATCTTAATCTTGTTACAAAACAAGTATTTACGAAAAAAACGAACACAGTCCTCGCTGTTGCAGCAGGTGCATTCGTTCTTGGACGTTTAACAAAACGTAAAAAATAAGGTCCCCCATAAAGAAGCCAGAAGCTTAATTGAATGAGCTTCTGGCTTTAGTTGTGGATTTACAAACTCTGCTTGTCATAAAAATAATCAGTGAGGATGAAAAAAGCCCCCCACTGATTAAAGTTTTATATTATTCAACATGTAAAGCAATAGTTGAAACAATTGCTTCTGCTGCATGCTCCCATTTACCATCAATAAAACTACCTAATTTTTGCCCAAGTTCTTGTATCATTTCAAGCGTAACCGGGATATCATTCTTCTCTGCTAATGTAGCAAGAAATGGAGCAGATAAACTTGTCCAACCTCCACGGTCAATTTTAATCTCTACTTGCTTTACTTCTCCATTTTCTATATCAATACGGTAGTATAATTGATCATCCGGACGCCAGCTTAAGTGATGGGATATTTGCCCATTTACAACTGTTAGATCATTCTTTTTCGAAATAGAAGCTGGTTTTACATTAAATTCATGACCTAGTACATTTAATTTTTTAATTTCAGGACCGACTAATGCCGCCTGAACAGCTAGATCCATATTACTTTGTAATGGGATAGATGTCTCTGTCTCAACTACTGGATCAACCGTATCGTTGCTTGCAGCAAAAACGGCTGAAGGATATGCGCTAGTAACGACAAATGTTGTTGCTAATAATGCTGTTGAAGTTACTTTCATAATTTTATTCATAATTATTTCCATCCTTCCCATTAAAATGATTACTGTTTTCTAAATTTTATCATTAGTAGTCTAAATATACAATATGCTAATATATTTTTTTAATGACAAAAGGCACTGAATTTAAATGATTCAATGCCTTTTGTCTACTTTTACCCATACTTTCGCTTAGGTATAAGGATATTCATGATAGTTTCTTAAGGTATTTATTTATTCCATCCTTTTTCTTTAAAGCGGGCAATGGCTTCAATACGATTCCCAACATTTAATTTTTCTAAAATAGTGGAAATGTAATTACGAACAGTCCCTGCTGATAAAAATAATTCTGCAGCAATTTCTTTTGTCGTCTTTCCCTCTGCAACAAGTGTCAGTACTTGGCTCTCTCGGTCAGTTAAAGGATTTTCACTATCATCCTCATAGACAAAATCAACGAGTTCAGGCGCATATATTCTTTTGCCGTCCATAATTGTACGAATGGCACTGACCAATTCTTCTATCGGACTATCCTTTAGTAAATAACCACGAACGCTGGATTTTCTTGCACGTTCAAAATAACCCGGCCTTGCAAATGTCGTTAATATAATCACTTTACAATCAGAACCTGTGCAATGCAGTTCTTCGGCAGCATCCAATCCCGTTTTCACAGGCATTTCAATATCCATAATACAAATATCAGGCTGATGCTCTTCAACAAGCGCCAATGCTTCTTCACCATTTTTTGCTAATCCAACGACCTCCATATCATCCTCCATACTAAGTAATGAACGCAGTGCGCCTAGTAGCATACCCTGATCTTCAGCAATTACAATTCGTATCATGTCGCAATCCTCTTTTCTATATGTTCTTCAGGTTTTCTTTGACCTTCTGATGCGTAATCGCCACTGGAATCGACACTGTTAATGTAGTGCCCTCTTCACTTTCGATTTTAAAAGAACCGTTTATAAACTCTAACCGTTCTCGCATTCCCTTTAAGCCATTACCCGTTTTCCAAGCTTGTTTTTTGGTGATTCCTTGCCCGTTATCACGAACAACTAAATATACTTCCTTAAAATTTTGATGGAAAGCAATTTCGCATTTTGTAGCACCACTATGCTTAACAACATTATTAACTGCCTCTTTTAAGCACATGGATAATACATTTTCCACAAGTGGTGGAACTTGCAAAGTATCTTTATCACCTTCAAATACAAACTCCATTTCAGCAGCCTTTAATATTTGAGAAATACGCATAATCTCATCCTCAAACCTAGCTGTTCGCATATCCGATACTAATTCACGTACCTCTTTTAATGCGATACTTGCCGTTTGACGAATATCCTTAATCTCTGTTAGAGCTTGCTGTGGATCACGTTCAATTAATCTTGAAGCTAAGTCACTTTTTAAGCCTATCATCGATAACTTTTGGCCGAGAGTATCATGTAAATCCCGTGCAATACGTTGGCGTTCCTCAAAAACAATTAACTCAGCTATTCGTTCATTAGCAGTCTCAAGCTGCCCCTCTAAATTTTCGCGTTTATTTTTTGCATAAATCGTTAGTGGAAGTAGCACAACCGCTAGAATCGTTAAAACAACAAATGGTAGTTGTGATAAAAATAAGTGTAGCTCAACGAAAAAGCCAACACCTGTAGAGATAACCGTAAAGCCAATATGTAGTCCATATATAATATAGAAGCCAACAGGTTTACGAATATTTCCAATGAAGAAAGCTGTGAAAATCGATAAATACACATAGCCATATAATATGGTCATAACGATATTAATGACCATTTCAAAGCTAATCCACATATAAACAAGACCGTTTTTCGAATTCATGGAAAACCGATAGAAAATAAAATATAGCATTAAAAATGTAATACCTACTGATATTTCTATATAGGATGATTTTCTAAAAATGAAGAAAAACGGTAGGAAACAGAAAATAATCCATAAATATATACTGAGCATTGGACTATTCGGAATAATACTGTGCCATTTCCTCATTATAATCTCACGCTCTTTCCTACTTTTCCCTTATTATAACAAGAAAATTAATTTTATGCCTGTACATGGTTTTAACCATGACAGCTGTAAATTACATATCAATTGCTTCATTCACAATATATGTTTTATTTACGTAAAACAGCCATCCCTTCGAAGAGATGGCTGAAAAAATTCTACTAAGCAGCAATACTGCTTCTTGCTTTTCGTTTGATTATTTCATTAACTTCTTTAAAGGTTACAAACTTGCCTTGATCCTCATCGTATAACTTATAGCGTAATGATTCTAGGCTTGTACGTAACGTAATAGTCGTTGCCGTGTGTAATGGCGGTATGTCATTATGCGCCTTTTCAAGATTATAGTTCGGTACACGTGGTGCTAAATGATGTACATGGTGGAAACCAATATTGCCTGTAACCCATTGTAATAGCTTTGGTAATTTATAATACGAGCTACCTTCAACAGCAGCCTTTACATAATCCCACTCTGAGTCATGCTCAAAATAAGAATCTTCATACGTATGTTGGATAAAAAATAACCAAATGCCAAGAGAAGCAGCAACAAACAATGTTACTACATGCACTAATAAAAATGCTTGCCACCCCATAAAGTAAATTAAGGCAACACAGATTCCCGTGATAACTACATTTGTTAGATAAGTGTTAAAACGTTCTTTCTGTTTAGCGTCATTTCGATTACGACGGTTTAAAATTAACACCATAAATAGCGGACCTAAGCCAAACATTACGAATGGATTACGGTAAAAACGATACCATAAACGTTGCCCTTTAGATGCTTGTAAAAATTCTTCCACTGTCATCATATCAATATCACCGATACCACGCTTATCTAAGTTCGAGCTAGTTGCGTGGTGAATTGTATGCTCACGTTTCCATTTTTCATATGGGAATGATGTTAACACTCCAGTTACAAAACCAACCCAGTCGTTTGCTTTTTTACTTTTGAAAAATGAACCGTGTGTACAATCATGGAAAATAATAAAAGTTCGTACGACAAATCCAGCAGAAATTACACTTAACCCAACTGTTAACCATGGTGAAACATCCACTAACATATAACCAGCTACCCATAGGGCGATTAAAGGTATAATCGTATTCACCATTTGAAAAATACTTTTAGCTGTGTCAGACTTCGCAAATGGTGCTACATCCTGGCGCAGTTTTTTTGTTTTTTCTTTATCTGTTGCCATTGTTTTTACTCCCTCGTTTCCTTTTTCCTTATGACCTCATCATAAAACAAGAGTATAATCAGCAACAGAAGCAAACATCATAAAAAGGATATGACATTTGTCATACCCTTTTATCTTGCCTGCAGAGAAAATAATTATAAATGAATATGGCTCATCACCATAACGTGTGGTTGATTTCCGTTCCGTCTGGGCGCTTTCCTAGGAACGTCCAGCTTCCACTCCAATCAACTTACTTTCATCGCAAATGTGACATGCCATACCCTCTCTACGCTTTTGGTCCAGTTAACTGTAGCTGGTAAAATACAAGATCTAGCCACTGTTCAAATTTATAGCCTGCATTTTTAATTGTACCTGCATATTCAAAACCTAGTTTTTCATGTACTTTAATACTTCCGATGTTTTCACCATCAATGCCCGCTATGAGTGTCTTCACACCTTGCTCTTTGGCAGTTCGAATTAGCTCTTGCATTAATTGTGACGCTATCCCCTTTTGGTAATGATCCTTATGCACATATACAGAGTGCTCCATTGTGTGCTTATAACCTGGATATGGACGGAACTGACTATATGTTGCAAAGCCGGCTACTGTGCCATTCTCGTCAAAGACAAGCAATGGATTATCGAGCATTTGCTGCTCCTTGAACCATTGTTTTTTTTCTTCTAATGATTGTGTTTCATATCGATAAACAGCTTTGCTCGTTAAAATAATGTCATTGTAAATATTTAAAATCTCGGGTAAATCTTTCTCTTCCATGAATCGAATCAGCATGCTCACGTCCCAACCATCAATTACGCCTCGGCATAATTGCTACTATTACATAAGATTTTACTACTTTTTCAAGCATTACACATTAAAATATCGAGCATCAGGATGTGCAAAGACAATTGCTGAAACAGACGCTTCTGGCTCCATCATAAAGCCTTCGGTTAAATGCACACCAATGTCCTCCGGTTTTAATAAGCCAAACAATTTCTCTTGATCCTCTAGGTTCGGACATGCTGGATAGCCGAATGAAAAGCGCTGTCCTTGATATTTAGCCGCGAAACGATCACGCATTGTAAAATCTGTCGCATCTGGGAAGCCCCACTGGTCACGAATTTCTTGGTGCATACGTTCCGCGAAACCTTCCGCTAGCTCAAGGGCTGTAGATTGTAATGCATGACTTTCGAGGAATTTCCCTTCCTCTTTTAGCTGACGAGCCTGCGCCATAACTCCTTGTCCTGCTGTTACCACCATTAAGGCAATATAGTCCATTTCACCGCTTTCTACTGTTTTCAGGAAATCTGCAAGACATAAAAACGGTTCAACTTGCTGACGAGGGAAGGTAAATCGTTCAATTTCTGTTTTGCTATCTGCTGGATCATAAACGACTACATCATCCCCATCTGCTTGAGCAGGGAAAAACTGATACACACCCGACGGCTTCAATTGGTCACTTTGTAAATATTCGTCGACTAAATCTTTTAACTCTGTTGCCCTTTCATCGCCCGCATCAAGCAGCTGCTGTACTTGACCCTTTAAACCTAGGTGATGTCCAAGTAATGTCCGCATATTAACATATGGATATAAATGCGAAACAGCATAGTCTCTCTTTACATGGCGTCGCAAATCAGCTGGAAGAAAGACAGACGCTTCCTTTACTGTACGCACAGGCTTTATAATTACTTCTTTTACAGGGCGAGCCGCTCTTTTTTCGTCTGCCTCTAAGCGTTTTTCACGAGATTCCTTAATTTCAGCTAAGAAATCTGCACGTGTATCTGTCCCCATTAGCCGATTTGCCTGCTCTAATCCTTGCATCGCATCCTTTGAATAAATGACAGGTCCATTATATTCGCCAGCAATTTTTGTTTCAGTAAAGCGACGGGATAATGCTGCTCCCCCTACTAAAATAGGTACGTCAATTCCCGCTTCTTTGAAATCCTGAGCTGTAATAACCATTTGCTGTGCTGATTTTACAAGTAAGCCTGAAAGCCCGATGAAATCTGGCTTCTCCTTGCGAATCGCTTCTATTAATTGGGCAGGCGTTACTTTAATACCCAGATCAATGACCTTAAAGCCATTATTACTTAAAATAATATCGACAAGGTTTTTCCCAATATCATGCACATCGCCCTTTACAGTAGCAAGTACCATTTTACCCTTACCAGCACTCTCTTCACTTTTCTCCATAAATTGCTCTAAATGGGCTACTGCTGCCTTCATAACCCCTGCTGATTGTAATACCTCTGCTACGATCAGCTGATTATCGTTAAATAAACGGCCAACCTCTGCCATTCCATCCATTAAAGGCCCATTAATAATCTCAAGTGGTGTTTCGAAAATTTCACGAGCCGCATCTAAATCTTCAATAAGCCCTTCCTTTGTACCCTCTAAAATATAGTAGGCTAAGCGACCTTCTACTGTTTTCGGAATATCCTCCTCTGTTTTTTCTTTCTTTTTATCACGATAGAAATCTGTGAAGACAGCTAAAGTTTCATCATTCGTATTAAAGAGTAAATCATTTGCTAGCTTAATTTCCTCCTCAGGAATGGATGCATAACGTTCTAGCTTCTCCGTATTAACAATTGCATAATCTAAACCAGCCTGTGTACAGTGATATAAATATACGGCATTCAGTACTTCACGACCTACTGGTGGTAATCCGAATGAAATATTACTTACCCCGAGCACCGTTAATGTACGTGGCATTTTTTCTTTAATAAGGCGAATTCCTTCTACCGTTTCAAGTGCCGAGCCTATATACTGCTCATCTCCTGTACCTACTGGGAACATTAATGGATCAAAAATAATATCTTCAGGAGCAATTCCCCATTTTTCTGTTAACAATTTATATGAACGTTCAGCAATTTCTAGCTTGCGATGTCGATCAACTGCCATGCCTTGCTCATCAATTGTACCTACAACTAAAGAGGCACCATATTTTTTCACTAACGGTAGAACTGCGTCAAAACGCTCTTCGCCATCCTCTAAGTTAATAGAATTAATGATAGCCTTCCCTTGAGAAAACTTAAGTGCTTCCTCAATTACTTTTTCATCTGTCGAATCGATCACAAGAGGTACTTTTACTTTTTTTACAACCTCCTGCATAAAGCCACGCATATCCGCTAATTCATCGCGGTCAGGATTTGCTAAACAAATATCGATCACATGTGCTCCATTTTTCACCTGAGCACGCGCGATTTCTGCTGCTTCCTCAAACTTCCCATCAATAATTAAATTTTTAAACTTACGAGAGCCGATGACATTTGTCCGTTCTCCAATAAATAATGGACGCATAGAGTCGTCATACACTAATGGCTCTATTCCTGATACTACATGACCATGTGTAGCATCTGGTAATTGGCGAGGCTTTTTGTCCTTTAGCACCTCTCGGATAGCTGCAATATGTGCTGGCGTTGTACCGCAGCAACCTCCGACAATATTTAGCCAGCCCTTTTCCGCAAAGCCTTTTAGCTTTTGTGACAATGATTCAGGGGACTCATGATAGCAGCCTTCCTCATCCGGTAAGCCTGCATTCGGGTAACAGCTAATATAGCCTGTTGAAAGCTCTGCTAGTGAACGAATATGATCAGTCATAAACTCTGGTCCAGTCGCACAGTTTAAGCCAACTGACAATGGCTTAATATGCTCGATGGAAATGTAAAAAGCATCAATTGTTTGACCGGCCAGTGTCGTTCCCATCGGTTCAATTGTTCCAGATATCATCACGGGAAGCTCTTTTTCAGTTGCCTTAAAAGCACGAGATATCCCCAATGTTCCTGCCTTAACATTCAACATATCCTGACTAGTTTCTAGCAACAGAACGTCCGCTCCGGCTTCGATTAATGCCTTTGCTTGAACATAGAAGTTTTCCTCTAACTCATCAAATGTAATACCACCTGTAACCGATAAGGTTTTTGTAGTTGGTCCCATAGCTCCCGCTACAAAACGTGGCCAATCGGATGTTGAAAACTCATCTACTACTTTGCGAGCAATTTCTACAGCACGTTTGTTAATTTCTTCTGCCTTCGCACCTAGATCATATTCATTTAATACAAGTGGTGTACCTCCAAATGTATTTGTACAAATAATATCTGCTCCAGCCTCTAAATATTTGCTATGAACCTTTTCAAGCACATCTGGTCTAGTTAGCACAAGATTTTCATTACAGCCATCATATTCCTCGCCGCCAAAATCCTCTGCCGATAAATTTTCATTTTGTAGCATTGTTCCCATTGCGCCATCAAGAATTAATATTCGTTTCTCTAGTTGCTCTTCAATTATGTGCTTAGCCATTTATACTTACCCCTTTTTTCTGTTCATCCAATTGCTCAATAAATTTCATTAATTCTAGCGTCATATCGTAGCGTAAAAATGGTGTGATGAGGTAAATACCATTGAAATATTCCGCTGCTACTTCTACTAATTCTTTAGCAATTGCAATTCCTTCTAGTGTTGCGCGTTCCTTATCATCGCCACAAACCTTCATACGTGCTAACGCATCATCAGATAGTTTGATGCCTGGCACTTCATGATGTAAGAACTCTGCACTTTTATAGCTCGTTACTGGCATAATGCCTATATAAATTGGTGTTTCTAAATGCTTTGTCGCCTCGTAAATTTCCACGATTTTTTCCTTTGAATAAACAGGCTGTGAAATAAAATAATCTGCCCCATGTTCAATTTTCTTTTCTAATCGAGAGACAGCGCGATCTAATACACGTACGTTAGGATTAAATGCAGCCGCTACAGAGAAATTCGCCTTTTTACGAAGCGGTTTCCCTGAGAACGATACACCCTCATTTAACTGTTTTATTAATTGGATTAGCTCCATTGAGGAGACGTCATAAACGCTAGTTGCTCCTGGGAAATCGCCTACCTTTGTCGGATCTCCAGTAACTGCTAAAATATCATGAATCCCTAGTGCATTTAGTCCCATTAAATGTGATTGAAGACCAATTAAATTACGATCTCGGCATGTTATATGGGTTAACGGGCGTACCCCATGCGTTTCTTTCAGTAAGGCACCCATTGCGACATTACTAATTCTTGGAGAAGCAAGAGAGTTATCGGCCATCATGACTACATCTGCGCCCGCCTCATATATTTTTTTTGCCCCTTCAATAAAGCCTTCAATTTCTAAATGTCTTGGTGTATCTAACTCCACAATAACCGAGCGTTCACGTTTTACTTTTTCATGTAATGGCTCATAATTTGCTGGCTCTGCCTCACGGACAACCTCTACTTTTTCTGGCTTTGCATACTTTTCCTCAACCGGGGATAGCTCCTCTAAGTACTTTTTCGCTGCAGCAATATGCTTTGGAGTCGTACCACAACAGCCACCAATTAAACGTACCCCCTGATCACGAAGCTCTACAGCTGCTCGACCAAAATAATCTGCCTCCGACTCATAAACGACACGCCCATCCTCCAAATCAAGAAGAGAGGCGTTCGGATACGCTGACATAAATGCCTTCTCAGGAAGCTCTACTCCTTCAAATGCTTGGATAGTATGGTGAGGGCCTAAGCGACAGTTAACACCTACGATATCAGCACCTAACGCTTCAAGTTTATGTAAGGCGCTATTTAAGCTCATTCCATTTTGTAATATTCCTGGTTCGTGCATAGAAACTTGAGCAATAATCGGTAATTTCGTTTTAGCTCGTAGCATTGTTAAAGTCGCCGTTAGCTCTTCAAAATCATAATATGTTTCAAGTAAAAGGCCATCAGGATTTCCTGCAAGTAAAACAGTTGCCTGCTCATCAACGGTTGCTAAAATTTCCTCTAACGTTGCATCACTTTTTCGAATACCACGGATTCCCCCAATAGTACCTAAGACAAATTGTTCACCATCTGCCGCTGCACGTTTTGCAATCGTTATAGCGGCTTCATTAAACTGCTGTACACGAGACTCCAACCCATAGCGGGCTAATTTTATGGCATTAGCCCCATAAGTATTCGTCTGAATAATATCAGCACCAGCTGCAATATATTCTCTATGAATCTTTTCAATTAATTCAGGTCTCTGTACATTCATTTCCTCATGACAGTACTCCAAGCCATAGCCGTATAAAACCGTACCAATTGCACCATCCGCTGTAAGAACATGCGTTTTTAACCTTTCAAGCAATCCCATAAAACTAACCTCTCTTCCTTAATCTTTAAAATAAAAAAAGCCTTCTTTCATAAAAAAAGAAGGCTTTTACGTTTCGTAATTGTTTTCCTTCTCATCTTCGACACACGGTCTTCTGGATTTAGCACCTGACAATAAGTTGGTTGCTGAAGCTTCATAGGGCCAGTCCCTCTGCTTCTCTTGATAAGAATTTAGTATGAATTTTTTAAATAATTAAAAGAATCATATCGTTTACGAACGATAGAGTCAAGACTATTTCACTGAACGAAGGATAATTTTTACGAAATTTATAATATTTTGATTTATATCAAACAATTACGATAGTTTTTCTACAAGCTCCTGACCAATTTTTTTACCATTTTGAATACATGCACCTATGCCTACCCCAAAATAAGAGCATCCCGCTATTGATAAATTTGGATAGTTTTTCTCGAGCTCTCGTAAGAGACCTTGCAACGCTTCACGATGTGCCAAGTCGTACTTCGGCATCTGGTCGATCCATTTTGTCACGTCAACTACAGTTGGTTTTTCCTCAATCCCCAAGCTTTTTCTTACGTCCTCTAGAGCTACAACTGCTAACTCTTCATCCGACATCATACGCAATTTCCCATACTCAGGGTTAATGCTCTTATAAAAAAGTCGTACAAGTAATTTCCCTTCTGCTGAAGTGTGTTTCCACTTGCGACTTGTCCACGTTGCTGCATTACAGATAACATCCGAATTATGTGACACAATATAGCCTGTTCCATCTGCTGGTAATCTATTATCGGGAACATCAAATCCTAAATAAATCGTAATGGCGGATGCAGTATTAAATTGTTCAAAATAGCCGTTCAAAGATTCATCCTGTAATAAGCTTTGTACCGCTTCATTTGGCAGTGCCAATACAACATGATTCGCTTCAATCATTTTACCGTTTGCTAACGTAACAGCGTATAGATTCTCCTGCTTTTTAACACTAGTAGTGGCAATCCCTTTTATAATTTCTACATCCGTTAACGTTTCTTCAAGTCGATCAATTAGTGATGATAAACCATTTTTAAATGAAATAAATTTTTTATTAGCGGCTTTCACAAATTGTTCCCTGTTTGCATCGAAACCTTTAATAATACTACCGTAATCGTTTTTGTAATCAATTAAATACGGTAAAGTGGAAGCAATTGAAAGTTGATTTAAATCTCCAGAATATACACCTGCAAGTACCGGTGCTATTTGGTTTTGAACAAGCTCCTCACCTAAATAATACGTTAAAAATTCCCCAATCGAGCTTTCCTTTGTAAACCTTTCATTCGGCATTGTTAAATCCTTTAATGCTTCTTTTTTACCTTCCTCTGATACAAGCGTGCTTTCCTCAAGAGATTGTAAGCTCATAGGAATACCGAACGTTGAGTCTGCTGGGATGGCATGTAGCTCATTATTTGTGTAAATATACGAAATACCTGTTTCGTTGTACACAAGATTTTGTTCAAAATTTAGTTCCTCTACTAACTCCATGACACCTTTATGACGCGCTACAATAGAATCTGCTCCAGTTTCCATGATGAATCCTTGTTCATATGCAGAGTGAAGCTTGCCACCAAGGTATGTATTTTTTTCAACAAGTACAAGTTTTACATCTAAGTTTTTCTCCTGAACTTGGCGTTGTAAATAATGCATCGTACACAATCCCGTAATTCCGCCACCTAATACAACAACTGTTTTCATATTAACCGCCCCTATTTTTAGTTCTTTATTTAGTATAAACTTTTTTTATCGAAAATTACGTTCAACCCTTTACAAATTTAGCAAAAATGGAGCTATCCAGCACATTGGACAGCTCCATTTTTTTCATATTCAAATAGCCTATATTCGCTAGAGGCTTTTATCTCCATAACGGAAATTATATATAAACAGTTAATATAGTGTTATTTGTGCCTTAAAGTGTGTAGCAAAATAGGAAACAACAATTTTCTTTGCCTTTTGCTTTTCTCTAAATTAATTTAAATTTTGTGCAAAGCTAGCTAGTTTTCCAGCTGAGTTTTTCACTTCGTTAAAGGCAATACCTAATTCACTTAGTACTTCTACTATTGCTTGTACTTCTTTTTCCATCTGACCATTTTGGTCTTTAGCCTCGGTCATAGCTTCTAATATGTTAGTAAATTGTCCTTCCGTTTGAACCATATTTTCCTCACCAGAGGCTACCTCTTCTTGAATATTACTAAGCGAATGAACAAGTTTATCTGTCCGTTCATTCGTTTTATGTAGTAACGTTGCTACCGATGTGACAGATTCCTTTGTTTGAATCGATAGTTTTCTCACTTCATCTGCAACAACACTAAAGCCTTTGCCCGCTTCTCCAGCACGAGCCGCTTCTATTGCCGCATTTAAAGCCAACAAGTTCGTTTGATTAGCAATATTTGTCACAACGTTCATAATCGATTCCATTTCCTTTGACATATCTGTCAACTGTGCAATATTTTCCGCTATATCATCAAGCGAATAAATAATATTACTCATATTTTGCGATTGACTCTTTAACCGTTCACGACCTTCTAATGCCTGACTCTCAGCCATAGTCGACACTTGAAGTGATTTTTTCGCTAGTTGTTTAATTTCCTCTGATTGTCCACTTAAGCGATGAAATGAATTGTTCGTTTCATGAGATATTGTGGCAAGACCTTCCGAAGACTCCACGATTTCTTGCTCTATCGCTTCTTTTCTACGTTCCATTTTTTCATGATGTTGCTCAATTGTGTGCTCAAACGCCTCTAAAACCAATTGTTGCTCAAAATTAGAAATTTTTGAGATAGCTCGAATTGTATTAAGCTGATCCATTGGATGATTAACATGTTCTTCAACCAAGTCAATAAATGACGCTGTTAAATCTTGGAACGCACAAATATACCATTGTGTTTTAAGCCCAATATGGACATGCACTTTAGCAATTTTAATTCGTCTTTGATAAAATTCATCATCAATCGTACCACTAAACATTTCAATAATATGACGTCGTAATGTAATTTTCAGCTTCTCCACGGAACTATGTCTATTAATAATATCTACTAAACTACGTTCAGTTCCAATCATTTCATAAAATCGATTAACAATATTATCAATACTGCCTTCTACAAAAGGTTGAAAGGCTCTTAAATATTGTAAATCTCGCTTTGTCAATTTGAGCAAATCAATTTGCTTTTTTATTGAATGGCAATTCGCTAAATCCATTTTTACAATGTATTGCTTTAAATCTAACGCCGTTGTCTTTCTCTGTTTTTGAAAGATCACACATTTACCCTCTTTCATGCTGTGTACTTTTGAAAAGCTGAGAAAAATCTAATTCCGTCCACCAAAAATATAAGAGCTTAGGAAGGTTCATCCCCTACTTTTAGTGATAAGCCATCAGGTTAGTAGTTAACCATTATTATTTATCCCCTTTTATGACGCTGATTCTGTTACGGGCTACAATCAGCTAAAAATGGTAACCTTATTACTAGCTGCTATTGCTACTGACTACTCTTTCAAAATCACTCATATACATTATACATTTTATAAATAGCTGTCAATTTTTAAATATACATTTTTTACCTTAAATTGTATAAAAAGTCCCTGTTATCTTACTTATTATCTAAAGCAGCAAAAAAGCTACCACAATACTTTCGGGTAGCCAATTTACATCATCTCTGTTTTTTTTTTGCTTATTTTTTCCTTGTTTTAGTTTGCAGTAATTACGCTTTATTATATTAATATTTTTACAATCAATTCCATATAGTTATATAAACCTATATATTGCACCAAAAAAACAAACCTACGACCTAGCCGAAAAGTGTTGATAATCGATTCTAAACACCTATTATTTTTTAATAAAAAATACTCACATTCCTTTCAATTCTTGCAGTAAAATTGCAGCTTCCTCACTTCCTGCTTCTGCTGCAAGTCCATACCACTTTATAGCCTCTTTAATATTTCTAGCTATTCCTTCTCCTTTATTGTATATGTGCCCTAATTGTAATTTAGCTTCCGAATCTCCTTGAAGAGCAGCCTGTTTAAACCAATGAATACCCTTTTCAATATTTCGTATACCTGTTAACCCTTGGCTCCAAATAAAGCCCAAATCATAAAAGGTATCGACATGATATTGCTCTGCAGCTTTTTCATACCAATATAATCCACGGTTCACATCTTTAGGTTGCCCTAACCGTCCCTCTAAATAGATTCCTCCAAGCCTGTATTGCGCTTCGACATAGCCTGCTTCAGCAGATCTTCTATAGTAGCTACATGCTTGCTCCTCATTTTTGTCGATTCCTAATCCCTGCTCATAAATAATTCCGAGGGTAAACATAGCCTCTGCCACACCTTGTTGTGCAGCGAAGTCGAACCACTTCTTCGCAAGTACCAAATTTTCTGGTACTCCCTCACCGTTAAAATACATATCCGCTAAATTATTTGCAGCATCTGGATGCCCTTGCTTTGCTGCAGCCTCATACAATAAAAAAGCTCTATTATAGTTTTCTTGAACACCTAGACCTTCAAAATAAAAATTACCAAGTGCATATTGTGCATCGGCATTTCCTTGTGATACGGCTAACTCAAACCACTTTATTGATTTTTCTGGTCGGAAATATTCGCCGTCAATTGCACTATAATATTCTCCAAGCTGAAATTGTGCATCTGCATCCTGTTCTTCAATCGCATCTTTGTATAAGTCAATGATTTCCTCATGATCTAGATCTTCTTCGTCAAACGCCTCAACCTGTTCATTTTGGTGAATAAAATACCATTCCAATATATCAAGTACATCATCAACAACTTCATTGCAATTAGATAACCTCTCCAGTGAAGAAATTTGCCAAATAAAAATATAGATAGGGAGTGGAATTGCATCACGCAGTAAATCATCATATTCAGCTAAAAGCGTTAGCACATTCTCTTGTACTGACTTTGCCTGTTCTGGATGGATAATTTGTAAGTGTCGTTGTTGTTTCTTTTTCAACAGTCCTTGCACAACTTGATATAGTATTTTGTGCAAGGTTGCTAATTGTACTTGTTCGACTGTTATTAAATTAATGTTTTGCGCAAACCATGTATCTTGTGTTTGCGTGAGCATTTGCAGAGATACAATTCGCTCTTTATTTTTTTTTGCTAAAAATTGCCCATACATTCATTTCCCCCCTTACACTCTATCTTGCCACTATTATATGGAAGACAGTTCTGAATTGGTTACACATATGCTCTCAAGATTAATCCAATAAACAATGTAATGAACAAAAAGACAGTGACATGAATCCATTTATACATTTCTAATAAACCGATAAATTCACGAGTAAATGCATTAGGTACATAGTAAAAGGCTGTCTTCGAACCAACACCTTGTGCATTAAGCTTCGCCTTTTTGGCATAAATACTTGCACGAAAAACATGAAAATTATTTGTTACAAATAAGGATCGATATTTTTTTCCTTGAGCATGCTTATCCATAATTTTTTTAGAGAATGCCATATTTTGTTCAGTATTTGTCGATTGATCTTCCATTAATACTTGTTGAGCGGGTATTTGATGTTCGTCAACTATATATTTTTTCATGGCATATGCTTCTGATACTTTTTCATCATGCCCCTGTCCTCCTGAGACAATAATGTAAGGTCGTTCTCCATATTTTCGAAATCGCTTTACTGCCTCGTCTAAACGGCTAGCTAAAAGTGGTGGCACCTTATCTCCAATTAGTCCTGACCCTAGCACTATAATATAGTTAGGCTCATAAAAAATCGGCGTAAAATGATAGAGAGTGGCATAGGCCATTATGCTTGTGTATAAAAACATTGTATAGCCAAAAACTAAAAACGCATAGAAGAAAAGAATATGCCAAATTTCATGGTCAATATTCGTAAAAATCACAAATACATACCAAATCATCATGATAAAAAAGCTCAAGCCAAAAACAGCTAACAATAGATTACGAACTTTACGGCCTTCTTTTTCAAGTAAAACTTTACTATTAAAAAACGTAGCTATCGATAAAATAAACATAATACTCGGGAAGCTTCCTAGTATTATGACTATACCCATCTTCGACACAATCCCCTGCTCATTTGGGAGAAATACAGGATGACTAATTATTGTGCTTAAAATAAACAACCCTAAAAGGCCAAGAACTACTGCATTAATAAAACGTCTTTTTTCCGTTATATATAACAGTAAAAAAATTGAAATTAATAGTGCTAATGTTGAAATCATCGTCTCTCTCCTTTCTATTTATATACCCTTTTTAAGGCTTATCATCATAACGGGGGATTGATTCCGTTATGAATAGGGAGCGGCGCCCAACCTCTACTACAATCAGCGATATACGCCATCCTTATAAGTCATGCATGTCCAATATTTAGTGATGAGTACTGACACTTCTTGTTCAAATTTATTGATATATCTAAATTGATGGAAGCGTTTATTTTGTTTTTCAAGATGGTTCATGTAAAATTAGTTTATGACAAAACTAAAAATTATATTGGAGGAATACAAGTAATGAAAAAAATTCTTGCTGCTATTTTTGCAGCGACACTTATGTTTGCGTCTGTTGGTGCAACATTATTCATCTCAGATACACCAACTGCAGAAGCTAAATCCTATAAGTCAGGTAAAAAAGGTTTCTCAAACAATAACAATAACAATAACTCAAATTTCCAAAAATCCCAGGATAAAACTAAAGACCAAAATAATGCAACAACAAATAAAAACAATACAACTTCTACAAACAAAACGGATTCAACAGCTAAGAAAGGTGGCTTCTTCTCAGGTGGCCTTATGAAAGGCTTAATGCTTGGTGGCTTAGCTGGCTTATTATTCGGAAGTCTTTTCAGTGGTATGGGTATGCTCGGTAATATTTTAGGCTTATTAATTAACGTTGCAGCCATCATGGTTATCGTAATGCTAGTCGTAAAAATTGTTAATATGTTTAAAGATAAAAAGCGTAAAGAGGAAGCACAATGGCACAAATAATTAATGAGCAAGATATTATAAATGCAATTTGCTTATCACAGTCCTACTATAAAAACATCCGTCCTGAGGATGTACTTGTAGAACTAACATACGATGATGACACAGGCTTTGGTGCAGAAATTGAAGTAAATGGTCAAATCGAAATGTTCGATACAGCAGCAATGATCGGCGCACTACGTGTATGGATTAAAGATGTCCTCCATGGTGATCCTTTTTCAACAGGCATCGAACTTGTCCTAGACGATGAGGAAGGCATTATTGCTAAACTATCGTAAATAAGTAAAGAATAGCAGATCAATCAATCTTTGAGATTGATTGATCTGCTTTATTAATTTCCAAGACTTTTTTTGCTAGTTCTTTCTTTTCTTCCTCAATCGAAAAATCGACTATTGATCGGCCAAGCATTATTAGCGTAATAAACATGACGCCTGTTCCAATAATTAAATAAATCATTGTAAATATCTTTGAAAAATCACTAGTAGGATACAGTCCAGTCTCAACACCAGTTGGAATTAAACTCACTACTGAAAAATACATAGCATCCAGCCAATGCCACCCTTCCGTCCCTCTATAAAACATAGTTCCTGAAAGAATGATAAAAAATAATGTTGTAAACAAAGATAGAAATTGTGGACGCTTCAATGACTTCCACATGCCTACTAACAATCTTTTCGCAGATAAAATAAATGACAGCATCGCATTCTCCTTTGATCCATTTTCACTTCAGCATTATTACAATTCTAATTTGGTTCATCGCCATAGTGGGGGGGTGATTTCCGTTCCGGCTGGGAGCTTTGTTGCTTATCCCCAAGGAGTCGCCCAGCCTCCACTCCAATTAACTTATCAACATGGTATATATTTTAACAATTGCCATCTCCAACTTTTGATAATCAACTCTTAAATTGTACTAGATATTCATCGCAATAAAAATAACATATGTACACGTCAAAAGGTAGAGATTTCTATTTACAATCTCTACCTTAAATTATTTTACTTCTTTAATAGACTGTTAAAATTCACAAATATTTTCGCTGCATGGCTACGCTTTGTAGGAGCCTCGGGTGAAAATTCCCCTTCGTTACCTCTAACAATATCAAGCTCATACAACATCGTTATTGCATGCTTTGTTTCTTCTTTGTAAGAGGCAATATCAGAGAATGGTGCTTTTCCTTTTACAGCATAATGTTGCTTTTGTTGAGATTCATAGGCACGATTAATCATTAATGCTAATTGAGCGCGAGTAACTGGCTGTCCTGGATTAAACTTCCCATCTGTTCCCTTAATTAACCCATACGCATAAGCTGCTGCAATTTCTGACTGAGTTCCAACGTCATAGCTTGAGATGTCTGTAAATGGTGTCTGTTCCTTCGTCGTTAAACCTAGACTTCTAACAAGCATCGTAGTAGCCTGTGCACGAGTAACATTTTGCTCAGGTCTAAACGTACCATCTGCGTAACCTTTCATAATACCTTCTTCAGCGGCCATCAGAATATGCTCCTTTGCCCAATGATTTTCTATATCGGTAAAGCTTAAAGTTCTCCTGGTAGTAAAAGTAACTGATGGACTTTGAACACTTTCATTACCAGCTGCATCAATCGCTTTAACTGCTACCGTGTATGCTGTATTCTCTGTTAAATTATCCAAGGTTATCGCCGTTATCTCAGCATTTTGTGTAAATGTTAGCTTACCATTTACATAAACGTTGTAACTAGTGACACCTACATTATCTCTCGCTTTCTGCCAGCTAATTTTTACAGTTTTACTATCTTTCATATTTGCTTGAATCGTTTTTGATACATCCCATAAAGAACTTGCTTTAATCGCTGGTAAAAATGCCTCGTTCGCTACAGCTAAATAGCCTGCTTCACTTAAATGGATATTTTCAGGATTTGGTAAATAGCTTGGAATATCTTTTGCGACAATATCGTATGTCGGTACAAAAACGGCACCCGCTTTTTCAACAGTTATTTTTATCGTCGTATTCATAACCTTTAGTAGCATTTTAAATTGTGTCTGTAAGTCCTCACTATAGTACGGAAATGAATTATAATAACCCATGACATAAACTTGAGCATTCGGATTAAGCTTCTTTATTTCTTCTAAAATAGCAGCAATATTTTTTATTGCCTCTTGGGAAGCTTTTGCCATCGCAGCTGCATTAATACCAGTTGTCTGAGACTCTTCTAAAATAGGTATTAAATCATTGGCACCAGCGGTTAGAGTAATAATTTCAGCCTCTTTAATCGATGTGCGAAGCTTTACCTTCTCACTTTGATAACCGAATCCTACCACTGGCTTTTCCATATTATTTTGTATATCTTCTAATACATTTTTCGTTGTATAGCCCGAATATGCAAACCCTTTATTATAAGAAGTGATGAAACCATCTTGCTGTAAAGCTTGTGCAACAAAATCTGTGTAACCTAACCCGATGATACCAACCTCATTCATACCATGTGCTAAGGAATCACCCAGAGCTACATAATCTGCTTGAACTACCCAACTTGGCGCTATGTAGTCTCTTTGTTCCTCAGCATTTACACTTATCGGTACTATTAACTGTAATGCCAGAACGCTAGCCGCTAAAAACCGAAATCTCTTTGATAATTGCATACACCCACTCCTCCAATTTTCACTAATTACTATTTTAATATAAATAGGATAAAAATGGGTTGAATAAGGCAAATTGAGATTATCACCATAACGTGAGGTTGATTTCATACGTTTTAACAAATGTCATCCACGACTTTTGGTGATGAGCTAAAAATCATTATTTATTCCAGTTGAACCTTTCCATAAATGCCGCCACCACCAACTTCGATTGCTAATTGCCCCGTTCTTGCTAAATCGATCATCTTGGCAATTTTGTGCGGCACGGTTTGTTCGAGTTGTTCTAGTGTAACTCGATGCAAGATGTTCATCTCTGTACCAAATGCTTGTACTAATCGTTCCATCATTTTTGGCCCTAATCCTGGAATAAAGTCTAGTGGTACTTGGTGAATATATGGTGGTCGCGGTCGTTTATCTGTAACTTGCTCTGAAAGCTCCTTAATACGTGTTGCAACACCTTTTATAATTTGCGTGCTTAAACAGTTTGTACAGATTGTTGCCGAATTGCTAAGCTGCTCACCACATTTCGCGCAGACAGTCTCATGATATTTACCAAGCAAAGGATTTAAGCCATAATTGGCTGTCACTGCTCGATCTTGCTGTTCATGAAGCGCCATCTTTAATTCTGTAAAATTTGCATTAGATAGTCTTAATTTTTGATATTCACGTGCCATTTTTCCAAGTGAATGAGCATCAGAGTTGCTGACAAATGTATATGCTTGCAGCTCTTTAATGTTACTCACCATTTCGGTATCGGAGCTCAAACCAAGCTCTATCGCATCTATAAGCTGAGGGTCAAATACTTCTGTTAAACTAGAATACACGCCTTTACCAAATAAGCTTTTAAATGGTGTAAAAACATGCGCAGGAATAAAAAGCCCGCCTAACTTATGAACCCTTTGCTGCAATGTTCGACCATCACAATAAATGCGCTGAGAGCTTAAATGAATATTTTTCATATGATTAGACATCCAATTTGAAAATTCCCTCATAAGCAGAAGTGTTGGAAAATAGGCAAGTACATGGATTGGTCCAAGGCAATGATGATCATAGATTCCCATTTCAGTACCCGGAATAAGTGTTGTTTCTTGAAAACGAAGCCCTCCCTGTTCTAGCTCCTTCAGTTCTCCTTGTTCCATCATCTCTGCCATTTCATCCATTACTTCTGGTGAATGGCAATCAATAATCCCGATAATATCTAGTCCCTTTCTTGCACTTGCCGTCTCTAAAATTCTGGCTAACGTTAACGTTTTACTGCCAGTAATTTTAACAGCACGTCCACTTAAAGTACGTCCTATATGAATATGTAAATCCGCATAGAAATCTTGCATCATTGTCTCCCTCCTATTTTTAAATGAAATAAAAAAGCCTCACATTGCTGCAAGGCATTTTATTCTTAATTATGATGAATGATTGCTGTGAGTACTATTGTTTGATTCGAAAGCACCCGAGCCCTGTGATGGCATTGTCGAAGAGTCATATGCCACTAATGTCACTCCAATGTTCTTTTCTAGCTCATTAAGTTTTTCAAGCTGTTGTTGATCTAATTGCGCAATCTTTATCTCTTCCATTTTCATCAAATCCTTTCACGAATAAAGTTCCCCAAATAAAAAACATATATACACAGAAAAAATGACTGATTGTCAGTCATTTTCTTTGACTTTGTTTCAGCTATTTTGTAACATATTAAATAAGTAGGACAAAAGCGAGGGATTTCATGTCAAAAGAAGAGAAAATTATTCAAGCTGCAATTGAAGTTTTCCGTGAAAAAGGAATTGAAAAGACAAAGGTTTCAGATATCGTAAAAGCTGCAGGTATCGCGCAAGGAACATTTTATCTTTATTTCCCATCACGTCTTTCTGTTATGCCGGCAATTGCAAAGGTTATGGTTGAGAAAATTATTGCTGCTATTAACGATGGTATTTCAAAACAGGAACCTTTTGTAAAGCAGCTAGAAAAAGTAGTAGATATTGTTTTTTCTCTAACAGAGAAATATCGAGATGTTTTTGCACTTATCTATGCTGGTATTACCCAAACTGAGCATATGAAAGAATGGGAAAATATATATGCTCCCTATTACGAATGGATGAATCATTTCTTAGATGAAGCTCAACAACAAGGAACGATACGCGCTTCTCTAAATACTACTCGTTCTTCTAAACTTATAATCGGTCTAGTAGAATCTGCCGCTGAACAAATTTATTTGTACGACGACAGTGAAGAAGAAACAATTAGACTTCAAAAGCTTGAACTCCTTGACTTTTTACATCATGCACTCGATTTACGTCACGCATAAGTGACGTTCTCTTTTACACTAAAAATGACTGAATGTCAGTCATAATGATAGAAAGGAATTTAACTATGCAAAAAGATTGGATTTATGTTGGATTAACTAGTTTGTTTGAATTGTTTTGGATATTTGGTTTTAATGTTGCCGATTCCTGGTGGCATTGGGCTATTATTGTGTCCCTCATTGCATTGGATTTTCACTTCTTATCAAAGGCTTGTGAAAACCTACCTACAGGAACGGTTTATGCGACTTTTGCTGGGGTCGGTACAATTGGTACTACATTAATGGATATTTTTATTTTTGACGGTGAGTTTAATGCTATTAAAGGAATTTTCATGTTTATTTTAGTACTGGGTGTTATTGGTCTTAATTTAGCTGATAACCCTTCAAAAGATCATGTTGAAGAGAAAGGAGCTAATGCATAATGGGTTGGATACTTGTTTTATTAGCTGCAATTTCGGAAATTGTCGGTGTTGTAGGTTTACGCTTTTATAGTCAGGAAAAAAATATACGAAATTTATTAATATATCTAGGCGGCTTCGGGACGTCCTTTGTGCTATTATATGCATCCTTTAACTATTTACAGTTAAGCATTGCCTATGTAGTTTGGGTTGGTATTGGTACAGTTGGTGCTGTTCTCGTGAATATTATATTCTTCGGTGAATCTAAAAACCTGACTCGAATTATTAGTATTATCGCCATTATCATTGGTGTGGCAGGATTAAAAGCGGTATCTTAATTTTTTCTATTTTAATTCAAAGTATTGTGAGTGAGTGCTAATGCCTAGTATGGCTTTTTGGCAAAGTGAGAGGTTGATCTCCGTTCCGACTGGGCGCTTTCCTGGGGGCGTCCGATGAGCCGCTTAGGCCAACACGATGTTGGTCACGAAGGCGTTATCACAGGACGTGATGGTTTTAGCCTTCGTTCCTCTATCGCTGATCCCCAAGGAGTCGCCCAGTCTCCACTCTAATTAATAATTATAAAACGAATTAGCAAAATGAGTTTTTGTGCGTAAGCGAAATATTAACGTAGTGGCATCAATAACTTTCTCATTTTACTAAAAAGGGCGCAGTGGGAATGAGCATGAAAATACCCTCGATTAAACAAAGTTAGATATAGTTCGTAATTACTTTCATCCTCGTGGACATTACAGGAATCACTAAATAGCAGGTCTCCTGGCTTCAAACCCTTGCCTCCCCATTCTAGAACAGTGGCTACGTCATCATAGAACTCCTCGTTACATTTCGAGACAGCGTCGGCTTTGCATCGACTTCTCTTTTAAGTGTCACATTGTACAAAAAGTCGTACCATCAGCGTCCGTTTCCATCATATACTTTAAACGTTAGTCTATAACTAACAATTAAGCAAAACAAACATTTTGTGTTAACTATTAAATTTTATTAAGTTGACACAAAATGTTTATTTTTTTACACTATTATTATCAACAATACTTTTTTAGGGGTGTAATAATGACAACAGTTGCGGAACACACACATCATAAATTAAGAACAGTCGATCTTGCATACATTGGACTATTTTCAACATTGATGATGATAGGAGCTAATATCACGTCCATTGTACCTTTCATGGTTGTTGGTGGCGTACCTATTACATTGCAAACATTTTTTGCTATTTTAGCAGGACTTATTCTTGGTAGTAGAAAAGGGGCACTCGCTTGTACGGTTTATATGTGCATAGGTTTAGCAGGTGCACCTGTATTTGCTCGTTTCAACGGAGGCTTTGGTCAAATTATAAGCCCTACTTTTGGTTTCATTGTTTCTTTCATATTAGCTGCATTTGTCGCGGGGCTTATTATAGAACGTAGTGGGACGAAGAAAAACTATGTAGTTGCTGCATTAGTTGCAACAGCTATTAATTACTTACTAGGAACAAATTGGATGTACTTTGCCTACAAGCTATGGGCTAGTGCTCCTGATGCTTTCACTTATAAGGTAGCATGGCTTTGGATGATGCCTCCATTGCCAAAGGATATTATTTTAGCTATATTTGCAGGTATTTTTGCATACCGCCTTCAAAAAGTGTTAAAAATAATTCCGATTAAATAAAAGCTTATCACCATAACGTGGGGTTGATTTCCGTTCCGGCTTGGCGCTTTCTTTTTACTGATTGTTCTATTTGTCGCTTTGGCTCTTCTACCCTTCGCTCTATCTTAAATCCAACAAACAAAAAATGTCCCATATGTATATTGCATACTTATGGGACATTTTTTTATTTTTAAATGTATTTTTTTATCCAGTTTAAGAAGTTATCAATAACTACATCTAGGAATTTGATAGTACCTTCATCTGTTAAATTGCCTTCTGTATCAAATTTAGTGTGCACTGCTCCAATATAAACGTCATTACCACTAAGTAATGGTGAATTTACTCCAGGTGAGAATAAAATATCTCGTAAATGTAATTGTGCTTTAACAGTACCTAAGTTACCCATTGATGCTCCCATCATGAATGATGGCTTGCCAATCATTACTTTATCGACGCGAGATAACCAATCGATAGCGTTAACCATAACACCTGGCACTGTCCCATTATATTCTGGTGTCAACCAAAGAACTGCATCTGCCGCTTTTACTTTTGCTTTAAAATCAAGGACAGGTTGTGGTGCTTCATTTTCGATATCTTGATTATACATTGGTAAATCTTTTAAACTTAATATTTCAAGATCAATTTTCTCTGCATAACGCTTTTGAACAAATTTCGCTAATTGCATATTATAAGATTCTTTACGGATACTACCTACGATTGCTACTACTTTCACGTTGTTTCCTCCTAAATGTGCATTCATTTTATTATTTGTTACAAGTTTTATTTTATACTGCCCTAATAATAAGTTGCAAATTCCTCGACTGGTTTACGATAACCACGTAAACGGCGACTATCTTCTTTTTCCTTACCTATTGTAATCATTAGTGCAATCTCATGTGTTTCTGGAATATTAAAAAGAGCTCTCATTTGTTGCTGATCAAAGCCGATCATTGGACATGTATCCCATCCACGATTTTTGGCAGCAAGCATAAATAACATAGCGGAAAGTGAAGCGTTACGAATGGCTTCCTCCTTCATAAATTCCTCGCCACGTTCTTCATAAAATTTAGCGTTTTCATTGATGATATTTTCTAATTCACAAGCATTAATAATGCCTAAGTCTACCATCCCTTGATTAAGGTTAGCAGTGTTTTTATAGGCTTCTTTATCTCCTAAAACAAGTATTACCGCTGAGGCTGAGTGCACTTTATATTGCCCGAATGCTGCTTCTCGTACTTTTTCTTTTTTTTCTTCATCTAATACAACGATATAATTGGCATGTTGTAAATTAAAGGCGGATGGCGCTAGCTTAACATCCTCTAAAATGGGACGTATATCTTCTTCGCTCATCTTGATACCCTCTATAAAATTATTCGCAGAGCGACGCTTATCTATTAGCTTTGAAAATTCCATCTACTAACCTCCAAGAGTATGTAATTTCCAATCAGTAGAAGCTTATGTTCTCTGATTGGAATAAAAAGTATTACTCATATTCTTTATCGAACGTAATCGCACTTCTTACAGTATCAATTGGACGGACAAGTTCTTCAATTTGTGCACGTTTTGGCTCTAAAAATGGTGGCAACGACAATTTTTCACCTAAAGTTTCATAAGGCTCATCCCCCATAAATCCTGGGCCATCAGTAGCTAGCTCAAATAAAATTTGTGGTGCTACTCGTGCATAAAGTGATTCAAAGAAGTGACGATTTACGTACCCTGAAGTATGGAAGCCAAAGCTTTCAAATCGTTCAGTCCATTCATTTAGTACAGCTCGATCCTCTACGCGGAATGCTGCATGATGTACTGTACCGAAGCCTTGTCGAGCTACTGGTAAAACTGTGTTAAGTTCTACAACGATTTGTGCACCGTTCCCTCCTTCACCAACCTCAAACAGATGGAAATCCCCTTCTTCAGCAATTTCTGTAAAGAGCATCACTTTTTCTAGCATCTCTTTGAAATATTTAAAATTAGCAACTCTTACAAAAACAGGACCTAGGCCTGTAATTGCATATTCAAGAGGAATCGGTCCATTTTGCCATGGAGTGCCTGATGCAACACCTGTATTATTTTCATCAGAAATAAGTTGATATTGCTGATCGTCAAAATCAACGAAAGATAAAGCTTTCTTGCCAAATTGTTCTTTAATACCTGTATGTTTAACATTTAATCGATCGAAACGTTTTACCCAATAGTCCAATGCCGCATCTGTTGGCACGCGGAATGAAGTTTTGGAAATTTCATTTGTTCCATGCACACCTTTTGGAATGTTTGGAAAATCAAAAAATGTCATATCAGTGCCAGCGCTACCTTTATCATCTGCAAAAAATAAATGATATGTTTGGATATCGTCCTGATTAACCGTTTTTTTCACTAATCGCATCCCTAACACATAAGTAAAAAATTTATAATTCTCTTCCGCACTACTTGTAATAGCAGTAACGTGGTGAATTCCTTTTAAATGATTCATTTCCTGTTCCCCCTATTTATCTCGATTTCGAGATATTTACGTAAAATTTTTTATTTATTAACTGCGTTCAAACCAACCTTTTTCAGAGACAGAATCATTGTGTCCATCTCCTGTTGATCTAATACTTCAAAAATCTCGTTAATTTTTTGTTCATGCTTCGGAAATATTTCTTCCATCAACGTTTGTCCTTCATATGTTAATAAAACATATGTGACACGACGATCCTTCGGGCAAGCACGTCGATACACAAAATCTTTTTGTTCAAGCCTATCAATAACATACGTAATACTACTACTTGCGATTAAGATTTTCTTTCCAATCACTTGAATTGGTTGCTCACCATGGTGATATAAAAACTCAAGTACCGAAAATTCGGTTTGATTTAAATCGTATTGAAGTAAATCTCTCTTTGTTGCATCTTGAATCGTTTGATATGCCCGGAACAAGACCGTAAAAGCTTTTAAATTACGATTGTCTTCCTTCATACGACTCCCTCTTTCCAATTACTTCGAAATCAATTATCTTTAATTCGAGATAATAATAACATATAAGCTGCTAATCAGCAATCCTTTTTACTGTAATCACAAAAAGGCATCCCCCTAAAATGAGGGGATGCCCTTTCATGTATAAATTATCGATTATTAATAGTAATGACGACCGCTGCTATTTTGTTCAAAGGCAGCCTTTGCTAGACGAACTGTAGATATAGCCAAATCCGCATACGTCACTTTCTCAGTTGCATTGAATTTATTTTGCTGTCCATCAATTAGTCCCATTGCACTCGCTAATGCAACATAACCTGCGTACGCTGGGTCAATTGAGCTTGCATCAGTAAAGTTTAATTTGTAAATGTCACTATGCTTTGCTGCACTCTCTAATTTTAGTACACGAACTAACCATTCGGCAAGCTCTTGACGAGTCAATGCTGTATCTACTGCAAATTGATCCGCCGGTTGTAAAATGCCCATACTTACAGCTTGTTCAACGATGCCGTATAATGGATGCTTTTTGTCAATATTATCGAAGGATTGCTTTTCGTTGTCTCTTCCATACGGACCGAAATCATATCCGTATGATAATGATTTAACTAAAATTTTCAAAGCTTCTCCTCTTGTTACAGCTGTATCAGCATTAAAGTTTGCTGGATCTTTAACCTCTAATACATTTTGGCGTAATAAATAAGTTAATTCTCCTCCAGCTGTTGGATGTGAAATGGCTGGTTTTTCTTTAGAATCATCAACTTTTAGAAGCCATTCACCAGTTGTTGCATCAATAAAATTGAACATACTTCCATTATAAACAGGAGAGTATACTAAATCATAATGGTGATTATCCTCGCCATCCTGTTTTGCATACTGTAGCTCTAATTTTAGCCCCTCATCGAACGTTGCTTTTGCTTTATCAGCAAGAATAGCTTTGTTTACAGACGGCCAATTATCAATCTTGCGATTACTAACATTTAAAGCACTTAATTTCCCATCTGCACTGATACCAACGGAAATTTCATCCCCTACTACAGCAATGCCATTGACAACACGTGGGAAAGAGAAGTAATACTGTTTGTTGTAATTATCATATATTGCATCTTCTATTGGTTTTGAATAGTTATGAATATATGACGGAGCCCACTCTTTTAAATAGTCTATCGCTTTTGTTAATGCAGCATCTTTTGAAATTGGTTCTACTTTATCATCTTTCTGCATGAATTCTCTACTTGAATTCCAATAGTTTGTAATTTCACCTGTTGCCTTGTTCACTTCAAGTGAACCGCCAGTGCCATAATTACCGAGATCATACATATAATTTACATCATAAATTGCTTCGCCATTTTCATTTTCTCTTTCATTAACCGAATGAATTTGTAGCTTTGCTTTGTCTGTATCAACTTTTAAGATAGATTTAGCTAACTCTTCAACTTCTGCTAATGTAATTCCATTTTTTCTAGGTGCAAGTGGTTGCGATGCAAGTTTTTCTACACCTTTTGCCTTCGGTACTTGAGAAGTGAAACCATTCATTGTTTGCCACTGCCCATTTATTGCATGTACACCATTGAAGCTTGTTGGTGGCATATACGCAAGCTTAGCAATAGCTTCACCTGTTTGGTAGTTATAGTCAATCAGATAACGTAAATCAACTGACAAATTTTCGCGAATCTGTGCAAGTATGTCTGACTCATTCTTTTTCTGATCTAAGTTATCAAATGTTGTCTTGCTAGTTGACTCAGTATTACGATACATACTTGTAACTTCACCATTTGCTAGAACTGTAATATTGATAAACTCATTACTTAGTGACACACTATTGTGTGTCGGCGAGTACATGAATGAATACGAAATTGGTTCGGATAAAGGTCTACTAAAACTAAAACCAAAGTCGCTATATCTATTGTCTTCACGAAGCTTGTAATTCGCAGTGCTCGGTAATTTCTTTAGGAAGTCTTGAGCAACTTTCTTTGCTTCACCCTCTGAATACTTCACTGGGTACAATGCTTCCGCTATATTGACAGGCTGATAGGAGAAATTTTCTAATTCCAAATCTTCGCCTTTAAAAGTAAAATCACCATAAACGTCTTTGCCATTGATTGTCTTATTAAAGCTCAATTCATAGCGTATTGTTTTGTCATCATTAAAGTAATGCGCTTCCCCCATTGAGAAATCTTTCTCTGTTACAAAATTGAACTTGTCTGGGAATATTGTATTCAATTGCTTAATAAGCATACTTTTTGTTACTTTTGTTTCTGTTGAAGAAACTTGAATTGCAACTCTCTCTTGTGGTTCTTTTACATTTGCAGAAGCTTGTGCCATTGGCGAAAGTACACTAACAGAAAATGCAGTAGATGTTAGGATAATACCCAACTTTTTAAGATTTACCAAAAAATCCCTCCTAGATTATCATTTACCATAATTATAGTATAGATTACCATAAATAGATATGATATTTTCAGATTATTTATGTTTATTAGAAAATAGAATAGACATAGAGCTATTTTACCTTCATCCAACATATCTTTTTCTGTGCGAAAGCAAAGCGACAGCTACAATTACGCCAAGGCGAAATTGATTGATTGATTGCTCTCTAAGATTCTCATTTCTTTACTACATCAAAATTTGACCCAATTAATAACCAATTCTGAGGGAATGGTAGACCCAACTTCCAATAGCCTACTCCTCGGAGTCTGTACCGTTTGATTAAATCGAACTTTGCTTGAATGGATCTGGCATCCTCGAACCACACCACATGTGCTTTACCTTGCTCATCATAGTATTCAAAGAACGGTGCTTGAGATCTCAAATCAAACTGAATAGCAGCATTATATTTCTTCGCAATCTCGATTGCTCTTTGTGGACTAACCGCTTCTGCATTTGGCCCCCCCTTCACAAAAGGCAATGTCCAGTTATACCCATACAAATTCTGTCCAAGTATAATTTTGTTCCGAGGTATCTCACTTACTGCATATTTAACAACCGCTTCTACCTCTGGAAGTGGCGATACTGCCATAGGGGGCCCTGCAGAATATCCCCATTCATACGTCATTAACATAACAAAATCCACTATTTCTCCATGTGCTTTATAATCATGTCCCTCCGTCCACGGACCTCGCTCACTAGCACTTGTTTTCGGCGCTAGCGCTGTCGATACGGTATATCCCTGTGGATGGAATCGACTCACCGCTCTCCTTAAAAAGTTGTTATACGCTTCTCGTTGATCGCCCGGCAAATTTTCAAAATCAAAATGAATATCTTTAACGGTTCCTAAACGCTTTGCCTCTTCAAGAATATTATTAAAGAGCAAATCCTGTACGGCTGTACTTTGAAAAATATCTCTCGCTAAATCACCGCTAAAACTAAAATTCTCTAAATTTGAGATAACCATTGCTAGAGAAGCACCCGTATCATTTGCAATTTGCGCCACACCTTGACTTGGTGGCACCTTAAGCGTCCCATCTCGCATTGCCTCGTAGCTAAATAAAGCTAGATAAGTTAAAAATGGACCCGCTTCTCTTGCTTGACTTAGTAATGCCTCACTAACGAATGTCCCTCTCGGCTCTAAATATGCCAATGTTTCAGCCCTTGTTTTTGGTTGAGGTGGAATATAAAGTCGCATACCAATCGATAACGGTTGACTCGGACTAATATTATTCACCTGAGCAAGTGTTAAATAATTAATGCCAAAGCGTTGGCCGATTGAATATAGACTATCTCCTGACTGCACATAATAGAAATTTCCGACAATCGGTATCACAAGAGCTTGCCCTATAACTAATCGATTTGGTTCAGGAACTTGATTGGCATCTACAATATTTTGAACTGTTGTCCCATATGTCTGCGCAATACCCCATAAGGACTCCCCTGCCCGTACAACATGTATTTGAATGTCAGTGCCTCCTCCTAGCTTGATAAAATCACACCTGTAAAGCTTATGAATTAGGAAGGGAAAAGATGTCAGTGCTTAGTAAGCACCTATTCCCTAAAACAAAAAAAAGATTCATCGCTTGTTACAGCGAATGAACCTTTTTTTCATTAATTTCTTTATAGAATTTATGACACGCTCGATAATAGAATATAAATAAAAAATAAGCAAACAACTGTAGTAAATAACCTATAAAATGAACATTTTCTCGCATACTTGTATCAACATTTATTGAAAATGCCTGTATGATAAAACCGCAAAGCATAAATGCCATGAATTTCTGATAAGTTTTAAATGTTTTAACTTCAAGAGGTTTATTATTATGAATGTGTAATAATAATTGAAAAACCCAATACATAAAGACGATGAATAAAAATTGCATAAACTGTGTCCCAATTTCACCAAGTATCTTATAACCAAGCCATTGATCTAGCTCCACGAAAAATGACATTATCATTAAAATAATGGAAAAATTTTTCGACCAACGTTTCAAATTATGGAACGTTGGCAGTAAGTGAATACCATATGCAAAAAATATATAGCCAATAAAATCTGGGAAGATATCCGGTAATCCGAAAAAACTTGAATCTACAAAAACAAAGCACACACCGTTTAATAAATGATTGTAAGGATTTTTCATTATTTCATCCCCCCCTCATTTTTTTTCATCAAATAGTTATCCTGTTCCTGTTGAATTTCATCTATATGATATGGCTTACTCGTATAATCGTAGGTTTCGTTATAGCTTGGTTGTACAATAGGTTCATCCATATTTTGATGCTCTGCATATATTAAGTTCCCTACCCATGCCAAGAAAGATAAAGAAAATGTCATGTAGACAAGTCTTCCCTTCGTAAGTCCTTTGTAATAAACGAGCAAAATAAACAATGAGAGCGTAAGCATGAGGAACATACACACTATATTAGTAAGGTCTTTTTCCAGATGGATGGTTAATTGTGCTGCATTTTTCAAATGGAACGATTGCCCTGTCCCAATGCTGAATACAAATAGAAGAGTAGCTATCGTCACTGGAACGGTTAGTATGGTTGCGATAGAAAATCTTTTTGTCTTCTTTATATGAGTCTTTTCAAGTTTTTGACGTAATTGATTTGAGAAAGCTATATCTGGATCTTTATCAGGGCGTTTTTTTAGTGCCTCAAATAATTCGTAATCACGTTCTTCCATCAATCATCCCTCCCTACCTTTTTTCGAAGTCTCGCCATTGCTCGATGAAAATCAACACGTACCTTGACTTCCGAGATACCTAAAATCGCAGCGGTTTCTTGTATTGTGTAGTCTTTTAGCATCCTGCAAATAATAATTGTCCGATCATGTGATTTTAATGTCATTAATGCTTCTTGTACTGTCTGCCATTGCTCATTCTTCTCCACAATCTCTAAAGGCTTTGACACTTCCCTTAATACGGGCTGCAAGCTAAGTTTTTCTGTTAATAAACGCTTAATTTTCTGTCTTCTATGTAGATCTACTGCTGTATTTCGTGCAATTGATAAAATCCAAGTTTTTACTTTATCTTTATCCTTCAAATTATGTAACTGCTTCATCGCTTTAAAAAACGTTTCTTGCGTAATATCCTCTGCCTCTTGTTTGCTATTTGTATAATAAAGCGCAAAATGATACACATCACGATGATAACAATCGTACAAATGTTCAATTTTAAATATATCCTGATGCAAAACTTCACCCCGCTTTCTACACTTACATATAAGTCGTCGCAACTAATTATTTGTTACACTTTTCCCAATTATTTTCACACAACTAGCGTACTTTTCATTGTTTGCCTCGTTGTAAGTGTTGCACATGTTGGCGGTGTCGATCCTGAGGGAAGTCATTCTACAATTGATATGTGTAGTGTCATTGTGGTGGAATTAGCGAAGTTATACCTGTCTGGACGCTTCCTGGGGCGTCCAGTCTCTACTACTATCAACCATTTCATTTAGCATGTAGCTTCTGGCATGTTGCTCTATTTTATATTTTCTCTCTACACAATAAAATGCCCTCCAATGATTAACGGAGGGCATAGTTATTAACTGAACGTAAAAGCCTGATCGGGGAAGATTATTATCAATGATCCTCTGATACATCCGATTTAATCATTTCAAATAATAACGGTACATTCGTTCCGCGCTGTAACGAATTACAGCCCTCCATTAAAAATGTCCAGCTCATTTTCATTTTTTCTTTATACGGAAGCTCTGGGTTAACTGGGAGATATTCTTTTAAAAATACTTCTATGGAGCTCGATAGTCTTTCCATAAATTCATCGGCCTTTTGCACCTTCTCCGTCGCTACTTCATTACGCTCATTCCACAGTACATGCTCTAAGTTTGTAGAAAAATAGAATAACTGATACGGTATTCTTAATCGATGAATGCTAAAATGATCATTTGCCATAAGGATTTTGGCATTATTCGCCTTCATTTCATTTCGTTGTTCGATTTGCTCCTTACGCTTCTCTGATTTCACTAATATTGCATCTTCGGTATAGAATAAATTTTGCTCAATATCTTCCTTCACCTTGACAAATTCAGGGGCAATGAAACAACCGTCTGCATCAGTAATATGAACGACAGCGGTTAAATCTTTCGCTAAAAATTTATACTTCTCCAAATAGTTCTGAATCACTCGTGTAACACTATTTTTAATATTAGGTATCCGTTTATTAGCATCCCATTTCGTTAAAATATCCTCCCGTTGCACATCGAAGCGAATCGTTGAATTTGCAAAATGTTCATCAAGAAAATCCTCTAAAACAATTTGCTCCGTATGCCCCTCTACAATGATTAAAAGAACTTTTTTAGTCACGCTGGACACCCGCTTTTCTAAAGGCACGCTTAATTTTAAATGTCTTTGTTTCCTTATAAACCTCTTCATCCTGACCGCCCAACTGAATTGCACGTAAATAAACATCTCGAGCGTTATTTACCTCTTTAATACCCTTTAGCTGTATATAACGACGATCCTCATTCGTTGTCGTAAACCATAAGTTTTTAATAGTTAGCACCTCTAACACACGTAAATTATGAGACGTAAAAATAAGCTGACCTTTTCCGCCCTCATCAATCACTGTTAACAACTCGCCTAACAAATATTCAAAAACACCAGAATCTAATTCATCTATTACTACACAAGCATTTGGGTTATTATAAACTGCAATGAGCACACTAAGTACAGAAATAATTTTCAAAATTCCTTCTGACTCTGTCCGTAACGGTAATTCACGTTCCCCTCGTTGCGATAAAAATTCAAAACGGATTCCTTTTTCCCCATTATCCATAGTTTGTTTTGTAAGTACATTAATCTTTATAGACAGACCTGGAATAATCGCTGATAATACTTGATTACTTTGCTCTATTACTTCACATAACACGTAAAATGCGTCCTCGGGCAATAACGCTGGCCCCTTCAAATTGTAAGGGATAGAACCACGAGTTTTTTCGAGGTGGATGCTAAAAGGCATACTGCGCTCTTCAAATAATGGTGCGATATTTTGATTATTTACGACATGTAAATCACGGTTAAAATCTATTGCTAAATTATGAAGCAATTGCATTTCTAGCTCTGACAACCTGTCCTGTAATAAAGGCTTTAAATCTTTGTGAAAGACAAAAGACATATATTGTTTTTTAGATAATTGATGAATGACTAGTAATTGGATACGCATTTTTTCATTCATATCAGAAAGATTTGCTTTACGTAGTTGTATGTCTTCCTCTGTAACATTAATTAAAATCTTTGAACGCTTCCCTTTCTCGTTTTCTCTGTAAGCTACACGTTCAACCGTTGTGTACAGTCTGTTTTCATCTTCTTGTAACTCTACATAATAATTGAGAAAAAATGTGCCAAATTGATTTTCTACTAGAAACTCGAATTCAATACTTGCCGTATTCTCCCCTGCCATAATTAATTTCTTTTCCTGAGATGGTAATTTAATTTCAGCAATCCAGCCGGAGATAAGTGCCTTTAACAAGCCAAATGCATCAACAATAGTTGTTTTTCCAGAACCGTTCTGTCCGTATAAACCTACAACATTGGGCTTAAGAAACGTCTCGAAATTTACCGCTAACATAATTTCACCATGACGTACATTTCGTAAATTTTGTACTTTTATTTTCTTGATTTTTATAATGGTCATTTATTTAAACACCCTTTAATGATTTTATTTTCTATTATAATTAAATTTGATATATTTTATAACGTTTTATATTTTAACTTCTTTCAGCATATGTTTAATGTAACGTAAGTGAAACGGCAGTTACAAATGTTTTGATAGTGAGAGCGAAGCGACGGCAACAATCGAAGCATACTTGATTGAATATTCCATTTATCGATCATTCACCGAGTTTAATGCCTATGACAATCATAATAGTAGGCATATGTTAGAAAGAAAAAACGAAGAAAGGTGTGTTTCATTGGTCAATCCTGGATTTAATCCCGAAGATCTTGATGTTAACATTCCGTTTCACCCTACCATGCCTTCTGGTAGCCCATACCCATCTTTAAACCCATCAATGTATCCGCCACGTCCTCCGCAGCCGTATCCACCACAACCATATCCACCACGTCCTCCGCAGCCATATCCGCCACAACCATATCCACCACGTCCTCCGCAGCCATATCCACCACAACCATATCCGCCACGTCCTATGCCATTTCCACCACAACCATATCCGCCACGTCCTATGCCATTTCCACCACAACCATATCCGCCACGTCCTCCGCAGCCATATCCACCACAACCATATCCGCCACGTCCTATGCCATTTCCACCACAACCATATCCGCCACGTCCTATGCCATTTCCAGGCGGGCAATCACCTGGTTTACCAGGATTCCCTGGATTAAACCTACCAGGAATGTAGATTTGTCACCTGACATATTTGGAAGTCCAAAATAAAAGACTGTAGCAACAAGGCTATCCAGAAGTTCAAATATGAACTAGTGGATAGTCTTGTTTGTTGTTTATTAGAAACCATTTTTGACTGATAAAAAAACTAAGGGAGTGAAAACATGTTTATAAAATTTTCAACTATCCTACATATTCGCTCATTTAATGAGCACAGTATATAGAGAGGTGCATCTATGTGTAACGTAAAAAAAATTACTTTATGTATGATTAGCCTAATATTAATTAATTTGAGCATTGTATCTTCTTTCGATGCAAAAGAATTGAATAAAATTAATGAATTTACAGTACAAATAAAAGGACTAGAAAATCGTTTGAAAAGCCTTGAGCCGATAAAACCCCAAACAATTGCTGATCCTCCTTTTCCAGAATTATCTCCCCCATCAAAATTTGTTACACTTTCACAGGTGATAGAAAATGGCACTACTATTCCTTATGAGTTCATCGTCAATAATCCTGGCTATAAGAGACCCGCTTATGAAGAATATTGGCATAGCTCAATTGGTCGGTGGAGCTATGTTCCAACTAGAATTCATTATGCACTGCATCGACTATTTACGAATTACGATGTTGCTCTTTCTGAATGGTACGACTTTGAACAAAATATGGGATTCCCGATTCCAATGTTTCAAAATAAAACGGATTTAGATTTATATATTGTCGCGTTCCAATCTGATATTACAGCAGTTTATACATTGGGCAATCAGGTGGTCGTTGTTGGAAATCCAAGAAGAACCGGTGTTCAAGTGATTACTATAAAAACAAGCGCTATACATCCCACAAATACCGAAGAATCTTTACTTGTGCAATTATCAACTCAAGCAGGAGAAGAAATGGATTATGCTCTTACCTCTTATATTTCTCCTGATTTTAGGTTGAAGCAAAAAGAATAAATATATAGCTCCTTTTTCGAAGGTTTTTATTAGCGGGTTTGTTATCTTTATCAGCGGTTGTTGGAGGTTTATCAGCGATTTTGCTCTTTTTATCAGCGATTGTCGGAGGTTTATCAGCGATTTTGCTCTTTTTATCAGCGATTGTCGGAGGTTTATCAGCGATTTTGCTCTTTTTATCAGCGATTGTCGGAGGTTTATCAGCGATTTTGCTCTTTTTATCAGCGATTGTCCATATTTTATCAGCGATTCACTGATATTCGCTATAGCATAAAAAAGGGGCTGGGACATAACTAAATGGTTCCTTCATAGAACCGAATAATCTCTAAATGAACAAAACACGATAAATAGAAAAACCGAACTATTCCGAAACACTTCATGAGAGTTTCATTGGATAGTTCGGTATTTTTGTTGGCTGAAACACATTTGTCCCAGCCTCCATTTAAATATTCATTTGTGTATATACATACCGAATCATTTAAAACACACTAAATCAACAGTAAATGACGTTTAGTGATGTTATTGATCTGATGATTCATCAAATAGGTTCATTCTATTTTTTCGCTCGTTTGCAGTTACGTCCAGCATATCTTCAATCAATTTGGGTGTGTCCTCGAACACATACACTTGAAACTTGGGATTCTTACCGTTCTTCATGCTGCGACTGAAATTATTCCCACGCTTCACCAATTCTTCAAACAAAGACTTCCGATAAATATTTTTCTTCCCAACTGCTTTTGGTTCGTTCATATTATGAAACCTCCCACCTAATTTTTTCATTTGTAATTTGGTGGATTTTACGTAATTAATAATAGGATAACAAACTGGTAAATAGCGGACAAATAAAAAATAGTGTTATTACTGAGCGCTATTTATCATATAAGTCATATGCTAAATTGTGTTCTACATAGTCTTTTTCTTCAGCATCTGTTAACAAACGAATTGCTTTTCCTGAATTTCTTGACTCGTCACCTCCCTGCATCTCCCAAATTGCGTTATGATCTTCTACAGCATGAGAAAAATCACCTTTCGACCATCTTTCCAATATTTCAATGTAAAGCTCTTTAAATTTATAATTGCTTTCTTTGGAAATTTCTAACAATCGGTCAACTTTAGCTTGTGTTATTTGCGTGTGACCCCATTTTACTTTAGCTTCAACTTTTTGGTGAGACATGCTATGGATGGCTTCGTTCACTTTGTGTTCTATTAAATTATCAGGATAAAGCAATTCTTCTTTTGTAACAATTTTATCTTCAAGCGTTACTCCAGCATGTTCAACAATTGCTTTTTCTTTTTCGGGAGCAGGTTTTTCTATTTGTTCGATGGATTTGATGTAACCAAAAACTCCGCCAAAAGTGAACAATATTCCAATGATAACAATAGTCGCCTTTGTTTTTCTCTGCATATTATCAAACCTCACTTATAATTTATATGTATTATGTAATTTGGTTTATTTTATATAATTAGGTTAATAATAACAGATTATTGAAATTAAGTTCAATGAGTACTGCCTATTTGCATGTAACAGTATTCACAGCAGGTCAACATACCAATTCAAAGTCGAAAGCGTTAAATGAGTAAATGCTGTCGAACATGATTGTAAGTAATGTCTTCAACATTTATTACTTGGTTCTCAAAGCAATAATCAATGAATTTGCCTAAAAGCATTTTGTAATTTTGAATGTTCGCTTTTGTTATGTTCTTGAATTTCCTGTCATCTAAAAAATCTTGATATGCAAATTTAAGCAACAAAAAAACCACTCCTCTTGTTTACCGAGAAGTGGTCATTGTTATTGAAATTAGTTATTTACATAACAGCTTCACAAATTGGGCGAAAATAGCAGTAACCATTTCTCAAGATGGAAGGGAAAAACCTCTTACATCATTCCGCCCATACCGCCCATACCAGACATATCTGGCATTGCTGGAGCTGCTTCTGGAATGTCTGCTACAACTGCTTCTGTTGTTAAGAATAGAGCTGCGACAGATGCTGCGTTTTGTAGAGCAGAGCGAGTTACTTTCGCTGGGTCTACTACGCCCGCTTCAATCATGTTTACCCATTCGCCTGTTGCAGCGTTGAAGCCTACACCGATATCTTCGCGTTTTAGGCGATCCACGATAATTGAGCCTTCAAGACCAGCGTTGTTTGCGATTTGACGAACTGGCTCTTCTAAAGCACGTAGAACAATTTTTACACCAGTTGCTACGTCGCCTTCTTCTGCATCTGCAACTTTTTCAACTGCTGCATATACGTTAAGAAGTGCCGTACCACCACCTGATACGATACCTTCTTCAACTGCTGCACGAGTTGAGTTAAGTGCATCTTCAATGCGTAGTTTGCGTTCTTTTAGTTCTGTTTCTGTTGCAGCACCAACTTTGATTACTGCTACACCGCCTGCTAATTTTGCAAGGCGTTCTTGTAATTTTTCTTTATCGAATTCTGAAGTTGTTTCAGCAAGCTGCGCACGGATTTGACCAATACGGCCTTCGATTGCATCTGCACCGCCAACACCTTCTACGATTGTTGTATTGTCTTTTGTAACAACAACTTTCGCAGCGCGACCAAGCGATGTAATATCAGCTGATTTAAGGTCTAAGCCTAATTCTTCTGTAATTACTTGACCACCTGATAAAATTGCGATATCTTCAAGCATTGCTTTACGACGGTCGCCAAATCCTGGAGCTTTAACCGCTACAGCATTGAATGTACCACGTAGTTTGTTCACTACAAGTGTTGCAAGAGCTTCACCTTCAACATCTTCAGCAATGATTAATAGTGGACGACCTTGTTGTACCACTTGTTCTAATAATGGTAATACTTCTTGGATGTTTGTAATTTTTTTATCAGTAATTAAAATGTATGGGTTATCTAATACCGCTTCCATTTTATCTGTATCTGTTACCATGTAGTGTGATGCATAGCCACGGTCGAATTGCATACCTTCAACTACATCAAGTTCAGTTGTGAAGCCTTTAGATTCTTCAATTGTAATAACACCATCGTTACCCACACGTTCCATTGCTTCTGCAATTAATTGCCCTACTTCATCATCAGCAGCAGAGATTGCCGCAACCTGTGCGATTTCCTCTTTGTTGCTTACTGGGCGAGAAATAGCGTGTAATTCTGTAAGGGCTGCTGCAACTGCTTTGTCGATCCCTTTACGAATGCCTACAGGGTTTGCACCAGCTGTTACGTTTTTCAAGCCTTCACGAATAATTGCTTGCGCTAATACTGTTGCAGTTGTTGTACCGTCACCAGCGATTTCGTTTGTTTTAGAAGCAACTTCCGCTACTAATTTTGCACCCATGTTTTCGAATGGGTTTTCTAGCTCGATTTCTTTTGCAATTGTTACACCGTCATTTGTAATAAGTGGTGAACCGAATTTTTTTTCTAAAACTACATTACGACCTTTAGGCCCTAAAGTAATTTTTACTGCGTTTGCTAATTTATCTACACCTTGTAACATTAATGAACGAGCGTCTTCTGAGAATTTAATATCTTTTGCCATTTGAATTTACCCTCCTGAAATGGAATATTCGTTAAGCTTCATCAATATATTTATAGAAATTTTGCCAAACTGTCATTGTCACCTATCTATTTATTTATCTGTGACAATCACTAAAGGCATTTACTTTAAAAGTATTAACTTATTCAATAATTGCAAGAATATCGCTTTCGCGTAAAATTAGGTATTCATTACCTTCATATTTAACTTCTGTACCAGAGTATTTAGAGAAAATAATGCGGTCGTCAACTTTTACGTCAAGCTCTACACGTTGCCCGTTCTCTAAAATACGACCCGTCCCAACTGCTACAACTTTACCTTCTTGTGGCTTTTCTTTTGCAGAGTCTGGCAGCACAATACCGAATGCAGATTTTTCTTCTACCTCGATTAGTTCGATTACAATACGATCTCCTAGTGGTCTTAACAAGTGAAACAACCTCCTATTAATTAAAATATATACTTGAAAGTTTATTAGCACTCTATCTAGTCGAGTGCTAACACAATTATTATGATAATCAATCACACTTTTTTTTGCAAGTCAGAACTTCGAAAAATTTTGTTTTCTTTCCATATTCCTCTACAATAGAAAGGTAGCATAATGAATGGAAAGGATTTTGACTGTGAACAATTCTCAAAAAATAAATAAACATAAAAAAACAGCCCTTTATGTTTTACTGATCTATATCCTCATGCAACTATCAGGTATATTGCTGGCAAAACCGTTTCACAAGATGGTTATGAGTACAACCGGTTTACCTAGTGAGCAAGCTGCTCCGCTTACGCAAGGCTGGTATATCGCTCTTAGCTTTGCCATTGCGTTAATTCTAAGCTTAATCCTAACATCTCGCGATAAAGCGTTTTGGGATATTTATCAAGGAAAGAAAGAAACTATTCCACTATCAATTATGTGGGGAATTATCGGTTTCTTCTTAGTTTTCATCGGCCAAATGATTGGCGCAGCTATCGAAATGGCTATATTCGGTATCCAAGGTGGATCGCAAAATACGGCAGATATTGTAGCTATTGCAAAAGGCGCTCCTATTGCAATATTAGCGATTGTTGTATTTGGACCAATATTAGAAGAGTTCGTCTTCCGTCGTGTTATTTTCGGATCGCTTGTCCAAACAACTAATTTCTGGGTAGCCGGTATAGTAAGCGCCATTTTCTTTGCACTTATTCATTTCGACTTCACACATATTTTGCTTTATACAATTTGCGGATTGATTTTTGCCTTCTTATATCACAAAACAAAACGCATTTGGACATCCATTATCGCCCATGTCATGCTGAACGGTTTTGTGACACTTGTACAATTGTATGCAGAACCATTGCAAAAGTTTCTTGAACAACTAGAAAAAATGCAATAAAAAATCAGTGGGCGTTTTTCTTCCACTGATTTTGACCTCTATAAACGAAAGCCCGATGCTAGTAATATGCATCGAGCTTCTACTATTATTGATTTAATTCTTCGATTTGACGTCGCTGCTGTTCAAGTGCCTCTTCGACCAGGCGTTTTTGCTCAGCTTCTTGTTCTTCCTTCATTCGCATTTCCTCTGATTTTAAGTACTTCTTATAGCCAATACGGGAAATCATAATGCTAATTTCATAAAGCATAAATAACGGTACTGAAACCATTAAGTGTGAAGCTAATTCAGGTGGTGCGATTAGAGCAGCACAGACAAATAAACCAAAGTATGAGTACTTACGAACACGAATTAGTAACTCAGGAGATAAAATCCCAATACGTGAAAAGAACAAGACGACAATCGGCAATTGGAAAAGAAAACCAAACGGTATTGTAAGCTTAAATAAAAACGAAAAATATTCATGTATGCCAATCGTTTGTTGAATCTCCAATTCGTTTGATAAATTCATCATAAACTTTATGACATAAGGGAATAGTAAAAAATATGAAAAGGACAACCCTGCTAAAAATAATAAAAAAGAATACGGTATATAGCTTAAAGTTGCTTTTCGTTCTACGTCCCTTAATCCTGGGCTAATAAATGCCCACAATTGATACATCAATACTGGCGAAGATAGAATAAATGCTATTAAAAAAACGACTTGGATATAAATTGCAAGTGGTGTTACTACATCAAACGCATGAAGTGTTATATTGTAAGACTCTCCAGTGATTTGAAGGTATTTAACAAGCGGCTTTGCAACAAAGAAGCCGCCAGCCATAGCTAGAACAAAGAAAACGGCAACAATGAAAAGCCGTTTTCTTAATTCTTCTATATGTTCAATGACAGTTAGATCTTTTGGATTCATTCCTCAACATCCTAACTTACTTATCTAATTCTTTCTTTTTCTTGTCATCATCATCTTCGTCGGCTAAACCTTTAGTAGCATTTTTGAATTCACGTAATGTCGAACCAAATGCTTTACCAAGCTCTGGTAACTTCTTAGGACCAAAAATTAGTAATGCGACAATTCCGATAATAATGAGGCTCATAGGACCTATACCACCCATTAAAGCCACCTCCTCTTTATATCCATCATTTTAACGCATAATTCGCCTTTTTGCTAACTAATTAAATGTGAAAGTTTTTCGTCAATCTCTCATTTTTTACATATTTCTATTTGACAGAAACTGTGAGCATACTATCAATTATGCCTCGGCATAATTGCCGCTGTCGCGCAGATAAACAATGCCGCTGTCTCTACAGATAAATTGCCACAGGACGTGGCGTTCTTAAACTGAGTTCCTCTATTTCAGCGGATCTTTGTACACCCGCTGAAAAACATCTCACCAACTATAAAAGTGAGACACACCCGCTGAAAGAAGTTAAATTATGTACAATTATCACTCTTCCTGATTACGAATTAAATAAATGAGTGCCTGCAATTCTACCGACAAATCGATTGTTAAAAGTTGCATTTTATCTGGTACAGTAATACGCTCCGGCGTAAAGTTCAAAATTCCTTTTGCGTCCATCGCCGCTAATCTATCAGCCATTTTCTGTGCAGAGCGTGGTGATACTGTTAAAATTGCAAGCTCCGCTCCATATTCTGCATATTTTTCTTCCAATAAATCAGGATGAAAAACAGGAATATTGCTAATCATCTTCCCTTCCTTCGGGGCCTTTGAGTCAAATGCCACAACGATATGGGTATTATGATTTTTTTGGAAATTGTATTTTAATAAAGCACTACCTAAATTCCCTACACCAATTAACGCTACTTTTGTCGCTTCATGTTGATCGAGCGTTTGACTAAAAAATTTCAAGAGATGCTGAACATCATAGCCATATCCCTTTTTCCCAAGCGCACCAAAATAAGAAAAATCACGACGAATAGTTGCAGAATCAATTTTCATCGCTTCACTCAGTTCCTTCGACGAAATACGTTCCATGCCTTCTTGTGCAAAGTTTTGGATAAATCGATAGTAAAGAGGAAGTCTTTTCGTAGTGGCTTGTGGAATTTTTAATTCTTGTTTCAAACTTTTTCCTCCTTATAGAGTATCAAATCTATTTATGATACACACTTAATTACCTATTTCTAAGTTTATAATATTCATTGGAGGATTTCTCTTTAGTTAATGGCGTTTTTACGCCACTAACTAAAGAGAAATCGTTTCAATCTTACATGACAGCTTGGAATAAGTAAAGCATCGACATTGCAAGGCAATCGCTCATCTATTACACTAAGGAAGAATTGAGGTGTCAAGAATGATTGTTTTACAGGTCAATCAACTATATAAATCCTTCCTTGCAGATGAAATTTTAAGTGGCGTAAAATTAGAGGTTCAACATCGTGATCGCGTTGCATTAGTAGGTCGTAACGGTGCTGGTAAGTCTACTTTACTTAAAATAATTGCTGGTCAAATGTCATATGACTCTGGCGATATTATTATCCCTAAAGGTATACAAATTGGGTATTTAGAGCAGCATGCTGGATTAAACTCAACATTGTCGATTTGGGATGAAATGATGACGATTTTTGAGCCGCTCATTACCCAAGAACAAGCAATCCGATCATTAGAACAACAAATGGCCGACCCTGCTGTTTATGAAAACCCTACTTTATATGCAAAAATAATGTCTGAATACGATCAATTGCAACATAACTTTAAGGATGCAGGTGGCTATCAATATGAATCTGATACACGTTCTGTGCTTCATGGCATGCAGTTTTATCATAATGATTACGAAAAGCCAATTAGCTCACTATCAGGGGGACAACGAACTCGGTTAGCGCTTGCTAAGCTTTTGTTAAGTAAACCTGACCTATTAATACTCGATGAACCTACTAACCATTTAGATATCGAAACCCTCTCTTGGTTGGAATCATATTTAAAAGGCTATGAAGGGGCTATTCTAATTGTTTCCCATGACCGCTACTTCTTAGACCAGGTTGTGTCCATTGTCTACGAAGTCTCTCGTCATCGCGTCACAAAATATACAGGCAATTATAGTGCCTATTTAGATGAAAAAGCTAAAAATTATGAGCGTGATTTGAAGCAATATGAACGTCAGCAAGATGAGAAGGCCAAGCTTGAGGAATTTATTCAAAAAAACATTGCTCGTGCTTCTACTACTAAAATGGCACAAAGTCGTCGTAAAATGCTTGAACGAACAGAATGGATGGAATCTCCTGATGGTGATGAAAAATCAGCAAGCTTCGGTTTTACAATTGAGCGCCCAAGTGGTAACGATGTATTGTCTGTTGATGACTTAGCGATAGGTTATAGTGATAAGAAAATATCAAGCGGCATCACATTGCGCACTTTCCGAGAAGACCGTATTGCACTTGTTGGACCAAATGGTGTTGGTAAATCAACTTTATTAAAAACCATCGTCAAAGATTTACTACCACTCTCTGGAGAGATTCGCTATGGTACAAATGTTCAAATTGGTTATTATGATCAAGAGCAGGCCAAGCTATCGAGCAATAAAAGTGTGCTAAAAGAGCTATGGGATGAATGGCCTTTAATGAATGAAAAAGATATTCGCACGGTGCTAGGTCGTTTCTTATTCAGTGGAGATGATGTAGATAAAATCGTGTCATCTCTATCTGGTGGAGAAAAGGCTAGACTCGCATTAGCTAAGTTGATGATGCAAAAGGCAAATTTCTTAATTCTCGATGAGCCTACCAATCACTTAGACTTAGATAGTAAAGAGATACTGGAAAACGCACTGATCGATTATCCTGGAACGCTCTTGTTTGTATCGCATGACCGATATTTCATCAATCGAATCACTACTAAAGTAATCGAACTATCCGGCGATGGTTCCTTTGAGTACTTAGGTGACTATGATTATTATCTTGAAAAGAAACAAGAACTATTGGAAATTGCACAAATGAAGGCTGCCGCTCAACCGCAAGTACAAACGGATGTATCCGAGAAGCTCTCTACCTCTAAAATTGATAAAGAGGCTAAAAAACGGGAGCGCCAAATTAGACGCACGCTTGAGGAACTAGAGGGGAAAATGCAGCAAGTAAACCTTGAAATAGCTCGCTTAGAAGAAGCTCTTTGCGATCCCGAGATTTTCACAGACCACGAAAAAATTACACAGCTTCAAGAGGAATTATCAACTGCTAAGGAACAGTATGAGTTATTCGAAATGGAATGGCTTGAGCTAAGTGAAGAACTTGAAAATATTATTTTATAACATCCCTCTTGAGGTGGAATAAACTTGTAAAGCCATGCGCCATGTCGCATGGCTTTTACTTTACTCGCGTTGATTTTTCATATATATTGGTCAAGTGCTATTTTTCGACAAAAAATGCCCACAACTTTATACACACTATCAATCTAGTAATACCAACATATCAACAGACTTTTCCACATTGTCCACAATTCAAAAATATTTTATTCACATCATTTTGTACAAAATAGGCTACTATATATTGAATAATCACAAGTTATGCACAAGTTATCAACATTTTGTGCATAAGTACGAATGTTCGCTGTTTTATTTCTACCTTACCTGTGGATAATTTTCTGAAAAATTTGTCAACTAATTGGATTCAAATTTTCTTATAGACACTGTTTTCTCAACAATTTTTTCACAAAAACAAAAAGAGATATTTTAGAATCAAATCTAAAACACCTCTTTTTCTAAAATCAATTATGCCTCAGTCCAAAATCGGCTTTATGCTTGGACACCCGCTGAAAAGTAGCTTAAATCCGCAGTCATCTACCACCTATAGAGATGGGAGACTTCTGTACCTGTCGCTACGCTTTCGCTACAAAAAACATTTGCTGAAAAAAGTTATACCCAGGATTTTAACTCCATTCCAGGGCGACCGTTCATTGATAAATTGCCTCGAATACCTGCTTCAAACATCGGTGTTGCTGCTGCCCCTATCATAGCGGCATTATCTGTACACAGCTTTAATGGCGGCACGAAAAATGGTATTTCTTCTTCAGTAAATACCGACTCAAGTGATGTACGTAAGCCCTTATTAGCCGCTACACCACCAGCTGCAATAACCTGTTTTACTTTATATTCGCGAGCTGCCCGTAATGTTTTCGCCGTTAATACTTCAACTACGCTATCCTGAAACCCTTTGGCAACGGCAGTCGGACAAATTTCTTCACCGCGTTGGTCCATGTTATGCTTATAATTAATAACCGCTGATTTCAAGCCGCTAAAACTAAAATCATAAGAATCTTCCTCTAACCACACTCTTGGGAAGGATACAGCCTCATCTCCCTCATGTGCTAATTTATCAATTCGCGGACCACCTGGATATGGTAAGTTTAAAACACGCGCAACCTTATCATAAGCTTCACCAGCTGCATCATCTCTCGTCTCACCGATGACTTCAAAAGAGCCATGTTCTTTCATATAAACTAGCTCTGTATGACCACCTGATACAACAAGTGCTAACAATGGGAATTCCATTGGCTGCACGAGTGCATTAGCATATATATGTCCAGCTATATGATGCACACCTACAATCGGTAAATTATTAGCAAATGCAAAGGCCTTCGCGGCATTAATCCCAATTAACAGTGCACCTACAAGACCAGGACCCTCAGTAACTGCCACAGCATCTAAATCAGCTGGCTTCATATTTGCCTGTGCTAATGCTTCTTCTATAACTACTGTAATTTGCTCAACATGATGACGAGATGCAATTTCAGGTACAACCCCACCAAATCGTTTATGACTTTCTATTTGAGATGCAACTACATTTGAAACAATTTCAGAACCATTTCGAATAATCGCCGCTGCTGTTTCATCACAGCTCGATTCTATTGCTAATATCATTCGATCTTCCATCATAAATTCACCCACATGACAAGGGCATCCTCCCCGTTATCTGTATAATAGCCTTTACGTATACCGCCATCTTGGAAATCAAGCTTTCGATAAAGATTTTGAGCAACTGTATTTGTTACTCGTACCTCTAAACTCATGACTTCCATAGTATGCTCTCTAGCAATACGCATTGCCTCTCGCATTAATCCTTCACCAATGCCGCGACCGCGAGCAGCCTCTAAAACGGCAACGTTCGTAATTTGCGCTGCGTCTATAACCATCCACATTCCACAAAAACCGATAATGTTATTATATTCATCTATAGCTAGCACATAATGAGCATACTGATTTTCATGCACTTCATAATAAAAAGAATCTAACGTCCATGGCGTAGGAAATGTAGCAAGCTCAATTCCATACACTTCTGGGACATCTTCAGATACCATTTTACGATATGTTACATTACTACTCATGTGCCTTCTCCTTTTGTTCCTTCAGCCAATTCGCCTCCGCCTCGGCAATACGTTTATATTGCGGGACAAAATGATGAACTGCATCCACACTTGGTAGTTCCAATTTCGTCGCTAATCGAACTGTTTCACTTGCCCGAGGTAAGTCATTACTAAATGGTGTACGCTGCGCATAATCACCTAGCACCTCTACGATTTTATGCCAAAAAACATCTACATCGGCTCCAACAAATAAAACCGGTGCCTCTAAAGTCTGTAAACGCTCTAACAAGCCATCTATATGATCGTGATAATCTTCTATAATTGTTTCAAGCTCACGACCTTTATAAACGGCCGTATAGACATTGCCTCTTCGCGCATCAAAAATAGGACAAATAAACCCATCATATAATGCTGCATTTGCGGCCAATGACTTTAAGCTAGATATTCCAACTAAAGGCTTTTTCAATGTCCATGCTAATGTTTTAGCAAGCGTCACACCTATCCGTACACCAGTATAAGAACCAGGTCCTTCTGATACAGCAATCGCATCCAACTCGCTTGGCTTTATGCCAGCCTTCGCTAGCACTTCTTCAATGGCTGGCATAGCACCTGCTGAATGCGTTAATTTTATATTTTGTACAATCTCCGCGATCACTTTCCCATCTTTTATTACTGCAATAGAAAGTGGTGCATTCGCTGTTTCAATCCCTAACCAAATCATTTCATTAGCTCCTCACATAATGCCTCATATCGCTTTCCAAGTGGTGTTAATACAAATCGTCGTTGATTTTCTCCGATCCGGTAAATCTCTATTCCAAGACGCTCTTGTGGTAAATCCTGTTCAATCAGATGAGCCCACTCGACAACTGACACCGCATCACCATAAAATAGTTCGTCCCATCCAAGATCCTCATCGCTTTCTGCTAAACGATAAACATCTAAATGATTAAATGGTAAACGCCCCTCATATTGCTTTACAATCGTAAATGTCGGGCTATTGACCGTTCTCGTCACGCCAAGTCCCTTCGCTAATGCTTTCGTAAATGTCGTCTTACCAGCGCCCAAATCACCTTCTAATGTAATTGTATCCTGAGCTTCTAGTAAGCTTGCTAGCTTCAGCGCAAAATTCTCAGTATCATCAAGTGAATTCATTATTTTTTCATACATCATCTCTTTTTCCTCTCCTAGCTCCATTACTTCTAGTTTACCGAAACAAGCGTAAATGTTCAAAACATCCAATGGATTTCAAAAAAACAATTACACCTTGGCGTAATTGTTTCAGCTTGTCGACCAAAAATATAAATACTGTGTATCTCATAAACAAAGTTATTTTCGCCCCGTGTAAGTACTCATAATGGGGTAGTCGGCAAGCTGAATCTACTCATCAATTAAGCCTTTGCTAAATTGTCGCTGACATATTAAACTATGTGATGAATCAAGATAAAACGCGCTTATTTTTTATGCCCCTTTACCTCAGTAACCTTTTTATCAACCAATTTATCATCTTTAAATTGTACTATATATGTTTTTGTCATAAGTATTTCATCATTCCAGCGATATTGATCTTTTTTTACTTTGTCCCCTGCTCCTCCTGCAATTTTTACCACTTCCATATATGACATACCTTCTTTTAATTTTTCAAATTCTGCTTCATTCATATTTTTCTGCCAGTGGTACGCATTGGACTCCTCTATATCTAAAATAGGATCTCCACAGCCTGCTAGTATTACAAGAGCACCTATTAGTAAGCTTATATTCAGACGTTTTATGTAAAAATAATTTCTCATGCTAACACCTCCAAATTTCTTCATACGTGAGGAATCGATAAAAAGTAGATTATCTGTACCAAAAGTGAAGTGTCGGGAAAAAAACTTTAATCTAAAAATCTATGGTTACCCCAAGAAATATTATAAAACCAATTTTATCGATATCCATTAATTTCCTTATATAAACAATAAAAAAAGTTCTTATGATTTAAAAGCATCATAAGAACTATATTATCGTTTATAATGGCGGTCCCGACCGGGATCGAACCGGCGATCTCCTGCGTGACAGGCAGGCATGTTAACCGCTACACCACGGGACCTCTTTAAGACATTTATAAATATATCATAGAATAATAACATATGCAATATTTTCTTGTTTTTTTTTTGCGCATCACCAAAAATTTGAGATGATATTTTGTTATTGGAGTAATGGCTCACGGCTCGCCCCCCAGATAGCAACGGAAATCCCCCCTCCTTTGTTTTTATTGCACGATAGCTCCTGCACAACAACATATATGTATACTCATGCCGACACCTTATTTGCTCTAAAATTTTGGCACGAATCTTGCAGTATATTTAAAAAGGGGGAATTATAAACATGTCACTACTAGAACAATTACGTGTAGCATTATGAGCACAAAAATCGGATGTGCTCATGAGGCTCTGGTCACACCAAAGGAGAGTGTCTCCCGGAATGAAATTCGCAGTCAAGTACATATATTGGTGAAGAGCCTTTTTACATTATTTATACACACGCATAATAATGTTCATTTTTTCAACACATTTTAAATATCTTTAATATAGACATTTATCACTCTAAAAATGTAAAAAATTGTTGTTACTAATACTCAATAGCATCATTTTCTATAGATTTAAGCACTTAAATAGAGAATGGAGGTTTTAAAATGCAACTTTCTATTAAACAAACTCATGATTTGAATTTAGTTATGACTGCACAACTTCGTCAAGCCATAGAGTTACTACAATATTCTACACTAGAATTAGAACAGTATATTCGTGAACAAGAGCTCGAAAATCCATTAATAGAGTTAAGTGAACCAATATTTCAAGAACGCACACATTTGTCAAAAGGTGTTAGCCGTCACACCAGTATCTTGGAACATGTAACTAAATATGAAAAAAATATTCGTGATGATTTATTTGAGGAAATTAAGCTAACCTTGCATAAAGATAAGGACATTAAACTGCTTAAACATATTATTTATCATTTGGATGACAACGGCTACTATGAACAACCAATGACGCCGACTTATCAAGATCATGAAATCGAAAAGGGTATTCACTTATTACAAAACATTGGACCACTTGGTGTTGGGGCACGGAATTTGAAAGAATGCCTACTATTACAAACAATGTATCATGAAAATAGCCCTGCCCATGCAGAAACAGTAATTTCCTTTTATCTTGATGAACTTGCAAATCAAAAATGGAAACAAATTGCCGACGAATTAGATATATCACTTTGTGAATTACAAGAGATTTATCAATTCATTCAAACTTTGCAACCTAAGCTTAGCTCACTGTTTTACCAGGAAGCTATACATCATCATACACCGGATATTATTGTTGAGATTGTTGATGGCGTCATCACTTTTTCATTAAATGATTATTATTTACCTAAAATCAATATACATGCGGACTATGCACCATATATTACTACCAATTCTTCTGAAAAGAGTTATTTTAAAAAGTATTTATCAGACTATCAATGGCTAGTTAACAGTATTGAGCAGCGCCGAAATACAATTATTAAAATCATAAAAGCACTTATTGAAAAGCAAAAAGCCTTTTTTACACATGGCTTTGATGCTATAGAGCCTCTTACCTTGCGTGAAATTGCTGAACAAATTGAAGTACATGAATCGACAGTTAGCCGAGTGACAACGAATAAATATGTACAAACGGCTTTTGGGATATTTGAACTTCGAGATTTATTCGCTTCTAAATTACAAACAACTAACGGTAATAGTGTTTCACAAATAAAAGTAAAATCGATTTTATCAAACTATATCAAAACTGAAAATAAAAATAAGCCTTTCTCAGATCAAAAAATTGCCGAGCATTTCAACACCACACTTGGTATTGAAATATCACGTCGTACAATTGCAAAATACCGTGAAGAAATGAACATTCCGTCATCTGCAAGACGTAAAATGATTCAATTTAATTAACTATTTTAAAAGGAGCTACTCTTAATTTGGTAGCTCCTTTTCCTATAGATGAAGGCTTACCACCCTAAAGTGAGATTGATTTCCGTTCTGACAGAGCACTTCCTATGGCATACGATGAGTCCAAGGAAGCGGCTTAGTTTTGCTTCATATTTACGAAGACACTTTTAACTTCCGTATAGTTGGACAAGCCATATTCGCCGCCCATTTCACGACCAACACCTGATTGCTTGTAACCTCCGAATGGCATCGTTTCCCACTCTAAACCAAAATCATTAATCCACACCGTTCCTGCTTGTAGCTTACTAGCGATATAATGTGCTTTTTTCACATTTTCAGTCCAAATGCTTGCTGCGAGTCCATACTTACTATCATTTGCACGGGCAATCACTTCTTCTACTGTATCAAATGAGAAAATAGACATAACCGGTCCGAATATTTCTTCACGAGCAATTGTCATATCATCCTGTACATCAGCAAATACAGTTGGTTGTACGAAATAACCTTTGTTAAATTCACGCTTCCCGCCTGCTACTAGACGTGCACCTTCCTCTCTTCCTTTTTCAATAAAACCAAGTACTGTATTCAGTTGTTTTTGTGAAACTAGTGGCCCCATATCTGTTTCTGAATTTAGCCCTGGTCCTAATTTTAATGTTTTTGCTTTTTCGGCGAGTCGCTCAACAAACTGATCGTATAAACTACTGTGTACAAAGACCCTTGTACATGCACTACAGTTTTGTCCGTGATTGTACATTGTCCCAGCAAATGTTCCTTCTATTGCTTCTTCTACGTCTGCATCTTGTAAAACGATTGCTGGAGATTTACCCCCAAGCTCCAATGTTACACTTTTCACATCGTCTGCTGCTTTTTTCATGACGTGAATTCCTGTCTTTGTGGATCCAGTGAATGCTACCTTGGCTACACCTTTATGTGTAACAACAGCTTCACCTGCTTCACCTGTACCTGGTACGATGTTCACAACACCATCTGGGAAGCCAGCTTGTTTCATTAATTGACCTACATACAATAAGGATAATGGCGTTTCCGCTGCCGGTTTAATAACAACTGTACAACCTACTGCTAATGCCGAGCCTAATTTCCATGCAGCCATTGCAAGCGGAAAATTCCATGGAATGATTTGCCCTACAACCCCTACTGGCTCATGGACAATGTAGTTTAAGTAATCCTTTGATACTTGCACCGTTTTTCCTGTTATTTTTGTTGCCCATCCTGCATAATAACGGAAATGTTGTACAGTACCGTCCACATCATCAGCTAAAGCCGTTTTGTATGGCTTACCATTATCTAATGATTCTAGCTGTGCAAGTTCTTCCCGATGCTCCTCTAGTAAGTCTGCAAATTTATAAATAATACGTGAGCGTTCTGCTGTATCCATGATGGACCATTTATTTTCAAATGCTTTCTGTGCAGCCAGTACAGCTATGTCGATATCTTCAGCTTGTGCTTCATGTACTGTTGCAATTACCTCTTCGTTTGCCGGGTTTAATACTTCAAATGTTTTACCTGATTGTGAATGTACATATTCACCATTAATATATAAACCAATTGTCGATTGTAAAAATTCCTTCACCTTTGGTTTCAATGTTAATAATGCCTCCATTTTGCCACCCTTTCTTATCATCAATTTCACCTTGGCTTCATTGTAGCTGTCGCTTTTCTTTCGCTACAAATAAACATTGTGTCCGGATTTTGAATTGTGCCAGGCCTTCACGAGGGCCGACACGATTGCTTTCAAAATTACTTATGCTCGATAACAAGTACGTCTAAGTCAGCCAAGATTGCTTTTAGTTGTGCATCTTCTTCCTCAGTTAATGGAAGACGTGGTAAACGGCAAGGTCCACCCGCCCAACCTTTTAATTCCATAGCACGCTTTGCAATTTGTACGTATTTACCTGACCCTTCTAAAAACGCACATAATGGTAATAAACGATCATAAATAGCCCAGGCTTCATCCAGATTGCCGTCTTTTACATTGTTATATAATTCCGTTACAAGTTCTGGCACGATGTTTCCTGATACAGAAATCCAACCAACAGCACCAACAAGGAATGATTCAATTGCTAAATCTTCTGAACCACAGAACACTTTAATGTTGTCTCGTCCTTGACGCACAATATCACGCGCTTTGCCAATGCTACCGCTCGATTCTTTAATATGTGTAATATTTGGTACGTCTCGGCCAACTTTTAATATTGTTTCTAAGCCAATATCCACACCAGAAGTAAATGGATTATTATAAATCATAATTGGAAAACTTACTGATTCTGCAACTGATTTAAAATGTAAATAGATTTCTTCATCTTTTGGATGTGCGTAATAAGAGTTAATGAGCAAAGCTGCATCTGCTCCTGCTTGTTCAGCTTGTTGTGTATATTCGATTGCCCCCGCTGTTGTTTCTGCAGCTGTACCAACAATTAATGTAATACGACCTTTAATTTGATCAACTGCTACTTCTACCGCTTTAAAACGCTCTTCTTTAGATAAACTTACGAATTCGCCTGTACTGCCGTTTATGGCAATACCCGTTACCCCCGCATCAATAAAACGCTCGATGTTTTGACGGAAGCCATCCCAATCGATGTCTGTTTGGTTTAACATTGGCGTTACTAATACTGGAAATGCACCTTCTAATTTTTTCATACTTCTTTCCTCCTAAGTAATTCAATAATATTTACACAATGACAAATCCTTGTTGTAGCGGATCTTCACTGTCTACTACAAATTGATGGATTCCTGTGATATATCCTGTTAATGCAATATCGTAGCCAACCTCATGTTTGTTTACAATTTCAATACAACTGCAAAAAATACTGTTATTTTTTTGAACAGCTTCATCGCCTAAGACCGCTATTAATGCAAGTGTACTATCTACACTTGGCGAGCGAAGAATATAGCCATCACGTTCAAATGTTACTGAACGCACTTCACTGTCTACTTTTTCATACACAATGACACCATCAGCTGCACTATATTTGGTACTCTCATTTACTCCCCAAGTACTAATATTTGCTAGCTCATCTAAGGCAAGTGCCTTGAATTGTTGTGGCTTTTCTAAAACAATATAACGTCGCTCACCATCTACCACTACGAATTCTTCTTCTACAAGCGCTGGCTTCACTGTTAATTGAACTGACAGTACTGCATCCTTTTTTTCCGAAAGTTGTACATTTACTTTATAAATACCTTTTACTGTTTCAATCGTATATATATCACTCTCTGATACTTCAATTGTTCCAAGCTCTATTAATGCTGTCGTCGTAGCTACAAGTGCTTCATACTTAAAATCTGTAGAAGCATCGTGCTGGAAAAATAATAAACGGAATGATGCAACGACTGATGGCAAAATAATGCATCCGTTCATACCACGATGCCCACGTGGTTCATTTAATAGAAGTTGTTTTGTATTTTCAAATTGTGTATTTAATACATTAGCCGCTTCCACTATATTTTCCTGAGAAATTGCGATAGGCGATTGCACGACTATGCGAAAAGCTTCTCCGACTACCTGTGTATCAATCGTTTGAAAAGATTTATGATAGTTCATATTAATCCTCCTCTAGTGATCCATTGGTGGAATCATCAGGTAGCCTTCTTTTAACGGGTCCTGATCATTGTAAAAGAATCGATGCATACCCATTACCCATGCAGATCCTGTTATTTCTGGGATAACAGCTGTTAAATCACCAACAGCTACTTCCTCTAGTACACGTGCTTGAAACAATGTACCTACAATACTTTCATAAATGAACTGTTCATTAATAGCGAGCTCATTTTTCGTGTAAAGTGTCGCAATTTTAGCTGAAGTACCTGTACCACATGGTGAACGATCAATTCCGCCCGGCGGTACAACGACTGTATTTTTTAAATCCGCTAAGTCATTTGCTGGATCTGTATAAAACTCGATATGCGTTAACCCATGAATAAACGAAAACTCAGGATGTACGATCTCTTCCTTGGCATTCACGGCATTGCGAAGACGAATGCCTGTATTAATAATATTCGTAGCATTTTCTACTGATAAATCGAGATCTATTTTTCTAGCATCTATAATGCCGTAAAAATTACCGCCATACGCAATTTCACATTCAACAATACCAAGTGCAAGGTCTTCAATTTCAACTGTCTTTAATAGAAAAGAAGGTACGTTTTTAAACGTTACTTCTTTGGCCATGCCATCTTCTACTTTAATTTTCACATCAATTAAACCTGCTGGCGTGTCTAATTTAATATGAGTATAAGGGGTTTGAACCTCAATTAAATTCGATTCAACAAGAGCTGTGCAAACACCAATCGTGTCATGCCCACACATTGGTAAGTAGCCACCAGTTTCAATATAAATTACACCTAAATCAGCTTCTGGATGGCAAGGGTCCGTAATAATAACACCTGACATGACGCTATGTCCTCGAGGCTCGTTCATAAGAAATTTTCGGATCCAGTCAAAGTGCTTTTGCATATAAAGCATTTTGTCAGACATCGTTTTACCTTTAAGCTTCGGCATGCCACTAATGAGTGAACGTGTTGGATTTCCACCTGTATGGGTATCAATTGTTGTAAATAACTTTTGAAATTTCATTTGTGGAGTACCCCTTTCTTAAATCGATTTATATTCACTGGCTCAGTAGGAATACATGTATCTTTGTGTTGTAGCAATTCTTGCACAAGCTTTCCTGTGACTGCTGCTAAACTAATACCATCCCCTTCATGGCCTGCCGCTATGTAGAAGCCTGGTATCTCCTCTATTTCACAAATAATTGGTAAATGATCCTCCGTCCATGGTCTTAGCCCCGCATATGTACGAATAATCGACATGTCTGCGATTTTCGGATAGAAACGTACTGCACGTCTAGCAATCATTTTCACGACATCATGATTTACTTTCGTATCAAAGCCAACAAATTGGCGACTACTCCCTATTAAAAAGTTTTGTGCTTCTGTCGGTTCAAATACTAAAGCAACTCCATATTTTTCAATATCCGCATCCACCGTACGCTCTCCGCCAAACTTTGAAATTAAATAACCAAATTCCATAACCTTTCGTAGGCCCACTGGTTGCTGACGCGACGCCACAATAATATGTCCTTTACGCGGCTTAATAGGTACGTCAACACCAAGCATTTGTCCGATAAACGGAGCCCAAATACCACAAGCATTAATAACTTTATTAGCTGTCATTATCCCTTCGTTAGTCTCGATTAAAAACGTGCCTTTAGGCTGTTTCTTTATGTTTTTTACTTCTGTATGTTTTCGTATTTTTGCACCCAATTTTTCTGCTGAATGGAACATAGAAAATGTCAGCATATAAGGATTTACTGTGGAATCTGTTTTACACTCCAATCCACCATATAAATCATCTGCAAAAAATTTTGACTCGTTTCGCAAGTCTGCGCGATCTAACATAGTAAACTCTAAACCCGCTTCTTGTTGACGAGTCACCCATCGCTGAGCGGCTTCCATTTCTACATCACTTTCACAAACAAGAATACTTCCAGGGTTGCGATATTCAAATTTAATTTCCAAATCTTTATCTAACTCATGTACTAATTGCTGGCTTACTAATGACATCTGGCTGTCAAAGCCCGGATCCTTATCTATAGCTAAAATATTTCCATCACAGCGAGAAGATGTACCACTCGCCAATTCATTTTTTTCGAGTACCATTATTTCTAGACCCGCCTTTGCACAATAATAAGCAATTGCCCCGCCAATAATGCCACCTCCAATAACTACGATATCATGATGAGATTTCTGCAAGACTCTCCCCCCTTTTTGCTAGCACTTAACATTCTGCAAAAAACGTGCCAATCTATCTATTCGGAATTTGTTTGATAAACTATGTAGTATGTGTCAAAATTATTTATATTATTCAAAAAAATTAGACAAATGATTAATGAGGGGGCTTTATTTTGCATCCATACCATTTAATTATGAATAAAATGTTAAAACTGAATTTGGCTTTTATTCCAATAGAGGATGTTATCACTAAACTTAACGATGACAAGATACAGTACTTTGTCATTGAAAATGAGAAGCCTTATGCAGTGAAACGAGGTAAAAGGAAAAGTGATTTTGAATATATAGCCTGTCAAATTGTTCGCATGGATTGTCCAATCAAAACAGCTCTTGATTATTTGGAGGAATATGAATTTTTACTAATACGTGATGAAACGAAGCAATATATAGGATATTTATCGAAAGATTCCTTGATGTACGATCTCGCTTATGAGTTAGAGTGTCTAAACGCTTATTTAAATACCATTTTAGAAACGATTAATGAATCGTGTACTGTCATTGATCGTAATCAAAACGTGGTTTATTGGACTAAAGGCGCGGAGAGAATTTTTTCTGTATCTGGGGAAAATATTATTGGAAAGCCAATCACAGATTTCTTTAAAGAAGATCAACTTGAAATTTTACATACATTGCAACATGGAAAATCCGTTTATCAACAACAGCATTTTCCGCGTGAAGATCTAGTTGTAATGATTAATTCCAATCCTGTTATGTTAAACGATCAAACGATAGGCGCGGTCGTAGCCGAAACAGACATTACCCATGTAAAAAAATTAAACGAAGAGCTTCATATTACTTCTGAAAAATTATTGAATTTAGAGAAACAGATGAATACGAACGGCTTAGCCTATGACCCATTTACACTTATTCGTGGTAATAGCCCAACACTTAAAAAGGTGCTCGAAAAAGTAAAAAAGGTCGCAAAAACCGAGGCAAATATTTTAATCTATGGAGAAAGTGGCGTCGGGAAAGAGCTTTTCGCACGTGCAGTCCACGCAATTCGTGAAAAACCAGATGCACCATTTGTAGCCATCAACTGTGGGGCCATTCCAAGTGGCTTATTCGAAAGTGAGATTTTTGGTTATGAAAAAGGAGCCTTTTCTGGAGCACATCAAAAAGGAAAAAAAGGAAAAGTTGAACTTGCCCGAGGAGGTACACTGTTTTTAGATGAAATTGGAGAAATGCCTTTAGATATGCAAGTAAAGATTTTACGATTGCTGCAGGAAAAAACATTTTATGCAGTAGGCGGCACGAAAGAAATGGATGTCGATTTTAATTTAGTAGCCGCTACTAACAGGGATCTGAAGGAAATGGTGGAAGAAGGGAAATTCAGAGAAGATTTATATTATCGTTTAAATGTCGTAAATTTCACGGTGCCACCACTACGAGAACGGGCTTCAGATATTTTGGAGATTAGTAACTACTTCTTATATGAAAAATCCATTAAATACAATCGACCCATTCAAGGAATTCCTCCTGAAATTGCACAGATTCTTTTGCAGTATCAATGGCCAGGAAATGTTCGTGAACTAGGTAATGTTATAGAACGCCTCGTAGTTTTTTCTGATGAAGGGGCCATTCATATTGAAGATTTACCTGCTGATATTTTAGAAGCCGTTCCAAAAAGTGAACTCAATGTGCGAAAAGATTTTCCACAAGGGACGCAACTAAGCAATCAACTAGAGCATTATGAACGTGAAATTATTTTAGAGCAGCTTGCTCTCGTAAATGGCAATAAAAAAATCTGTGCAAAAAATTTAGGCATTACTCGTGCTACTTTATACAATCGATTGAAAAGATTAAACATCCATGTCTAATTACTTTAAATTAATGTCAATAATTCTATACACTTTTCTTTCGGTATACGTAAAACCACTAACAAAGCATTAATAGACATCAAAAAACTTTATGGCATAGTTTTTGCAGTAACTAATATATAAATAAAATTCCTTAATTAGGGGTGTAGTTATGCATAATAAACCTATGATTGTATGTCGTTGTGAAGAAATTAGCTATGATGAACTTGTAGAAGTAGCTTCTGAATATAATTGCTCTGCTCGAGAACTTAAGCTACGGACGCGGGCAGGTATGGGCTATTGTGGCGGTCGCACTTGTCGCATAATGGTTGATTTAATCGCACATAAACATCATCCACGATCTGATGACGAAATTTCATTAAAATATCAGGCACCAATTCGTCCTGTACGGTTTGCTGATCTAGGGGAGGTTAAATAATGTCTGAACGTATTATGAGCCACCCTGTTTTAGGCGTTTTACCTTCAAAAGACAAAGTGTCTTTCACTTTTGATGACCAAGAATATGGAGGATACAAAGGTGAATCATTAGCAGCTGCCCTACTTGCAAATGGCATTCGCACCTTACGTGTCCATGAAGACACAGGTCAACCACGTGGCATCTACTGTAATATTGGCCACTGCTTTGAGTGTCGCGTCAATGTCAACGGCTTAGAAGGACAACGCGCGTGTATAACACCGGTCTATGACGGCATGATTGTGAAAAGTGGTAAGATACTTCCTACGTCGGTACGTGACTGGAGGGAGAATAATGGAAAATAAAGTGATCATTATTGGTGCTGGTCCTGCTGGGCTTTCTGCCGCTATTACATTAGCAGAAAAAAATATAGCTGTTCTAGTCATCGATGAATACTTATATGCAGGAGGACGCTTACTTGGACAATTATATGAAGAAAGTCCAGGAAAATGGTGGAATGGTATTGTAGAATCCGGGCGTTTATTGGAACATGCAAAAGCCCTCAATGTTGAGATTTTACTCCAAACAAGCGTTTCAGATTTAGAAAAAATGGAGCAGGAGTGGATCGTTTATACAAATAATGGCGTATTCCGTACAACGCAGCTTTTGTTAGCTACAGGTGCCGCTGAATCACCTTTCCCAATACCAGGATGGACACTTCCTGGTGTAATGTCTGTTGGAGCTGCACAAGTAATGACAAATGTACATCGTGTAAAGCCTGGAAAACGGGGGATTATTATTGGCGTTAACGTACTTTCCTCAGCCATCGCGATGGAATTACAAATCGCCGGCGTTCAAGTAGCAGCCATTACATTACCCGCTGCTAACTTATTAACAGAGGATAGTGGAAACCCTTTAGAGGTCATGAATTCATTACTACATGTATCTCATATGGCCCCCTCCCCCCTTGTTAAAATCGGAAGTAAGTTTATGAAAAATGAATTTATGAAGAAGTTAGGCATTACCTTCTATCCAAAAAACGGAGTGAAAATGTGGGATATTCCAATAATGTTACGAAAAGCTGTCGTAGAAATTGTTGGTAAAGAACGTGTAGAAGGAGTTGTCATCGCAACAGTGAATACTGACGGCTCCATCGTTCCTGGCAGTGAAAAACGCATTAAAGCAGATTTTGTTTGTATTGCTGGCGGATTATATCCTTTAGCAGAACTTGCTTCATTAGCAGGATGTCCATTCCATTATATTGAACAATTAGGTGGGTTTATCCCATTACATAATGAGCAAATGGAAACTAACTTAGAGGGGCTATATGTTGCGGGCAATATTACAGGTATTGAAGGGGCGAAAGTTGCATTAGCACAAGGCAAAGTTGCTGCTCTTACAATAGCACAGAAATTAAATACTGGCACTACAATGCAAGAAATTCAACTCGCTATTGAAGATATAGAGACAACAAGAGCAAACGCACATATTCAATTCCACCCCGAAATTTTAGCAGGTCGCCAACAATTGAAAAAAATTTGGATAGAGTCATTCCTAAAAGTTACTAAATGAGACTGTCAGTATTTTAGACAAAACAAAAAAGTGTATAACTCTTGGAAATAAGAATATTACACACAACAAGCATTCGAGTCAGCGTAAACAACAGATCGACCTAATCATTATGCCTTGGAACGGCTTTGTGTAAACACAAAGCCGTTCCGTGACTTCTGCCAGAGGCTTTAGACCAACAAATCGAGACTTCTATAGCTCCACTTTACTTTCATTATAAAGCCATTTGTAGCTAACGCTTCGCTTTCGCTACCAAAACACTTACTAAAAGAAGTAAAAAATCTTTTTCTCATACTACGGAGAAAAGGATTTTTTATTTGCAGTCAAGTACATATTTTGCTTTATGGCACAGAAAATGCATTAAGAATTATAAGGGAGGAAAATTTTAAAGGGAGGTATTTTTAACTTTGCGTAATCCTTAACGACAGAAAGTCTATGTCCTATGTAGGAAGACGATTTGTGGATTCTTCTTAGTTTGAAATGGAAGTACTTAATCTTGGGAAAATGCTCCGAATGCAAGAAAAAAGAATTCGTTGGTTCAAGGGGGAAATGAGATGGAAGCAATCGTTAATACGTTAGTCGATTATATTTGGGGAAATGCACTCGTTTATTTAGCATTAGGTGTAGGTTTGTATTTTACTGTTCTGACTAGAGCTGTACAATTTCGTTATATTCCAGAAATGATACGATTATTGCGTGAACGAAAAGAATCAAATGAAGGAATATCATCTTTCCAAGCTTTTTGTATGGCATTATCTGGACGTGTTGGGGTTGGTAATATCGCAGGTGTAGCTACTGCTATTGCAGCGGGTGGACCAGGTGCAGTTTTTTGGATGTGTGTAATGGCGTTCCTCGGAGGCGCAAGCGCTTTCATTGAATCAACACTAGCACAGGTTTATAAAGAAAAAGCAGATAATCAATATCGTGGTGGATCACCGTTTTATATTGAAAAAGGTTTAAAACTTAAAGGTTTCGCTATTTTTGTAGCACTTGTTATTTGTATTTCTTATGGCATTTTAGTACCCGGTATTCAAGCAAATACAATTGCCACTTCATTTAGTACAGCATTTAATATTTCTCCATATATAACGGGTATAGTGATTGTTGTCCTTTTAGGACTAATAATTTTTGGTGGTGTTAAACGTATTGCTCGAGTTGCCGATAAAATTGTGCCTATCATGGCGCTTGCCTACGTTCTTTTAACACTTATTATTTTAGGTGCTCATGCAAGTGAAATTCCTAATATGATTAAATTAATTTTTACAAGTGCATTTGGGACGAACGAAATATTTGGGGGTATAATTGGTACTGCCATCGCTTGGGGTGTAAGACGTTCAGTATTTTCAAATGTTGCTGGAGCTGGTGAAGCAACATTCAGTTCTGCAGCTGCTGAAGTATCCCATCCAGCTAAACAAGGATTAGTACAAGGTTTCTCGATTTACATTGATACTATTATCGTGTGTACAGCAACTGCTTTAATGATTTTAATTACAGGTATGTATAATGTAACACCTCCTGGAGCAACAGCGCCTCTAGTTGAAAACATTCCTGGCGTTGTGGCAGGTACTGCTTATACACAAGCAGCAGTCTCTACTGTGTTTAATGATTTTGGTAGTGGTTTCGTGGCTATAGCCATTTTCCTTTTTGCATTTACAACTTTAATGGCCTACTACTATATCGCAGAAACTACCATCGTATATTTAGATAAAAAACTGCAATACCCAGTATTAAAATTAGTTTTAAAATTAGTCTTCTTAATTGTAGTTTATATTGGAAGTGTTCAATCTGTTAGTTTGATGTGGGGTCTTGGGGATATCGGATTCGGCAGTATGAGTTATTTAAACTTTATTGCAATTGTCTTATTAACAAAACCAGCTATAAAAGTTTTGCGTGATTACGACCGTCAAAAGAAGGCTGGGCTCGATCCGATTTTTGATCCGCGAAAAGTAGGCATTGAAAACGCTGATTTCTGGATAGAGTACAGCGATAAGCATAAGCACACTAAATAGATAAAAGAGCAACTACAAAAACTTTAATGGTTTGTAGTTGCTCTTTCATTGTTTAATTGCCGATAGTATTAATTTTTTGTCGATATTAATAACATCATTTGAACAATTGCATTAAAGTGCCCGTTTACATCCAACCATAGGGATCGAAGGACTAGGAGGATATAGCACTTTAGCCTATGCCGTTTCTTTAACAATAAAAAACAGCCAGCACTCAGCTGACTGTTTTCATTGCCTAGCGACGTCCTACTCTCACAGGGGGAAGCCCCCAACTACCATCGGCGCTAAAGAGCTTAACTTCCGTGTTCGGTATGGGAACGGGTGT
>NZ_BAAFHO010000018.1:0-105090 GCF_054665055.1 Lysinibacillus sp. CTST325 | reverse complement strand
CCGACAATAGTCTAGTGATGATGGCAAAGAGGTCACACCCGTTCCCATACCGAACACGGAAGTTAAGCTCTTTAGCGCCGATGGTAGTTGGGGGCTTCCCCCTGTGAGAGTAGGACGTCGCTAGGCAATCTAAAGTCTGAGATTTCTCAGGCTTTTTTATATTTTAGGCTGTCTTATACAATAAATGTATAGGACAGCCTTTTATTTTCAATCAGCAATGTTTTCTTTGCGAAAGCGAAGCGACAGCAACAAATGTTTTCTGTGCGAAAGCGAAGCGACAGCAACAACAATTATGCAAGGCAAAATCTAAAATTCAAGGGCGTTTCGAAGATTATTTAAATAAGATTGGCTAACGGGTAGTTCACTGCCATCCTTTAAAGTGACAATAAAATTAGAAGTAAGATCACGAGCCATTTTTTTTATGAAATGAATATTAACAATATAAGACCTGTGAATGCGAATAAAAGATGATGGTAGACGCATTTGAAGTTCTTTAAGAGTAATACTTGTTTTAAATTGTTCCCCCTCCACGTAAAACCACGTTTTTTTCTGCAGGCTTTCAATATGAGAGATTTTTTCAATTGCAACAGGATTCCATTCCTCTTCTTGCTTTCCAGTTAAAAATTGAAATGGCTCCAATTTCTTTTCGGTAAACGTTGAAGGTAATACTACAACAAGTGCTGCAGGCACATCTAATATGTTTATAGGATAACCTATCCCATAATACGGTATTTCGAAAAAGGAATTATCTAAAACGGCATCTGTTCGTTTCCTTGTGCGTAGTACTTGCTCAGCAATGCTACCAGACTGTACTTGTTGACCTATTTCCAAGTTAATATTTTGATGTCCAGAATGAAAATAGATATAGGAGTTTTCAGCAGCAATTGCAATGGATGAATTGGCTGGAACCCAGTCGTTTAACATTGAAATAAACTGTTGCGATATATCTTTTGGCAAAGAATTAAACTCATTATTCATTGTGAATATCCCCCTTGTTTGTAAACAGTTTACCAAATTTCGTCGCCCAAAAAAGCAGTTTTATCATTAAAATTTGGTATTTTATCTAAAAATAATGAAAATTCAGATGCACTGTTATATATTAATTTATAACAAATAAACCTGTTATGGAACAGCAAATTAAAAGTTTTTTAACAGAGTATATTGTATACAAAGGGGAAGGTGGAATTTTAATATGTCAACACGTCAAGAAAAAATCCAAGCATTAGAAAAACAATGGGCAGAGAATCCTCGTTGGGCTGGTATTGAACGCGCATATTCAGCTGAAGAGGTTATTAAGCTACAGGGTTCTGTAGTACTTGAACAAACTTTAGCGACTAAAGGTGCGGCTCGACTTTGGAACTCTTTACACGAAGAACCGTTCATTAATGCATTAGGTGCATTGACTGGTAATCAAGCTGTACAGCAAGTAAAAGCAGGATTAAAAGCAATCTACTTATCAGGCTGGCAAGTAGCTGCTGATGCTAACCTTTCTGGTCAAATGTACCCTGACCAATCCTTATATCCAGCAAACTCTGTTCCAGCAGTAGTTAAGCGTATTAACCAAGCTTTACAACGTGCAGACCAAATCGATCATGCTGAAGGACGTGTAGATCAATTTGATTGGTTCGCTCCGATCGTAGCAGATGCTGAGGCTGGCTTCGGTGGTCCTCTAAACGTATTTGAGCTTGTAAAAGGAATGATTGAAGCTGGAGCTGCTGGTGTTCACTTAGAAGACCAATTAGCTTCTGAGAAAAAGTGTGGTCACTTAGGTGGTAAAGTATTACTTCCAACACAAAATGCCGTTCGTAACTTAATTGCTGCTCGTCTTGCAACAGATGTAATGGGTGTTGATACAATTTTAATCGCTCGTACAGATGCTGATGCTGCTGATATGGTAACATCTGATATCGATCCACGTGATGCTGAGTTTATTACTGGTGAACGTACTCCAGAAGGCTTCTTCCGTACAAAACCAGGTATCAAACAAGCGATTGCTCGTGGTTTAGCTTACGCGCCATATGCAGATTTGATCTGGTGTGAAACTTCTAAACCGTCTCTTGAGGAAGCTCGTGAATTTGCGGCAGCTATTCATGCTGAATTCCCAGGTAAATTACTAGCATACAACTGCTCACCTTCTTTCAACTGGAAAGCAAATCTATCGGAAGAAGAAATCGCAGAATATCAACGCGAGTTAGGTAAATTGGGATATAAATTCCAATTCGTAACATTGGCTGGTTTCCACGCATTAAACCACTCTATGTTTGAGCTTGCACATGATTATAAAGATAATGGTATGGCTGCATACTCTAAGCTACAACAAGCTGAGTTTGCATCAGAATCAAAAGGCTACACAGCTACACGCCATCAACGTGAAGTAGGTACTGGTTACTTTGATGATGTATCTCAAGTTATCTCTGGTGGTACTTCTTCTACAACAGCTATGGCTGGTTCTACAGAGACTGAACAATTCGTTTAAGTTTCATAGAGTACGCGTATTCCTAAATTCATAATCATAGATTAGTCTCCTCCGCTCCTCCTAAAGCGGGGGATGACTACTTAAATTCGCAAAGGTGGGGGAAACAACGGATGGAACAAGCAATAACAGGTAAGCTTAAAATTGTTGGGGAACAAAACGAGCAAACAAAAGAAATTTTAACACCAGAAGCCCTTGAGTTTGTTCTTGCCCTGCACGAAAAATTTGATGCTCGTCGAAAAGAGCTGTTAGAGGCTCGCCAAGAGCGTCAAAAGCGCCTTGATGCAGGTGAGAAACTCGACTTCTTACCAGACACAAAGCATATCCGTGAGGGAGATTGGACAATTGCACCACTTCCAGCAGATTTGCAAGATCGTCGTGTAGAAATTACAGGACCTGTTGACCGGAAAATGGTTATTAATGCATTAAATTCTGGTGCAAGAATGTTTATGGCTTGCTTTGAGGATGCATCTGCTCCGACATGGGAAAACATGATTGGTGGTCAAATTAATATGCGTGATGCTATTAATAAGACAATTGAATTTACACAAGCATCTAATGGTAAAACGTATAAATTAAACGAAAACACAGCTGTGTTATTAGTTCGTCCACGTGGTCTTCATTTGCTTGAAAAGCATGTACTAGTGGATGGTGAACCGATCTCTGGTAGTTTCTTTGATTTCGGTCTGTATTTATTCCACAATGCTAAAAATGCATTGGCGCAAGGTACGGGACCTTATTTCTACCTACCGAAGCTTGAAAGCCATTTGGAGGCACGTTTATGGAATGATGTCTTTGTGTTTGCACAAGATTATATCGGAATTCCACAAGGGACAATTAAAGCTACTGTATTAATTGAAACCATTTTAGCAGCATTTGAAATGGATGAAATTTTATATGAACTACGTGAACATTCAGCTGGTCTGAACTGTGGACGCTGGGATTACATTTTCAGCTATATCAAACGTCTGCGCAATCAACCTGATGTAATTTTACCGGACCGTGGGCAAGTAACAATGACTGTACCATTCATGAAGGCATATACGTCTTTATGTATTCAAACATGTCATAAACGTAATGCTCCTGCGATGGGCGGTATGGCAGCGCAAATCCCTGTTAAAGGGGATGACGATGCGAATGCTGTAGCGTTTGCAAAGGTTGCAGAAGATAAACGTCGCGAGGCAACAGATGGCCACGATGGTACTTGGGTAGCGCATCCGGGTATGGTTGCAACGGCAATGGAACAGTTTGACGCGATTATGACGACACCAAACCAAATCCATAAAAAGCGTGAGGATGTAAATGTTATAGCGGAAGATTTAGTAGCTGTACCAGAAGGTACAATTACACTTGAAGGTCTTCGCATTAACTGTAGTGTAGGGGTTCAGTACATTGCTTCTTGGCTACGAGGCAACGGGGCTGCACCGATTAACAACTTAATGGAGGATGCTGCAACTGCAGAAATCTCTCGTACACAAGTATGGCAATGGATTCGTCATCCAAAAGGTGTCTTGGATGATGGCCGTGGTATTACATTGGCCTTTGTACTAGATATCTTGGAGGAAGAGCTTGTGAAAATTAAAGAGGCTGTTGGGGAACAAGCCTATATCAGTAGCCGCTATGAAGAAGCTGCTGAGCTGTTTAAATCTTTAATTGAACAAGACGAATTTGTGGAATTCTTGACGCTTCCAGGTTACGAAAAATTAGCTTAACTAGCTGTCAGCAATCGCTGAAAGAAGGTTAAAGCCTCCGAACGCTATTATCCGAGGCATAATTGATTTGAGATACGAATCTACTAAACGAACATATCCTAACTTTCCTAAATTGTTGTGGACTGAACTCGAATGGAGTCCACCTTATTCCACTATTGTAACGGGCGGGGTCTGTTCCCCCGTTCCTTACTAAAAAATGAACACGGTTAAAAAAAGGGGTCATGAATAAAGGGATTTAAAAGGGTAAAGGATGTCTTACGAGCTTAGATGGGGAGCTTGTAAGGCATTTTTTTTATCTTCTAAACATTGTAAGGGGATGTCTCGAATTAATCATGAGACATTTCTATTTTTGATTGTTCAATTGGTCTCATTTTTATGCACAAAGACTAATTATTTTGTTATATTAGCTATATAACAATTTTGGAGATGATAGTAATGTTTATTCAAATAGAGCCACAATCTGATGTCCCCATCTATGAACAGATAACACGGCAAATTATTGAAGGTATTGCAAGAGGAGAAATGAAACCAGGAGATACTCTACCATCTGTACGTAGTTTAGCGGCTGATCTGGGCGTAAATATGCATACGGTTAATAAAAGCTATCATGAGCTAGAGGAAAAGGGGATCATTACTATTAGAGCCAAATCAGGTGCTATTATTCGTTCAACAGAGGAACGAGCGTTAACTCCTGAACAATTACAACAAATTGAAAAAAACTTAAAGCCTGTTGTGGTAGAAGGAATGGTGCTCGGCGCAACAGCTGAGCAAATCGAGCACATGATAAAAAAGGTATTTTCTGATTTGCAAATACCTGCAGAAGGGGTGTAGCAAATGCTACTTTTCGTTTTCTTAACTGTCTACCTCTTAACATTAGCTCTACAAGTATTTGTTCCATATATAGTACGTGAGACAATCATTTTTGGCGTTACTGTACCTGAACAAAATGTAAAACATCTTGCATTACGTAATATGAAAAAGTATTATGCTCAAATCGTTGGAATATCTGGTGTCATGTTATTAATAATGATGATCGTTAGCTATTATTACTTTGCACAATCTGAATTTATGCAAACTATTTTACTGCTTGGATGCTTATTTGCAATGCTTGCAGTCAGTATGACATTATATTGGATAAACCATCAAAAAGTTTTAAAACTTAAAAAGGGAGAGCAATGGGGCTTAAATATAAAACAAGTGCGTGCAGTTGACTTAACGGCACGTAGTCGTGATGAAATACTTCCGTGGCCATTTTATGTAATCCCTTTTGGTGTTACGGTGTTTCTAATAATCTTTACATTCCGCCATTATGATCAAATACCAGATCACATTGCTGTACACTGGGGACCTAGCGGTGAAGCGGATTCTTGGAGAAGCAAAACATATTTTACTGCGGTTTCACTGCCGCTTGTTATGTTGATGATGCAATGTATGATGTGGGGAATTGTAGATTCTATAAAGCGTTCAGCAATCAAGTTGGCTGTAAATCGTAAAGAAGAATCATTGGAAGATCAGCTAAAAAGTCGAAAGTATATGAGCTGGGGCATTATGTTATTAAGCTATGCCTTTACAGTATTATTTACAGTATTACAGCTAAGCAACATCTATCCTTCAATGACTACAGGAAAACGTCTACTACCGGTATTTATTTTGTTCTTATTGCTTGTTCTGAGCTCAGTCCTTGTTTACGCATGGAAAAAACGCAAGCTGAGAGTGAACTATGGGGATGAAGTCGTTTCAGAAGTAATGGATGTTGATGAGGATCGCTATTGGAAGGGTGGATTAATTTATGTGAATCGTCAAGATCCTTCCGTTTTTGTAGAGAAACGCTTTGGGGTAGGTTGGACGATGAATTTTGCAAATCCTCGAGGCTATATTGTAATCGGTTTGCCGTTACTTATATTGCTGTTTATTTCTTTCTTTTCGTTATAATATAAATGAAAGTTGTTATGAAAAAAATTAGCTACACTGCTGCTTGGACTGCGAGCAACGCAATGCTTGCAGATTGTTCGCGGAATGGAGCGGATTTTTTGTTACAGGAAACAAGTTGGATGGAGGTAAACCTGAATGAAAATTCTCGTTGTAGATGATGATGTACATATTTTACAGCTAGTGAATATTTATCTGACAAGAGAGGGCTATCAGGTGATACAGGCGGAAAACGGACAACAGGCCCTTAAATTACTTGAAGGAAACTCGCCTGATTTGGCTGTTGTAGATGTTATGATGCCGGGAATGGATGGTTATACATTAACCGAAACATTGAGCCAGGATTATGATATTCCTGTATTGTTATTAACAGCAAAAGGTGAGCTTGAGGACAAGGAACGAGGGTTTTTGGCAGGCTCAGACGACTATGTTGTGAAGCCTTTTGAACCTAAAGAATTGCTGTTTCGCATAGCCGCGATATTGCGTAGATTTGATAAGAAAAATCAGGTAACCATCAAGGTGGGTAGGCTCGTTATAGATCGTCGAAGCTTTGAGGTTGTCATTGGGGAAGATACACTTGTTCTGCCTTTAAAGGAATTTGAACTATTGGCATTACTAGCATCCCGCCCGAATCAGGTATTTACACGTAGTTTTATTATGGAGCAAGTGTGGGGCTATGACTACGATGGAGATGAGCAGACTTTAAATACACATGTGAAGCGGATTCGTGAGCGTCTGTATCGTTATGAATCAGGTGTTGAGATTACAACGGTGCGTGGCGTTGGCTATAAGCTTGAGGTTATTGCATGATGAAAACGTTATATAGCAAATTTGTTGTCACGACGATGCTCGTTATGATCGGTAGCTTGTGTATCGGCTTTTTAGCGACAAATACTTATTATCATCAAGTTGTGAAGGAAAAAAATGATGCTAAAAATGTGAAGATTGCGCAGGATATTGCGAAATACATTGAGTCGTCAAAGCCTGACGATTTAGATAATTATTTAACGACTCTTGGTGAAATAGGTTATCAAATTTATGCAACAACTGGTAACGAAGGACATTTCTTTGGCGGTGAGTATCGAGATAAAACACTACCGTCTAATACAGTCAAGCATGTTTTAAACGGGGGAATTTATCATGGTATGCGTGATTTTCCAAAAGAGACTTTTGTGACAGGCTTTTTTGCGAATGAGTTAATTAATACGATAGGTGTGCCATTCACTTATGAAAATAAGCAGTATGCACTGTTCATTAGACCTGATATTCGCTTGTTGTTTTCTGAGGTGCATACGATACTTGGAGGACTAATTCTTGTGATGACAGTACTTAGTCTATTGGGAATGCTACTTTTTGCTAAGGCACTAATTCGCCCTATCACACAGCTAACGGAGGCAACACATCAGCTTGCACATGAAAAATTCGATACGCTACTGGACATAGATCGAGCGGATGAGATTGGACAATTAGCGCTTAGTTTTAATGTCATGACAGAAAAATTACAGGAAAATGATCGAATACGTAAAGAATTTATAAGTAATGTATCTCATGATTTTCAGTCGCCATTGTTGAATATTCAAGGCTATGTAGATTTACTAAAGAATCCCTTGCTGACCGACAAGGAAAGGCAGGAATATACAACGATTATTGAGCTAGAAACGAAGCGTATGTCGACATTAACTAAACAATTACTTTTACTAACGTCACTCGATCAATCTACAAGGTTGTTAAAGCGTGAATCTTATCGTTTAGATGAGCAATTAAAGGAAACAGTAAGAAAATACCGCTGGCAGCTTGAAGAAGCAAATGTACAATTATCGTATCAACTTGAACCAGTGACATATGATGGTGATGCTGGGCTATTACAAAATGTGTGGGATAATTTATTGACGAATGCCATTAAATATAATGTCGTAGGTGGAGAGATTCATATTCACTTGCAAGAATCCTCAACCTCAGTTGAAGTGCTTATTGAGGATAGTGGCATAGGAATGACTGCCGAACAACAACAAAAGGTATTTGATCGCTTTTATCGAGTAGATGCGTCCAGAACAAAACAAGGTACTGGGCTAGGACTAGCCATCGTAAAGCAAATTGCTGAGTTACATGGAGGAAATGTTCATATGGACAGTGTTATGAATTCCGGTACAAAGGTCCGTGTCCACTTACCTAAACTGTAATGAGGAGTTCATGTAAAGTTCATGTTCACAAGATAAACTGCTAACTAAGTTGAAAAAACTTAGGGGGGTTATCGTTTGGAACAAAAATGGAGTATACGTCTTATTCGTCTTGCTGCGATTTTTGCCTTATTAGGTACGTATCTAGGCTCACATATGTCTGGCTCAGGTAGTTATGAATATAGACCGATACATGCACATATTTTGCTCGTAGGTTGGTTAAGTATGTTTGCATGGGGTATTTTCTATCGTGCCTTTAAAGTGAAATCACAAAAATTAGTGGCAGCACATGGTTGGTCCGCCATTCTCGGCGTCTTTGGCTTAACACTAGGCATGTGGTTCTACAATTTAAATCCATTTAGTTTTAGCAGAATATTTACAACGGTTTTCTTTATCGTAGGTGGAACAACACTATTAATTAGCTTTGCTTTATTCATCGTTGCAACATTTATGGTAGATCAAAAAGAAGAAATGAAAAACTAATCAACATACCGTGTCACTGTCTTTAATAAGAGGTGACATGGTATTTTTTATGAAGAACAGTTTTGTTTTGCTCGTTATCAAAAGTTGGAAATTGATTGGGGTGGGGACTTAGCGATAAAATAAAGTAAAAGGATTCACACACAGTTTTGTATGTGAATCTTTTAATCAACCCCACGCTATGCTAACGAGTCCTTTATTTTATATTTTCAAGAGACTTCTTAAGCCATTTTGTTGCCTCAGTATAATCCTGTGCAACACCGTGTCCTTTTTTGTAAAGCATACCAAGCTGGAATTGTGCTTTTTGATGCCCTTGATTGGCAGCCAGCCGATACAGCTGGGCAGCCTTCGCAAAATCTTTCGGTACCCCTTGCCCATGACTGTGCATTTGAGCTAATTGATATTGTGCTTTGGCATGTCCCTTAGTGGCAGCTTGTTCAATCCATTTTGCAGCCTCAGTATAATCCTGTTTGACACCTTTGCCCTTATCAAATAAATTACCGAGTTGATATTGAGCACCTGAATGTCCTTGGATGGCTGCTAGTCGATAGCAGCGTCGTGCTTCTTCTAAGTCCTGCTCGATCCCCAATCCATGCTCATATAATAAACCTAATTGATATTCAGACTGAATATGGGACTGATCAGTAGCGGTCCTCCACCATTTTATTGCTTCATCATAATTCAATTCAGCTTCATATAATAATCCGAGCTCGTACTGAGCATCAGCATAACCCTTTTCAGCAGCAGCTTTGAAGTAAGGGAGTGCCTTTTCAGGTTGCTGGAGGTGGTATACATAAATACGTCCAAGCTCAAAGCCCGCACTTATATGTCCATTGTCAGCGGCTAGCTGTAACCATGTCTCAGCTAAAGTTATATCGTTTTCTTTAACATAGAGCACACCGAGACAGTATTGGGCATTCAAGTGTCCTTTATGTGCTGCGAGCTTAAACCATTTTATAGCCTCTAGGTGATCTTGAGGAATACCTTGTCCAGTGTTATATAGCATAGCCAATTGAAATTCTGCATTTGTATGGTCTTGAAGTGCAGCTAAATGGAACCATTGCGCAGCTTCTTCAAAATTTTGTGAGATGCCACGACCTTTAAGGTACATATAACCAAGATTATACTGAGCACTTGCATCACCAGCCAATGCAGCCATTTCAAAATAGGTTATAGCTTCCTCATAGCTTTGCTCGACACCAGTTCCATTGTGATAAAGGAATCCAAGATTATTTTGAGCGCTTGTATTCCCTTGATTGGCTGCTAACATGTACCATTTTGCTGCCTCGGCAAAGTTTAGTGGCATACCGAGTCCTTGATTGTATAGGACTCCTAGATTGTACTGTGCATCTGCGTTATCTAAATCTGCAGCAGCTTTATAATAATGAGCGGCTTCCTCATAATTTTGTACAACACCATGACCTAAATGATAGAGTACGCCTAAGCTATAAAGTGCGTTTGCATCTTTTTGCGCAGCGGCGCGTTCATACCACATTTTTGCGATTGCATAATCTTTCTTAACACCACGCCCTTGATTATAAAGAGCCCCTAAATTATATTGAGCACTTGCATTCCCTTGTTTCGCGGCAAGCTCAAACCAGTCTGCTGCGGTTTTGTAGGCCTCAGTTGATTGGTCATCTTGAAGTAGCGTATTTATATCAAAAGCTGAAGTTATATCTTTAAGGCTGGAGCCTCTGCGTACCAATTTTGCCTTTAAGGTACGGTCATAGCGTTCAATAAACCACTCTACAATATCACTTATATAATCAAGAACAATTTTTGCTGCCTTTGTCTCTACAACTTCACTACTATTACTAGAAGTCATTTTGCTTACAAGATTCATTAATAAATAAATACGACGTGGATGAATTTTTGCAACAAAGCTACGATTATTGAGTAATGATCGAATATTTTTTAGCTTCGGTTCGGTATGCATTTCCAGCTTATAAAGTTCATATAGAATTTCCTCTAGTACAAGGAGTGATTTTTGTAGAGATATAGCTGGTTTTGCGATGGCGAGCGAGCTAGCATCCTGTAAATTATTAGCCAATTTAACCAAGTATAAAGTTTTTAATTTTGTACATTGATCTTGGAGAATTTCATATTGTATGACGATAGAACTCACCACTTTCATAACATTATTCTTTTTCTGCTCATCACGAAATCTGGATGTTTAATTTGTTAAAACGTATACCGTGTATATTAGTTGATTGAAGTGGAGACTGGGCGACTCCTTGTGGATTAGCGATAGAGGAACGAAGGCTAAAACCATCACGTCCTGTGATAACGCCTTCGTGACCAACATCATGTTGGCCCAAGCAGCTCATCGGACGCCCCCAGGAAGCTTTGCTCTGTGCGAAAGCGAAGCGACAGCAACAACAAAGCACCCAGTCGGAACGGAAATCAACCATACGCTACGAAGATATCCTCTTTTTTCATATATCGGGAAAATACCGTTATTGTTGAATTGTCCTCGATACATGATACTATTTGTTATAAGGAGATTCGTTGAAGTTCCAGTAACGATTACTAGCGAGTGCATATGTCAAAGTTTCATGTTATCCGGGGGATAGAAATGATGAAAAATATTGCGGCAATTATACCAGCCTATAATCCACAACAGTCACTTATAACCTATGTCCATCAATTATTAGCCACCACCATTAACCAAGTTATTATTGTCAATGATGGCAGCGATCAAAAATATGTACGTGTATTTGAAGAGTTGAAAAAGATTGACTGCTGTCGAGTGCTAGAGCATGACAACAATATTGGTAAGGGTGGCGCACTAAAAACAGCCTTTGCCTATGTAAGGGCGCAAAGGGGTATGTTTCAAGGTGTTATTACAGTAGGTGCACATAGCCAACATACTTTACAAGATGTAAAGCTAGTTTTAACAATGACAAAGGTATTTTCTGAAGGAATTGTGTTAGGAGTACGTAACTTCCATTCCTCAGACAGCACGTTTTTATCATATTGGGGTAATCGAACAACAAGTTTGTTTTTTGAAATCCTTTATCATAGAAAACTAATGGATACACAAACAGGTTTACGGTTTATTTCTATAAAGGAGCTACCATGGTTAATAAAAGTAAAAGGTGAACGATATGACTACGACACAAATATGTTAGTTACTGCACTTAAAAGAAAGTGTCCAATTTTTGAAGTAGAGATAGGTCAGCTACGAATAAAGAAAAATTCAGTGATACATTATGATGAAATAACAAATGCAGGATCAATTATTTCTAAAATGCTTATGAATTATTTAAAACCAAAGAAAAAATAGTTACAGCTAGGATAAAGAATAATAATTACTCAAGAACGTAGCGAGTATGGAAAGAAGGAGCAATGATGATGGAATATTCAGATCAAGTGAAAAATCGTGTGAAACGGATGGAAGGTCAGCTACGTGGAATTTTGAAAATGATGGAAGAAGAAAAGGACTGTAAGGCAGTCATTACTCAATTATCGGCAGTACGCTCAGCGGTAGATCGTACAGTTGGTGTCATTGTTAGTACGAATCTTTTAGAATGTGTACAAAATGCTGAAGGTGATGGCGAGAAAATGAATGAAGCTATTCAAGAAGCAGTCAATTTAGTAGTGAAAAGTCGTTGAATAAAGAGAAGCCTACCCTAAAAAAAGATCATTAATATATAGAAAACTCACTCAAAATGGAGTGAGTTTTTATTTTTTTACAAAAATATAGTTTAATTCGATACTTATATTTTATTTAAGGGAGTTTATACCTATATGTTAAGTGTTGTGTATATAGTTAAAAGTCATGGATAGTGAACTTGTCGGATAGATTTGTAGTTCCTTTCTCTGTTATTCTAATTACAAGAATATAACAAATGGAAGGTGATTTATTGTGAAGAAATGGTTGATAAGCGGAGCAGCATTACTGATGTTAAGTCCAACAGCAGCATATGCTCAAAATGCAGACGCTCGCTCAGTAAATACTTCCTCTGTGTTTGCTTATAATGTAGTAGCTGATACAAAAGTAACGACTTGGGATCAATTCACAACAGAAATCGTAAAGCAATTAAATAATTTCGCTCCCGAAATTAAAATTACATATAGTGGATCAATGACCGATTTTAAAAAGAAATTTATGGAGTCCTTTGAAAAAGCACAGGAGCAAGCGGTCTATGCGAGTGGTCATATGGAAAGTACTTCTATTTCTGCAGACTCAACGGGCAATGTGACATTTAAAGTGAAATATTTGACAAACCAAACGCAAGAAGCGGCCGTACAAAAAAAGGTAGATCAAATATTAAAAACGATTATTAAGCCTTCAATGAAAACAGAATTCGAAAAAGTAAAAGCGATTAATGATTATATAGTGTCAAATACAACATATGGTACTAAAACAAAGGCTAGTCCCCATAGTGCTTATGCATTGTTAATGGAAGGACAAGCTGTATGTCAGGGCTACGCGTTAACAGCCTATAAAATGTTAGAACAAGCTGGATTCGATGTAAAATATGTTGTTGGTACTGTTAATGGTAACGAGGCACATGCATGGAATTTAGTGAAGGTTGAAGGTGAATGGTATCATTTAGATACGACATGGAATGATCCATTACCAAATCGTTTCGGTGCTTCTTCGTACGATTATTTTTTAGTAACGGATGCACAGCTAAAGAAAGATCATAAATGGGTAGCATCAAATTATCCTGCTGCAACAAGTACAAAATATAGCTATATGCAAAATGTTCATTTTGCCTATCAGGTTAATAATACACTGTACTTTAGCAATACGGCAGATAAAGATAAATTGTATACGCTTGATTTAGCAAGTGGTAAGAAAACAATAGTTATTGATAAACGCGCCTTGTATATTACAGGAGCGGATAACTTTTTATATTTCAGTGATTACAGTAACAGTGGCTACTTAACAAAATTAAATCTTAAAACATTGAAAACTGAGGTGCTCGCGAAGCAAGTAGTTTCTGATTTAAGAATTAATGATAACTATTTAGTTTATAATGTTAATGGCAAAGAACAGAAGCTTAAAATAAAATAAACTTCAAATATTCTTATCTACTTATAAAATGAAAGCACAAAAGGACTTCCAAGTGAGTCCTTTGTGCTTTTTTTGTATATAATGAAAACAGGAAAACGGTTGGAGGTGAGGATTTTGTGGAAAAAATTAGCCATTATCGTAATTTTAATTATTTTTATTGACCCTATTTATACGGCTGGTAAAGCAGTTGTACAACAAGTAATAACTTGGGCAAATAATGATGAAATAGAAACGATGCTTCTTTCAACAAAGGACAAAATCATAGATGTTACTGCTAAACTTTCAGAGAATACCTCCATTGAAACGGCCACACCTATAGAAGAAAAGCCAGAAGAAGGAGGAGCCGTTACAGCTCCTGTAGCCAAAAAACCTGAAGCAAAGTTAGTTGTAACAAATGCAAAGGAAATGGCTGATGCGATGTATGCGTACTATAGTAGTTTTTCACCTGCGTTTGAGATTCAATATAAAGGCGATACACAACGAATTGAAAAGCTAGTGGAAGAAGCCTATGAAAAGGCTATAAAACGAGATGATTATGTATATGGACATATTAGTAAGCATTCAATTCGTTTTGAATATGGAAGAAAAACAGCCAAAATCTTTGGAGAGCAAAGTTATTTAATGACTCCAGAACAGGCAGCATTCGTTGAAATGAATGTGCAAGAGATTGTAGCCTCTATCAATAAGAAATCATTAAGTGATGTAGAGAAGGTTAGGGCTGTTAATGATTATATCGTTGCCAATACCGCCTATACGGATCAAACGAATTCAAGTCCACATAGCGCTTATACAGTGCTTGCAGAACATGGTGGCGTTTGTCAGGGCTATGCGTTGCTGGCTCATTCGATGTTACAAAAGCTAGGTATAGAAACAAAATATATCGTAGGCTATGTCGGACAGGAAGGACATGCTTGGAATTTAGTAAAGCTGGATGGTCAATGGTATCACCTCGATACTACATGGAATGACCCGGTGCCTGATCGTAAAGGAGCGGTGCGCTATCAATACTTTTTAGTGGATGATCGAACGATGGCAAAGGATCATACGTGGATTGCTAAAGACTACCCGAAAGCAACGAGTGCAATGTATAGCTACTTTCATAATGTAGATTTCGCTACACAAGTAGGGCAACAAATATTTTATAGTAATGTTGCTGATGATAATAAGTTGTACGTGCTTGATTTACAAACAGGTAAATCGAAACGCGTCTCTAAATCACGTGCACAGTACATCGTTTATGCAGATGGCTGGCTATATTTTAGTAATTATTCACACGGAGCGTATTTAACAAAGATTCGCCCGGATGGAAGCGGAGAAACAGTATTAAATAGGGAAGAAACGAAGGATTTATTTGTGCAGGACAACTATTTGTATTTCACAACAAATGAGCTGAAAAAAATGGCACTTTAACGTTATCAATGAAAACGATATGAGTGACATTCCAGAAGGTAAATACTATGTGTAGTGGTTGATTGGAGTGGAGACTGGGCGACTCCTTGGGGATTAGCGATAGAGGAACGAAGGCTAAAACCATCACGTCCTGTGATAACGCCTTCGTGACCAACATCGTGTTGGCCCAAGCGGCTCATCGGACGCCCCCAGGAAAGCGCTCAGTCGGAACGGAAATCAACCCCACGTTTTGCAGAGTGGCTAGTTTTTCAACAACATGAAGAGCCTATGACATTACAAACTGTCATAGGCTTTTTTTGTTCGCTTTATAAGATAATGGATAGGTTGATGCTGACACAGAGAAACTTCAATTTGCGGATACATCGATTTCATTTCCTGTGAAAATGTTTTGAAAATTAATGGATTATGCTTAACGGCACCACCATTACAATAAAGGCTGAATGCATCGCCCTTATAGTCAATTTTTTTCAACACAGCGCATGCAAGGAGTACTAATTCGTGAGCAGCACGCATTGATATTTGAATGGCACATGAATCCTTTTTGGTCACGGCATCTGCCAAAAATGCACCCATTTTTGCAAGCTGCGCGTTCGTGTAGGATGGACAAAACAGCCATGAAGCTAGCTCTGTAACATCTTGGATCCGTAAGTAATCATAGACAGTACTTTTTAATAGGGTCGGCTCACCACGCCCGTCTTCCATCCGGAAAATGGCGCGTATAACCTCTTGTCCTAACCAATAGCCACTGCCTTCATCTCCTGCACGATGCCCCCAACCACCTGCACGTACTATTTGTGTACCATCATATGCGTACGCAATGGCTCCTGTTCCAGCAATGAGTAATGCGCCTGCCTGTCCAGCAGTAACACCAAGTAAAGTGGCTTGTGCGTCATTTTCTATAATAAGCGTATCTATCTTTAGCTGTAATGTAGATAGTGCACTATGAACGATTGCTGATACAGCTTCGTGATCTTTGGGAGAATCAATCCCAGCCATTGCAAAGGTAGCAACGGCAATATGTGAGTCCTCTTGCTGTTGTAAAAAGTCCTGCACATTTAATAATAATGCTAGCAATATTTCTGTAGCAGATGCAGCACCGATTGCTTGATAATTCGAGCCACTTGTTGATGTTGTATATTTTATTTCACCAGACTCGGCATGTACGAGCGCACATGCCGTTTTTGTAGCACCACCGTCAATAATAAGTAGCCATTCCATCATTGATTCCATTCCTCGATTATTACTGTTAATTGTTTTTCTGCCTCAACAATCATAGACTCTTTCAAGCTAACCCACTCTTTAAGGTTTTGAGAATTTGCCTTGGAGCGTTCAAGAGATTCTTTCATCGTTACGGGCGCTGGACCACCAAGTAATGTACGTACACCAACGAAAGTTTCTGGTTTTAATGTGCTATAAAAATCTTCCTCAGAAATTTTTAATGGTTTACCAGTAATTAATTTAGCTTGTGTATTGGCAAGACCCCATGTAAGACTTGCTAGAGATTCCTCCCCATGAGAGAGCAATACTTTAATACATTTACTAACAATACTATGTGCTTGGCGGAAGGAAATTCCTTCAGAGCGCACAAACGTATCGGCGAGCTCTGTAACATTGGCAAAGCTATTTTCTGCTCGATTTCTTAGTTTTTTCTTGTTTACATCCATCGTGACAACAAGCGAACCAAATAGTTTGTAAATACCTATTAAACGGTCGATGGCGCGCCATAAATATGGTTGCATATCATCCTCTGTGTCTACGATATCTCCAAAAGGTGTATTATGTACCATTTGTAATACTGTACTAGCATCACCAACAACCGCTGATAGTAATGAACGTGTATGCTCGATCGAAACAGGATTGCGCTTTTGTGGCATGATAGAGCTAACTTGCACGTACGGGCTTGCCAGCGTAAATGCATTGAACTCCTGTGTAGCCCATAGTAAGAAATCTTGGGATGTGCGGCCAAGATTAAGTGCTGCAAGTTGCACGATACTCGCTGCCTCTGCAATATAATCTGCTCCAGCAACAGCATCCCACGCATTTTCGATAATATCATCGAATGCCAATAACTCACGCATGCGCTCTCGATTAATATTGAAGCCTGTTGTCGTTAATGCCGCAGCCCCCATACTACTGCGATTCACCGTTTTATAGACATGCTGTAAACGTTCAAAGTCTCGTTCAAGTTGATCGATGACAGCTTTCAAATAATGAGCAAAGGTTGTTGGCTGAGCCTGCTGCGTATGTGTATAGCCAATCATAATCGTATCAACGTGCTCCTCAGCAGCTGCGATTAAATCATCCCGTAAAGTCAGTAATTCTTGCATAAGCAACAACAATTTTTTTCTTAAAGTCATGCGATAGATGGCAATGCCCATATCATTACGACTCCTACCAATGTGAAGATTCCCTGCAACATCACCAGCAAGCTCTATTAATTTATTTTCGATGCGGAAAAACAAATCCTCATATCGCGGGCTGTAATCCTCTATACGATAATAGTTCAAGTCTAGTTTTTTTAAAGCAGCACCAATTTCTTTAGCTTCTTCTTTTTTAACTAAACCCTGTTCTTCTAACATTTTTAAGTGTGCAATATTGATTTGCAACATAATTGTTAAAAAGTTTTTCTTGGCTTCATCGTAAGCCGGCTGCAAGACAATTTTTCGATAAATATTAGAAGGGAAGATCATCCCATCTTCTCGCTGGGTTTTGTTGCGGAAATCTTCAAACATAGTTATTGCCTCCTAGTAGATTAGCAGTTATATGGCCGAACCAGCACTGCCTTTAGATAACTTCTCGGAAATAATAAGTACAATTAAAATTAAACAAATTTGTAAGACACCATATGCACAAGCAGTTCCAAATTTAAAGGAATATAATTTTTGGAATATCGCCACTGATAATGGGATTGTTGACGTACTGTAAAGAAGAATAGACGCTACGAATTCGCCAAAGCTTTGAACAAGTGCAAGTAATGTCCCTGCTAAAATGCCGGTAAATGTAAGTGGCAGTACAATACGTCTAAATGAATACCACCATGTTGCCCCTAAACTTCGCGATGCTTCTTCGATAGATTGATCTAATTGCACAAGTGATGCCGAGGTAGATCGGAAAACAAGAGGTAAATGTCTAATAAAATAAGCTAACGGCAAAATCCAGAACGTCCCGATAAGAACCTGATTAAAGGAGAAAATATTTTCCGTACTAAAAGCTGCGATTAAATTGACAGCTACAACCGTTCCCGGCAATGCCCAAGGAACCATGATTAAAATATCGAGTAATGTTTTACCTTTAAAATTTAACCGTACCATAGCATAAGCTGCTGCAACACCGAAAATGATATTGCCTAGTGTGGCAATAATCCCCATTCGAACAGAATTCCAAATCGGTCGCCACGTCCGTTCATCTGTAAAAAGAGCGTGATAATGATCCAATGTATAGTCTGTTGGGAGAATTTGCGTTTTCCATGCACCATCAACGGAAAATGAAATTAATATAAGCACTAATATCGGCAAAATTAAAATTAATGTACCTATGAAAGACGCAATAGTCGCCATAACTTTCATGCCTCTTGAAGACACTTCAGATCGATGAACACTAATACCTTTGCTGAGATTTTGGTAATTTCGGCGGTTTTGATACCAGCGCATAATAATTAAAAAGGTAATGGACACAAAGGATAAAATCATAGATTGTGTCGCTGCCATATCTAAATTCCCATTCGTACGTGATAAATAGATTTGCATCGTCATCGTGCGTTCAACACCGAACATTAAAGGTGCAGTGTAGGATGCCATAGAAATCATAAATACGAGTAAGGATGAGGCAACAATCGAGGGTGTTAACATGGGCAAAATAACCTTTGTCCATACTCGAACACGCCCGGCACCTAAGCTAGTTGCGGCTTCTTCTAAGGCTGGGTCAAGACCTTTTATAGCTGCTGAGGCGGTTAAGTAGAAGTAAGTGTACATAGTGAATGTATGTACTACGATAACCCCCCATATGCCTTTTAATGAAAACGGAACTTGCTCTAAACCGAATAGGTGCTGAAACGCACGTGGGAAAATTCCACTTTCTCCATACAAAAATGTAAAGGACAGCACACCTACTAGCGGCGGAAGGGCCATAGGTACCAATACTAAAACAGAGAGTATCCGTCTGCCTGGGAAATCATAGCGTTCCAGCAAAAATGCCATAGTTACACCGACGATTGCACAGCAAATAACACTGATAACGGATATATAAATACTAGTCCATAATGCTTCTATATTTGCTGGGCTAGCTATACTAAAGAAATTTTTATAATTAGATAGCGCATTATCACCAGAAAAGCTTTCTGTAAAAGTTTGATAGAACGGGTATACTACATAGGCAAACAACACTAAAAATAAAGGTGCAACTAAAATATAGACAAACCAATTTGACCTAGTTAGCCGTGTCCATGCATTTCCTTCAGAAGGATTGAGGTGTGTTTTTTCCATGTTGTTACCCTCCTATTCTCCCAAAAAATACAGTGAATCTTGGGCTATATTTAAGGTGATGTCTTCGCCAATTTTTTTCAATTGACCGTTCATATTGATAATCATTACTTTTAGTGAAAAATCTAGACATTCCACAATATAGTTCACACTAATTCCCGTAAATTCAACAAAAGTGATTTTACCTGTTAAGGTGTTTTCACCAGTACCTTGATTAATGGATTCAGGGCGAATAGAAATAAACACTTTGTCTCCAATCATATGCGTTAAAGTGGGGGAGCTTTGTTGCTTTCGCCCAGTCAGAACAAGTCCACTTGCTGTTTTTACTTGTACATCGTCACCATTAACAGCATCAATTGTCGCCTCAATTAAGTTTGTCTCACCAATGAAATCTGCTACGAAGCGGTTTGAAGGTCGATTATAAATTTCTTGTGGAGTACCGATTTGTCTGACGTTCCCATTTTCCATGACCATTATCCGATCTGACATGGACATAGCTTCCATTTGATCATGCGTAACATAGATGGTTGTAACACCGAGCTCGGATTGAATACGTTTTATTTCAATGCGCGTTTCTTCGCGTAATTTAGCATCTAAATTCGACAATGGCTCGTCTAACAATAAAATATCAGGCTCTATCACAAGTGCTCTTGCCAATGCAACCCGTTGCTGCTGCCCACCAGATAATTCATTAATTTTCCGATTACCATATTGCGATAAATGAACGAGCCCTCTAATACGGTCAACCTTTTGTTTGATCTCCGACTTCGAAAATTTTCGTACTTGTAATCCAAAGGCGATATTTTCATCTACCGTCATATGTGGAAAGAGAGCATAATTTTGAAACACCATACCGATATTCCGTTTATTAGGTTGAAGCCTTGTCACATCAAAATCATCAAAAAGAATTTTCCCTTCTGTTGGGTAATAAAAGCCGGCTATCATCCTTAGTGTAGTCGTTTTCCCACAACCACTTGGGCCGAGGAAGGTGAAAAATTCACCAGCTTTAATATGAAGATCTAAATCTTTTACGCCATGAATGTGACCGAATTTCTTAGAGACATTTTTTATTTTGACACTTTTCAACTGAAATGCTCCTTTCTCGTTAGAAAATTAGTTACATGAAGCCTCGAGCAAAAATTACTCGAGGCTCAAAAATATGAACAATATTCGTAGATGTTTGTTTTATGATATTAAAAGGCATCACCATAACGTAGGGTTGATTTCCGTTTCGGCTGGGCGTTTCCTGGGGGCGTCCGATGAGCCGCTTTTGTTGTTGCTGTCGCTACGCTTTCGCACAGAAAACATCCGCTGCGCTCCAGGGTCTCGCGCCAACACGAAGGCGTTATCACAGGACGTGATGGTTTTAGCCTTCGTTCCTCTATCGCTGATCCCCAAGGAGTCGCCCAGTCTCCACTCCAATCAACTTATATACATGGCATACGTTTTAACAAATATCATTCCTGATTTTTTGTGAGTAACCTGTCAGCAACATAGGACAGGTTCACAACTTTTTAGTCCTCGATCACTTTTTTCCGCGTCCTTTAATATTGTTATCCCAATACTCTATCCATTCTGCTTCTTTATCAGTCATGAGTTTCCAGTCTATATCAAACGTTTTTAAGTCTAATTCTTTATACCACTCAGGCATTGTAGCTTTATCGATATCTGAGCGAGTAGGAATTTGATAGTAATCGTTTGCTAGCTGAGTGACCATTCCTTTTTCAAATAAGAACTCTACGAAGAGCTTTGCATTTTCTAAGTTTTTGGCATTGTTGACAACAGCAACACCATCAACTAAAATCGGTGCACCACTTTTCGGATAAATATAATCAAACGGATAATCAGTCGTATATTTCTTTAATAAAATATCTTGTAAATTCCATAAAGAAACACTGCCTTCTTGTCGTGTCATCTTTAAATAAAGTGCATTTGGATCTTGTGTATATTCCTTCGTGTTGGCATCTAATTTTAATAACCAATCGTAGCCCTTCTCAGGCGAATCTGCACCTTGACGTAAAATCATAGATGAATAAATAGTACGCATCGTCCCAGATGCTAACACACCACGAATTAAAATTTTATCCTTCCACTTTGGATCTAATAAATCATCCCAATCTTGTGGACCCGTTTCTTTCGTTAATACATCCTTGTTAATCATAATAACTTCTGGCAGTAACATTTCACCAAACCAACGACCATCTGCATCTTTATAAGCCGCATCAATGGAGTCGTTAAAACTAGGCTTCCAAGCTTGTAGTAAACCTTCATTGGCGCCGACAGTTAGTGCAGATTGCGTACCACCCCACCAAAAATCAGCCTGAGGATTTGCTTTTTCACCACGTAGGCGTTCTAAAATTTGCTGTGCGCCCATCGTTAAAAATTCCACTTCAATGTCCGGGTACTTTTCATTAAACTGATCGATTACTTTTTGCACCATCTCTTCATCGCGCCCTGTATAAATAACAAGCTTTCCAGATGGCTTAGCTGCTACATCGGTCTTTTCAGAACTGGACGTTTTGTCGCTATCTTTTGTAGCAGTCTTGTCACTACTACAAGCAGCTAAGACAAGAAGCATCAGCACAAGTAAAAAACCGAAAATACGTGTTTTCTGCATAATCTTCCCCCTCCCTAATAGTGAAAAACTTACATACTATCAGTATAATACTAAAACCCGGCATTGATGTTAGAATAATTAAAAAATTCACATTAGGCGATGAAAACGGTAATTTTAGACCGGATGAAAACTTAACACGCGCACAATTTACAGCTTTTATGTACCGAGCGCTTGGTTTATAAAAGAAATAAGGGAGATGTATCAAAAAAATGATACATCTCCCTTTCTAATTTTAGATTAAAGTATTTACTTACGGATAGGTTCTAAAGATTTTTCCTTTTGTCGTCGTTGCGAAAGTATTGTCGGTAGCATCATACCTAAAATAACTAAAATAATACCCGCTATTTGTAAAGAAGTTAATGGTTCATGGAGAACAATAACTGAAACGGTTACGGCAACAGGCAACTCCATAGCACTTAAAATAGAGGCAAGAGCTCCTCCTACTTTCGGAACAGCTATAGAGAATAAATAAATTGGCAAAATAATACCGAATAGCCCTAATGCTAGTCCAAATTTCCATAAACCGCCGGCAAATAATTTGCCGTTCCAAAGTACTTCAGGGTTTAGGAAAATACTAATCATGATCAGAGCGACAAAGGAAACAATCAACACGCGTGATGTAGTTGTAATACCTTCCACGTGACGAGAGTTAAATTGAATAAAGCAAGCAAAGGTAAAGGCAGCAGCAAAGCCTAGTAGCCAGCCTTGAATAGCAATACCGCTTAAATCTACATTTAGTACGCCAGCTGCTAAAATAGTCCCAGCAAATAATACAATGATGGAAATCACTTCAGTCCGACTTGGTAAGCGTTTATGAAGTGCGCAATCTATTAATAAGCCGATCCAAGTGAATTGGAAGAGCATTACTACTGCAAGAGAAGCTGGTAGATACTTTAATGATTCGCCGTATATAATCCCTGTAGTCCCAGTAAATATCCCGGCGCACACTAAAATAAGCAGTCCATTTTTAGAAAGCTTCGGTAATTGTCTTTGTGTCACTATAAAAATAGTTGCAACAAGCATAAAGCCAATAATATATTGACTTGATACTGCCTCTCCTGTTGTAAAGCCATGCTGCATAGCTACTTTGACAATTGTCGATAGTACACCGTAGCTACTAGAAGCAATGACAATTAAAAGAGGATAAAATAAATTTTTCTTCATGTTTTTTTGTTTCACTTCCTAAAATTGCTTTACCATATGATGAAATGGTTCATCGATTATGGACCATGGCTCAGTAATGACAAAGCCCATGCGTTCATAAAGGCGACGAGCGTCTTCTTTTTCTGTTTCAACATTTAATGATAATTTTGTATAGCCTCGTTTTTGTGTTTCCTCAATGGCAAATTGCAGTAATAATGTTCCTATTCCTTTACCACGAGCTTCTGGTGCTACACAAATAGTATCAATATAATATTCATCTTCATGAGCTTCTTTATCGATGATGATGGATGGCGCATTTTTTTCTTCAAGCCATTTTACGAGATTTGCATCCATATGAATGGCTTCGACACCATTATAGTAAACAAGAGTTCCTAATACTTGCTCATTCTCCATAGCAACAAAAGTATTTAAATAGGAATGTCGATTGTCCTCACGCTTGAATAGTACAGTAAGTTCTTGTTCAACGGCTTTCGCTGTTTGTTCACCTGTTAAACGGTTGGCAATATCACCAATCGCATCAATAATTAATGGTACAACGGCATGGGCATCCTGTGGTTGCGCTTGTCGAATTGTAATACTCATTGTCAAAATCCCTACCTTTCTATAGGCAAGTATAACAAAGATAGAGGATGACTCAAGTTTTTGGGTAAATGGTGATATTCTGATACTATTTTTCCGAAAGTTTAAAACTTTATACGACATCAATTTTCGTGTTAATCTATAATGACTAGAGTTTCGGGAGGACAACAATGACAAAGGAAGATAAGGATTATATTTTAGTTTATGGAGATGCTTTTATTGACTATATCGCTGATGATGTAACAAACACATCATTTACTAAATATATGGGTGGCGCAACGGTAAATGTTGCTGCGGGAATTAGCCGTATCGGTGCTCCGTCGTCATTAATTACGATCACAGGAGATGACGAAGGTTCTCAGTTTGTTCGAGATGGCCTTGCACAAGAAGGGGTAAGCCTAGATTATGCAGTATTTAACCCTACGAAGCGTGTTAGTGGTGTCTATGTACATTTAACAGAAGCATGTGAGCGGATTTTTAAAGATTATGTCGATGAGACGCCAGATTTACAAGTAGAAGCAACACAATTAAATGAAGCAGCATTTAAACATGCATCTGCTTTAACTGTGTGCTCAGGTACAATGTTCCATCCTACAGCCCTTGATACAACACGCGCTGCTGTAGAGATGGCAAAGGAAAAAGGGGCAATTATCGCAATGGATGCGAATATTCGTCCTTTACGCTGGAGCAGTGAGCAGGTTTGCCGCGACACGATCACGTCATTTTTTGAGCACGTAGATATTTTAAAGGTTACTGATGAAGAATTATTTTTCTTGACAGAAACAACTAGCTTGGAAGAGGGCATTGAGCAATTAAACAGTTATTTAGTGCCCATTATTTTAGTAACAGTAGGGGAAAATGGCACATATGCGGTATTAAATGGTGAGGTTATCCATGTACCGACAGAAAAGGTTGTGCCAGTAGATACTACAGGTGCTGGAGATGCATTTATGGCTGGTGTATTACGCGATGTTCATTACAATGGTTTACCTACAACGGAAGAGGAACTTGTTCGTTGTGTAAGCTTTGGCAATAAGCTAGGTGCTTTAGCAGCCACTAAAGCGGGGGCATTAACAGCTCTTCCATTTTATGATGATATTAAGCATTTACTTAAATAGTCGTTTGGAGCGTGCATACAATGGAGAAAAATTACGATGTATTAGTAAAGGATCGATTATTCTTTGGCGGTGCGAAAGATGCAGATTCAGCTTTTGAACAAGAAACGGTTGATATTGTCATTGATGTTCGAGTAAATGGCTTATCTAATGAGGAGCAAGAAGCGGCTTCATATGCGTACAAGCATATGCCAATTGCTGATGAGGACATAGAAGTAGCACCATCTATTCAAAAAGTTGCGAAAGAAATTGTTTCTGCCTATGAGAAGGGGCAAAAAGTGTACTTCCATTGCGGAAGCGGAGGAGGTCGCGCGGGAGTCGCTGCCACTGCTGTATTACTGGAACTTGGCATGGCCAACTCTCTAGCGGAAGCGGAAGAGGTCGTAAAGAACGCCCGACCACAAGTAACAATTCGTCCAAAAATGGCAGATGCTTTGCAGAAGCTATACAAATAAATGAGAAGATGTACCAAAAGGTTTTTTCAACTTTGGTACATCTTCTTTTTTTAGTTAGTGAATTATACATTTTTGCGCTTTGAATGGTGGATGTCGATAAAACAAAAAAGTTGGATATACAACTCCACGTTATGGTGATAAGCATAAAAAATAATAAATTGGTTTATTTTTGAAAATATAATTCACTTTAATGTTTGTAAGTTAAAAATACAAATTTAGGAGTGAATCAATTGACTACATTTACACCCTTACAAGAGGCTCAAGCCTTTACTGAAGCTTTTCTATTGTCTAACGAGCAGATATCTTTAAATCATCCTTATAAGAAGGATAAAGGTCGATATCCACGAGTGCGGAAATTTTTCCAAAATCATTTGTTAAATGGTACAAGTGATGCTTCCACCTATCAACAAGGTGTTGGGCAATTAATGATGTTCTGCGCCCAGTTCGCTCAACAAAAGGCATTGGTTGGAGAGCGTGATGCAGTTTACAAGGAAATGGTTAATACGGTTATTCCTAAACTTTTGGAAAGAACATATAATTTTCCGTCAATCAATCCATTAGCAGGCTTTCTTTATCTTGGTGTAGCGATGCTTAAAAAGTTGGATGAATCTCAAAGCGATGTATCACTTTCTAATGTAGATGAGTTGTTAGTGCGATACAGAGACTATTTTGCTAATGAAGTATTAAGTTCTATAGAATACCATGCTTTAATGTATCATCGGACTCCGTCTGCTTGGACATACAATGACTCAGAAAAAGCGTACCGTTTTGCTACTGGACCATATTCGGGTCAAATAGGATACTGGATAACTACCGCAGATTTATCCACCGAACCTCAAAAAAAATACTTAGAGATGCCAACAGTTCTCGATAGCTCAGGACAAGTTTCTTTTGCTGGTATTCAACCAGGAACAAGTGGTAGAGATTATATAGATCATCATGCCTATTTCAACACTAAAAACCAGCGATTTATTCTTAACGAATCGCTAAATACAATTGCTTTATGGATGGCGGCACATGTTTATGATGTAAAAGTAAATAAGACTGGAGCTTCATTAAATCCTGCATATAATTTGAAAAATGCTATCAGAGATGTTCTTAGCTATACTCATTGGGGTTCAAATACGTCAGTTGCTAATGATTCTAAAGGGTGTTTTCAACAAGAGCCATTTAACGATGCATTAACGGCTAAAAGAGTTCTTCCGGTTCATGGATATTCCGAAGTAAACTTAACGAATAATATGCTACGATCTCGATTTGATTCGCCGGCATATAATACATTTGCAATAACATTCTTACAAATCTTTGCAAGCTTGATTGAAAATCCAACAGTTTCATCATGGTACAATCTTGTTCCAAATTCTGATTCAGATTCAGGAATTATGGTAGTTCAGATGATTAATACCTACCAAGATATTTTTACAAACTATTCAACTATCAAAAACACTTTAATTAATAATTTGTTTAGCCAGGCTAAATATTGGGGGATGTACATTCCAGAAAATGCTATGTTAGGTTCATCCGAGTTGATTAAAAATCCGTGGCAAATACCTAATAAAGGCGAGGGGATCAATCAAGCCATGGTTGGGTTGTTCAATGTTTATCCTGGATTCACAGGTCAAGGACTTGCAAGTATAAATAATAAAATCGGGGAAGCAATTAAACTCCAACTTGAAGTTGGTCGAGCATTACATGGTCAAAGTGCCTTCCCATCACACGGTCGTTCAGGTCTTTGGGATTTAGCCCGCTTAGATATATTAGCCGATGCTTCAAATACAGATGGGAATGTTAGCTCGGCTACAGACCTAACTACAACTGATAAAGAATCTCCAAACTGTGCCGGAGCACGTCGCACATTCTACGCTTTAGCTATGGCGTTAGCAATCGATGGTTCTAACGGTTTTGATTCGAATTAATGCATACCCGATATAGGTGGAAGAAACATATGGATGATATTTGTTAAATTGATCAGAGTGAAGGCAGAGCGACTCCTTGGGGATCAGCGTCACTGATGAGATCTTATAACGCAAGCGATGAGGCTCATCGGACACCCTGGGAAAGTGCTCAGCCGGAATGTTTGTAACTGCAGATACATAAAATTGTGCTATACAGATTAGAACAGATTTTGTTATAGTGATAATATAACAAAGATGAGGTGAGCAGTATGATGGAGGAGTTAGCGAAAGTTCCGTGGGCAGTCATAGCACCACTAATTGTGGTTCAATTTATTTTAATGATTGTTGCTCTAGTTGATTTACGTAAAATCCATGCCACAAATGGGCCTAAAATTTTATGGGTGTTTCTTATTGTTTTTACTAGTTATATTGGATCGATTGCATACTTTATAGTTGGGAGAAAACAATCATGACAATATTACTTCAGGTAACAGGACTTACAAAGCAATATGCAGAGAGAGTAGTTGTGGATGGAATCGAGTTCACATTAGAAAAAAACACATCGACAGCTTTAATTGGACCAAATGGCGCTGGCAAAACTACGACATTATCGATGCTAACAGGTTTATTAAAACCAACCTCCGGAAGAGTAACAATGCTGGGTGGTGATTTAAGAGCTAATATCGGTTTCTTGCCACAATATCCGCAATTCCATCCTTGGTTAAGTGCGTTAGAGTTTACTGAAATGGCGGCAAAGTTAAATGGTGTACCAGCAAAAAAAGCAAAAGCAGAAGCACAAAAAACACTTGAGTTTGTAGGTCTAGGTAATGATTTAAATAAGAAAATTTCCACGTTTTCTGGTGGCATGAAGCAACGTCTTGGAATTTCCCAGGCAATTGTTCATAAGCCTAAATTACTGTTATTGGATGAACCTGTGTCTGCATTGGATCCAGTAGGTCGTAGGGAAGTTCTTGATTTATTGAAGGGCTTACAGCAAGAAACAACGATTTTATATTCGACACATATTTTAAATGATGCCGAAGAGATGACAGATCAATTATTGTTTTTACGTGGTGGAAAGCTAGTAGAACAGGGGACATTACGTGAAGTTCGACAACGTTTCGATGAATCAAATTATGTTGTAGAGTTTGGCACTGAAAAAGAGGCACAACTTTTTGCCAGTCAGTCTGAACTTATAGGAGAAGCAAAGGGCAACCATGTATATATAGAAATTATTGATGAGCAACCGAGTATGCAGGATCTTCTTCAACATTTGAGTAGTTGTCCTTATAAAATACGAAAAGTGGAGCGACAAACAGCATCACTTGAAGAGATTTTCATGAAGGTGGCGAGAAAAATATGAGAGGATTTAATGTACTTCTGCAAAAGGAATTCAAAGAAGCTTGGCGAAGCTGGAAGTTTTTATGGATACCTCTTGTATTTGCTTTGCTCGGTATGAGCGATCCACTAACAAACTATTATATGATGGATATTTTAAATGCTGTTGGTAATGTACCAGAAGGCTTTGAAATGTTGATGCCAGAATTAATGCCAGTTGACCTATTACAAGCTACCATTGGACAGTTTCAAACGATAGGTTTACTCGTATTAATGGCTACTTTCGTAGGGACCATTAGTAAAGAAAGAGCAAGTGGAATGGCTACTTTATTGTACGTCCGTCCTATATCGTTCGGCGCTTATTTTATGAGCAAATTTATCATCATGAGTACTGTTGGCCTTGTTAGTATTTTAGCTGGTTTTGCTGCGAGCATATACTATACGGTCGTGCTTTATGGGACATTTGAGATAGGGCCACTTGTGGCAAGTTTTTTCACGTATTTTTCTTGGCTACTCTTTGTGATAGCAGTGACATTAATGATGAGTGCTGCCTTTAAAACAGTGGTAGCAACAACATGTGCATTCGCTGTCATATTTATTGGACAAATATTGGATTCTGTAGTGGGGGCGTTTTGGACAATATCACCTTGGAAATTACCGGTATATGGCGTTCAATTAATGAGAGGCACAATGGAGATGTCGGATTATTGGTGGACTTTATCTATTACAATAGTCGTCTTGATAATTTGTGTGAGCATAGGAATTTGGACAATGAAGAAGAATGCATCGATGACGAAAATTTAATATTGTAAAAAAAGATGAAGCAAGACGATACAAGCTGTTAAGGGCTTGATCGTCTTGCTTTGTCTTTTAAGCTTACATATAAGGAACCGTTTCCTTGAACTTGAGCAAAATAAACATCTTCTACGGATTGGACATTTTGCTTTTTCAGCTTTTTCATAAGCCAATCTTCCGTTAATTCAAGTTCAACTAAGTTTTCATAAATAACTTTCCCATCTGAAGCTACTTCTGTTGGTATATAGGTTGGTGGTGTAACATCGGCTTTTACATCTTGCTTCGTAGCTGGTTGCTCAGCGGGCTTTGGTAGTACACTTAGTTTACCCGTAGTTTCCAGTAATGCATATTGTACATCTTGTATAGAGAATATGGCTTGCTCCCGTAGCATCATTGCTAACTCATCCATATGCAAACGATTTTTCTTTAAGGCAGATTCTAAAATAAGACCATTTTGAATAAGGATTGTTGGCTTGTCATCAACAATTACACGAGCTTTTTTAGATTTAATGGTAATGATGGTCATGATATATGTTAAGATACTCCACCAAATGAGGGCAATAAGACCATCTAAAAAGGGTGTTTCCGCCTGTGCTGCTATTTCAGAAGCAATGGAACCGAATGTGATACCTGTTGTATAGTGGAAGAAGGTTAGTTGCCCAAGTTGTTTTTTCCCTAGTAATCGAGTTACGATGAGTAGAGCAAAGAAGGAAAGTGTTGCCCTAAGTATCATTTCCCAAAAATCGGCTTTAAAAAATTCATCTATATTCATACATAAATCAACTCCCTTAAAACTGCTATTTTCAATGAATAGCTTGTGCAAAAAGGTCAATAGTATGCGACGATCTCTTATACCTAAAGTTTACAAAAATTAGAAAGTAGGTGGCGATATGAATAAGAAAATAGAGAATTTTAACAATCCAGTCTATCCAATAATGATAGCAATAGCTGTTGCCCATCTTATCAATGATACGATGCAAGCTGTTATTCCAGCGATGTTCCCGATATTGAAGAGTGATTTAGGACTAACTTTCACACAAATAGGTCTTATTTCGTTTGCATTAAATATGTTTGCCTCTGCTTTGCAGCCTGTTGTTGGTTTTGCTAGCGATAAAAAGCCGATGCCTTACGCTCTACCGATTGGTATGGCAAGCTCATTCATAGGCATTGCTATTATAGCGTTCACATCACAATATTGGATAATTATTATCGCAGTATTATTTTTAGGGTTTGGGTCAGCTATTTTTCATCCTGAAGGTTCACGTGTTTCATTTATGGCGGCAGGCTCAAAAAGAGGACTTGCTCAATCAGTTTATCAAGTTGGGGGTAACTCTGGGCAAGCACTCGCACCACTAATTAGTGCTTATATTTTTGATATTTTTGGGCAACGTGGTGCCGCAATTGTCTTAGTAGTGGCAGCAATAGGTATTGTTATATTGAGCAAAATTGCAGCGTGGTATAGAAAGCAGTTAGAGCAAGAACGTTTGACAAAGAAAAAACGAGTATTAGTTTCTAATTTGCCTCCATTAACAAAGAAACAAGTAGGCATTGCGTTGACGTTACTATTTACGATTATTTTTGCGAGATCCTTTTATACAACTAATATTACAAGTTTCTATGTGTTTTATTTAATGGATCATTATGATGTTAGCCTTCGTCTTGGACAAATATTAATTTTCACCTTTATGGCCTTTGGCGTAGTTGGCACATTTTTCGGAGGCTCATTATCAGATCGAATTGGTAGAAAAAACGTTATTTTACTGTCCGTTGTTGTGCCGATGCCATTTTGTTTAGCATTGCCTTATGTACCGTTATGGGCAGCAATGATATTTTTAGTGATTATCGGTACACTCATTATGATTAGCTTCTCGGTAACAGTTGTCTATGCACAAGAGCTTGTTCCGACAAAGATTGGTACAATGGCTGGTTTAACAACTGGTTTTGCCTTCGGAATGGGTGCAATCGGTGCGATGGTAATTGGTGTATTAATGGATCATAAAGGTATTGATTTTACGATGATGGTCGTTTCTTTACTACCATTATTATTACTAGTAGCATTTTTCTTACCTAAGGATAAACCAGCTTCGGCGGTGTAACAATCAGGTAAGAGTGAAAGATAAAAATGCTACGCCTGATTGCATAAAGCTGTATGGTGATTTTTTGAGAGGGGCAGCGAAACAGTCTGTTTCCTCCAAGGTGAGGCTTGTATTGGGAGAATAAAATAGGTTGGAACTTTTAGTATTTTAATCAAAGTTATTAAACTATTTTAGTTCAGCTTGCTATTCACCAATGATGAGGAACTGTTGATTTTTCACGGAGAGTGGCGACTCCTGCGGGATGAGCTTGCGCTGAAAGCCCCGCAGGAACGTAGTGACGAGGAGATTGAAGCCAAGCCCGCGGAAAGCGCCAACTCGGAGTGAAAATCAACTTTTGATTAATGCTACACTTTAATTTATATCCATTATTTTATAGATAAGCTAAAACGCGTTCTCCAGTTAGAGAAACGCGTTTTTATTATTGACGTAATGGGGATAAAAATTCAGCCGGAAGTTTTTCTTTATCTAGTACATAGCCTTCTGATACGTGAACTTCATGCATTTTATCATTGTAAGTGAATTTAAAAATACCATTATCAAAGTCAGTGCCAATCTCTTTGAAAAATATACCTTCGATTGATACATATTTAGGACATGTAAATGCTACTTTAAAATCTTCGTGTTCTTGGATTAAATAAGCACGTACACCTTTTTCATATGTATCGTTTGCATCGTCGTCAGTTGGACGTTGGACAGCAACGATGTGAAAATCAACAAAAGGAACCTCTTTTAATAAGACGTTTAGGAAGGAACCCTTGGTAATCTCTTCCCAGCGACTTTGTGCACTTTGGCCTACGATGATTTGGGAAATTCCATAATTTTTTGCCACTTCTGCAATAACCTTTTGTATGGGGCGCTTTTCATTATCTTGTAATATGAATTTTTCAATTTCAAGCTCATCAGATAACTTTTTCCATTGCTCAATGTAGCTAGATTTCTCTACATCAAATGCATCAAGGGGTTGCGAATCGACCGAAAGAATATAGAGCGGACAATCTAACATTGTAGCCATTTTATGGCCACGTCGTATTAATCGCTCACCATTAAGCCCATAGTAGACACAAACTAATATACTTTCGTCTAAACGCCCTTTTACATGCTTCATAAAAATTAACACCTCTTATCTTGTCGTTATTTTGTCATTTCTACAGTCGGTTTTGAGAAAATTAGTCTAAAACAGCAAAAATCGATACTGATGCAGTGCATTATGCTCATTTATATTGTATACTAAAAAACGTATAAAAGTTAATGATAATATATTGGGAAAACCTTGAGGAAACAGGGTTATCTCTATATTTTACAGTTATTTGAAATATGCATTTCGTGCATTTAAACCAATTGCTTCTATATGCCACACTATTATGCAGTTAGTTAAATGGTTAGTCAAGTGACTTGGTACGCCATAGTGACATGGATAGTGTGTACCTATTATCTCTCCAAAAGTCACGCCATTTTCTAAAGGCTTTAAGGCAATACGCTATTGGTTATTCAGGCTTCTCAGTAAACCTGAAAAATTCCCCTGGTTTTATGCAGTGTAATCATCAAAAGCTTCTCCCTGCATAAAATATGTGCTGAATGTTGAATGAACTAGATCTTTATCATTAAATCATAGATGACACTTCAACACATACCACTTACTTTCCGATTCAAGGAGTACACACTTTATTACATGAATCAAATTTCAAGAGAATTTCTAATATGTTAGTTAGCTTTATTCATTTTTAAATGATCTCCAGCAATTGTTATAGATTTTTGTGCGTGAAGCAAAGTATAAAACAGTAGTAACTTCAGTAGATTTGGGAATACTTTATTATCGGTTATTTTCTCATATACACAGTTTTTCGCATCATATCAAACAGTTGCTGAACGAAATTGTTAGTAGGAGGTTTTCACTTGGTTATAGTTCTCTTTGCGATTCTTTTACCAATTGTCTGTGCTGCACTTATTCCACTACTTTATAGGCGACTAAGGCGTGTTGCACATCTTGGCTGGTTTGTTTTATCCGTTCCATTCATCTTGTTTCTTTTACTCGCGCGCTACATTCCTCAAATTGCCGAGGGTAAAACGTTTATTCATACATATGAGTGGATTCCCTCTTTTAATATAAATTTCACAACTTATCTCGACGGACTCAGTATGATTTTTGGCTTGCTGATTACGGGTGTAGGTAGTTTAGTCATTTTATATTCTATTTTTTATTTATCAACGAAAGAATCTCTTCACCATTTTTACTGCTATTTATTACTATTCATGGGCGCTATGCTTGGCGTCGTCTTTTCAGATAATTTAATGGTCTTATACACATTTTGGGAGTTAACAAGTGTGTCATCGTTCCTGTTAATTGCATTTTGGCATCATCGAAAAGCATCTCGTGCTGGTGCAAGGAAAGCTATGACAATTACCGTTTTTGGTGGCCTTTCAATGTTAGCAGGCTTTTTGATGCTCTATGTAGCTTCGGGTACATTTAGTATCCGCGAAATCGTAGCCAATGTGGGCATTATACGAGATCATACACTGTTTATCCCAGCGTTAATCCTTATTCTAATCGGTGCATTTACAAAATCTGCACAGTTTCCTTTCCATATTTGGTTGCCAGATGCGATGGAGGCGCCAACACCAGTTAGTGCTTATTTACACTCGGCAACGATGGTAAAGGCCGGTATATATTTAGTTGCACGTTTTTCTCCAGTATTTGGAGGAGAGGCTGTTTGGTTCTGGCTAGTAAGTGTGATTGGTCTTGTAACGTTGTTCTGGGGTTCATTTAATGCTGTGCGTCAGACCGATTTAAAGGCATTACTGGCCTTTTCAACGATTAGTCAGCTCGGATTGATTATGAGTTTATTTGGGCTAGGATCAGTAGGCCATTATTACGGTTATGCTGCAGATACTGTTCTTTATACGCAGGCAAGTTTTGCAGCGTTGTTCCATCTTATTAATCACTCCACGTTTAAAGGTGCACTATTCATGATGGTCGGTATTGTCGATCATGAGGCAGGCACACGCGATATTCGCCGTCTCGGAGGGCTAATGGCCTTAATGCCGATAACTTTCACAATTGCAGTCATTGGTGGATTTTCTATGGCCGGTTTACCTCCGTTTAATGGCTTCTTAAGTAAAGAAATGTTTTTCGCCGCAGTACTAGCTATTCGCGATGTAAAGGCATTTTCAATTGCTGATTTGGGATTACTCTTTCCAATAGTGGCATGGGTGGCGAGTATCTTTACATTTGTTTACTGTATGATTTTGATCAGTCGAACGTTTTTCGGAAAACTACAGCTAGAGAAGTTGGATAAAAAACCGCATGAAGCTCCATTAGGTATGCTATTTTCGCCAATCATTCTGTGCCTTTTTGTAGTTGGGATTTTCTTCTTCCCAAACGTACTAGGGCATTATATTTTAGAGCCTGCTATGGCAAGTATTTATCCAACATTCCCATCAACTAGTGAATTAACACCACATATTCATGCCTGGCATGGCTTTAATGCAGAAATGTTAATGACTCTTGGTGTAATTATTATTGGGATCATCTTATTTAAAACGTTAAAAAGCTGGAAGCCTTTGTATCGGATATTCCCGCAAAGACATACATTCAATACGTATTACAATCGAATGATTGAGTTTAGTGAAAATAGCTCTACAAAGCTTACTAATCGCTATATGACAGGTAATTTAACGCATTATTTTGTCTATATCTATGTATGTTTTGTTGCGTTAATTGCCGGATACTTTATTTGGTCAGATGCTATTGCATTTAATTTTGCGAAGGATTCCACAATTGAGACTTATGAGCTCATTTTAGTGTTTGTCATGATGTTCGCGGCAGTATGGATGATTTTTGCTAAAGGGCGCGTAACAGCCATGTTATTAAATGGCGTACTCGGCTATTCAATCGCATTTTTCTTTGTTATTTTCCGTGCTCCTGATTTAGCATTAACCCAATTAGTTGTTGAATCTGTGACAACTGCATTATTCCTTCTATGCTTTAAATATTTACCGGATTTAATGCCGGAAGCCTCTCGCAAAAAAACGCAATGGTCGAAGGTGATTATATCCATTTTCGTTGGCGCCACAGTTACATTAATAGGCTTAGCGGTTGTCCATTTTGATCGCTTTGAGCCAGTGGCTACTTACTTCAATGATTCCTATGAACTGGCGGGTGGTTCAAATATTGTCAACACAATATTAGGCGATTTCCGTGCATTTGATACGATGCTAGAAGTGGTCGTTCTTCTGATTGCTGGCTTAGGAGTGTATACATTAACGAAGCTAAAGCCACGAAAGGAGGAAACGGATCATGAAAATCAATGACGTCATTTTACGTACTATCACAAAGACAGTCGTATTCATTATTTTAACCCTTGGCATTTATTTATTCTTTGCAGGGCATCATGCTCCAGGCGGAGGTTTTATAGGTGGTCTCGTGCTGGCTTCTGGCATTGTTCTACTATATTTAGCGTATGACATTGAAACGGTGCACAAAGGAATGCCATTTGATTTTAAAAAAGTTGCAGCGCTTGGCGTATTACTTGCAACAGGCACAGCAATCGGCTCACTATTTTTTGATGTTCCGTTTTTAACGCAGACACATAGTTATATAAATGTACCGATATTCGGGAAAATGGGTTTTTCGACGGTAACCATTTTCGAGGCTGGCGTAGCTTTAACGGTAGTAGGTGTTGTAGTCACAATTATTTTAAGTATAAGTGAGGATGAGTAGCCAATGGAGTCTTTAATACTAGTGTTAGTTGGTGTATTAGTAGCTGTTGCGACGTACTTAATCCTCTCGAAACAGTTACTACGTGTGATTTTAGGAACTGCGGTCTTATCGCATGCGGCACATTTACTGATTTTAACGATGGGTGGACTGAAAAAGGGGGATGTACCACTCTTAGAAGAATCGGAAGGTCCTTATACAGATGCTTTGCCGCAAGCATTAATTTTAACTGCGATCGTAATTAGCTTTGCAGTAACGGCGTTCGTACTTGTTCTCGGTTACCGAGCCTATAAAACGAACGGTTCGGCGAATTTTGATGAATTGAGAGGTACGCCGGATGAGTAATATGATTGTTTTACCATTAATTGTGCCGGTTATAACGGCGATTTTACTTGTGTTTTTACGTGAAAATGTTTTTTTGCAGCGCTTCATTAGTTTACTGACATTAAGCTTTGTTGTTTTTATTAGTGTCATTTTATTACTAGAGATTCAAAAACAAGGTGTGATGCGTATTGATTTTAGTGGCTGGGCACCACCATTTGGCATTTTATTTGTTGCTGATTCATTCGCGATGCTTCTTGTATTAGTAGCGAATATAGTGGCAGCCATTTGTTTGTTGTATGCCATTTTTACAATCGGTAAGAGCTTTGAAAAGATGTATTTTTACCCGTTTGTCCTACTTATGGTAGCGGGAGTTAACGGCTCGTTTCTAACAGGGGATATTTTTAACTTGTTTGTGTGCTTTGAGGTTATGTTACTTGCTTCTTATGCACTTATTAGTTTAGGTGGCGATAAAGTTCAACTGCGCGAGGCGTTAAAATATGTGCTGATCAATATTGTTGCATCTTGGATTTTCCTAGTGGCATTAGCTTTTTTATATGGAACCGTTGGAACGTTGAATATGGCACATATTTCTGTCCGTGTTATGGAGGCAGGAGCTGACCCACTAATAACGACTGTGGCTCTTATTTTCTTAATTGTCTTTAGCTTGAAGGCAGGTCTATTATTATTCTTCTGGCTTCCAGGCTCATACAGTGCACCTCCAACAGCTATAGCCGCACTTTTTGCAGCATTATTAACGAAGGTTGGAATTTATGCGCTCGTCCGCACCTTTACATTACTTTTCCCAACTAATACTGAAGTGACTCATATGGTGCTAGGAATTATGGCGGGAGTTACGATTATTGCTGGATGTATGGGAGCATTAGCAGGGCGAGATGTAAGAACAATTGCCTCTTATAATGTCCTGATTGGTGTTGGCTTTATAGTAGCTGGTCTAGCGATCGGTACGGAATCTGCTTTACAGGGCGTAACATACTATTTAATGCATGATATGGTAGCTAAGGCCATGCTGTTTTTAGCAGTCGGAATGATGATGTATGTTACGGGCGAAACGGTTATTGATAAAATGAGTGGGCTTATTCGAAATTACCCTCTTTTTGGCTGGTTATTCTTTATTGTCATGTGTTCCCTTGCTGGAATCCCACCATTAAGTGGCTTTTTAGGGAAGGTTTTAATAGGACAAGGTGCTATTGAGGGCGAAAATTTTGTTCTACTAGGATTAGGATTTTTATCTAGTTTAATTGTTTTGTATTCACTATTACGAATATTTCTCTCCTCATTCTTTGGCGAAACCATTATTAGTCTAGAGGATGAAAAGCCGTTACCAAGGCGTATGGTCTTGCCATTAACATTATTGGCAGCTTGTACAATTGGTTTAGGAATTGGAGCTGAATGGATGGCTCCGTATGTAACAGATGCAGCAAAAACGCTCTACACACCATCCATCTATATTGATGCAGTGCTAGATGGCACAACATGGCAAGGTGAGGTGAATAAATAATGGCGATGCAATTTATCTTAAATTTATTTATCGCAGCACTTTGGCTCTTGTTACAGGATGAAGTGATCCCACAGTTTTCGACATTTTTAATGGGGTTTATCGTCGGAATAGGGATTTTATATGCTATGCATCGCTTTTATGGCACGCAATTTTATTTACGACGTGTGTTTTCAATCATTAAATTATTATGGCTCTTTAATTGGGAGCTACTATTATCGAGTTATAGCGTAATAAGACAAATTACTACGCCGAAGCTCAATATTACGCCTGGTATATTTACGTATAAAACAGCGCTTAAAGGAGATTGGGAAATAACAGCACTGGCGTTGTTGCTCACTCTTACTCCCGGCTCAGTAGTGATGGAAGTTTCTGAAGAGGGAGATATGTTTTATATTCATGCAATGGACATTGAACAATCAAAAGAAGCTGTCATTCGTTCAATAGGGAAATTTGAACAAGCAATCATGGAGGTGACACGTTAATGACTGAAAAAATTTTACTATTGGCTCTTGCGTTATTCAGTGTATCGATTGCGTTGTCGCTGTTTCGTGTGATTCGAGGTCCTTCGTTGCCCGATCGTGCCATAGCACTTGATACAATAGGCGTTAATTTACTTTCAGCAATCGCTATCGTCTCAATTATTTTGAAAACAAAGGCGTATTTAGAAGCTATTTTAATATTGGGGATTTTAGCTTTTATCGGCACGATTGCGTTTACGAAATATATTGAAAGAGGTGTGATTGTTGAACGTAAATCAAATGATTGAATGGGCGGCAGTCATCCTTATATTGATTGGCTCCATTGTAAGTGTTATTAGTGCATTAGGGATGATTCGTTTACCGGACGTATACACACGCTCACATGCTGCAACGAAAAGTTCAACTTTGTCGGTCTTAACATGTCTATTAGGCGCATTTATTTACTTTTGGGTGCATGATGGATATGTGAGTGTACGTTTAATTTTAGGAATTATCTTCGTTTTCGTAACAGCTCCTGTAGCAGGGCATTTAATATGTCGTGCAGCGTATCGCTCTCGTGTACCTTTAGCAGAAGGGTCTGGGGAGGATGAGTTGAAGGAAAAGCTATTTGCAGATGAAAAATAAAATAAGTGGTTGACCTCCATTTTTGGGGGTCTTTTGTTGAATAAAACTGCTTAAACATGTTCATCACCAAAAGTTAGAGATTGCATTTGGTAAGCCATGTATAAGTTGATTGGAGTAGAGGCTCAGCGACTCCTCATGGCTCGTAGGACGCCCCAAGGAAAGGGCTCAGCCGGAACGGAAATCAACCATACGTTATGGTGATGAGCCTATTTTTTATAGGGAAATCTAAGTAGATTGATTTATCAGAAAATTAAATGTATAATGTTTTATCGGAAAATTTTTAGTTTTGCTTGATTATTACTTCAAAAGGGTATATCTTATTAGCAGATAGATTTTTTATTCTCTAAAGTGAATAAATATCCATTTGATTATTTTCAAGAACGTAGATTTTTATAGACAATAAAACATAAAAAAAGGGGATCGTGAATATGAAAAACAAAATTTTCATGCTAATGCTTGTTCTAGTAATTGGCGTATTAGCAGCATGTGGCGCAAAAGATGATAAGGCGAGCGATAAAAAATCAAACGCAAGCGAAGGCACAGAAGAAAAGCAAGTTTTAAAAGTAGGTACTTCATCTGATTATGCACCATTTGAGTATGTTGACGCTGCAAAGGGTGAAGATATTATTGGTTTTGATATTGATTTAATTAAATTAGTTGGAGACAAGATTGGTGCAGAAATGCAAGTTCAAGATATCGATTTCAATAGTCTAGTGCCAGCTCTACAAGCAGGTAAAGTGGATGTTGTTATTTCTGGTATGTCACCTGATAAAGAACGTGAAAAAGTTGTAGATTTCTCTGATAAATACAATCAAACAGAGCAAGTGTTTATTGTGAAAAAGGATAGTGGAATTAAAAAAGAGGCTGATTTAGCTGGTAAAAAAATAGGTGTTCAAAACGCTTCTATCCAAGAAAAATTAGGTAACAAAATTGCTAAAGAAGTAGATGCAACAGTTGAAGGACGTACTCGAATTCCCGAAATTATCCAAGATATGATGTCTAAACGTTTAGATGCTGGGATTGTAGAAAGTGGTGTAGCAAAAGGCTATCTTGATACGAACGATAAACTAGAGGCATTCCCTGTTAAAGAGCAACCTGAAGATTTCAAAGCAATCGCTGTTCCAAAAGGTAGCGATCTTAAAGATAAAATTAACAAAGCATTAAAAGAATTAGCTGCTGAAGGCAAAATTAAAGAGCTAGAAGATAAATGGTTAAAAGTTAAATAAGTAAGTTGAACTGCGATAGCTCTAATAGAGCTATCGCTTATACTTTCATTTCTTATAAAAGAGCACAAGAAAGGAGGGGGCACTGTGAATTTAGATTTTACAGCAATCATTCCCTCTATCCCTTACATATTAAAAGGGATAGGTGTTACACTTCAAATTGCAATCGGTGCATCAATCATCGGTTTTATAGTTGGTATATTACTAGCATTATGCAAAATTGGTAAAGTAAGTGTTTTACGTTGGTTTGCAGATTTTTATACATCAATTTTTCGTGGTACACCGCTCGTACTACAATTAATGATTATCTATTATGCAGTGCCACAATTATTAGATATTCAAATTGATCCAGTTCCAACGGCTATTATTGCATTTGGGTTAAACTCAGGTGCTTATATTTCTGAAATCATTCGCGCTGGTATTAATGCGGTAGATAAAGGACAGATGGAAGCGGCACAAGCACTTGGTATTCCATATGCAAAAATGATGAAGGATATTATTATCCCACAAGCCATAAAAAATATTTTACCATCTTTAGTAAATGAGTTTATTACATTAAATAAAGAAACTGCTGTCGTGACGGTTATTAGTGCACTTGATATTATGCGCCGAGCTTACATTGTAGGTGGTTCAACATATCGCTATCTTGAGCCATTACTATTTGCGGGTGTAATCTACTACATTATGACGCTAGTATTAACGTTCCTTGGTAGACGAATTGAGAAAGGAATGAGAAGAAGTGATTAAAATTGAAGATTTACACAAATCATATGGACAAAACGAAGTACTTAAGGGTATTTCAACAGAAATTAAAGAAAAAGAAGTAATTGCTATTATTGGTCCATCAGGGTCTGGTAAATCAACATTCCTGCGCTGCTTAAATTTATTAGAAGAGCCAACGAGCGGAAAGATTACAATTGCGGGTGACATTCTAACGGACAAAGGGACAAACATTATGAAAATCCGTGAAGAAGTCGGTATGGTATTTCAGCATTTTCATCTTTTCCCTCATAAAACGGTACTTGAAAATTTAACATACGCACCGATTAATGTAAAAGGAATGGATAAGACAGCGGCTATCAAAAAGGCTGAAGATTTATTAACGAAAGTAGGGCTATTTGATAAGCGCAATGAATATCCGAGCCGTCTATCAGGAGGACAGAAGCAACGTGTTGCTATTGCTCGAGCACTAGCAATGGATCCAAGAGTAATTTTATTTGACGAGCCTACTTCAGCTCTTGACCCTGAAATGGTAAAAGAGGTATTAGCTGTTATGAAAAATCTTGCTGATACTGGGATGACGATGTTAATCGTAACGCATGAGATGGGCTTTGCACGTGAAGTGGCTGACCGTATACTATTCCTTGATGGCGGAAAGTTAATTGAGGACGCACCACCAGAACTGTTTTTTGCATCACCATCTACACAGCGTGCGAAAGATTTTTTAGAGAAAGTATTATAAACGAGATAACGCATTTAGACTTTCTGAAAGGAGGATCTAAATGCGTTTTTTGTTTTTTTTTGAGGTATTCATCTTGGTTTATCTCTTCGGGACCTTCATAACTTTCCACGGCTAAGTTTGTTAATCAATTGGTATTCTTTTGCCTGTATGACGTAGTCGCCTTATCGATCATCTTCAAGTTTCGCTAGGTAGTATATCAAATAACTTTTTAGAATCTTCTATTGATAATTTAGTAAACTTCGCATCATTCTCTACCAAAATTAATTGTTCATTTGAATATAAATAAATTAAATAGTAAGAAGACTTAACCTCTTTATTGGAATCGATAAAAGCAAAAGACATTCTGTACTTTAATAACCCAAATGATGCCTCACTTTCTTCTTCCCATTTAGCGTTATTAAGAATTTTATTTACGATTGAAACTTGGTCTTTATCTAGGATTTCTATACGTTCTTTATAATTTCCTTTTTCATCGGCAATATCCAATATAATTTTTTGGGCATTATTAGAACACCCAGTACAAAAAAAGAGGAGTACTAAAGCAAAAGATACTATAGTTGTATTTTTTAACACATAAAGCACCACCTATTCATGATTTTTTAATAAATTTTATTGTATTCTCTATTTAGAGGGACCTCTTTAAATGTAACACTTTAGAGTTACTCTTTTTGTGCAATCTAATGATTTTATGCGTATGTGCTTACAATTACTTTGTTTTATGCTTATAATAGGGGGGTCAGATTTTATCTTCATTCACTAGAAGCTCCCACCTCTGAAGGTGGTGAGATGAAAGCGAATGTGTTCCTTTTCAGTGGATATCCAAACACCTACTGAAATAGAGGAACTCAGTCTAAGAGCGCCACGTCCTGTGGCAATGACTGAGTGACCAACATCATGTTGCTGCCGCTGCGTTAACACTACGCTTCCGCACAGAAAACATTTGTTGGCCCAAAGCCTCCGGCGGATGTCGCGGATTTTAAGGGAATGAATTGTGCGGGCACAATTCAAAATCCGGACGCAATTACGCCAAGGCGAAATTACTCTGATGAAAAAGTAGCCTAGGGTGAGCGATTGCGATTGAAAAAATTATTATATGTAGCTTTTTTTCTTGTTTTTATAGTCATTTTTTTGTACGTAAACAATCACTGGCTGGTTGTAAGCAAGTATGAATTCGAGTCAGAAAAAGTGCCCGCCAGCTTCGAGGGGCTACGCATTACACAAATATCAGATTTACAGGATGCTCTCTTTGGCGAACGGCAAGAGAAGCTCATAGCAAAGGTGAAAGCAACAAATCCTGACCTGATTTTTATTACAGGTGATTTAGTTGATAGTAATCGGTATGATTTGGAGCGAAGCTTGCAAGCTGCTAGAGGATTAGTTAAATTAGCGGATGTCTATTATGTATTAGGAAACCATGAAGTAGCGACGAATAAAGTGAATGTAATTTATGAGGAGCTATCATCGTTAGGTGTACATGTATTGTCCAATGAATCGACCGTTATTGAGCGCGACGGGGAGCGCTTGGCGATTGTTGGCATAGAAGATCCGTTATCGGGTAGAACAACGAAAGAAATGCTGAAGATAGCAACAAAAAATGTTCCACCGAATATATTAACGATTTTACTAGCACATCGACCAGAAGTGTTTAATACGTATGTAGATTTTGGAATTGATTTAGTATTCGCAGGACATGCACATGGCGGACAAGTTCGAATCCCTGGTATTGGTGGTCTTTTCGCACGAGGACAGGGAATACTCCCAAAATATACGGCTGGCGTTTTTGAGTCAGGAACAACAACAATGGCCGTTAGTCGAGGATTAGGTAATAGTACAGTACCTATACGAATTTTTAATCCACCAGAGATTGTTGTCATGGAATTAAAGAAAAAATAAGCACTGCGTCTTTGCTACGCAGTGCTTTCTATTTGTTTACGCTCTATACGTTTAACAAGATAGATACTTATTTCATATAAAATAATCATTGGAATTAAGACGAGTAACTGGCTAATAAAATCGGGTGGTGTAATTACAGCAGAACCAACCCCCATCCCGATATAAGACCAGCCTCGTATTTTTTTCATGGATTCAGCCGTTAGTACACCAATAGACGATAAAAAGAGGGCTACGATCGGTAATTCAAAGAGTAGTCCGAGTGGTATAGTTGTCATCACTAAAAAATGCATGTATTCGTTTGCGGATACCATAACATCAAAATTAGTTGCTCCTACACTTACTAAAAATGAGTAGCTGAGTGGATTAACAATAAAATAACCGAAAGCTACGCCTAATAAAAAGAGTATAAGCATGACAGGTGCATAAAGACCGAGGAAGCGGCTTTCATCTTCTTTTAAACCGGGCTTTACGAAGCTCCACAAAAAATGAACTAAAAACGGCATAGATAGCCCGAATGCTAGTGTTGTGGAAATCGTCATATAAAATTTAACAACCTCTAATGGCCCTAAAATAATTAGTGAATGTCCTCGTGTTACATAAGGAAACCAAATATTAATAGTAGAGAATACGATAATAAAAAATAAAATAAATACGAAAAGCCCTTTAATAATTTGTTTTCGTAGTTCAGTAAGATGTTCGAGTAATGATGCAACTGGGAAAAGTGGTTCACCAGCTACCACATCCTGTTCAATTGTCTCTACTGGAACTTCAACAAAAGCCTCCACATGGGTGAGAGGCTCAGCTTCTTTCTTATCAAGTGGACTTAAATATTTTCTTTTTCCTTCTTCATATGGATCCATAGGACAACCTCCTACGAAACGTCAGATTTTTTTTCTTCTTTTTTCGCTGGATCATCCTCATCATCAATAAGCCCCTTCGTGGACTTTTTAAACTCTGCAAATGTTTTACCGACTGCGCCGCCGATTTCAGGCAATTTTTTCGGACCAAACACGATTAAAACAATTACTAAAATGATGATTAACCCAGGTAATCCAATTGCTCCAAGACCTCCCATAGTCTTGCCTCCTTTTAATAAAACATCTAGTTTTTAAACTAAGGAACCACCTGATTTGCTATATTTCACAACACCCTCTGCACAGCGGTAAGCTAGTGCCCCTAAAGTACCTGTTGGGTTATAGCCACTATTGTGTGCAAAGTTACCGGCACTCACAGCAAAAAGATTTTCTACATTCCAATGCTGCAGGTAGTTATTCACAACGCCATCCTCGGGTTTTAGGCTCATAACTGTTCCGCCTGTATTATGGGTTGTTTGATAAGGTACAATATTGTAATCAGTGATTTCGGCATTTGGGACAACAATTTTAGCGCCCATTTCTTTCATAATGTCAGCCGCACGTGCTGAAATATATTTATGAAGTGCGCGATCCTGATCCGTAAAGTTGTACGTTAACTGCATTAGAGGTAAGCCGTAAGCATCCTTATAAGTAGAATCAAGAGACAAATAATTTTCTTTATGTGGCATTGAAGCACCCTGTGCACCAATCCCGAATGAGCGAGTATAGTAATGAATAGATTGCTTTTTAAATTCTGATCCCCATATTGGCGTATCAGGGGGTGTCGGGTTCGAGCCGATAGGGCGCGCACCTGTTTGTGTTAGAGCTATATTTCCACCGTGAATAAAATCTAAGTCACTATGGTCGAAATTATCACCATTATAGTCATCTAAACTTACGCCGAGTGAACCTGCACCCATAAAGGTGTTATACTGCTCATCGAAGAAACCTGCTGCTCCAGGTAGTATTTGATAGCAATAGTTTCTTCCAAGTGTCCCTTTTCTAGTAGCTGGATCATAGCGCTCCCCAATGTTAGAGACCATCAATAGTTTGGCATTATTAAAGACATAACTAGTAAGTACAACAGTGTTTGCTGGTTGAATAAATTCTTCACCAGATATCGTATCGATATATCGGACACCAGTTACTTTATTGCCTTTCTTTAAGATTTCAACAACATTGGAATTATAGCGTAAGTCAAAGTTACCTGTTTTTACTGCAGTAGGAACAACAGTAACCTCCGCAGATGATTTGGCGCCATATTCACAACCAAAGCGCTCACAGAAGCCGCAATATTGACAGGCATTAATCGTTTCACCGTCAGGGTTCTTATAAACTTCTGATAAGTTTGCAGATGGAACCATGTAAGGTGATAATTTTAATTTTTTTGCAGCTGTTTCAAATTGCGTAAGCATTGGTGTCATTTTCATAGGCCCAGTAGGATAAGGATTTGAACGTTTTCCGCTAAATGGATTTTTGTCATCTCCGGAAATACCTGCCGTTTTTTCGAATTTGTCGAAATAGGGCTCAAGTTCGTCGTATGTTAATCCCCAATCCTGTAATAAATAATCAGGTCCAAGTTTATTCGCACCATAACGTTTATCCGTCAATGTTTTAATTTGAAAGTCATAAGGTAAAAAGCGATACGTCATACCGTTCCAGTGTGTACCAGAGCCTCCAAGCCCTTCACCAAGTAAAAAGGAACCGAGCTGACGCATAGGCAATGCCTTCATATTGCGATTATTACGGAAGCTTATCGTTTCCTTTGAAAGATTTTGCATTATATCGTAACGAATTGCATAACGATACTCGTCGTGGATTGTCATATAATCTTCTGTGCCGCGCTTTTGTCCACGCTCTAAGCCAACGACCTTTAAGCCTGCCTTCGAGCACTCTGCAGCGACAATGCCGCCGGTCCAACCTACCCCGACTGTTACAACGTCTACACCTGGTAATGTTTTTGCCATTTTCTAACCCCCTTATATTAGTGGCTACCTAATGAAGTAGGCTCAATTTTTTGGAATTTCGGATCTTCGATTTGAGAAATATACGCCATTTGATGACCAGGGAAGCCTTTCATACGCCAGCCATCCATATTTCGATTTCCACCATATATTGGGTCAGAATAAGCACCTTCTAATGTTGCTGCACGTAATAAAGTAAAGAAGAAAGCAGATGTGACGCCACTCATTTGTACATCGCCTTTCTGGAAGGCAGTTAAAATTTCATCCATCTGCTTAGCATCTATATCATTGAAGCTCTTTTTATAGCGATTCTGTGCTTCCGATTCTAATCTTTGGACACCTTGCTTAAAAATTTCCGCACGCGTTAAACGACTCTGATAACCTTGTGTTGGAGCACCCTCTCCGAATGGTCCATGCATGTATTCTTTAGAATTACTGCCATATTGCCCTGCTAGCTGATGGTCGATAAAGTAAGGCACATCTAAGCCCTTTGACCCTGGACCTAAATCGTCCTCAGGGAAAATACGTTCAGTAGCATTTGCTAAAATATTGAAATCTCTTTGATTCATAAAAAACATTTTAGCTTTTGGCGAGCCAGTCTCTTCAGTAGCAGTTCCATGCTGACCATGCTCTAGCGTGGCAGTTCCTTTACCAGGCATGTTATAGCCTACAAGACCTCCAATTAATCCACCGCCGACTAATGTACCTGCCGCGATCCCTGTTGTTTTTAAAAAATTACGACGTGAAATATCTTTTTCAGGACTCATAGAAATCCTCCCCTCAAAATGTATAGAAACTATTCTATTTTTTATAATCAGCAAAAAAAGTAAATTATAATCAGGTATCTTTGGGAAAATTTATAATTTAATCCAATGAATAAATTTCAATATGATTTGAGGTAGTATTGAACACTTGTTTTACTACAGGCACTAGGAACTTTTCGTAGAAACTCGATTTCAGTGCTAGAATTTCTTTTCTAACTTCGTCACCTAAACTGTAATTATCAAAAGGTGCCTACTTCAAAAAATGCGTCTTTTGGAATTCTAAATTTTTTGCCGTTTGAAGCTTGTCCTTTTTCAGAAAGCAAAATAGTACTGTTAAGCAAAAAATCACAACTAAATTTTAATCTTCATAAAATCACCTTCTTTTTTCAAAATATTCTGATAAATATATCATAATATAAATGTCGAATTAAATCAAAGGTGATAAAATTTAAGTGCCTTTTTTCGACAATAGGGAAAAATGAAATTCTTCATAATTTAATCGTTAAAAAAGGATAGAGAGGGGGGACTGCACTTGCCAAAAATACAAGCCTAAAACACCAGAACCAAATGAAGTGAATGAATTCTCATAGGGTGAAAAACAAAATGATCGAGGAAATCCTTGAGATGTTGTGGGATTTTTAACTTCTTTCAGCAGATGTTTTATGTAGCGACAGGTATAGATGTTTTTTGTAACGTAAGTGATCGTTTTCTTGTGGGCAATAGTTGAGCAACTTTTTCCACTTACGGTGTGCTAACACTTCGTTTTCGGTAGATAGACATTTTTACTACTGTCGCTTCGCTTTATCACTATAAATTAGAGTGACATGCCAAAAGATACACGCTAAGTGAGATAGTTGATTGGGGTGGAGGCTGGGCGACTCCTTGGGGATCAGCGATAGAGGAACGAAGGCTAAAATCATCACAACCTGTGCTAACGCCTTCGTGACCAACATCCTGTTGGCCCAAACGGCTCATCGCACGCCCCCAGGAAAGCGCCCAGCCGAAACGGAAATCAACTCCTCACTTTGCTGAAGGTCATACTTTATTTAAATAAATATTCATTAACATAAATAGTTTTTAACAATAAAGGAGCTACCCTAGTAATGGGGGAGCTCCTTTGCTATAAGTTATCATCGGAAAGTTTAGTTTAGTACTTCTTGCATAGCTTCCAATAGTTGCTCGGTAGAAATAATACGCTCGCCACCGCCTTGTACCATCTGATCACTGCCGCCGCCTTTGCCATTAACGAGTGGCAGTGCTTTTGCAGCAATATCCTTCATACTTTTCTCAACTTTTGCACCACGTGCTGCGACAAACTGAAGCTTCTCTTCATTTTCTGAAGCGAGTAATACGATAGCTTCGGTTTGCTCAGAGACAATAGTTCTAGCTAATTTTTGCAGCTCTTGCATCGTACGCTGAGTAAAGGCTGCAGTAATAATACGTTCTTTACTAGAAACTAGCGCTTTTGCTTCATAATTTAGTAGCTCCTCTTTTGCTGCTACGAGTGCTTTTTCTGTATTTTTCTGTGTTGTTAAGATTTTTGTAAGTGCTGTAGCTGCTTCAACTTCAGGTACACTTAATTGTCTTGCAACGTCAGCTAGAACTTTCTTTCGCATGGCAAGCTCCGCTAAAACTCTGTGACCACAGACAAAGGAGACACGAATATTGCCCTTCATTTTTTCTGTGCCAAGGATTTTTATCGCACTTACTTGTCCTGTGGATGTTGGATGGGTACCACCGCAACCGTTGTAATCAAAATCAGGAATAATAACAAGTCGAATATCTCCCGTGACGGCTACCTCTTTACGAAGGTTATAGTTCTCAAGTTCTTTTTCTGTAATCCATTTCGTTTCAATTGGAAGATTCTCTAGAATAATTTCATTGGCACGAGCCTCCGCTGCCACAAGCTGCTCTTCCGTTAGGGTATCCACGGCAATATCAATTGTGACCTGCTCAGTGCCCAAGTGGAAGCTAACGGTAGGTGCATCAAAAAGCTCGACAAAAGCCGCTGTTAAAATATGCTGACCTGCATGCTGCTGCATATGATCAAAGCGTCGTTGCCAATTCAATTTACCATGCACTTTTCCAGCTAAATTTGAAGAGTCGCCTTGAATATAATGACGAATTTCATCATTAATTTTCTCAACATCGATGACCTCGATATCATTTAAAGTACCCGTGTCATGAGGTTGACCACCTCCAGTTGGATAAAATGCAGTATTTGATAGCACCACGTAGTTACGGTCATTTATATCGATTCCTTTATTGACAATTGTTGCATTAAATTCACGCAGCATAACATCTTGATAATATAGTAGTTCCTTCAAGAAAAACCCTCCTCCATTATGTAGAGTATTCATATGAGAATCACGTCTCTCAATTAGTTCCATTTCATTGTGGCATAATTACTTTCAAGTGTATATGAGTTTTCTATTTGACCCATGCTGAATTTGATTTAATATATATAAGAATAGGTTAACTTAAAGGAGATCGTACAATGGAAATTACACAATTCTCAGTGGAAGAAATTTTAGATCCAACAAACATTATTGAAGGTAAGCGTTACGAATTTATTTTAGATGTAGATATTGATGAAGAAGATGAGCTTTATCATGAGGCAGGAATTGAAATTCGTGTACTAATCGCTGAAAAAGGTGAAGAATCATTTATTTTAAATTACTTCATCATGGAAAAAGCAGAAGGTGAGTATTTAGATTTTGCATTAGAGGATGATGAGCTAGAAGAGATTTTAACATTCTGCAAAGAGGAAATCGCAAAAGCATAGTATGCTCGCGTAAAAGCCTTTCCAACAAAAATAAATATTTTTTTATTTGATAAAATTCCGCTTTTCTTTCTGTGGACAGGTACGAGCTACATTGGTGTACTCTTGTTTGTCTCCTGGGAGTCTACGCGGAATTTTAACTTTACATCATTAATTAAGAATTATTTAAGATTGGTGAAACATTTGTGTTGTGTTCAAGTGCTAAACTAAGTTTAAGATTATTTTGAAGTTTATCACTGAAGCGGCTCAGCGGACGCACCGCCCCCAGGAAGCTTTGCTCTGCCCGAAAGCGAAGCGTCAGCGAAAAAGCGCCCAGCCGGAACGTAAATCAACCACACGTTAAGGTGAAGAGCCGATTTTTAAACGAAGAGGTGTTCTATGTCAGTTTATACACATTCTATTATGGTAGCTTTTTTAATAACAATTTTCTCATCCTTTGTACTATTTGTACCTTGGCTTATTTATACGTATCGTAAATATGGCTACTTATCTGTATCCAAAACCATTATTATGTTCTCATTTATTTTTTACTTTTTATCGGCATTATGCTTAGTTTTACTGCCTTTCCCAGAAACACGTGATACTTGCTCTTTGCAAGCCCCAGATACAGTCCATTATAATTTACATCCTTTTCAATTTGTCACGGACATTTTAAAGGATAGTGGGATTGTTCTGACGAATCCATCAACGTGGATGTATATACCAAAGCAACCTGCTTTTTATCAGGCATTCTATAATTTCTTACTGCTTATGCCTTTTGGTGTATATTTGCGTTATTTTCTTAAAAAAAGAGAGTACTGGAAGCGTGCATTTGTATTTAGCTTTTTGCTAACATTGTTTTATGAGGTAACCCAGTTTACAGGGATTTATGGGATCTTTAATTGTGCGTATCGAATTTTTGATGTGGATGATTTAATGCTTAACAGTGTTGGTGCACTATTAGGATTCTTTTTAGCCCCTGTTGTGTGGGCGCTGTTTCCTTCTCATGAGGAGGTGGCGGCTAAAGCAGCAGAAATGGTCGAAAAAGATATCGTCAAGCCATTATCTATTTTGTTAGCACTAGCAATAGATTTAATTATCGCACAGTTCATTTTGTTCTTCGTTGGTGGCGTAACGGGCTATAGTGGTATGTTCGAATTTTTAGTGAAAATTGCTTTGTATATGTTGCTGTTTGGTATTGTTCCAAGCTTTACAAATGGGGCAACATTAGGGATGAAGTTTATGCGCTTTACAATGGTCAGTGAAAACGGCAAAAGTATTGTAAGTCAATCTTGGCGCCGTTGTGTTGCTATTCTCGTGGTAGTATGTACTTCGAAAATGATAACAACTTTAGGCCAAATTAAATTAGATATGGATTCACCATTTTATGTACTGCAAATTGTCATTACGTTGCTAGCCTTTATTGCGAATTTTGTTCTAACGATGGTAATTGCTATTCATGTAATACGCGTCATCGTAAGTGGAGGCAGACGCCGTTTATTTATGGACTATTACGCAGACTTATTAGCAACGAGAAAAAAATAAGGGGGATTGTTGGATGAAATACGTAATCATTGGGGGAGATGCTGCCGGAATGTCAGCAGCAATGGAAATATATAGGAATGTACCGGGAGCAGAGATTACATCTGTAGAACGTGGCTTTATTTATTCATATGGGCAGTGTGGCTTGCCCTATGTGGTAGATGGGCGTATTTCATCGACAAAGCGTCTTATAGCAAGAGATGTAGAAACTTTTCGTGATAAGTATCGTATTGATGCCCGTGTTGGTCATGAGGTTAACAGTATTGATGTCGATCAGAAGCTTGTTTTTGGGACGCAGTCATCTGGGGAATCATTTGAAATTCCTTATGATAAGCTACTTATTGCAACAGGTGCAGATCCTATTATGCCGGTGGAGAAGGGTTCAGATTTAGCGGGTATACACACGGTGAAAACAATACCTCAGCTAGAGGATTTACTAGCCGATTTAACGCCGGATATAGAAAATGTAACAATTATAGGTGCAGGCTATATTGGGCTAGAGATGGCCGAGACGATACATGCTTGCGGTAAAAAAGTAAGATTGATTCAACGAGGTAGCTATGTTGCAAGAATTTTAGACGAAGAGCTTGCGCAACATGTTCATGAGGAAGCAAAAAAGAACGACATCGAGCTTGTGCTAAATACAAAAGTAGAGGCGTTTGAGGGCAATCACCGTGTAGAACGTGTTATAACGGACAATGGCGCCTTTGATACAGATTTAGTCATTATGGCCGTGGGGATTAAACCGAATACACAATTTTTAGAGGGAACAGGCATAGCGCTAGCTAAAAATGGTGCGGTCATCGTCAATCGACATTTAGAGACATCTGTTGAAAATATATATGCTGCGGGAGACTGTGCAACGCATTTTAATATTGTGAAAGAACGCTTAGATTATGTACCTCTTGGCACGACAGCTAATAAGCAAGGTCGTTTAGCAGGACTCAACATGTCAGGCAAATCTGCGCCGTTTAGTGGTATTGTAGGTACTTCAATCTTAAAGTTTTTCAATTTAACGATCGCCACGACAGGTATTAATGAGCGCAATGCTAAAGAGCTAGGCTTTGAATATGAGGCCTTTAAATTATCTGCCCGTCATATTGCAGGTTATTACCCGGGTGCTCAACGGATGTTTATTAAAATTGTTGTTCGTAAACGAGATCAAAAACTTTTAGGGGCACAAATTGTTGGACCAGCAGGTGTTGATAAACGGATCGATGTGTTTGCGACTGCCTTATACAATAAAATGACATTACCAGATTTACTAGATTTAGATTTAGCCTACGCGCCTCCCTTCAATGGTGTTTGGGATCCTCTACAGCAGATTGCCAGAAAAAATGGGCGTTTATAACATAGGGGGTAATTAGAAATGAGCATTTACGACATTCAAGTTGCTCTAGAAGATGGTACTGAATATAGCTTAGATCGTTATAAGGGTAAGGCCATGTTAATTGTTAATACGGCTTCCAAATGTGGTTTTACACCGCAGTTTGAAGAATTAGAAGATCTATATAAAAAATATCAGGATGAAGGTCTTGTTATTCTTGGCTTCCCATCAAATCAGTTTAAGCAAGAAGTTGCAACTGCTGAGGAAGCGGCATCACAATGTCGTTTGACATATGGGGTGACATTCCCGATGCATGAAATAGTAAAGGTCAATGGTAAAGATGCACACCCTATTTTTGAGCATTTGACATCCCATTCAAAAGGTTTTCTCGGTAACAGTATAAAGTGGAATTTCACAAAATTCCTTGTGAATCGTAATGGTGAGGTCGTTGGACGCTATGGATCAGCTGATAAGCCAAGTAGCTTTGAGGATGATATTAAAAAAGTATTAGCATAATAAAGATAAAGGAAGGATTCACGCACAAGTTTGTGTATGAATCCTTTTTTTGCTCTCTTTGAAAGGTAGATGTCGATAAAATTCAGAAGTTGGGGGATAAAACATGAAAGTTAGTCGATAAAATTCAAAAGTTGGTAGATAAAACGTGAAAGTTGGGTGATAAATCCTAAAAGTGTTCCGATAAGACTCAAAAGTTGTATGGCATTTTGTTAAAACGTATGTCATGTGGATCAATTGATTGGAGTAGAGAAAAGTAAGAGGATTCACGCACAGTTTCGTGTGTGTGAATCTTTTTTTTGCTCTTTGAAAGGTAGATGTCGATAAAATTCAGAAGTTGGGGGATAAAACATGAAAGTTAGTCGATAAAATTCAAAAGTTGGTAGATAAAACGTGAAAGTTGGTAGATAAAATTAAAAAGTTGGGGGATAAATCCTAAAAGTGTTCCGATAAGACTCAAAAGTTGGATGGCATTTTGTTAAAACGTATGTCATGTGGATAGGTTGATTGGAGTAGAGACTGGGCGACTCCTTGGGGATTAGCGTCACAGATGAGACCCTGGAGCGAGCAAAGCGAGTGAAGCGGCTCATCGGACGCCCCCAGGAAAGCGCTCAGTCGGAACGGAAATCAACCCCTCGCTTTGATGACGATTTAAGGTTGTTGTAAGCTTGCGACAATTTTGTTGTAAGTTTGGGGTCGTATACTAAAGTCAGAAAGAAGAGGTGAGCGTTTATGACGCCATTATTAAAGGTACAAAATGTTGAAAAGACTTACGGCAAAGGCGCAAATACATTTACAGCGCTATCGAATATATCATTTGAAGTAGAAAAAGGAGAGTTTGTTGGTGTAATGGGGCCTTCTGGGGCTGGGAAATCGACGCTACTAAATGTGTTAGCGACAATTGATACACCAACGACTGGTGAAATCATTATTGGAGATACAAACTTAGCACGCATGAAGGATGCAGAGTTAGCAGATTTTCGTCGCGACAATCTAGGCTTTATCTTCCAAGACTATAACTTACTTGATTCATTGACAGTTCGTGAAAACATCGTACTGCCGCTTGCGATTGCAAAAGTGCCAACAAAGGCAATTAACGCTAGGGTAGAACGCATAGCTACACTGTTTGGGATAAAAGAGTTACTCGATAAATATCCATATCAAATTTCAGGTGGGCAAAAGCAACGTACAGCATCATCACGTGCATTAGTTACGGAGCCGAAATTAATTTTTGCGGATGAGCCAACGGGTGCTCTTGATTCAAAATCAGCAACAGACTTACTTGAAAGTTTAAGTGATCTGAATAATTCTCAAGCGGCCACTATTATGATGGTTACGCATGATGCATTCGCAGCAAGCTTCTGCCAGCGTATTTTATTCATTCAGGATGGACAGCTTTCTATGGAAATTCATCGTGGTACTCAAACGAGAAAGCAATTCTTCCAAGAGATTTTACAGGTGCTTGCTGGCATCGGAGGTGGAGTAAATGACGTTATTTAGTTTAGCGCGTAAAAATATTCAACGTAATTTGTCGAACTACTTTTTATATATCGCTTCGATGGTCTTTAGTATTGTCATCTACTTTACGTTTGTGACATTAAAATATAATGATGATATTTTAGCCTCACAACAATTTTCACGGCAAATTAAAGGATTGATGAGTGGATCATCTGTTGTGTTATTATTCTTTATCGTCATCTTTATGGCGTATTCCAATTCGTTTTTTATGAAAAAACGCAAAAAGGAAGTAGCACTGTACTCGCTATTAGGCGTGCGTAAGCAGAAAATTGGCTTAATGCTCTTTTTTGAGAATTTAGTAATCGGTTTTGTTTCTCTAATACTAGGAATTGTTCTTGGATTCTTTATGTCTCAAGGTTTATTAATGATTTTAGTACGTTTGATGGGCTATGAGGTTGTAGGGAGTTTAACATTTTCCACGGAGGCTCTAGTAAATACAGCAGGAATTTTTACGCTACTATTTTTATTCACATCTTTACAGGGCTATCGTGTTATCTATCAATTTAAATTGATTGACCTGTTCCATGCAGAGAAGCAAGGAGAGAATATTCCACGTGCATCGATTTTAACAGCTATTCTTGGGACAGCGTTACTTGCATTTGGTTATTATACAGCGTCTTCAGATATCTTTACGAGTAATATTTGGAGATTTTTCACTGTACTAGGAACTCCACTAATGGTTATAGGTGTAACAATTGCAGGGACATATCTATTATTCCATAGTGTTAGCGTATTTGTATTAACGGCGTTGAAAAAAGCAACTTCTTGGTCATGGAAAGGCTTGAATCTAATTGGTGTATCACAATTATTGTACCGTATACGAGCAAATGCTAAATCTCTTTCAATCATCGCTATTTTAAGTGCGACAACGATTACAGCAGGTGGCGGCGTTTTCGGAATGTACTACAATGCGGAAGCCAGTGTACGTCAAGCGCTACCTAATACATTTATGTGGAAGGGCGATACAGTAAAATTCTCTCAAGAAGATGTCATATACAACGAATCGCTTTCTGTAAAAAATTTACGCGTGGATAATGAATTTTCGTTTTTTGAATATACATTATTAAAGGAATCTGACTATAATCGTCTAGCAAAATTCCAGGGGGAAGATGAAGAACTGCACATTGCTAATGGTTCAACAGTTTTACTTGATGCAAGCTTCGATGAACGTTTTTCACATGATTTTACGGGTGAAGAGTTTAAATTGGCGAACGGGGAAGCATTCCATGTTGATAAAATGTACAAAGAGAGTGTATTAAACTTTATTCCAGCTGGGACAGTACTCGTTGTTAATGATAAAGTGTTCGCTGCAACAAATGCAGAAGGTGTTAAAATGCAGGTAGTTGGTATGGATAATGACTTAAAGCAACAGGCTATTTCAAAGGAAATTTACAATCAACTATCTACTGAACAGCAGGAAGGGTTTTCAAGTGTTCCGCAAAGTTATGAGGATGGTTTAGCTACTGTAGGATCACTATTGTTTGTAGGAAGCTTTTTAGGATTAGTATTTTTAGCAGCAACAGGAAGTATTATTTACTTTAAAGTTTTAACCGAGGCAGAGGAAGATCAGCCTAAATATGCAATTTTAAATAAAATCGGTGTTAACAAAAAACAAATATTAAAAACAGTTGCAGGACAGGTTGCTGTTATCTTTAGTGCACCACTCGTTGTCGGCATCGTCCATAGTGCATTTGCGTTACTAGCCTTTTCACAGCTATTTAGTATGGATATAACTAAACCAGTAATACTGTGGATGATTGCGTATTCAGCCATTTACGGCGTATATTATATCTTTACAGTTCGTTCATTCTATAAAATTATTAGACAGGGGAATTAATATGAAAAAGGTTTTCTTAGGTATAGGAGCATTGTTCTTATTGTTCGTAGCAGGTCTTGTTGTTCTGATGACCGTAGATTTTAACCGTTTAAATAAAGAAGCGTACTATGTTCATATCACTACTGATGGTGATGTAGAGGAATATAAGCTAGATAGTGGAAAAATTATGAAGATGTATTGGTACGAGATACCTGCTTATGACGAAAACGGTAAAGAGCAAACATTAAAATTTTCAGCTCAGAAAAATTTACGCCACGATGCATACATGAAGCTTTATGTAAAAAAAGAAACGGAAGTTACATCTTATGATGAAGTAAAATTCCACGAGCTACCTAAAAAAGTACAGGAGCTAATGAAGAAATAAGAAGAAGGAGTAGTCCCTAGTATCGGGCTACTCCTTTTTTTCTTCTTGTAATTGAATGCTGACAGTTGTACCTTGTTGTTCTTCAGAGGTAATCGTTACAGTTCCTCCATGCGCTTCAATAATATCTCTAGCAATAGCAGTCCCTAACCCAGTACCATGTGTTTGCTCAGTATTTGTCCCTCGATAATAGCGCTCAAAAATATGTTCAAGGTCTTCTGCAGAAATGCCGTTACCGTTATCAGAAATTGTAATAGAAGTATCATCAACAAGAATATTAACTGAAACATCAGAGGGGTTATGAAGCAATGCATTGTGTAAAAAATTCATCACGGCTCGTCGCATAAAGTGCTCGTCAATGTGATGCTTGATGACATCTTTAGTTGCATTAAATTCAATATTGGCCTGCTCATATTGTGGTGTATTGAGTGTATCAATAACGATTTCACGAACAAATTGCACCATATTTACCTCGGTTAAGCTGAGCGGAAGCTGCTGATGTCTTAATCGCATAGTCAAATTTAAATCATCCAATAAATCGTGCATATGCAATGATTGTTTTTCGATAATCTGAGCATATTCTGTTTGTTCATAAGGAGTCGATTTTTCATCATTTAGTAGCTCCGCATAACCACGAATCGAGGCAAGAGGTGTTTTCATATCGTGTGAGACATTACTGATCCATTCCTCGCGCATCATTTCTAATCTTCTACGTTCCTGCTCATGTGCAGCTAGTTCTCTTGATACTTCATTTAAATTTTCAAAAACTGGTTTGTACACACCACCAGGCATTTTATTAGGCATATGCTCATGATTTTTTAAATGACGAATCCGTTCGATTATTGCATGTAGAGGTTTGGTCAACGTACGACCGAAAAGCCATCCAACTAGTGTAGCTACTAATAAGTCGGCAATAACAATGAATAACCCAAACTTGCCAATAAACTGTAATACTGATGAGCCAGAAAAATGCATGACTAATCTTGCAGTATCGCTACCCTTAATACCAACGAGATAACTAACAGCATCCTTACTGCCTACATACACCGTAGTATCAGCATCAAATTCTTTATATTTATATACTTGAATTAAGTCGATGGGTGCATAATGCGACTGAGCCTTATCTGGTGCATAATGCGATTCAAGGACCTGACCATTAACATCAAGCAATTGAATCCAAGCATTTCGCTGATGTAAGCGTTGAAGTCCCTCTTCACTTACTGATGGCGTACCATTACTGATTTCAATATACTTCTGGAAGTCCCGGACAAAGATTTCTTCTGTATATGCAATTCCCCGATCTAGCTGATAAAAGAGGAGCCCGATTAGAATGGCCGTATTGACGAAAATAACAATAATAACAATGGACAGCACAGACAGAAGGAATCTAGCTGTTAATTTCCATTTCATACTTGCTCCTCTTTTGGAACGACAAATTTATAGCCAAGCCCTTTTACAGTTGTAATATATACAGGTTTTGATGCATCATTTTCAACCTTTTCACGCAGACGTCGAATATGCACCATCACGGTATTGTCTGAGCCGAAAAAGTCCTCTCCCCATACACGTTCAAACAGCGTTTCTTTACTTAAAATTCGATTAGGATTGTTCATAAAGCAAGCCATCAAGCCGATTTCCTTCGCCGTTAGCTCCAATAAAAGGCCGTCCTTATGTACCTCCGTTTCATCCCCATTAAGCAAGAATGGACCAACTTGAATCGATTTCGCGGAAGTTACTGGCGCTGATTCCTGTGTCTGATAACCAGCTCTGCGAAGCTGTGCCTTCACACGATAGGCGACCTCTTTAGGACTAAAAGGTTTCGTAATATAATCGTCTCCTCCGATCGCAAGTCCTAAAATTTTATCAATTTCCTCATTTTTCGCTGACATGAAAAGCACCGGCACATGCGACACTTCTCGAATACGTCGACATAAATCATAACCCTCGCCATCAGGAAGCATCACATCAAGAAGTATAATATCGGGTTGTGTCTGTTGAAAGCTCGTCCAAGCTTCTTGAATGGAGCCAGCTGTATGAATTTGCTTATAACCTTCTTTTTGTAGACTGACTTTTAGAAGGTTTGCTAAATCTGCCTCATCATCCACCACTAAAATAGTTGGTTCTTGCATTGTTCACACGTCCTTTCTTTTCTATTATTGTAAATCGTCATTAGAATTTTAAAAATAGTGTATAGCTAATAAGTTAGTGATAACACGATAAGCAATTCCTTATTAAAGTTACCGATTGAAATTTCACTTTATGTGACTCATTATAAATGAAACTTGCTTGAAAAAGGAATTGAGACATTACTTGATTAAAAAATATTAAGACGCTAAGTGAAGACCTTTACAATACATTTGTACGAGTCTGTGCTTTTTTATGTTAAATGGTTGAAAATACATAAAATGAAAGGCATAATTTTCCATGTACTCAATAATTATTCTATTGGACAAAAATCATGCATTTGGTCATATAAAAAATGCAATGAGAAAGAAGGATTTCAATTTTTCCATACATACGATTAGTGACATTTTCCTCGAAATGGCAGGAACTATCAAACTTGATGTCGAAATTAAGTTTTACAATCGACAAATCACTATAAAAATTTATATAAAGCATTAACAAAAATCCGTATACATAAAATAAAAACTAGGAGCGTGACGAAAGAAATGACAAGCGAATTGCAAATGCTAGAAAAAGAAGGAATACAAAGTGAAGATCTTGTACAGCAGCCGCAAGCCGTCGAAACGTTATTCGTAAATGAGTTCATAGATGGTATTTTAGATCCACAACAGAAAATGCTTGGACCTGTCAAAGACGGTGGCACAATTATTGCTAATACGACGCCAGGATGTTGGGGCCCGATGCTAACACCAACGATTCGTGGTGGGCATGAAGTAACGAAGCCTGTATATGTAGAAGGGGCAGAGGTAGGGGACGCCATCGTTATCCAGATTAAATCAGTACAGGTAACATCAGTAGCAACAGCATCTGGACACGATGAGGCAATTTTGGACCGATTCATTGGGGATCCATTCGTATCCGTAAAATGTCCGGGTTGTGGTAAGCTTCATCCTAGTACAGTTGTCAAAGGAATAGGTCGGCAGGCTATTCGCTGTTCGACATGTGATACAGAAACATCACCTTTTAACATGACGCATGGCTACACTATGGCGTTAGATCATAAAGGTAATATTGGTGTGACTGTTGGGCGAGAAGGTGCTCGCCGAATTGCACTTGATGCTAAAAATTATATGCGTACACCTGAAAATTCTGTGCAAAATCCTGTGGTTGCATTAGCACCAAGTGATTTGATTGGTGTTATGGCAAGAATGCGACCTTTTTTAGGGCAGCTTGGAACGACACCTTCAAAGGCGATGCCAGACTCCCATAATGCTGGTGATTTTGGTTCGTTTTTAATCGGTGCGCCACATGAATATGCATTTACGCAGACGGAATTAGATACACATCGTACAGATGGACATATGGATATAAGCCGTGTTCGTGAAGGGGCAACAATTATTTGTCCAGTAAAGGTTCCGGGCGGTGGTGTGTATATTGGTGATATGCACGCAATGCAAGGGGACGGAGAAATTGCAGGACATACAACGGATGTTGCTGGTATTGTTCAACTTCAGGTAAGTGTGTTGAAAAAAGTAGCTTTGGATGGCCCTGTTTTATTGCCAAATACAGAGGATTTACCTTATACGGCTAAACCTTTTACAAAGGAAGAAAAACGCCGTGCACGTGAGCTTGCTGAGGAATTCGGCGTGAAACAAGTGGAAGAAGTATTCCCTGTATCAATTGTTGGCTCTGGAACATCATTAAATGAAGCAACAACTAATGCTATAAGCCGTGCTGCAAGGCTTTTTGAAATGAGCGAGCCAGAGGTTATGAATCGAGCGACGATTACAGGCTCGATTGAAATCGGCCGTCATCCAGGAGTCGTAACAGCAACTTTCCAAGTACCTAAAACAGTACTAAAAAAAGCGAGAATTTATAAACCAGTGAAAAAACAATATGATTAAATGTAAGCCCAAAAGTCCGAAAAGAAAGCATCTAGAAAATTTCATAGTTTGCTTTTTTGTGTTATAGGTGAAAAAACTATTTTTGCATCTGCCGCTGCGCTTTCGGGGCAGAGAAAATACGTCAAAAATTTGACGTATTTTTTTGTAACTATTTTGTTGGTCACTCGTCTACTGTTGTGAGAATGCTTTTTCTCGATTGTATTGGTGAATGATGCATAGCTTTTTTAGTTGTGCGTACTATGGCGCTAGCTTTGAGCTGACGTAGGCAATGAGCTATTTGTGACAATACGAATGGGCTACCAACTTATGAGTGATTGTCCAATGAGCTCATTTGCCACTCATCTTTTAAACAGCAAATAATCTTTCCCCATCTATGAGGTATTTGACCTTTAGATGGCTTTTTTTATGCGTTGAGTTAAAGTTGTCGATATTACACGAATACTTTTGTTGTCATTTCTTTTATCCATATCACGATTTCTTTAGCATATGTTGGATAAGATTTGTTATATTGAAGAAAGAGTGATCAAACTTTTTGGCAAGTATTTTACATGATAGGGGAAGATCGTTGTTGGTTGAATTTGATGGGGGGCTCCATTTGCATGTTGTTGGATTGTGATGAGCAGTTATTCATGACATATAAACAAAGTGGTGAAGAGGGTGCTGAAAAGCTACTTTCAAAATGGTTAGAAGCAGAGATTGATTCACCAGCAGACCCGAAAATTCTAGGTACTGCACTTTCACCGAGTTTATTTTTAGTGAATGAGGAAACAGCGATGAATATTGCGTTTTCAACTGCACGAAAATATTGGGGTCGTGTAACGACAGATATGCAAACTTTTTTTAATAACCATGGTTTGGATACTAAATTTGTTAATGAACGTCTCAATGCCTTTTTTTATACGCAAAAAGGTAAGGAGACCTTTTTTGAGCAGCTTTTTGCACAGCATACAATGGACTTAGAGCGATTAATTTGGCTAATTTTCGGTAAGCGAATGCAAATTACAATGCCCGTTAACGAACTACAAACTATATTTTTATATAAATTTGAAAATGAATATTTTGTGCATATGATTTATAAAGAAGAAGCTCAATTTTGGCATGGGCTTTTCATAAAAAAAGTTTATTCACTATTTATCCACAAACCATTAGAACAATTCACATTTATCCATGAAATGATGAGTCATATTGAGCAGTCCACAAGAAAAACCTGTGTACATGTGGATAACTTTGTGAATAATTATAGAGAAACTCTTGATAAGTGTATAACTTATGTGGATAACCGTAATTCTACTTGTTTGGCTAAAAAACAGTTACATCTTTACCAAATTGTAACGCACTATCGTTTATCGAAAGGGGATTATCGGTGTGTTAAAGCGCTAATTACTTCCTTTGAAGCGGATTGGCGTTATTCGATGTATGCACTGACAGAGAAAGAAAAAGTTCTGATTGCCTATCTTCTGTTTCATATAGCACATCAGGAACAGAATCCTGAAACTGTTATTCACTACGGAGAGTATTTATTAGAAGATGAACGACTTAATAATTACGCGATAGAGATATTGTTGGAATATAAGGATTTATTGCCGAATCGTAAGCCAACACCTCCGGCCATTATTAAAAATTATGAACTTAATTTTTTAGAAAACTTGTATGCAATATTGCTTGATCATTATGTAAACATGGGGCGTTATCAAGAGGGGCTCCTGCTTTTAAAGGAACATGTACTAGCCTCCAATAAAAAAATACATGCCTCTTTAGTACAGGGTAACTATAGTAATGAGCAATTTATTGCGATTGAGGCATCAGTTCAGCAGGATATTGCTCTTCATGTGAATAATTCATTACAGCATATTGGCTTGTCTGTGGAAGAATGGCGCCGACATTATCGTCAGCTAGAAACGCCTTGCTATTTGGTAGCACAGAGCGCATCCTTGCATATGCTCAATATTTTAAAAGTTTTATTTGTGACGGAACAGTATGAGCTGTTTGAAAAACTAATGGAAATTTATAAAAAATATTTACTCATTGATGATCATTTTGAAAAGCTACGAGTCTTTATAAGTGCATATGTTTAACTTATTTCAGCGGGTGTACAAAAACATCCGCTGAAATAGAGGAACTCAGGCATAAGAACGCCACGTCCTGTGGCAAATTATCTGTGCGACAGCTACAATTATGCCGAGGCATAATTGATTAGAAATACAAAAAGTGTCTAATGTGTTTTTTTCAGCATTAGACACTCTTTTTTATTTTGTGTAGTTGGTCTACGATATTATTCTAAAACCCCTTTGTCCTTTAAATCAGCAATTTGCTCGACGCTATAGCCAAGTGAAGACAATACTTCTTCATTATGCTCTCCAAGCTTGGCACCGACATGCTTATACTGAGGCTTAACACCGTCAAACTTAAAAGCAGATGCAATTTGTTTTTGCGTAGTACCGTCGCTTTTTGGAATATCAACAATCATATCACGAGCCCTAAGCTGAGGATGCTCGCATGCTTCTGGGAAAGTTAATACTGGTTCGACGCATCCCTCGAAATCCTCGTTAAATACTTCAAGCCATTCTTCGTAAGTCTTCGATAAAAACGCATCATGGACAGCTTCTTTAAAACGAATTTGTGTATAGTAGGAATCATTAAACGTATTATCAATGAGCTCAGGAATATCAAGCGCTTCACAGAGTAATCTGCGGAATTGAGGCTCAAGACTTCCTACCGAGAAAAATCGGCCATCCTTCGTTTTGTAAAAGTCATAGTAGCTACCACCATTTAAAATTTCTTGCTCAGGTTGAGGTATACGACCACCGCCAATATAGGCAGAGCCATACATAGCATTGAGTGAAAATACAGCATCGGTCATACTTATATCAATATATTGTCCTTCACCTGTTTTTTCACGATGTAAAGCAGCTGCGAGTACTCCGATTGCTGAATGCATCGTGCCCCCAGCCATATCAGCAAGCTGAATACCCATTGAGACAGGTTTTTTATCTTTATGACGTGAATAATCAAGTATGCCAGCTAATGATAAATAGTTATTATCATGTCCTGGCCGATTGCTATATGGTCCAGTTTGTCCATAGCCTGTAATAGAGCAATAAATAACCTTAGGATTTACTTCTTTTAGAGCTTCATAGCCGATGCCAAGTCGTTGCATGACACCAGGTCGAAATCCTTCGATAATGATGTCGTATTCTTTCACAAGTGATTTAACAATTTCTATAGCTTCAGGCGATTTTAAATTTAATGTTAATGACTTTTTAGACCGATTCAAATGTTGATGAATATACGCCTCATGATCATCGTCGTAAGGAGGCATAATACGTGTTAAATCTACGCGCTTTGATGATTCAACGTGAATAACCTCGGCGCCAAGATCAGCAAATATCATTGTCGCCATTGGTCCCGGTAGTAATGCAGAAAAATCGAGAATTTTTAACCCCTTTAAAATACCCAAATCTCCCAACCCCTTTTTGTGTAGGCTATATTGTATTCAAGAATGCATTGTAGCGCTTTTCTCATAATCCCCATTTTGTGAAAAGCATGTATCACCTCTGTATTAATACAGAGTGGTAATAAATTACCAGTATTATAACAAAAGAAATGATGGCTTGACTATGTTAAATTTTATTATAAAATATTTAGTTGAAAAATTATATGTCAGAATAACAATAAAAGTAAAAAAATTCAGAATCTATGATCATCTTCATAACAAGGGGATGTTTTCGGGGACCGTTTACTTTCTGCCAAATTTCAGATTGCAGAAAGGGTACGCAAAAATCTCTATGCAATAGATGCCTGCATAGAGATTTTTGTGTATATTGGTCATCGCCGATCAACTTCAACCATTCAAATTATTTAGAATAAAAGTTAACTGTATAATAGGGCGCACCGTTATCTTTAAAGCAGACACCAACAAAAATATGTGTAAATTCATTTCTTAAAATATTTATACGATGTCCTTTTGAATTCATCAGTGCTTCATGGGCAAATATACTATTGGGTTGACCTTGTGCTATATTTTCGCCATACCAATAGTGATCAACTCTACCAGCAGTGAGGCGGTCATTGGAATGATAACCATTATGATCTTTATGACTAAAAAATTGGTGTGTGATCATATTGCTACTATGCTGCCGAGCAATAGGATTACATCTTTTGTCATAAATGAGTGGTTGCAATCCTTCTATAACCCGCTCATGGTTAATAAGTACAGCCATTAAATCTTCAAGGCCTGTTCGTAGTTCATTGGAAGGCTTACCATAATAACTACGTTTACTTAATTCAGTTTTGGCATTAATCCAACTAATAGAACGAACCATATTGTTTTTGTGTAAATCATAGAAAAAAGTAACATAGCAATCATCAATCAAATAGGTCCCGTGTGTAGTATTACCTTCACAATCGTTGTAATCGAGCAAATAGCTTGTATTTTGATAGCGAATAGCTCTAAGTGGAAGACCGTATTTTCTATTCACATCTATTCGATTAGCACCGATAGGAATACCAAATACACTATGCCCAGTGCGTGTTTCATATCCTCCGACCTCGTTGGAATTATGCCTTCCTACGAGGGAAAATTGGGAGTAGTCCTTCTCTACCTGATGCCATTTCATTTTATATTCACTTTGAAAGCTAGATAGTGACAAAGCTTTTTGTGTATTTGTTATTTTTGTACGAGCTGACTTATTCGTCCATAAAGCCATGCTAAAACCAACCATTATTGGAGCTACTTTACGTAACAACATATTAAAACCCTCTTCTAATAATAAGTTTATAATAAAAATCTATCAAAAAAATAAAAGTTCCATAGATATAAACTACTATATTTTTGTCTCGTTAACGATGCTAAAATTTTGGAACTTTCGTTACTATATGGCTTCCCGGGTTGATTTCTGTTCCGGCTGGGCGCTTTGTTGTTGCTGTCGCTTCACTTTCGCACAGAAAACATTTGTTGCTGTCGCTTCACTTTCGCACAGAAAACATTTGTTGCTGTCGCTTCACTTTCGCACAGAAAACATTTGTTGCTGTCGTTCCTCTATCGCAGATCCCCAAGGAATCGCCCAGCCTACACTCCAATCAACTTATATACAAGGTAAATTTTTATCTCGAATTTTAATGCTGAGTCTACTATATTGCTTTTGTTATAAGGGGGCCATGAAAGTACTATTTTTACAAATACTTTTCTCTCCTTAAAAGAAATTTTCTTAATAAGGAATTTTTTTGTGTTTTAATAGAATAATAGAAGAAATTATAAACTAGGGGTAAAAGATAGAAAATGAAATCAAAACAGATCAAGTTAAAGTATTTAATCATGGGTGTTGCCATGGCTGCTTTTTTCTTAACAGGAATTGGTAGTATTTGGAGTGGTTACCGAATGAATGTTGCTTCGATTAAAGAAAATACACTTGAAACGAATCGAGTATATGCACAAAAATTAGCAACAACCGCAAGTTCTTATCTTGAAGAATCATTTCAGATTTTAGGGTATAGTGCCAGCACGATAAAGACGAAAATGCATGATAGCAATGCATTGCTTCAGGAAACGGAGCGTTTGGAAAAGCAAAATAACATGTTTAACTCTGTTCTTATTACAAATGCAGAAGGTCATGTATTATCTATTTCACCACCATCTGAAGAGGTACAAGGTAAAGTATTAACTTCAGTTGGAGCGAAAGAAGCTTTATCTAAAAGGGAACCTCTTGTCTCAAAGCCTTATAAGGGGATTACAGGGCGACTCCTTATTTTTATATCGTATCCCATATTTTCAGAGACAAATGAGTATTTAGGAATGGTAGCTGGGACAATTTATTTAAAGGAACGAAATGTTTTTAATGAATTACTCGGAGAGCATTATTATCATGATGGTTCATATGTGTACGTAGTTGATTCAGATGGGCGCGTTATCTATCATCAGGACCATAGTCGGATCAATGATATCGCTATTGATAATGAAGTTGTGCAAGCAGTGGTTTCTGAAAAAAGCGGGGCTCAGCAAGTAAGGAATACTAGAGGAGTAGAAATGCTTGCTGGTTATAGCAACGTACCTTTAACAAGCTGGGGAGTAGTTGCTCAAAGACCGTTAAATGTAGCATTGGCTCCTTCGTTTGATAGAGTACAAGATGTAGCTATAAAATCCATTCCGCTTATGCTAATTTCGATTTTTATTGTCCTTTGGATGGCAGCACGTATAGCTAAACCATTACAGCAATTAGCTACTTTAACAGAGGAGAGCATGGAATCGAAAAATGTAGAAGGCTTGAAATCTGTACGTAGTTGGTATTTCGAAGCGCACTATTTAAAAAGTGCACTCATTCGGAGTTTAACATTTTTACAGGGCCAGGTGTCCTATTTTAAAGATCAATCTACAACAGATCCGTTAACAGGTGTAACGAATCGTCGCACAATGGATGCGATGCTAGCTGAGTGGCTTGAGAACGATTTGCCACATGCCCTCATTTTACTGGATTTAGATCATTTTAAAAGTGTTAATGATACGTATGGTCATGCTGTAGGTGATAAGGTTTTACAATTTTTAGCTCAAAATATGAAAGCAGTCGCTCGTGAGGGGGATGTTTGCTGTCGCTACGGTGGAGAGGAATTTGTGATGTTATTGCCAACTACTACTGCTGAGGAGGCGGCACAGGTGGCTGAACAACTCCGCGATGTGTTGGCACATACTACAAGTCCTTGTGGTCGCCCAGTTACATTATCAGCAGGTGTTGCAGTGTATCCACAAATGGCTGACACGACAGAAAAGTTAATTGAAGCAGCGGATGATGCGCTGTATCGTGCAAAACAAGCTGGACGAAATCGAGTCATGGTAGCAGAGCAAGAAAATAAATAAAAAATGTTTTAAAATAAGCATACATTTCTAATTTTAGGGTACATGATTAATGGAACGATCATTTGGGCAAACTACTTTTAAGTCATTCCCCATATGACTTGTAAATTAATTATGTTCAAATGATACGTAAACTCGGGACACATCTCTCGATCGACTTGACAAGATGTAAGGTTATCCCCCTTTCCCTTATGACATCGCAAGTACGACTAGATGTACGCCTATATATCGTTAAAGCCAAGTAAGCACCGATGCTCCTTGGCTTTTTTATATGGGGATAAAAACTGAAATTGTTCCGATAAAACGAGAAAATGTTCCGATAAAAGTTAAAATTGTTCCGATAAAATGAAATTTTGTTCCGATAAATCTTCAAAGTATACATATAATAATGAATTCATCACAATAATGTTCCGACCAAGTCGCTTCGTTGTTGCTGTCGCTACGCTTTCGCACAGATAAAACATTTGCTGCCGCTACGTTAGCACTACGCTTTCCCACAGAGCCCAACCCAAGGTCTCATCTGTGACGCTAATCCCCAAGGAGTCGCCCAGTCGGAACGGAAATCAACCTCACGTTATGCCGGTGGATCTTTTTTATGTTTACTTCTTATTTTTGTTAACGATTTTCTTCCAGTATTTTAAAATTATCTATGAAGGTTCACTATCTACCTGTCGATATAAAGGGTATGATGAAAATGATATTTTGAACGTATCAAATACATAGATGAAAGGAAGAGTGGAATGGATAAAACAAAAGTCCAAAAAGTGAATAAAGCACTTATAGCAACTGTTTTTGCTACTAGTGGGATGGCTGTTGTAGTACCACCACCACAAAAAGCAGCTGCTGCGGCTAATTCACCATTCACGGATATTGACCAATATTCAAGCCATTACGACAATATTTTAAAATTATACTCACAAGGTGCGATTAGTGGGTATGCAGATAGAACCTTTCGGCCAGATCAAAATGTAACACGTGGTCAAGCAGCAAAAATGCTGGCAACTGTTTTAAACTTAGATTTAAAAAATGTACAAGATCCATACTTTAAAGATGTCCCAAAAAGCAGTGAATACTACAAGTATATAGCCGCATTACAAAATGCAGGAATCATGGCTGGGTATTCAAATGGAACATTTATGCCCAATGAAGTGATTACACGTGGGCAATTAGCGAAAATTTTAGTGCTTGGCTTTAAATTTGAGGTCGCATCTAATTACAACAATAGTTTCAAAGATGTAACTAGCCAAACAAGCAACGCCATCTATATTCAAACTTTAGTAGATTTAAAGATTACAGAAGGGACAACACCCGTCACTTTCTCACCATATAATGCGGTAACACGTGGACAAATTGCATCTTTTATTGTGCGTTCACAAGAGAATAAGGGCAATGCCACATCTTTCAAAATTACAGGTGTTGAAGACGATAATGTCTACATAAATGGTGAGCCTTACTCAGTACCGGAAAGTCTCGCACATATTTTTAACGAAGATAACGCCCCGGTATTAAAAGGTGCACTTATTGAAGGGGACCTTTCAGGTAAAACCATTCGCTCTGTTTCGAAGCTAACATTGAACGCTAGCGGGACAAGCTCAAGATTTCTAGAGTTTGATGGCGATCATAAGTCCTTCGGCGCGACAATAGTTGTCAATGGGAACTATATTGAATTTTCAAATGTTACATTGACTGGCACAATGTTTGTTAATGAAACGGTACGTCCACCTTTACAATTAGGCGTTTCCTACTACAAGCCATTATCGCTAGGCCCGATAGCAAGCACCAATACGGCATTTATTAACTGGTCTAATCCAGATAATCCAAATGATGAAGGTTCGTCCTCGTCCAATAACGGTCCGACAACAGATCTTCAAAATTGGACAGATCAGAATCCCGACAAGAATCCTGATAAAAACAAGCCATTTGTGAACTGGTCTAAAGATAAAGTGACGATGAAAAATGTTGAAAAACATATTGAATTTTATAACAGCACTGTATCACGCCTAGTTGTCTCTCAAAGTGGTACAAAAATCGAAACAAATATGAAGCTACCACGTGTAGACATCATCAGGAATGTCCGCGAATTTGAGATTCAAGGAAATATCGGCACACTGAATCTTGATACAGAAACAAAGCTAACAATTTACGGAACTGGCAATATCGACAGGATTAACTACAATAGCTTTACTGATTTAGAGCTATATATAGACGGTCGCGTAGGGATTCTGTACGTTGATAATGTATATGGTTGGGTGGATCTTGGAGATTACACGTATGTTGACAAAGTTATTATACCGAAGGGCGAGTCACCGAATAATATCTTCGACGACTTCCTAGAGGATAAAGATAATATTGGCACTATTACCGATCCAGACGGTAAACCAGTCGATAAAGACGATATTGATAATCAAAAACCAGCTGATAAAACAAAACCTTTAATCGACATTACGAATGTGGCAGTTCTAAATGGTAGTGATGTTCAGGTAGACTTTACTTCAGATAAAGTTGGAACGTACTACTATATTGTTCGTGAAAAAGGCGCCGATGTACCAACGAAAAAGGAAATGGTAAATCGTATTTCCACTGACAATGCGGCAAGTGGAACAGGCGCAGCGGTGAAGGGCAAAAACACTATTAAAATCACTAATTTAGGTGAGAAAAAAGAATATGTTGTTTATGTGATGGTTGTTGACGGGGCGAAAAATGTTTCGGATATTAAATCACAATCATTCCAAATGAAAGATGGAACACCACCAGTTGTTAAATCTTTAACAGTTACACCTCTACATGGCGGTACACGTGCAGAGTTTACATTTACAGCAAGTGAACCAGGAGACTATTACTACTACGTACGTAAAAAGACGACTCAAGCTGATCCAACAACTGCAGATATTGTTGCTAAACCAACAGGTAAGGGCAAGGCAGTTGCAGGGAAACTTGGAATTACTGAAATACTAACAGGTTTAGAGGCTGAAACAGAGTATCAACTTTATGTAGTGATGAAGGATGATTCAGGTAATTATTCAAAAGATCCCGCTGTGGCGAAAGAATTTAAAACGAGCGAGCTTGATAATGTTCCTCCATATGTGGAACAAGGAAAGCTAGTAAGAAAGAGCAACAATCAGTTTGAGCTAACTGTGAGCGAAGCATTGGATCCCAAAAGTGCTAACGACGTTAATAATTATTTGTTAACAGGTACAGTTATTGTTAATGTAACTGGAGAAAAAGGGATTAAACCATCAGCTGTAGAGTATAAGCCTGGAGATAAAAAAGTATTATTAACAATTCCATCTGATACAGGGTTCGTTAATGGTGATACATTGCGTGTGACGGTGTTACCTGGTGTTAAAGATTTAGCGGATAATGCATTTGAAAACGCGAATAACGTGAAGCCAGGAAACTCTATCCGTAACTCTGCGGAGTATAAACATGATGATACTGTAATGCCAGTTATAAAAATAGAAAATACGGTGAATAAAGCTGATGAATCTGATGGTTTCCGTCGAGCAGAAATTGAATTCAAGCCGAACAAGGCCGGTACGTATTACTATATGATATTACCAGATACAGTAGTCGATAATGGCGAAACGAAGACTTTCCAACAGTATTTAACAGATCGTAATATTACAGAACGTGATTTTACTAATGAATTTGCAGGTGATTCTAATAAATCTGGTTACTTCCAAATTGGTGGAGAAAATATTTATATTCAACGTGGCTCAGGCACGGCAGATTTAGAAACGGCTACACAAAAGTTCCCTGTATCTGTTGAACAAAAAAACCTGGATCCGTTTAGCAGCTATTCTGTTTACATGGTACTAAAAGATCGTGGTGGTGAACTTTCTAAAATAGCAGGTCCTAAAGAAGTATTTGGAGATGTTAAAGCACCGTTAATTCGAGATTTGGATATTAAACCAAAAGAAAATGATGATAAAAAAGCAACGATTAGTTTTGAAACGAACGAAACAGCAAAAGTTAATTACTGGTTTGTAGAAAAGAGAATTAAAGATAAAGATGGCAATTTAATTGATAATCCAGACGCTAAATTAACGGCACCAGCTGATGAGAAGTATTTAGAAGCGAAACTGAAAGCAAGTCCATCTGTATCTAAAATAGGTAAAGGTATTTCTGGAAAAGTAGATGCGGTAGGAGTATCATTAAAGCCACATACTGAATATGTTGTTTACGTTGGAGCAGAGGATACGTATGGTAATTTCACGATTTATAAGGCGAATGATCCATATAATGACCATGATAGATCAGCAACAGGCTTGATGAAACAAGATTTCTACTCGGATGGTACACCACCAAGCATTGGCATGACGTCCCCTATGGACAATAAAAAGTATCCAGGACTTATCTACCGCAATGATGATGATACATTTACTATCACGTTTAGTGAAACGATTATGCGTGATGAAAATGGTAAATCAAGCCTTGTAGGTACAGATGATAAAGTTGTTGTTGGTTTGGCAGATATCTTGAAGATTACTACAAAAGACACGAATGGTAATGATATTGATGTTACAGACAAATACGAACCTGTGTCTTATACAGTAGGAGCAGATACTACAAAAGATAGTAAACTCATTATTAAACCGAAATTACCAAGTGACGCTAATAAAACAATTACTGTTACAATGAATGATAAAACTCGAGATTTTGTTATTCCAGGCTTTGAAGGACATAAGTTCATTAATACTGGTCAATATCTATACAGAACATTGGATGCGAAGTTTATGGAAATTAAACTTAGCTACCTTGAATCGTCAGGTGACGATAGAAAAGTTCAAGCGACTTTCGATTTGCTGGGCTCTGCTCAACAATTCTATGAAAATGGCGAGTTACTGAAGTACTACTACTTATCAGATACAGCAGGAACAGATCCTAATGTTATTAAAGATAGATTACCAGCGGAGGTAATTGATACAGTTGTGCATGGTTCAAATAGTTCATTAGCTAAAGGAACAGGAACAATTGCGACAAATGTTGCTCGTATTACAAAAGAGCTGACGCATCCAGCCAAATTCTTTAACGGTGACTGGGTGACAATTGTATTGGAAGATAAGTATGGTAATTTCCATAAGTTTTATGCGAAGGTTGGCTATAAGGACCCTGCCATCCAAACAACGCCATAAGCATACAAAAACCAAGTGGTCATATAAAGACTACTTGGTTTTTACTTTGATGAAAGATATTAAATTGCTTATTTCCTAAAAATTCTCCAATCTTTTAGAATGAAAAACCCTCCTAGCTAAAATCTTAGCAGAAGGGCTGTTATATATATTTAATAGGCATATAGTTACCTCTAACTACAACGCTGTATACCCACCATCCACAGTAAACACGCCTCCTGTAACAAAAGAAGAAGCCCCAGAAGCTAGGTATAACGCTATACCACCTAGTTCATCCGGTGTCCCAGGTCTGCCCATAGGGGTTAGGTTCATCCAAGTATCCATCATGTCTCCTCTTTGTTCAAAATATGGCTTTGTCAGCTCTGTTTTCATGTATCCTGGAGCAATTGTATTCACTTTTATATGATGCTTTGCCCATTCCATTGCTAAACTCTTCGTAAGCATAATCACACCAGCTTTTGATGCGTTATAGGAAGATTGGCATTGTGAGGTATTAGCAATGACACCAGACATAGAGGATATCTTTTACTAGTTAATCACACTAAATTTGATAAAACAGTATTTTAAAACTATTTGATATAGCGATATCGATGTTGTTGTAGCAGACAAAAAACCCTGCAGAATGGATCGAGAGACTTAAAACAAATAATGTCCAACTAATTTGTTGAATCACTAGCGTCAGAATTTAATTTTCCTTTCGTCATCTAGTTGGCCAGTATATTTTTGTAGTGCCTGTCCTGCTCTCCATTGTTCAATAAGAAGCAGGTCTATTGCTTTGTATATAATTACTGATAGAACAAATAGTACCCAGAAGAGACATCTCAAAATCTATTGAGATGTCTCTTTTTATGTTTAAAAGAAAATAAAATCCGTTAAACCGCATTATTATCCGTCTATTGGTAGAGAAGTTGGACTAAAAAAATTAAGATAACTATATTTCTAAATGAGAAAAATTATCAAAAAGGAGATCTTAAATAAACATATTGAATAGTTTCTTTATTTTAAGAATCATAGGCATTCATTAATGAAAGGGGAATGAAAAGTGAAAAATTTTTGGGTATTTGTTATGACCGGAATGCTATTAATCGTTACAACTACAGGATTTGCCCGTATGGCTTACGGGATTGTATTACCTTTTATGCAGGAAGGGCTGTCATTAACTACATCACAGTCAGGTTTATTAGGTACGATGCTCTTTTTAGGTTATTTACTTACAGTAGGTCTGTCTGGGATGCTGACGATGCGTATTGGAGCGAAAAACGTGCTGTTGGCAGGCGGAGGCTTTGTTATTGCGGGTTTAGGAGGTCTTATATTTATCCCGAACTTTTGGTGGGCTGCTATTTCTTTATTTTTAGCTGGTGCTGGTAGTGCTCTCGTCTATACACCACTACTATCAATAGCAGTTAGCTCATTTCCAAAGAAAAGAGGGACGGTGATGGGGCTACTAATGAGTGGTGCAGGAGTTGGGATGCTATTGTCTGGATTAATCGTGCCCTTTATGCTTCAGCATTTTCCTGAGTTTGGCTGGCGAGGAGTTTGGTTAGTATTTGAGGTAATCACAATTATAGTCGTATTAGTGGCATTTTTTGTGATAAAGACACCACACTCGGCAGAAAAGGGTTCTGTACAAGAAAAAACTAAAGTCTGGAGAAGTAAAGAGCTATACCTCCTAGCTGGAATTTATTTTGCCGTTGGACTTGTTTATCTTATTCCGAATTTATATCAAACAAGCTATATGAAGGACATCGGGATTTCTAATGCAGTGGCAGGCTCAATTTATGCTGTTGCAGGGATCGTTTCCATTGGAGGTGCGCCATTATGGGGAATGCTAGCGGATAAGATAGGCGTAAAAAAAGCATTAATAGCAGCGTTGCTTTTGTCAATTGTTGGAGATATCTTTCCAATACTATTTCCTAATGTAGTTGGATTTATCGTGTCTGCTATTATATGGGGCTCGTCTCTTGGAGGTGTCCTTATACTCATTCAAATGAAGGCAAGCCAGGAGGTATCGGCAAAATATGTGGCATCAGCGATCAGTTTTATTTCTATCTTTTATGCTATCGGTCAAATGATTGGGCCAGGACTTGTAGGATGGCTTATAGAATATGCTGGGGGATATGCTACTGCGTATGGTTTTGGAGCTACTATCTTCTTTTTGTGTTTACTGCTATCGATGGTACTTACTACTAAAGAAGAATAGCTAAATCGCAGTTCGTTTGCTATACTTTGGTTATAATTGATAATCGTTCTCAATAAACTGAAGGATGGTGATGAACACGTTGGATACTAATTTCCATGATAATTTTAATGAATTTTTTCATGCATTGGAAATATCAAAGGTACATGAATGTCCGTTTGTATTCCAACCAAATATGCAGGAAGGAGCTATACATCGTTTTATTCCTCGCCGAGATTTAGAAGTGGTTATATCTGATTACTCATTTTATCGAGAGCACCAAATGCAAATAGTTACAAAACAGCCTATGGTTGAGCTTAGTCTTTGTCTACAAGGTAATAGAGGTGTTTACATCTCAGGCTCAGAATATGAAATTTCTTCAGGAACATGCTCGCTTCAATTTATAGAGCAGGTGGGGGCAAATTTTATGTTTCATAAAAATCAATCCTATAAAATGGTTGGGATTGGTATTCCGGTTTCAACTTTCAATCATTTTATGAGTGAAATTAGTAAAACTAGTGAGGAATCCCTAAGTTTCTCTAAAATTCTTGATGGAAAACGATATAGGCTATTTCAAGAGAGAATTAACGCATCTTCCTTAATTATTGTTCAGCAAATGTTAGATGCTATAGCAAGTAAGAAAATGACCAATTTAGAGCTAGAATGTCGAGCATTACAGCTATTATCAATGACATTTCGATCTCAACTATTTGATAATTCTCTTAGTCCTGTTATGTTTTCAAAAAGTGATAGAATCAAAATACAGCAAGCTCAATCAATTATTACAGAACATATGTCTAATCCTCCTACACTTATTGAACTATCACGTTTAGTTGGTTTAAACGATTACAAATTAAAAAAGGGATTTAAAGAGATGTTCGGAACAACAGTGTTTGGATATTTACGAGAAAAAAGGTTAGAGAAGGCATTCCTTTTATTACAAGAAGGGACTATGAATGTAACTGACATTGCAAATGCAGTGGGATATTCTAATCCTAGTTATTTCGCGGAAATTTTTAAGGAGAGATTTGGAATTAATCCTAGAAAAATATTAAGAGACCTTAATCGAATGTAGAGTCCTAGATTATAAAAACACCTTAAATTGAGTAAATCAATTTAAGGTGTTTATTATGGGAGTATCAAAAGATAACTAGTAAGTGCCTTTCCATTTACAGTTTCTTGCTCTATCGCTTTATGAACAATTAAGCCATTATGCGGTGTAAATACATATGTGATACCAAATAAGGGATATCTGGTTTAAGACCAGCCCTCCACCATCACACCCAACCAAACGCTCGAGCAATTGTTGCTGTTAGCCATGTTACGCCAATAGCAATAACAGTTGGAATTAAAAACGACATAAATGTCCATTTTGCACTTTTTGTTTCTTTATAAATATTGACTAAAGTTGTTCCGCAAGGGAAGTGTAGAAGTGAAAATAACATCATATTTAAAGCTGTTAGCCAAGTCCAGCCTTGGTCGATAAACACTTGTTTTAGCTTTGATAGATCTTCAATTTCTAGCATAGCCCCTTGAGATAAATACGCCATAATTAGGATAGGGATAACAATTTCATTGGCTGGTAGCCCAAGAATAAATGCAGCCATAATAAAGCCATCCATACCAAGAGCGTGACCAAACGGCTCTAAAAAGTTAACAAAATGCATTAGAATGCTCGTATCACCAACGTAAATATTGGCGAATACCCAAGTTAAAATAGAGGCAGGCGCTGCAACAATAACCGCTCTTTTTAATACATTCCATGCTTTATCAATACTTGCTCTTAAAATTGTATCCCAAAACTTAGGTTTTCGGAATGGTGGAAGCTCTAATGTGTAATGGGTTGGTACACCCTTTAAAGCTGTTTTAGAAAGAACCCAGGAAACGGATAATGTCACAACGACGCCTAACATAACAAATCCTATTAAAATGGCCGATGTTACAAGTGTACTTGTTGCACCGGAAAAGCCAGTTACCATAAATAAAGATGCTAATAAAATAAGTGTTGGCCATCTCCCGTTACAAGGAACAAAATTGTTCGTTAAAATGGCTAACATTCGTTCACGAGGAGATTCTATAATTCTCGTTGACAGAATAGCAGCGGCATTACAGCCAAAGCCCATTGCCATTGTTAATGACTGCTTACCATGCCCACCTGCTCGTTTGAATAAACGGTCCATATTAAATGCTACACGTGGTAGATAACCGTAGTTTTCTAATAGAGCGAACATAGGGAAGAATATAGCCATTGGCGGTAGCATAACACTGATAACCCAACCTGTTCCTCTAAATAGCCCAAGAACTAAAATACCGTGTAGCCATTCCGGTGCGCGCATTGTCTCAAAAAGACTCGTAAGCTGGCCCTCTAAATAGCCAAATAAGCTCGCTAACATATTAGATGGTACGTTTGCGCCAGCAATAGTAATGTAAAAGACAGTCCCAAGCAAGATAAGCATAATAGGGAATCCCCAAATGCGGGATGTGAAAATTTCATCTAATTTATCAGATCGGTACATTGCAGGTTGCTGCGATACTACTTTTTTACACAAAGATTTGCTTTTAGTATAAATATCACTAACGATTTCATCTCGAATATCCTCATTCGAAACCTCGTTCACTTCAGCTAAAATACCCTTAAGTGAATTATGATTTAACACTGACTGGGACTCCATTCGTTCTCACCTCGTGCTGTTTATTATTCTTATGATTTTGCAGTTTTAAGATCAATTCCTCATCACCGTCAAGTAAGCGAAGGGCGACCCATCTTGATGGATATTTTTCATCAAAATAACCTTCTAATTTCGATTCTATCTTTGTAATGGCTTCCTCTATTTCTTTCGAATATTTCATGCGATACGGAGTTGTCACAATTGTCCCATTCACCAGTTGACTTAATGTATCCAACAGTCGATTGATACCTTTTTTATTTCTTGCCGATATTTTTACGACTGGGACTCCTAGTTCACGAGCTAATCTCCTGTCATCAATTCGAATACCCTTTTTCTCCGCTTCATCAATTAAATTGATACAAATGATGACGTTATTTGTCATTTCTAAAACTTGGAGCGCAAGATTTAAATTTCTCTCTAATGATGTTGCATCAAGCACAACAATCGTTGCATCCGGTTGGTCAAAAACAATATGGTCTCTTGCGACTTCTTCATCTGCTGAATTGGAAAATAGAGAATAGGTCCCGGGTAAATCCACGAGTACATATTGGTCTCCTTTGTGTTCAAAAGATCCTTCTGCATGAACAACTGTTTTTCCTGGCCAGTTCCCAGTATGCTGTTTCAATCCTGTTAATGTATTAAATAATGTACTTTTACCGGTATTTGGATTTCCCGCTAAAGCTATTCTATTAACTCTCACTCTGTATTCCCCCTAACAATTTCGCCCAAAATCATAGAGCTTTCATCATTGCGTAATGCAATCGTCGTATTGCTTACGCGATAAGCAACAGGGTCGCCTAAAGGACTTTTGCGAAGAACAGAGATTTCTGCTTCTTTCACAAAGCCTAAATCTAATAATCTTCTTCTAAGAGGACCCTTAATATTAATTTCTTTTATTAAAAAGCAATCTCCAAATGAGCATTCAGAAAGTGGTTTCAATATTTTTCTCATACGAATTTTTTGTTCCTTTCCATAATAATATTTCCTTAACTTCATAATGTTTCTCTGAGGAAACTTTATTATTGATTATCCCTGTTTTATGACAATTGTCAATAGTTACCTGGATTTTTTTGAAAGAACGCAAGAAAAGAACGTTCTGATGAAGGGAAGAAAGATGCATTGTCTAATCAGTTGTTGGACCAAGAAATGTTAATAAAGGGGGCTGATTGGAATACTAAGTAGTGCAAAGTTGTTGATGAAATGATATGAAAAGGTCCTCTTTATGATGTATTAATGTAAGTGGGATTTCGTTACAGGTGCCCATTGAATTTTTGAAAGAAGAGGTTCACTGTGAAGAAGCAATAGCAGAGCAAAAAAACCATAACCTTTTGCGAAATTAGCAGAGGGTTATGGTTTTTTCTTTACTGGAAATTAAAAGTGGATTACTATCTAATAATTTGGAATGAACCAGATGTCTTTGTTTGAATGAAATGACGATTTCCTTCTATTGTGTAATCAGCAGGTTCTTGTTCGCCAAAGTCATAGGTACGAACGATGGAGGCATTCGGCGATAGATTATTGATGATTATTTCCATATCAGCCTCAAATTCAACTGGTTTTTTATTTAATGTTGCCTCGAATGTGATACGATTCAAATTTCGTGTAATTTGAATTTCCATAATACCAGTATCCTCATTAAGAAGAGTTCCTAGCGGTGGAATAATAACAGTCATATTGGATTTTGTTGTTAAAACGAAGCGCTCTGTACTATTTTCCGAATCTGCAACGTTTATTTTTGCTGTATAGGTATTTTTGTTTCTAGTCATAGCTGTGATTTTACCAGGTACAGCTGCAGTATCCGATAAAACTGGAGTTTTAGTCCCGTTCCCTTTAGTCGGTAGATCATATTTTCCATCTACAAAGTCTACTAAAGTCCAGACGTTTGGCACAAGCTGCTGTTGCACAGGCGTTAAAGCTTCGAAGGCTGTTTTCACTGCCTGTACATCTTGGGCAGTGGATGTTTTAGGCGATAAATCTGCAATGGCATTTTCTACTTCCTTAGCCGCCGCCTTATCCTTTACAACAAGCTGTTCAGCATCTAACAACATCTTTTCGACACCAGCAGGTAATGAGACGTTTGTATGTCTGCGTAGTGCATTAAGCTCAGCTCTAGCATCAGCTACATCTTGATGAAAGGTAATGCGAGAAGAGTTTAATAATTGGATTTTATTGACCACTTTATCGATAGATGTGTTTGGTGAGATATAGGATGTCAGTATTCTTTGTGATTCCGCACTTACAAAGGTCTTTTGCGCTGCATTTAACGTATTGTACCAATCTTTTGTTTCCATAACGTTTTGGTAGTAATTAACAGAAGTCGATTCCACTGAAGCTAATTTCTCTTCAATTTGATCAGCAAGCTTACGATACGCTACTTTCGTCTGTTTATGATTTGACAGCGTTGAATAATTCGTGACGTACTGTTGTTCCGTTGCAGTCAACTCATCGTATGCCTTGCTAGCTGTCTCTAAAGTCGCTTGGAATGAAGCGGCTGTATCATTAATATTCGAAATAAGTCGAACAACATTCGAAACCTTATAGTTGTAGTAATAAGTATTATCGTATATGTAAGCAGTTTTTACCTGTCCTGTAATATCAGCAGCCGATGCTGACGTAGTAGGTGCAGCATAGATTAGTGAAGGGGCCGCAACTAGGGCGAGGAAGGCTAGTTTTCTTTTGTTTTTCATAATATGGGAAACCTCCTAATTGGTTTTTTGATAAGTGTCATAGTAATTCATCGGGATTTTTGTCCTAGATGAAATCTTTGATTGCCTTGAGAATATCCTAATATATGTTGATCAATTTCGCCTTGGCTTAATTGAGTCTGGATTTTGAATTGTGCTCACACAATTCACTCCTTTCAAAATCCGTGACATCCGCCGGAGGCTTTATCTTCATTCAGCAGGTGTTTGGGCATTTATTGACATGGAACTACATTCGATTCATACCACAACTTTTGAGGTAGGGACTTCTGCTGAATATGATAAACCAATTTTATCATATATTAGGATTTTTTTATGTATATTTTGAGTGAATAGGTAGATAGGTTGTGCGTTTTTTTAAAACATTTTGTGTCTTATGTACTTATGAGAATATGAAAGGTAAGAGGTCGCTTTTCAATAGAGATGGATAGAACCTGCAAAATGACGGATAGAACTGTAAGAATGATGGATAGAGCCTGCAAAGTGATGGATAGAACTGCAAAACTGCAAGATAGAATCCCGAAACAAACGGTTAGAAACCTCATAAAGGATAGAGTTTGTTATAATGATCCTAAGAAGGAGCGGGGTGTTTAATTTGCAACGAAACTGGCAGAAGGTAGTTGTTGAAAAGTTAGCAACAGCTGTTAATCCAGCCTTTGTTATTGTTTTTGGTTCTTATGCGCGGGGTTCGGCACGTGAAGATAGTGATTTAGATATTGCGTATTTTGCAAATAAACCGCTCTCAGGTTATGAACGTTTTCTATTAGCCGGAGAAATTGCACAGGCTTGTAATATTGATGTTGATTTAATCGATATGAGGACGGTTGATACAGTGTTTGCAGCGCAAATTTTTTCAAGTGGTATGGTTATTGATTGCCAAGATGAAAACGCCTTTGTTAAAGAACGAATGAAAGCTCTATCAATGTATCTGACATTAAATGAACAACGTGCGTGTGAAGCTAGTATTGATTTGGTCATACATTTTGTTAGTGATTTAAAGCTTGGTTTATCTAAAACGAGTAGAGAAGCATTTAAGTTTCTTGAGGAAAACGCCATTATTGACCATGCATAGCAAAAACATTAATAAATATGGTAGGATTCCGAAATATCGCTGTGCACGATTATCAAGCTCTTGAATTAACTATACTCCAAGCAATTATCGAGAAGCATTTAAGTGATTTTAAAACCTATGCAGAGGCGATATTGCTTATATAAAAGAAACAACAGGCTATAGAGATTTTCTAGCCTGTTGTTTTTGAATTATAATAGAAGAATATTTATCGTTGTTTACCTGGACTTTGGACATCTTTATAGATTTTGATGGCCTTGTCTAAACTGTTAATAGCATCTGTTACCTCGTACGAAGAAGCATAGGAGTTATTAACAACAGATTGGGCGTGTTCAACTGCTTTTTCTAGGTCCCGTTTTTCTCGTTCTGTTGTCCACCATTCATAATAGGGGATATCAGAGCCATCTCCATTCGCAGAAATTTTTACATACTGAACAGAATTAATGAGTGACTTTAGCCAAGATTTATCAACGTAATTCCAATAATTCGCACCTGATTTATAATTACCTCTATATGTTGAAATGGCACTATATAAGTGAGTATAGGCATACGAAATATCTGATTGAGACGAAGAGCTATTATTTGCAGTATTTTGTGCGTATGAAACAGCAGAAACTAGAGCGTCTTTTTCACTTTGTGTCGTCCAAATTACATTGGAGGCCAGTTCAGATCCATTCACAGAAACGGTTACATACTGAACAGAGTTAATAAGTGATAAAAGGTCAGATCGGTCGGCATTGTATTGATAAGTACCATATTTTTGCGCGTTCTTATAAACTGTGATAGCGTAATTTAAATTGCTAATAGCATTTGTGATATCAGACTGCGTTGCATAGGTATTGTTTACAACGTACTGAGCCGATGAAACGGCAGAGGTAAGAGCATCCTTCTCACTTTGCGTCGTCCAAGGTACATATGATGCTACATCATTACCATTGTTCCAAGAAACCGTTACATACTGTATAGAATTAATCGTCGATTGTAATGAAGACTTATCGCCATAAACATATTTTGTTCCGCTTTTTTGCACAGCTTGATAAACGGTTAATGCAATCCTGTATTGTGTAATAGCATTGTTTACTTGTTCTTGAGAGGCGTTGGAATTATTAGCTACTACTCTTGCACTGCTTACGGCAGATTCGAATGCTGTACGTTCAGCCTGCGTCGTCCATTTTTCAGTTGTTAAAACGTCATATCCATTAACAGATACGGCAACGTATGGAGGTATAGCTACTAAATTACTAAGCTCAGTTTTATTCACCACAGGTAATATCACGGAGGCTTTTTTATCATCCACCTGCACCTTGTTAATTAGATGTCCTGAATCTAATGCCACTTTTGCCCCGTGCTTGACAATCACTTGCTCAATTTTACCTTCTCCGTAAAGGCTAAAATCTTTCTCAACATCGATTGTAAGCTTATCAATATTGGCTTTAACTTCAAATGCTGTAACTTTACCAACTACATCGATTTTTGAAATAGCTTTGTCAGAAGTCACATTTACTTTTGTGCGCTCCAAGTTAATGTTTGGAGATTTAATATCTTTTAGGGAAACATTTAACCAATTAATATTTCTAGTCAATAAAGGCTTAAAAGTAATTGTATCCCCAATAACAACGTTATCAAATGTAATGGCCTTCTTTACACGATTAGTTACAATAAGCTCATCTTTAATATTTACATTTTGAACTTTTACATAATCCGCATTTACAGTTAGGCTTCCTTCAATCTGTGCGTCACCACCATCAAAATATACCGCTTTTTTGTCAGTGCCAGCTTTAGTTAATGTTAGTTCTGTAATGCTCGTAATTTCGCCGTTTTTTACCACAATTGTAGCTTGGGCATTCTTCAATGCAGTGCTATTTGCTGTTTTAAAGAGAGGTTGCAGCGATTGACTAATTTTAAATTGGCCATTGGATGTAAGTACTTTCTCTTTAGTGACGTTGTTAATGGTAACCGTTTGTCCCTTTGCTTTGGCTGCAGCTACCTGCCCATCAAGTTGAATTGAGTGGTTTAAAGATGAATGATTTGAAGCAGCATCTGCAGTTGACATTGGCGATACTAGGGTTGCTGTAATAGCAGTTGCCATAAAAGTCGTTAATACTTTATTCTTCATTTTAGTCACTCCGATCATCGTATTTAATGGATAATATATCATATATTTCTCTGATTTAGTACATAAAGGGTATATTTTACTATTTATTTTACTTAAATGAAAGGTAGTCCCTTTTTCTGTATCGTTCGTTTTTAAGAATCCTTAATTATTTCAGAAAATCTGAAAGCGAAGTGACAGTTTTTTTTGTACGAAACTAGGTAGTTTGGTGCGGAAATCGCGCTCTTTTCAAGCGCTATAACTTTCCAAAAGATAACTTTGACCATCTTGTTAAAGACACTGCATTGTTCCATATGTTCAGAAAAAATGCCTTGATATGAGTGGTGAGTTAACTTTGAAGTACATTGACCAAGCATAAAAACAGCACTACTATAGGAGAGGGAAGGGGGACATCACTATGGTGTATCTCGGTATGATTTTTTTTAAAATTGTAGCTCCAATTTTAGTGCTTCTAGTACTTGGTGCAGTTTTACAAAAGAAATTTCGCTTTAATTTAAAGGCGTTATCTCAACTTATTACATATTGCTTCATGCCAGCAGCAGTTTTTGTGAATATATATGAAACGAGTATAGAGCTGTCTGTGCTTGGGGAAGTTGCATTATTTATTCTACTCTTTATCGGAAGCCAAATGGTGCTTAGTCACTTTCTAGCAAAGGGACTCGGCTTAGTAAAAACAGAGGCTGCGGTGTTTAAAAATAGTGTTGTCCTAATTAATTCGGGTAACTATGGAATTCCAGTTGCACAAATGATTTTTGTGACCCAGCCGATTGGAGTAGCGATTCAGGTCATTCTCGTTATATTTCAAAATATGACGACCTATACTTACGGCTTGTACAATTTAATTTCTTCAACAAAATCGGGCATGTCTATTGTGAAAGACTTCCTCAAAATGCCTATTATTCATGCACTTATTATTGGTGTTGCAATGAACTATTTTAATATCTCTATTCCGCAGTTTGTAAGAATTCCGATAGACCATGTGGCAGATGGCTTTATCGCTGTAGCATTAATAACTTTAGGGGCACAACTATCACAGCTTGAAATCAAATCCATGTTCAATAAGATGGTATTCATTAGCTGTTTTACACGACTAGTCATAGGACCAGCCGTAGCATTGCTTATCATTTTTGCGCTTGGTCTTGACGGTGTCGTGGCACAATCACTTTTTATAGCTAGTTCGTTCCCGACATCGCGAAATAGCTCTAGTTTGGCATTAGAATATGACGTCGAATCGGCAACTGCTGCACAAACAGTTTTATTTTCAACGATGGTGAGCTGTATTACAGTGACGATTGTGATTTACGTAGCGGAGCTGTTGTTTACCTAACGGTTGGGCGCTCATTTGATTGCCCATAGTTGATAAAAACTGAAATTGTTCCGATAAAACAAGATTTTGTTCCGATAAATCTTCAATGGATTCATATAAAAATGAATTCATCAAATGTTGAGCTGCTTCGCATGCGTGCGCTCCAGAGTCTCATCTGACGCTGACTCTTGGTGAATAAGCCAAAAATAATCAAATGAAGCTTCCATCTCTTAACAATATCTGCTACACTAGCATCAAACTTAATAGTATTAACTAGGGGAGTCTGATGAGTCAGGCTGAGAGGGAGACGCATAGAAGTTTCTTGACCCTTTGGACCTGATCTGGCTCATACCAGCGTGGGAAAGTTAACCATTATTGCACTCAATGTTATTTGCAATAACTAAACCTTTACATTCTTAGCCGGATCCAAAACTTTTTGGATTCGGCTTTTGTCTTCATTCAGCGAAAAAGTCCTATCTTTGAAGGTGATGAGATGAATGCGGTTAAGATTCCTTATCAGTGGGCGTCAAACACCTGCTGAATGAAGACAAAGCCTCCGGCGGATGTCACGGATTTTCAAAGGAATGAATTGTGCGGGCACAATTCAAAATCCGGACGCAATTACGCCAAGGCGAAATTGATTTTCTGTTGGGGTGAGCTAGATTCGGTCCTTGTATAAATGAAAAAGGGAGCGAAGTAGTTTATGACAACAGTTAGCGACAAGAATATTACGATTATGTCTAGTTTTGAAGGAAGTAAAAAAGTTTACGTAGAAGGATCTCGATCAGATATTTTAGTGCCAATGCGTGAAATTGCTCTAAGTCCAACGACAGGAAGCTTTGGTGAAGAGGAAAATGCACCAGTACGTGTTTATGATACGAGTGGCCCTTACACCGATCCTGCGTATAAGGTGGATATTACGAAAGGATTGCCAGCTTTATGTAGTGCATGGATCAAAGAACGCGGTGACGTTGAAGAATATGAAGGCCGTACTATTAAGCCAGAAGATAATGGATTCCGCAAAGCTGATGATCCACGAATGAATGAAAATGTTTTTCCGGAATTATCTAGAAAGCCTTTACGTGCAAAGAAAGGTAAAAATGTAACACAGCTTCACTATGCACGAAAGGGAATTATTACTCCAGAAATGGAATTTGTAGCGATACGCGAAAATATGGACCCAGAATTTGTGCGCTCAGAGATCGCGGCAGGCCGTGCTATTTTGCCATCTAATATTAATCACCCTGAGGCAGAGCCGATGATTATTGGGCGTAACTTCCACGTAAAAATTAACGCCAATATTGGAAATTCAGCGGTGTCATCTTCTATTGCAGAAGAGGTAGAAAAAATGACGTGGGCTACACGCTGGGGTGCCGATAACATTATGGATTTATCTACTGGTAAGCATATTCATACGACACGTGAATGGATTATCCGTAACGCCGCGGTGCCAGTAGGAACGGTACCGATTTATCAAGCGCTAGAAAAAGTAAATGGTGTGGCAGAGGATTTAACGTGGGAAGTGTATCGTGATACGTTAATCGAACAGGCTGAGCAAGGTGTAGATTACTTCACGATTCATGCAGGGGTATTGCTACGCTATGTGCCATTAACGGCTAATCGCGTAACAGGCATAGTGTCTCGAGGAGGCTCGATTATGGCGCAATGGTGTTTATATCACCATCAAGAGAGCTTCTTATATACTCATTTTGAAGAAATCTGCGAAATTATGAAAACCTATGATGTTGCCTTCTCTTTAGGTGATGGTTTACGTCCTGGTTCTATTGCAGATGCAAATGATGAGGCTCAGTTTGCGGAGCTAGAAACGCTAGGGGAATTAACGCAAATTGCCTGGAAGCATGATGTCCAGGTGATGGTAGAAGGACCAGGGCATGTGCCAATGCATCTTATTAAAGAAAATATGGATAAGCAGTTAGAGGTATGTAAAGAAGCTCCTTTCTATACTTTAGGGCCGTTGACAACAGATATTGCTCCTGGCTACGACCATATTACATCGGCTATTGGTGCTGCGATGATAGGTTGGTATGGTACGGCAATGCTATGTTACGTGACGCCTAAAGAGCATCTCGGCTTACCAAATCGTGAGGATGTTCGTGTAGGGGTTATTACGTATAAAATTGCTGCACACGCGGCAGATTTAGCGAAAGGGCATCCGGGAGCACAGCAGCGTGACGATGCACTATCTAAGGCACGATTTGAATTCCGCTGGCGCGATCAATTCAATCTTTCGTTAGATCCAGAGCGTGCAGTCGAATACCATGATGAAACATTGCCTGCAGAAGGAGCGAAAACTGCGCACTTCTGTTCAATGTGTGGACCTAAGTTTTGTAGTATGAGAATCTCACAAGATATTCGTAATTATGCAAAAGATCAAGATTTAAATACGACTGAAGCGATCCACAAAGGTATGCAGGAAAAGGCTGAGGAATTTAAAAAGGCAGGCAGTCAAATTTATCAATAATTAGTAAAGCGGGCTTGTGTCTATAGGCACAAGCCTTATTTTGGTTTACCTCCAAAGGTGGTGGATGACATTTGTTAAAACCTACGCTTGTATTTAAGTTGATTGGAGTGGAGGCTGGGCGACTCCTTGGGGATCAGCGATAGGGGAACGAAGGCTAAAACCATCACGTCCTGTGATAACGCCTTCGTGACCAACATCGTGTTGGCCCGAGACCCTGCAGCGAAGTGAAGCGGCTCATCGGACGCCCCCAGGAAGCTCTGCTCTGCGCGAAAGCGAAGTGTCAGCGGCAAAGCGCCCTGCCGGAACGTAAATCAACCACACATTATGGTGAAGAGCCCTCAATTTGTCATTAAGATAAAAAAGCTCCATGTGAAGTTGCCCTTCACATGGAGTAAAAAGTTGGATTTGGATATCAATAATAGTTGGAATATGTGGAGAATTAAACGTTAGTAGGTTGTTTTACGTATGGGTTTGAAAGATCCATACCTTCTAATGAAAGACCCATAGCTTTTGCTACACCTTCACCATATGCTGGATCAGCTAAATAGCAGTGAAGGATGTGACGACGTTTGATGAATTCTTCAACTGGCGCCATATCATTAGCCGTATTTTCGAATAGGCGTTGTTGCTCTTCGGCAGTCATTAGACGGAATAATTTACCTGGCTGCTCGAAGTAGTTGTTGTCGTCTTCACGGAAGTCGTGGATACCAGCATTACCGTCAATACGTAATTCAGGTTCTTTATAGTCTAAATTATGCTCCCATTCGCCGTAGCTATTTGGTTCATAGCCCAAAGTTGAACCAAGGTTGCCATCGAAACGCATAGCACCATCGCGATGGAATGAACGGAATGGGCATTTTGGTGCGTTTACAGGAAGCGAGTGGTGGTTTACACCTAAGCGGTAGCGGTGTGCATCTGCATAAGCAAAGATACGAGCCTGTAACATTTTGTCTGGTGAGAAGCTTACACCAGGAATAATGTTTGACGGTGCAAATGCTGATTGCTCAACCTCCGCAAAGTAGTTGTCCGCATTTTTGTTTAACTCGAATTCACCCACAGGAATTAATGGGAAGTCTTTTTTATACCATACCTTCGTTAAATCAAATGGGTTATATGGTAACTCACGAGCTTGTTCCTCTGTCATTACTTGAATGTACATTTTCCATTTAGGGAAATCGCCTTTTTCAATTGCCTCATATAGATCGCGTTGTGAAGATTCGCGGTCATTACTGATTACTTCAGCAGCTTCAGCACCAGTTAAGTTTTTAATGTCTTGCTCTGTACGGAAGTGGAACTTAACCCATACGCGCTCATTTTCAGCATTAATAAAGCTATAAGTGTGAGAACCGAAACCATGCATATTGCGGTATCCAGCCGGAATACCACGGTCAGACATAACAATTGTTACTTGGTGAAGTGCCTCTGGTAATAAAGTCCAGAAGTCCCAGTTTGAATTAGCATTTTTCATATTTGTACGTGGGTCACGTTTTACCACGTGGTTTAAATCTGTAAAGTGTAATGGATCACGGAAGAAGAATACAGGTGTGTTGTTACCAACTAAATCCCAGTTACCTTCTTCAGTATAAAACTTAAGTGCAAAGCCACGAATATCGCGCTCAGCATCCGCTGCACCACGCTCACCTGCAACTGTGGAGAAGCGTGCAAACATCTCTGTCTTTTTCCCAACTTCTGAGAAGATTTTTGCTTTTGTATATTTAGTAATATCATGCGTTACAGTGAAAGTACCGAATGCACCTGAACCTTTAGCGTGCATACGACGTTCAGGAATAACTTCACGGTTGAAGTTCGCTAGTTTTTCAACTAGCCATACATCTTGAAGTAATAGAGGTCCACGAGGACCTGCTGACATAGAATCGTGGTTGCTTACTACTGGAGCACCACCTGCTGTTGTAAAACGACGGCTACGATTATTTTCATTTGTCATATTAGTTTACCTCCTAAGGAAAATTGTGAGTCAAACTCTTCATTAATAACTATAACAAATATAAATTAGAATTGCTAGTAGATTATAATAATTATTGTTAAAGAATTTTTATAGTAAGATACAAACTATAAATATATGCTGGATTTAAAGGAGTTATGAATAACTTTTACCACTAATTTAGTTTTTTTAAACATTTTCGAGAATTGCTTAAAAATAAGCTGTGAAGAAGAGGAAGCTCAAGAATAAAAGAAATTAAAATGAACTCTTTTGTTTATTTATTCTTATTGAAAATAGAATATGATAATTGAAAATAATACTTGATAATGAGATCCCTAAAAGATGAGCATTTACTCGCTACGTTTTCGCACAAGTTCTCAGTCGTAACGTAAATCAACTCCACGTTACGTTGATAAGCCCTTTTAAGATTTACGATAACGATGGGGAGTAATTCCGATGTGCTGTTTAAAAATCTTAATGAAATAATTCGAATCATCAAACCCATTTAAATAGGCAATTTCACTAATAGCAAAATCCGTTTCTACAAGCATTTTTGTGGCATTTTGAATTCGGACCTGCTGTAAGTAGCGTTTCAATGGCAATCCTTGTTTCTTTGAGAAAATCGTACTTAAATAATTGGGACTAATCCCTAATTTATGAGCAACGAAAGGTAAAGACAATCCGCTATCCTGAAATTGCTGATCGATAATTTCTATGGCCAGTTCTACATAGTCAGCCCGTTTTTCTATTCGTGCCTCGCGAGCTAATTCAACCAGCCTTTGTGTAAATGATATGATGCCATTTAGAATGGTATAAAATATAGGATGTTCAATAATTAAATGAAAAAGCTGACGATAATTTTGCTCAATTGCAGCTTTCTCATGTAATTTATACTTCAACATAAAGCGCCGAATTTGTGCCAAAACACTCGTTAGATGAATACGTAAGTCATCTTGCTTGTAATAAATTCCTTCATTAGATAGTCGATATAAAAACGCTTTGACGGCTTCAATATTTCCGTCCTCTAAACTACTTATTAGTAATTGTTGCTCTTCAGGTGTTAGCAATGGATCGAAGGTCTGTGTCTCCAATTGTTTGCTCGCATAAAAAATATGTCCATAGCCTTCGTAAAAGCTTTGATGAAGTGCACGTTTTGTTAAGGTATACATATTCTTCATGGTGGTAGGCTCCCCATCATAAACCCCGATATTTAAAGAACTATTATTCGTTAATCGCCATTCCTTCATTAATGTACGAACATCCTTCTCTAAATCATTTGTTTGGAATAAACATACGATTTTTTCCGATAAAGGATATATCCTCATACTAGAATAAATAGGAGTTTGCTGAAGCCAGTTATATAGCTTGTTAAACATTTCAGAATGCTCAGGTTCAATCATTGCGAAATGTATATTTGACTCTAGGGAACTAGTTTTACTATCTAAAAATAGTTGGTAGTAAAAGGATTCATCTGTAGCTTCTTGATACACTGCTTTGGCTTTTGGTGTTCGAAGAGAAATGGTAGTGAGCTTTTGCTTTAGTACTTCTAAATCAATTGGTTTAACGAAGAGATGCGCGACCTGTAAATCGATAGCTTTTAATGCATTTTTAAACAATGGCTCTGTCGTCATACCTAATATAGTCCCTGAATGTTTTCGTAAAACACGATAAAGTGCTGTTAAACGATTATTCGAGAATAGATCAATATTTAGTAGTATGACCTCAGGCTCGAATTGCTGGATACTTTGAAGTGCATCATGAATAGTTGTAGCTATTTCTATAGTTACATCACCAGGATAATATGTATGTAAAAACCATCGAATGCCTGAAAGATCAGTGGAATCCTTGTCAATTAATAACAATTTCACAACTGCAAACCTCCTTAAAATTATCTAGTTTCGTAAAAAAACACTATTATATTATTAAAATAACAAAAATTCTGAAATAATTCATGTTTTCTCTTTTAAAATTCCCTATTTTCTGAAAAAAGTAGTTAGTACAATGTAGTTAGTGTAATTGTTATTTAACTTTTGTAGCGATAGCGAAATTGATTAAAAGCATTTTTACATAGCTTTAAGGGAACAGGGGGATGTCATTATTATGAAGTCTATTATTGAGCTTGATGGCAAGACATTAACAAGACAGCAAATAGGGGAAATTGTAGATGGTCGAGCTACGGTAGCGCTTTCTCTAGACAGTGTGGAGCGTATACGTATAAGTAGGGAACGAATTGAAAAGCGTTTAGCTGAAGGGCAAACGATATATGGTGTGAATACAGGCTTTGGAAAGCTAAGTAATATAAAGATTGAAGAAGAAGACATTGAGCTTTTGCAGTTAAATTTATTGCGCTCAGATGCAACGGGTGTTGGTGCGCCGTTTCCTACAGATGTTGTACGTGTCATGATGGTTTTACGTGCCAATGCTTTAGCTCGTGGTTTTTCAGGGATTCGTCTGGAAACAGTGCAGTTGCTATTGGAATTTATTAATAAGGGAGTACATCCGATTGTACCTTCTCAAGGTTCAGTTGGAGCAAGTGGAGATTTAGCGCCGCTATCACATTTGGCTTTAGTACTAGTAGGCGAAGGTAAGGCGGAGTTTAATGGAGAGGTTATGAGCGGCAGTGCGGCGTTACAGCAAGCTGGGCTAACGCCTGTCCGACTACAAGCTAAGGAAGGTCTAGCGCTTGTAAATGGTACCCAAGCAATGACAGGTATCGGGGTTTTAACAGTGAACGAGGCAGAGCGTATTGGGCTAGCGGCAGATATGGCAGCAAGTTTAACACTTGAGACACTAAAGGGGATTACTTCCGCATTTGATCCAGCGCTTTTGGCGGTAAGACCACACCCGGAATTAGAGCTTGTTGGTGGACGAATCCGTAAGTGGCTTGATGGAAGTAAACGTGTGACAAAGCAAGGTGAAATCCGCATGCAGGATGCCTATTCACTACGTTGCATTCCACAAGTACATGGTGCTTCATGGCAGTCATTTTTCTATGCGGAAGACCGTGTGCAAATTGAAATGAATGCAACGACAGATAATCCGATTGTTTTAGAAAATGGAGAAGTATTGTCTGGGGGGCATTTCCACGGTCAACCAATTGCATTAGCAATGGATTTTTTAAAAGTCGGTGTATGTGAGTGGGCTAATATTTCGGAGAGACGTACAGAACGTATGGTTAATCCGCAGCTTAACGAAGGTTTGCCGCCATTTTTAGCGACAAATCCTGGTATTGAATGTGGACTAATGATCGCTCAATATACAGCAGCCTCTATCGTATCTGAAAACAAAGTATTGGCACATCCTTCAAGCGTGGATTCTATACCGACATCAGGGAACCAAGAGGATCATGTGAGCATGGGTACAACATCGGCCCGCCAAGTACGTCAAATCGTACATAATGCCGCTCGTGTTATTGCGATAGAAATGATTTGTGCATCGCAGGCTATCCATTTAGATAAGGCAGAAGAGCAGTTATCTCCAACAACTCGAAAGTTTTTAGAAAAAGTGCGTGAATTTTGTCCGCCACTGTTAGCAGATCAACCAATCGGCGATGAAATTGAAGCGCTTGCACAATATTTGTTAACGAGTGATGTTCTATTAAATGAGTATAAGTAAGTTTTAAGGCAATAGCTTCCTAGAGAAAATCCAAAAAATCCTTTAACTAGTTTTGATGACCTAGAGATTTCTTTCAGAAAAAGCACTTACATCGGAGGGAGTAGTATGGAATTTCATCAGCGAGAGCTGGAGCGAGACTCACAATTTCGAGTCTCCTCCGCTATTAAGATGTTTATCTGTAGCGTAGTCGGAATATTCAGTTTCTTTGTATCTTTTGAATGGCGAGGTAAGAATTCAATTTTAATTGATCACATCGTGAATTTTATTCGCACCGAAGCGCCGCTACTTGTCACTGCATATGTACTCATAATGCTTGTAGGTGGAGCGATTATTCCATTCCTGACAAAGAAATGGAATAAGTCGACAGTCAATATTGTGATGTCAATCCTTAAAGTGGGCGGTATGATTGCAGGGATTTTGTTAATTTTCAATATAGCACCTGCATGGTTAGCGGATGAAAGTATTGGCCCGTATTTACTGGAGAAGCTTGTTAAGCCAGTGGGAATACTTATTCCGATCGGGTCTTTGTTTTTAGCACTTCTAGTTAGCTATGGGTTGCTTGAATACATCGGTGTTTTAGCACAGCCCTTTATGAAACCTGTTTTTAAAACATCAGGACGTTCAGCGGTAGATGCAGTAGCCTCATTTGTCGGGAGTTATTCGGTTGGCTTGCTTTTAACAAACCGTCTTTATATGGAAGGTCGCTACACAGCGAAGGAGGCCGTGATTATTGGAACAGGCTTCTCGACTGTATCTGTAACGTTTATGGTTGTCATTGCCGGTACGCTGGATATGATGCAGCATTGGAATGCATTTTTTTGGGTGTCGCTCGTTGTAACATTTTTGGTCACAGCCTTAACAGTGCGCATTTATCCAATTCGTACAATGAAGGATGAATACTACGAGGGCGCAACGCCGCAGCCAGAAAAGATTGTGAAGAAGGGCCGTTTTAAAGAGGCGTGGCGTCAAGCGATGGAGGCAGTTGAACAAAATCCACCTATGTCTAAAATTTTATGGGCGAATCTAAAAGATGGCTTCATTATGACGATGGGGGTTATGCCATCGATTCTATCAGTTGGTCTTTTAGGACTTGTACTTGCAACATATACACCAATTTTTGATTGGCTTTCGTATATTTTTGTACCATTCACATATGTACTACAAATTCCAGAACCATTTTTAACTGCGAAAGCGCTGTCATTATCGTTAGCGGAAGTATTTTTACCAGCACTTGTTGTCACACAAGCAGCACTTGTGACGAAATTTATTGTGGCAGTTGTATCAATTTCAGCAATTTTGTTCTTTTCGGCTGTGATACCACTCATTTTATCAACTGAAATTCCAGTGACATTGCGCCAAATTATAATCATTTGGTTTGAACGTGTCGTATTAACGTTAATCATCGTAACACCAATAGCATTTTTACTATTTTAAAGGGGAGTGTTTTTAATGGTAGTTAAAACAAATATTCGTGCATCACGTGGGAATGAATTAACATGTAAAGGTTGGACACAAGAAGCTGCGATGCGTATGTTAATGAACAATTTAGATCCTGAAGTAGCTGAAAATCCAGATGAACTAATCGTTTATGGTGGTATCGGAAAGGCAGCGCGTAATTGGGAAAGTTATGAGCAAATTATTGCGTCATTAAAAGAATTAGAGAATGATGAAACACTTCTTATTCAATCAGGAAAACCGGTAGCAGTATTCCGTACACATGAACATGCGCCGCGTGTACTAATTGCGAATTCTAATTTAGTACCAGCATGGGCAAATTGGGAGCATTTCTATGAGTTAGAGGACCGCGATTTAATGATGTACGGTCAAATGACGGCTGGTAGCTGGATTTATATTGGCGCACAAGGCATTTTACAAGGAACGTATTTATCATTCGTAGAGGCTGGTAAAAAAGTATTTGGCACAGCAGATTTACGCGGTAAATTCATCCTTACAGGTGGTATGGGTGGTATGAGTGGTGCTCAGCCTTTAGCTGGGAAAATGGCTGGCGCTGTCATTTTAGTAGTCGAAGTAGAGCGTGCTCGAATTGAACGTAAAATAAAAGAGGGCTACTGTGATTACCTTGTGGAGACGGTAGATGAAGCTATTGAATTAGTCAATAAACTACGTGACAAAAAAGAGCCTGCGTCAATTGGTCTTGTTGGCAACTGTGCAGATGTTAATCGTGAGCTATTGAACCGAGGAATTATCCCTGATTTTGTAACAGACCAAACATCTGCTCATGATCCGATCAATGGCTATGTTCCAAATGGTATGACGTTTGAGGAAGCACTTGAACTGCGTAAAAGTGATGTAAAAACATATGAGCGAAGAGCAAAAGAGACGATGGCTGAGCATGTTCGTACAATGCTTGAATTCCAACAGGCAGGTGCAGAAGTATTTGATTACGGTAATAATATTCGTGCTTATGCCAAAGAGATGGGTGTAACGAATGCCTTTGATTTCCCTGGTTTTGTTCCAGCGTATATTCGTCCATTATTCTGCGAAGGGAAAGGGCCATTCCGTTGGGCTGCACTTTCAGGTGATCCTGAGGACATTTATAAAACAGATGCGCTTGCCAAAGAAATGTTTGCTGAAGATGAAGGTCTTGTGAATTGGATCGATATGGCGCAAAAAATGGTGAAATGGCAAGGGTTACCGGCACGAATTTGCTGGTTAGGCTATGGTGATCGTCATCGTTTTGCATTGAAGGTTAATGAAATGGTTGCCAATGGTGAGCTATCAGCACCGATTGTCTTTGGTCGAGATCATCTAGACTCAGGCTCTGTTGCATCGCCAAATCGTGAAACAGAGGGCATGCTTGATGGTACTGATGCAGTATCAGATTGGCCAATTCTAAATGCACTTGTTAATACAGCAAGTGGTGCTAGCTGGGTAAGTGTGCATCACGGTGGTGGTGTAGGTATGGGTTATTCTCAGCATGCTGGTCAAGTGCTAGTAGCGGATGGTTCTGAGCTAGCCGCAGAGAAGATTGCACGAGTGTTAATTTCCGATCCAGGAATGGGCGTTGTGCGTCACGCAGATGCTGGCTATGAAATTGCTATTAATACAGCAAAGAACAAAGGTGTGCGTATACCAATGTTAAAGGATGATGCGAAGTGACAATTTTAATCAAAAACGCCAATGAAGTGATTACGTTAAAAAGTGCCGTACAAGGTCCTCGTACAAAGGAACAAATGCGTGACATCGCAGTAGTGGAAAACGGCAGTGTTTTAATGAAAGGAAATAGCATTATAGCAGTAGGTTCAATTGCACAGCTAGAAGCGGATTTTCCTGATCTTGTAAAGGCGGCTGAGATTATTGACGCCTCAGGTAAGATTGTTATGCCGGGTCTCATCGATTGTCATACGCATTTAGTTCATGGAGGTACACGTGAGCAGGAGTTTAATATGCGACTAAATGGTGCCACATACATGGACATTATGAATGCAGGTGGCGGGATTCATGCTACAACAAAGCGGACGCGAGAAACTAGTTATGGTGATTTATATAGAAAAACGATGAATCATTTAGATGTGTTTTTAAAGCATGGTGTCACAACGGTGGAGGCGAAATCAGGCTATGGTTTAGATTGGGAAACTGAAAAGAAACAGCTTGAGGTAGCTAAGGAATTGCAAGCCACACATGACATTGATGTCGTTAGTACCTTTATGGGGGCGCACGCAGTGCCACGTGACTATAAGGGACGTGAGGATGAATTTGTCGATATAGTCATTTATGACATGCTGCCGAAAGTAGCTGAGTTAAACCTTGCTGAATTCAATGATGTATTTTGTGAAAAAGGTGTATTTACGCCAGAGCAATCACAACGCATTTTAGAGGCAGGGAAAGCGTTAGGGTTAACACCGAAAATTCATGCAGATGAAATTGAGCCTTATAAGGGCGCGGAGCTTGCTGCGGAAGTAGGAGCAATTTCGGCGGAGCATTTATTAGTTGCTTCTGATGAGGGTATACAAAAAATGGCTGAAGCTGGCACGATTGCGGTGTTGCTACCTGGAACAGCATTCTTCTTACGTGCGCCATTTGCAAGAGGACGCCTAATGATTGATGAAGGGGTACCTGTAGCTATATCAACGGACTTTAACCCTGGCTCATCCCCGACGATTAGTCTGCCATTTATCATGAATTTAGCTTGTATGCATATGGGGTTGACATTAGAGGAAGTGCTAACGGCGACAACTATTAATGCAGCATATGCACTTAACCGTGGACATCAAATTGGCTCTCTTGAAGCGGGCAAACAAGCTGACGTCATTATATTGGATGTTGCCAATTACAAGCAGTTACAATATTTCTATGGCATGAATCATACGAATACTGTAATTAAAAATGGTCGAGTTGTCGTACAGGATGGTATTCTTTTGAAAAACCAACTAGTGAATTAAATAATATGAAAGGCATAAATAAGGCGGGAATGCTTTGTTTATGCTTTTTTTATGGAAAGCTGTTCTTCTTATTCTTTTTTTATAAAAAGAGTTGAAATTGTTAACTGGAAAAGTTATCATATAATTAAATAGTAATTATTGAATTATAAATTACTGATAGCGATTTATCGAAAACATAGCGGAGTAGGTGTTCCATCTCCAGATGAGTCGTAAATAGTCGTCGCATGGCGCTTTATCTAAACCTTTCCTGCAAAACATTGAATCAAAGGAGTTTTCTTAAAATGACAAAATATCGTTCACAAGAAGAAGTTCTTGCGAATTATGATTCTTCTAAATATATAACACCTGATGGGTATACGTCAGATATCGCAATTTTTACAATAACGTCCGAAAAGGTAGAGGAAAAAGCACCTCCGATGATGACGCTTAAAATCATGTTGATAAAACGAGCCGATAAAGATCATGAAGGAAATGCAAATATTGAAGGTGGAAAATGGGCGCTTCCCGGTGGATTTGTAGATGCGACAAAAAGGGAAACGGCCTATATGGCTGCTAAAAGAGAATTGAAAGAGGAAACGAATGTAGATGGTCTACACGTTAAGCACTTTGGTGTCTACGATGACATAGATCGTGATCCTCGAGGTTGGATGATTTCAAATGCTTTTTATGCAATAGTTTCTGAAGTGTACATTGACCAGCGTCAAGCCAATGACGATGCAGCAGAAGTAGAGCTATATGATATAAATGAAGTGTTCGAACTAGAATTAGCCTTTGATCATCGAAAAATTATTTCAGACGCTTTAGCGTTTATTAAGAAAGATATGATACAAACGACGGTTGCTAAAAACTTTTTACCAAAAGAATTTACTTTATCTGAACTGCAGAGGGTTTTATTGACAGTGGGAGATGATCCGCGCATTTCAAATGATTCCGTGTTCTTTACAAAAGCACCCAAGTTACCTTTTATTGAAAAAGTATTAGATGAAGAAGGTAAACCGAAGAAAACAAAAAGGAATTCGTTTAGACCGTCGCAATTATATACTTTTAATGACTTCGAAATCGTAGAGTCAATTTATCATTAGGAAAGCACCTGTCTTTCCTGATATTTTTCACTATAGTAATTTGTAATTATGTAATTACTAATTAAAAAAGAAAGTGGAGTGATGGAAATGTGTCAAAACGTGCATTGATTAATATTGATTATACAGTGGATTTTGTAGCATCAGATGGAGCTCTAACTTGCGGAAAACCGGGGCAAATATTGGAAGAGGTAAATATACAATTAACAAAGGAATTTATCTCAAACGATGATTTTGTAGTTTTTGCCATTGATGTTCATGAAAAAGATGATAGCTATCATCCGGAAGCAAAGCTTTTTCCTCCTCATAATATAAGAGGTACAAAGGGGAGGGAACTATATGGTTCCTTAAAAGAACTATATGAAGAAAATAAAGAATTAGATCATGTCTACTACTTGGATAAAACAAGATATTCTGCTTTTGCAGGTACGGATTTAGAGATTAAATTGCGCGAAAGAGGCATTACTGAACTACATTTAATAGGTGTATGTACGGATATTTGCATTCTTCATACAGCGGTAGATGCCTATAATAAAGGATTTAACATAGTTATTCATAAAAATGCAGTGGCATCTTTTAATCAAGCAGGGCATGAGTGGGCGTTAGGACATTTCGAGCATTCTCTCGGAGCTACTATTATGTAAAAGGAGGAAAATGAAATGAAATATGCTGATGATAGTTTAATGTTACACACAGACTTATATCAAATAAATATGGTAGAAACTTACTGGAATGATGGTGCTCAAAATAGAACAGCGGTTTTTGAACTGTACTTTCGACAACTCCCATTCGGTAATGGCTATGCGATATTTGCAGGCTTAAAAAAGATGATGGAGTTTATCAAAAACTTTGGTTTTTCTAATAGTGATATTCAATATTTACGCGAGGAAGGAAAATACTCAGAGGAATTTCTTAAATACCTTCAAAGTCTAAAATTTACAGGCACTATTTCTGCAATGAAGGAAGGTGAACTGGCATTTGCAAATGAACCTATTTTACGAATTGAAGCCCCGTTGGCAGAAGCTCAATTAATGGAGACACCTTTATTGAATATCGTTAATTACCAAACTCTTATTGCAACGAAGGCTTCACGCATTAAACAAGTGATTGGAAAGGATGTAGCGATGGAATTTGGTACTCGTCGAGCGCATGAATTTGATGCAGCGATTTGGGGAACTCGTGCAGCTTATATTGGTGGATTTTCTGCAACTAGCAATGTCAGAGCTGGAAAATTATTTGGCATCCCTGTCTCAGGTACTCATGCGCATGCCATGATACAGGCATATCGTGACGAATACACTGCATTTACAAAGTATGCAAATACGCATAAAGATTGCGTTTTTTTAGTAGATACGTATGATACGTTGCGTTCAGGTGTTCCTAACGCAATTCGAGTCGCAAAGGAATTTGGAGATAAAATCAATTTTGTAGGAATCCGGCTGGACAGTGGAGACTTAGCGTATCTGTCAAAAAGAGCAAGGGAAATGCTAGATGAAGCTGGCTTCACTGAAGCGAAAATTATAGCATCTAATGATTTGGATGAATACACGATTATAAATTTGAAGTCACAAGGGGCTAAAATTGATACATGGGGAATCGGAACTAAGCTTATTACAGCCTACGATCAAGCAGCTCTTGGGGGCGTATACAAATTAGTATCTATTGAAGATGAAACCGGGAAAATGGTCGATACCATCAAAATTTCCGGAAATCCTGAAAAAGTAACGACCCCAGGCCGCAAGCGTATCTATCGAATTATTAATACAGACAATGGTCATGCTGAAGGAGATTATATTGCGTTGGACGACGAAAACCCACAGGAGGAAAAACGCTTGAAAATGTTTCACCCTGTTCATACTTATATCAGTAAATTTGTGACGAATTTTACAGCGAAAGAATTACATCAAGACATTGTTGTAAATGGTTCTATTCTTTACAAAGAACCAACACTTCAAGAAATTCAAGCATATGTAGAAGAAAATTTACATCTACTATGGAGTGAGTATAAACGAACAATGAATCCAGAAGAGTATCCGGTCGATTTAAGTCAAGCGTGCTGGGATAACAAAATGACAAGAATTAAAGAAATTAAAGAAAAAGTCACGAAGATGATGAGTGGAAGAAACTAATAGGAAAGAAGAATGGAGGGATAGATATTGGCGAGAATAGGAATTTACGGATCGTCCTTTGATCCAATTACAAATGTTCATCTTTGGACTGCAAGCACTGTCGCACATCGTTGCAAATTAGATAAAGTCATTTTTTTACCTTGTTCAAATAAACGAAAGGACAAGGAGATAAAGACAGGGAATACTCATCGATGGAATATGTTACAGCTAGCTATTGCTAAGGATGAGCGTTTTATTGCAGATTCATATGAAATGGAGCAAGAAGGCTGGAACATTTACACATATGATACGATGAAATATTTTAGAGAACAACACCCGAATGATGAAATTCATTTTATTATGGGAGCCGATTTATTAGTGGATATTGGAGCAGGATTGTGGAAAAAAGGAGAAGCGTTAGTAGCTGAGAATAAATTTATTATAATGGCAAGGCATGGAATTGATATGTTATCAACAATTAGTCGCTCTCCGATATTGAGGAATCATGATGATGGAAGATTCCATTTGATCGACAAAGGCTTAGCGATGGAAATTAGCTCTACCTATATTCGAGAAGAATTCGCAATGGGCGGTGAACCAAAATATCTACTGCCCAACGCTTGTTATGACTATATTAAAGAGCATAACCTTTATCAAAAATAATCTATGCATGGGCGATGATTTTAACGGTAGACCCCGTCATATATCGTATTGTGAGGAGCGTCAAAAGGATTTCGTTTTTATCTATGTTGAGATTTTATTTTGATCAAAGCTATACTCTTTTAGTTCAGCTTGCCCTGAAAGCCCCGTAGGTACGTAGTGACGAGGAGATTGAAGCCAAGCTTGCGGAAAGCGCCAACTCGGAGTGAAAATCAACCTTTGTTTAAATACACATTATTTTATATGTTTTCTTTTTCGAAAAGTTGGGGTGTAGGTCAATACCATACTTATTTTTATTGGGATTATCATCAAAAGTTGGGGATAACAATTGTTAAAACGTAATCTACTTATATAAGTTGATTGGAGTGAAGGCTGGGTGACTCCTTGGGGATCAGCGATAGGGGAACGAAGGCTAAAACTATCACGTCCTGTGATAACGCCTTCGTGACCAACATCGTGTTGGCCCAAGCGGCTCATCGGACGCCCCCAGGAAAGCAACCAGCCGGAACGGAAATCAACCTCACGCTATGGTGATGAATCTGTTATTTTGAAAAGATGGTGAACTTTCTCATATGCCGTTTTGGGTAAGATATAATAAATCTAAATGATATAGCAAACGTGTAAGGTGTTGCAATTACAAAAGGTTTTATGTATCACCTAGCACAATGATTAATGTTAGAAAGAGAAAGGAATTCTTAGAAATGCAGCTTACATTAACATTTCTTATTTTAGGAGCAACAATTTTTGCATTTGTGACAAATAAAGTACGAGCAGACCTCGTTGCGATTGTGTCACTTCTTGCCTTTGTCATTACAGATATTTTAACGCCAGCAGAGGCGCTTGCTGGCTTTTCGAACTCTGTAGTTTTAATGATTGCAGGGTTATTTGTTGTGGGCGCAGGAATTTTACGCACAGGTCTTGCTGGGATGGCGGGCCGATTATTGTTGAAATGGTCAGGAGATAGTGAGTTAAAGTTATTTGTGTTATTGCTCATTATTGTAGGGACGGTAGGTGCCTTTATGAGTAATACAGGTACTGTAGCTTTAATGATGCCGATCGTTGTTAGTATTGCTATTAGTATGAAGGAAAGCCCTTCGAAATTCTTGCTACCACTGTCTTATGTTGCGAGTCTTTCGGGGCTTATGACATTAATTGCTTCACCAACAAATTTAATTGTCAGTCAGTTATTAGTAGATCGTGGCTATAATAAGCTAGGGTTTTTCGAGGTGACACCCATCGGTATTGTAGGAATGATCGTCGGTATTATCTATTTAGTACTTGTACGCAATATTCTTTTACCAAATGAAAAGAACCGTACACAAACAAAAGCTGACTATAAACTATCACCGAAGAAGATTATTAAGCAATATGATTTAAACAATCGTTTATTTAAAGTGTTTGTGCCTGAGGGTTCGCCGATTATTGATGCGACATTAGCAGAATTAAAGCTCCCGGCCAAATATACGCTTTGTATGATGAAAATCCACCGACGATCTCAAGAAGGCATTAATTTTTTACCGATGACATATCAGGAAATGGCAGGTCCGACGAGTGTAATACATGCCAAAGATGAATTGTATGTTCAAGGAGAGGAAGAGAATATTCGTCGCTTTGCATCAGATTATAGTTTAGAAATGCAGGAACTAGCTGAAGGAGAGGCTGATGAATTAGTATCGAAGCATCTTGGTATTGCTGAAGTATTATTAACGCCAAATTCTAGCTTTATTAATAAGACAGTTAGCAACCTAGGCTTCCGAGAAAAATATAATCTTAATATAATTGGCATTAATCGTAGAGGCGGCTATAAACTACAAGATATGGTGACGCATAAATTGAAATTTGGAGATGCCATTTTAGTGCAAGGTGCATGGGATGAAATTCTATTACTCGCAAGGGAAACGCAGGATGTCGTTGTTGTCGGTCAGCCGAAAGAGCATGCAAGTGTCGCAGCAGCAACGGGCAAAGCAGGTATTGCCGGTGTCATTATGCTTTTAATGATTGTGTTAATGGCTTTTGAAATTTTCCCTGCTGTTATTTCCGTTATGATTGGTGCTGTATTGATGATCTTAACAGGTTGTTTGCGAAATATGGAAGACGCATACAGCAATATAAATTTTGAAAGTATTGTGCTTGTAGCTGCAATGCTTCCGATGGCGACTGCATTGGAGAAAACAGGTGGTATGGTTATTTTATCTGATGGTATTATTCATGCGCTTGGAGATTATGGACCGTATGGAGTATTAGTTGGTGTATATATTTTAACAGTTATTTTTGGACAATTTATTAGTAATACGGCGACTGCTGTCTTGTTCGCACCAATTGCTATGAATGCTGCGATTGCAATGGAAGCGAGTCCAACGACATTTATGATTGCTGTTGCTGTAGCAGCAAGTATGGCGTTTGTCACACCAATTGCTTCCCCGACAAATGCGCTTGTGATGACAGCTGGCGGTTATAAATTTATGGACTTTGTGAAAATCGGAATCCCGTTACAGATTATTATGTTTATCGTCATGATGCTGGTAATTCCATTTTTCTTCCCGTTTTAACTATTTTCAGCGGGTGTCCAAACATCCGCTGAAATAGAGGAACTCAGTCTAAGAACGCCACGTCCTGTGGCAACGACTGAGTGACTAACATCGTGCTGTGTTGCTGTCGCTTCGCTTTCGCGCAAAAAACATTTGTTGGCCTAAAGCCTCCGGCGGATGTCACGGAATCGGAAAGGAGTGCTTTGTGCAAGCGCAAAGCCGATTCGGGACGGAATTATGCCGAGGCATAATTGATAAACTCGGTTTCTATACCGAGTTTTTTGTTTTAGTGAAAAACAATTAATATTTTTATAGGGATTATGATAAAATTATGTTTTAGATTACAATAAAACATTAAACTAACTTCAGATTGTGGGTCTGATATTAAATTGTTTTCTTAATCATTTATATAGGAAGTTTCTCGATGAAATAAAAAATTATCAATTTTTTTCAGAAAAAGTGTTGACCATCTTAGATTAAGAGTATATTATTATACAAGTCGCTAAGACATCTACTGAAAAACAATTAAGTTAAATAAATTAGTTGTTGACATTGATTTTGCGACGTGATATTATATAAGAGTTGCTGCTAAGAAAGTAACAACGATATGAACCTTGAAAACTGAACAAGCAAAACGTAATCAATAAAGTTTTTAGTAACTAACCTTGAGTTAGTGAACGAAACAAAAATTTGGACATCAAACATGATGCCAGCAAAACAATTTGAGCTAATCAAATTTCTTTTTATGGAGAGTTTGATCCTGGCTCAGGACGAACGCTGGCGGCGTGCCTAATACATGCAAGTCGAGCGAACAGA